>JAISOV010000014.1 GCA_031275405.1 Clostridium sp. | reverse complement strand
TCGAAATATCCATCCGGCCTATCGCCGCTTTTCTTGCTCATCTTGATGGAGTAGGATAACCCATACAGGATTTCCACGGCGGTTTTGTACTCCGCGCCTGTGTTCGGGTCGCCATACCCGTCTATCATAATAAATACCATCTCCGGCACCTCGATGATGGACGGCATGGCTGTCGGCGAGTATAGTTCCTTTTGCGTTTTCTTATAATCCAACGCGCTCATTTTGATTCCTCCCGTCATCTGAACATTACTTCTCTTTTTTAGTACCATAAAAGTGTAGCTGTTGGAGAGTAATGAACTCTGACATCTGCACTTATTTCCTTGCAGAAAAAGCGGCATTAGTAGAGAAAGCAACGCGGCTATGCAGTGGAAGCTCTTGCTTCGCCCGTCGTTATCCTTTGCGAATGCCGTTTCAAAAAAGGCAATCCGTTCCGCTTGTTCTTCGAGAAACGGTTCCAGCCCGTCTTGAGCCAATATCTTTTTCAACCAGCCATTCACCGCTTTCAAGTTTTCGCTTCTTTACAGCTTGCTCATTATCCGCGGTCTGCTTACCTTATCCGAAATACTTTTCACACACAAAGCGCTGCAAAGCAGTAGGACGGCAAAGTATATCACCGACCACATCAGCGCGTGCTGCGTCAGGTACACAATCGCAAGCGGCGGGGCTGCAAAGATGATTCCAAGGAGGCTCGACACATACAGACCTTGGCGTGGGGTTTTCATATTTACCGACAATATACCTGTTATGAACACCATTGTGACGCAGGACATGATCCCCGCAGGGAACAACAGCACAAGCTGGTCGGCGGTGTAATGATAGACAGCGCCGGATTCGGCAAACACGCCAATCAAGTTCGCCGCAATCAGCGTCAGCAGCGCGGATACTGAAAGCATTATCGCGGAAACCATAACGGGAATCATGCTCTTGGCAAGGAACATCGGCCTTAACCGCAATGGCGTGGACAGCAGCGACTCGCCCGTTTGATACACCTTTTCGCCGCCAATGGAATAGGCGATCAGGTTCGTCGGCGCTCTCGGCAGCATGAGCGCGGTCAAAAGTACCCCGTAGTATAAGTCCACCTCACCCGTAAAGTATTTCAGCAACGCCACAAGTATCGCGGGGCAGAAGCATAAAAACACAAAATTCAGGAGAAGCGTTTTGAGAGTCCAAAGATACCTAAGTTCGTGCGCGAAAACAACACCGAACTGCGATTTCGGCGGGTTGCCTTCGTAATGTTCCGTTGCCTTTCGCGTTTGTTTGGCTTTTACGTTCTCAAAGTAATCCGACTGCTTCATCTTTGCCACATGGATTGCGTAGCTGATCGCAACGCAAAGATAGACCAGCGCAAGACTGCCGCCCACAGTCAGCGACGCAATCAGTTCCTCTGTAAAGACAACCGATAAATATACGATGAACAGCAGCCCCAAGACGTAGGCTATCCGCGAGACGCGGCTGTTGGCGGTTCGAGCGTCGGCGGAGGTCGCGGAGGCATACACGCCCGAAACGGCAGTCGCGGTGAAGTGAAGCGTCGCCATCACCAACGCGCAAGCCCACTGCCAGGCCTTTACGCCTATTCCGTAACCCGCAATCATATTTGTCAGCGCGGCGCACAAAACGGTCGCCCCGAAGAAGCCCGCCGCGAAACACAGGCTGAATCGGAATTTGCCCCAAATAATAGCTTTCCCGTTTATCCGGGTTGATAAAAGCGATTCAAGGGTTTTCTTCTCGCGCTCCCCCGCCAAGCTGTCTGCCAGAATCGGCTTCAGGAACATAGTCGTCATGATCGCCGTAAGCGGCAAGGACGCGCCCATTCCATGATAAAATACCGGGGCGGCTATGCCAGTCAGTGCGATACCTATAAAATAGAATATCAGCATACCTTTTTCGCGGCTGAACAGGGCAAGCTGAATACGGAAAACCGATTTACTCATTTGCCGTCCCCCCTTGCCTCGATGTCCATATACAGCTTTTCCAGGCTGAACCGCCCGCGTTCCCTATATTTGGCACCGTCTTGAAGCGTATGCATCGAACCGGTGAAGAGATTGCGCCCATGTCGGAGGATGCTGATTTTATCGCACATTTTCTGTACTTCCTCAAGGTTGTGCGTCGTCATAATGATGGTCGTCCCTTGCTCTTTCGCGAGTTCGGACAGCATATTCCTCAAATCCTTTGTACTCACCGGGTCAAGCCCGTTGGTCGGTTCATCCAACAGCAAAATACGGGGTCTGTGCAGCATAGCGCGAATAAGCGCGACCTTCTTTTTCATTCCGGTGGAAAAGCCCTTGACGATCAGCCCCTTTTTATCAAAAAGGTCAAACCTGCCCAGCAGCTCGTCAACGCGCTTGTTGGATTCCACGCGGCTCATACCGTAGATGTCCGCGTAATACATCAGGTTATCGTAGACGGTCAGCGGTTCATACAATCCCACATCCTCCGACAACACGCCGCACAGAGCGCGAACCGCGTTACTTTTCGCGGGGTCGTTCCCAAATACCGTAATCGTTCCCTTGCTCGGTTCCAAGAGCCCAAGCAACAGCCGCAGCGTGGTCGTCTTTCCCGCCCCATTATGACCGAGAAGCGCGTAAACCTCGCCTTCATCAATGCTCAAATTCAAACCGTCGATGGCCTTTACCGCACCAAAGGATTTTTGAACTTCCTCAAACTCAATTTTCATTGTAAATCCATCCTTTTATTCGACATCATTGCTAATAGGTATTTGCCCCGAACCGCGTTGTCCATCTCATGCTCCCGCTTGTCCAAAACGGATATTCCACCCGCGTCTTTTCGTCTCCGTCCGGGGACGGCGTTCCTTGTCGTGCTTTTCCCCGCGCCGTTCTCGCCGATGAACCCGACGGTTTTTCCCTGCGGCACGGCAAAGGACACATTATTCAAAAGAAAGTCAGGGTATTCCTTTGTCAATCCGTTTGCCGTTAAGGCGTTTTCGCTCATTGCCCGGTCTCCTGATGCTCGGTGTCCGCTGCCTGAATCACACCCCGATTTCCATCATTTTTTCGCTCACCTTGTTGATTCGGCCTTCAAAACCGCTTCCACTATATTTTGAAAGCTGTAATTCCGTTTCGATTTTTCCATCGCGCATGAACAACACCTTTTCTGCTACGGCTGCAATTCTGGGGTCGTGTGTGACAAGCATAATGGTAGTGCCGTCCGCGTTAATCTCCGACAGGATTTGCATGATTTCAGACGATGCAGCGGAGTTCAGCGCGCAGGTGGGTTCATCGCCAAAGAGGACTTTAGGCCTGCTCATAAGCGCGCGGCAGATGCCGGCACGTTGCAGCTGGCCGCCGGAAACTTCAGTAATGTCCCGGCTCTCCAGCCCATTGATTCCCGCTTTTTCCATAAGCGATTTTGCTTGATCTACAAGGGCGGCAGCGTTTTTCCTGTTCTCTTGGGCGCTTGAAAGTATGATATTGTCGAGCAGGTTCAAGTTTTTCAGCATGGTGGGCTGCTGGAATACAAAGCCCATTTTGGTGCGGCGAACATCGGAAAGCTCGTTTTCGCCCAGCTCCGATAACTCTTTGCCATCGAACATGACACTGCCGCTGTCAATGCTGTCCATGCCGCTGACAGAATAGAGCAGCGTAGATTTGCCGCTGCCGGAAGCTCCCATTACAGCGACAAACTCACCCTCCATAACGGTTATGTCAACACCGGCAAGAGCCGTGGTCTTTTCTCCGGCTTTCCCGAAGGTTTTGACGATGCTTTTTCCCTGAATCATTGTTTTCATGGCTTACTCCTTTATGTGCTGAGATATTTCAATCTTGCGAATCTCTGAGACGCCGAATCGTGTGGCAATCATGACTGCCGCCGCCAGTATCAGCGGGGCAGCCAAATAAGCAAACAGCGGGTTTATCTCGAAGCGGAATGTGGACGCGCCAAAGGATGATATGAGCGCAACGCCTGCCAGCTCTCCCAGCGTATTTGCTAAAACAGTTCCGGTGATCACTCCGATCATCAGAATCAGGACTGAACGTGTCATGTACTGTCTGCGAATATCCTTGCTTGTAAATCCCTCGGCTTTCAGAACGGCGGTGGAATATCGGTCTTTCGTTACCAGCATTTTTATAAATAGCAGCGTAACCAATATGGCGAGCAGTACAGTAACCGCAATGGCGGCGTAGGAGGCGCTTTCAATGGCCCAAATTGTTGAGCTGAAAGTCTGGCCAATGTACTCGTCAATGTTTGCGACCTTTGCATAGCGAAACTGCTGCCTGTACCGGCCCACCATTTCATCTAATCCTTGGGTATCGTAGAGTTTAACCGCTATGATACTCCAAAGAACATTGGTCTGTTCGGTATCAAAAACGGCTTTGGCCGTTTTGCCCCCGTTCGTAATATCGGAGTAGATACCGCTTACGGTGAGGGACGTTTCCCTGCCATCCATGACAAGGACAAGGGTATCGCCTACCTTTTTCTCATAGTCATCCGCAACCATATGGGAAAGCGCAATTTCGGTATCGCTTGCCGGCGCAGCTCCACTGGCGTATTCTATCGGAAACACAAGCGGATCGCCAAGCTCAACCTTTAGGTGTTCCGTAGAGCCATCGTTTGCTTTCACATCAAACATATAGCTTGTCAGAAGCACATATTCAGAGACATTGCCGTCACTTTGGAGAGCGGCCATCATCTCCGCCGACTTCTCCGGTATATGATCCGTCTGCTGAATGTCGAAGCGCATATCGCACTTCCCAATGCCCATATAAGTCATAAAGTTTTTGGATGCCATGGTGCTGTAGATATTTTGCGGAACGATCATCATAAAAGTGGAAATGATAAGGACGGTCAGCATTGTGGCATATAGTTTTTTTCTGGACAATACATCCTTGATTCCAAGAAAAATATTGGTCGGGAACAGCCTGTTTTTACTCAGTAAAAAGCGTTTGGCGCCTTTGGATTTTTCCTGTGGCGCACCGAAGCGCATTGCTTCGACTGCTGAAATCCTGCGGAACATTTTAAGCACCCTATTTACATAAAGCAGCACCACCGCAAATATCAGGGCGGCTCCGAAAAGTCCCAGCAAAACACTTAATACGGGACTGTTGCTCTCTCCCATATAAAGACGAATATTTCCCATAAGAGGCTGCTGTACTACAAGTGATAAGAAAAAGCCGAGAACACAAGCCACCGAAGCCATCAGCCCATACTTGGAGAGGTAGATTTTTTGGATGCCGGAAATACGGATGCCAATGGCTTTTAATACACCGATTTCCTTGTAATCTTCCTCCACCTTGGCGAGCAAGGTAAAACGCACGCACAGGAATGTGACCAGTATCACCAGCACAGAGATTAAGATAAGCACCGCTATCATCATTCCGTCAGAGATGGCGTTTGCCAGCTTAAACAGTGACTGCGTGATGGGCGGCGGCCCGTTTGCTTCCAGTCCCGCATTGATGTAGGCAGTCTCAAAATCCGATATGTCTGCTGCGTCGGGCAGCCTAAACTCAATGAGATTTTCCAAGTTGCCGGAAGCCATCAGAGCATCCAAATCATTCTCGCTCACAAGAAACCGTTTCGAGGAAATCAGCGCGGCGTTCATCTGCGAATCCCGAATAAAACCGGCAACAGTAAACATCCTGTCCTTTATCACAACCTGTTCGCCTGTCTTGACGTTCCATTCCTTCCTATAGTAGATGGGAACGTATATCTCGCCATCGGCAGGATATACTATCTCCCCGTTCAAGTCCAAAAGAAAATCAAAGCGGCTGTTTTGTGTCGAGAGGCCATTGTCCTGCACGGAATCGGCAAGGCTGTTTTTTCCAATCACAATCTCCGCTCCGTCAATATTGAGGAACTTGGCCACCTGAAAATCCTGGACACCATTTTCGTTTGCAAAAGACTCCAGCCGCCGCATATCCACATCACCGGCGTGCATCTGCATAAAGTGCGGTGTTTTCGCTCTCTCAACCATATTGTCGATAGCTGAAAACAGATTGACGCATAAAATCGCTGCCAGTGAGGTCAGCAATGCCGCAATCAAGATGAACGCCGTTATGGTAATCGAAATCAGCTTGCTTTTTGCTATATCGTTTTTGATTATTTTTCTATACATTATTTACCTCTTAGCTTCTCCTTTACATCCGAGTTTCACACATACTCTGCCAGCGGTGCGATTTGTAATCATAATCACTTTGTTTCTTATGTTTACATCCGGGTTTCGCACATACTCTGCCAGCGGTGCGATGGCAGACAGGAACTTTACTGCTGGGTAACTTCGGGTCAAGTTGACCCGAAGCGGCGTTCACTCATCGAGCATTGCGCTTCCATGCTATTTCATATTAAGTATTGACCTTGCAAACCGCTCGGCTTTTTTCATATCCTCAGCCTTAGGGCAGCCTGTACGCCAAATCATATCATGGCCGGGACAATGATATTCTGCATCTGAAACGGTAAGCCCCTGAGCTTGAAGATACCGATTGGTAAAAGACAGCTATCTTACTCATACGCCACCCCTGTTTAGGCCTTTTTGAATCAGATAAAAGTTAAAGCCTACGACCAAGGTGTAGAGCGGGAAGATCACCAAATCCGCGATAGATACTTCCACCCCATGCATGACCATAAAGACGATCATGGCGTCAAGCGCAATCAGCAAGGTCAGCCCCTTAAATGTCACGATTGGCGTCAGCAGATAGCCCCAAGGTTGCTTTCTCATCAGCATGATGGCTGTGAAAATAATCGTCGGCAGAAGCAGCCCTAAATCCATCGCTTGAATCGGGAGCGTCGTGTAGTGTTCCAGATAGGTCGCGGTTTCCGCGGGGATCAGGCGGCTCAGCCAATTCATCCCGATGAGTAGGGCAAAGATGATATTGGAAACGCCAAGATACCTGCGCGGTAATTTCTCGCTAAAACGATCTTTCAGCTTCGACATTTCAAATGACGTGACGCAGGCGACAAAGGCATAGAAAGAAAGACCCATAATCGCACAATACACGATAAAGAACACGTTGTAAAAGCCTGCGAAACAGTAGACCGTATAGGTATAGAGAAAATACGCCAAAGTGCCTGTCAGGTAGAATCTTCCAAGCAGTGTGTTCTTTTTGTTCCAATAGAGCGAATAGAAAAGAAACGGCACGCCCAGAAATAAGGTGACGAAATCCTGCCCCTTTGCCTGCACCGCCATAGACAGCGAGTCATTGTGATAAATGCCACGTCCATATAGCTCCACCAGCTTGCCATAGACAGTTTCCACCTGTTGTCCAACATTCCTTTCTTCCTTGTAAAACAGGCTGATTGCGGCAACAACCGCAGAGAGTATCGCGACTGCGATGATCAGATAGTCAACCTTTTTGTTATAAGCCTTCATGATTAGCTCCCTTCAAAGTTCGTCTCAATTGATACAGTAACCGTTCGTTTACCATTATAGTAACCGAACGGTTACTTGTCAAGAGGGCGTTTATAAACTTTTGATGAACAAAGTGAATTTTTTCAACAGTGCTTTTTTCCTGATCAATTTCGCTGTCCGACCAGATACACTTTCTTACGCCTCCATTTGTGTGATTTCATTTGACAACCTTGCCAAAACGATCACTGCTCCGAACAAAACCGCGCCAATACCTATGCCTATTATTGCGTTTAGCCCTATGTTGCCAAGCGCGCTGCTAAACACCGAGGCTAAGATGATTGCGGCAACAAAGGTTACTGGGATAGATTTCTTGCGAAACCCTATCGACATCGCGATTGCTCCGATTGCGGCGGCAAGCACTGATGTGCATAAAGTCATAATGGCCAGTTCGCGTACCAGGTCTATGGAAACCGTGTCTTCCACAAGCGGGAAGACGGCTTCTATCCCGAGAAAGACGGTAAAAGCGATCGTATTGCACGCTATCAATCCCAATACCGTCACAAGATTGACCACCGCCAATTTTGAAAAGAACACTTTGCGCCTGCTTACGGGATAGGAAAACAGCAGTATCGCGCGCTTGCCACAGTACTCGTCAATGACGAAGCGTGAATACACCGCCGCCGATAAAACGCAGAAGGCCGCCATATTGATGATGGAAGTCAGCCCCATAACACCCATGTATGTGGAGAACATTTCAGCGCCGTCCGTTTCGCTATCAATGTACGGAATAGCCGCGTATAAATAGAGAAAACCAAATGTGACCGCCATGATTCCAATTACCGCCAAAAGGTAGGTTTTGAGCTTGTTCCGTTTCAGTTCCAGTTTGATGAAGTTCATCATGACATTGCCCTCCCGCTCATAATATCCAAAAAGTATTCTTCCAGCCCTTCCGGGTGCTTTTGCTTTAGCTCAGGAATAGCGACCTCCCGCACGACGACGCCGCCGGCAATCACGCCGACTCTGTCCGCGATGTGTTTGATTTCACCAAGAATATGGCTTGAGACCATAAGCGTCATACCGTCTTCTCGCGCTAGTGAGAGGAACAAATGCCGCATATCCCGTATTCCCATCGGGTCAAGCCCGTTGATAGGCTCGTCAAGCAGAAGCAGTTTCGGCTTATGTATAATCGCCCTTGCGATTCCAAGTCTTTGACGCATACCGAGCGAAAATTGCGCTACAGGCTGGTTCGTGGTTCCGGGAAGCCCGACCCGCGTCAAGGCGCTTTCAATGTCTGCGTCCTGTATGCCCATATAGGCAAGATGGATTTCAAGGTTCTCCCTTGCGGACAGGTGGTCGTAAAAGGCGGGGACTTCAATCAGGCTTCCAACATTTCGCAAGATTTCTTCACGGCTTTCCCGATATTTCATGCCCATGACCGTGACCTCGCCGGCTGTTGGGCGCAATAGCCCCGCAATCAACTTAAGCACTGTGGTTTTGCCCGCGCCATTCGCGCCTAAGAAACCGTAGATTTCGCCCTGCCGAACAGAAAGGTCACAGTTTTTTATGACTTCCTGTCCGCCAAAGGTCTTGATGAGATTTTTTGTTGTTATGATTGATTCCAAAATGCCTCCTCCTTATTGTGAAATGCGTTAAACTCGAAGCGCCCGGCTTGGGTTTTCATCACTGAGCGCAAAATTGCGTTAAGTTTCATTTTTTCGTGCAGTAAAGTCCATGATGAAAAGCACCACAGCGGCTACAGCTATAATGGAAAAGGCCAGGACATCCCATATATCCAGCAATGGTCCGGCGAGTATTTTTGAAAGCGTGAAATTTATCAAAAGACACACGGGAGCCGCAAGCAACAGTGAAACAGCGGACGCAATCAGCTTTCTTGATTTTAGTGTCTTGAACAACGCGAAAACAACCCATAGGTATGCAATCGAGATTACAGACATTCTAATGCCAATGGGTAAAAGCAGAGCGCCGACGCTCATCAAGATGTTTAGCACATATAGAAAAGGGACGATTAAAAGACTTAACGCGATCAGAGAGCCAACGATTCCTTTTCTGCCGTATTTGGCTACAGGGAAAAATGAGAGCCAAGTAAAAACGATTGAACTGATCGGAATCAAAGACCATGTGAAAGCGCCGGCAATAGCTATGTCACAAATGGTACAGACTATAACGCCGAGCAGAAGCGATATTGAAAAAACAATAGCATAGATATTTTGTATGGAATCAGTCTTGCTTTTTACAGCCTTGTCGGCATATTGCAAAACATCATCAATACTTGCTTCAACATTCGCAGCGTCCGAGCCATTTTTTTCACCGTTCAGTAACTCGCTTGCCGTAATGCCGAAAATGTCCGAGATGGGAGTTAAGAGTGATATGTCAGGACAGCTCAACCCGCGCTCCCATTTGGATACTGCTTTGTCAGTAACATTCAATTTTGCTGCCAACTCTCTTTGCGTCATCTGATGCGATTTTCTTAATTCAGAAATAAACCGCCCCATTTTTTCGTTATTCATTGGATAAACACCTCTCTACTCTCTAGAATTCATCTTCTTGTTATCCATTATTAGATAACACCTACGAAACTCATCCTATCACGCAGCACACCATACGGCAAGGAGCCGGTGGTAGAATTGGCCGAAGTAAACCTACGGTAGAGTTTATGAACTTGCCTTGCCATAAGCTCCACGCCGAGTGTCCCGTTCAAACCTAAGAAGCCGTAGATTTCTCCTTGCCTGACGGAGATGTTGCAGCTTTTTATGACTTCCTGTCCTCCGAAGGTCTTGATGAGATTTTTCGTTGTTATGACTGATTCCAAAATGCTTCCTCCTTGTGGTGAAATACGTTAAAAATCCTCTCTTTTCAGCGTCGCTTTTGCGATGAAGGCAATGGCTAATGTCAACCCGCCTCCTATCAGCAACGGCAGATAAGCCGCGCCCGAAAAGCTTTGGAACGCGACGCCGTACAGAAACTGCCCGATAGGAGAGGCGCACTGGGCGGCGGCCTGGATGATCGCCATGACCTTGCCCAGATTCTCATTCGGCGTTTTCTTTTGTATTTTGACGACGACGAAGATGGACAGTATGGTCGTAGCCGAAACCATGAGGAACATGGCTAGCATAAATCCTATGTAAGGTGGCCAGAACCCGCTCCCCAGCACAAGCGGCGTGATACATAGCGAAAGCGGAAGAAATAAAACGGCAATCAGGAACACCCAGCGCCACAGGGTGTTTACGCTCATTTTTTTTGAGAATATGCCCGCCGCAAGCGCGCCCGTTAGGGAAGCCACATTTATAAGTCCCATCCCTAAGCCGTACATCGCATCGCCGGCGCGTAATGTCACCCGTAAAACAAGCGGGCTGGCCACCAGAAAACAGGGGGTAAGCACCAGATTCAGGAGTGCCGCGATGAACATCAGCCGACGTATGAACGCCTCTTTCCACACGTAGCGAAATCCCTTTTTCATATCGAATAGAAGTGTGGGTATCCTGCCGCCCGGCTGTTCCCGCCGAGTAAAAGGAATGCGAATCAACACTTCCATTACGGCGGCTAAGCCAAACGCCGCCCCGCTGGCCAAGACAAGCAGCCGCAGCCCGAAAGCGCCGTACAAAACGCCGCCGAGAACCGGCGCGACCATGCCGGACAAAGCTTGCACGGCTTGCATTATGCCGTTTGCGGATTCCAAGTTGTCCTCCGCGACCAGCAGGGGCAGACACGCCGTTCCATTAGGGGTTTCCATCGCGCCGACAATACCAAGCAGCACCATTACCGTCCCGACGGCAAATATGGACGCATGACCGCCGAGCATAACGAAAAGGAATCCGAAAGTCACGACACAGCAAATGGCGTCATAAAGCACCATCAGGTGTTGGCGGTTGAACCTGTCTGAAATCGTCCCGCCAAGCGGCGCGAGCAGGATTGGTACGCTGGATATGGCAAAGAGCGCCGCAAACAAATCCGCCCGTCCGGTGGTGTCAAGTACGTAGAGCGAGAGGGCAAACCGAAGCAAGGACGAACCCGTCACGGTTACAATCTGCCCCGCCACCATCAAGCGGAAGTTCTTTGGCTGCGGCAATGCCCCAGATCCTTGGTTACTCGTCATTGCCGTTTCCCTCTCTAAATGTTCTTTCAAATTGCCCGATCAGTCTGTCCATACTGCCTGCTTCCGCGCCCAAAAGCCTTTCTACCGCGTCAATGAAGGCTTTTGCCTTGCGCAGCAGTTCTTCGCGGCTCAGAATAGCTATCCGCCCGGTGTCAAACGCAGTGTTTGAATAACACAAAACCATTGCGATTGCTTCTTCGGGATATTCTGTGTCGAAAAAGCCCTGCTCTACGCCATCCCGGACAATACCCGCCAGGATCGGCGCGGCCTTGTCCAAGACCGCCTTCTCCATCTGAAGATGGAGAAGCGCGTTTTGCGGGCTGTGCAGGTGCGCGAGCATCTGCCCGCCGTCGGCGTCGCTCACTTGAAGAGCCAGTGCGGTCTTGATAAAGCGCTCATAAACGGGAATGCTTTTATCGTCCGCCGTCTGTCGCGCGACATCCAAAAAACTATCGCAGTATCGAGTTACCACCGCTTCCACGATCGCCTCCTTGGACTTGAAATGATGGAAAATCGCCCCCTTGGACATTCCCAAGTCATTCACGATGTCCTGCATGGTTGTACGCTCATACCCCTTTTCCGCAAACAGTTTCGCCGAAACATCCACAATCTTCTCCCTCGTCTGCTGCGCGTTGCTTTTCCTTGTCATAGCGCCTTCCTCCCATCTTATATAAGTACCGACCAACGGTATGAATATCAACATATCATACCGTTGGTCGGTTTGTCAACATGTTTTCCAAAAAAAATTCGGCCGCTATCACCGTGTGCGAAATTTTGAGGAACGCGGAAGTGAAATATTTGACAAGTAACCGTTCGGTCACTATAATATAAAAGAAATGAGAAGTTACTTACCGGAGACGCACGTAATGAAAAACATAAAAGAAAGAATCTTATTAGCTGCTCTCAGGCTTTTTGCGGTCGACGGCTATGAGGCCGTATCCATGCGAACCATCGCCGGGCAGCTGGGCATAACGAAGGGCGCTCTCTATAAGCATTATGAGAGCAAGCGAGAGATATTCAATCAAATCGTAGAGCGGATGGCGCAAACCGATCAGGAAAAGGCAAGGGAGTTCGGCGTTCCCGCCGGGACGTTTCGGGAAGTGCCGGAAGCGTATCGGGCTGCCGCGTTTCAGAGGATCAAGGCTTTCAGCCTGGCGATGTTCAAGTTTTGGACGCAGGATGAGTTCGCGTCGAACTTCCGCAGGATGTTGACGTTGGAGCAGTACCGAAACCCGGAAATGGCGGCGTTGCTCAACCAGTACCTGACGGGCGGCGTCATCGACCACACGGAGGACTTGCTGCGCGAGGCGATAACGTCCACGGGCTACCGGGACAAAGACCCGAAGGTTCTGGCGGCGGAGTATTTCGCGCCCATCTACCTGATGATGAACCTGTACGACAGCGCGAAGGATCAGAAGGCCATCGCAGAGATGGTGGAGAAGCACATCGACTATTTCATGGAGCCGCTGGGAGGCAAGGCATGAGAAAACGGGTTTTCATTGTGGCGGGGGTCTTGGTCAGCGCCGTTCTGGGCAGCGTCGGCGGACTGAACCGGTATTCGCGGTCAGTCACAAAGGACGTTTCGTATATGATGAACTTGATGAGGGCTGTGTTTTCCAAAGGTCGGGATATTTCTTTCAGGTTTTCGGTCAGTTTTGCCGCGAATTTCTCCGCGTATGCCAACACAAAACCGTTGACGGCGAGGAATAACTCGCCGTCCTTTCCGCTCATCGTGTATGTGTTCGCGGTCATATTATCACCTCTTATTTATCGAATAATTCCGAATGTGTCCCTGTCCGGGCAAGGAGCAGAACCAGAACGCCCTTATCTATCTTGTAGACCAGCAGCCAGTCCGGCTCTATATGGCACTCCCTGTATCCCTGGTAGCTTCCTTTCAGCGGGTGGTCACGGTATTCGGCGGGCAGAGGCATTCCGGTTTCAAGCAGTCCGATGACGTCCCGTAGCTCCGACATATCCCTGCCCTGACGCTTTGCGCGTTTGTAGTCCTTCCGGTAGGCGGACGCCTCAACGACTTTATACTTTATCACCGTCCTCCGCCTCCATTTCGGCAAGAATGTCCGCCTCGAGGTCGGCATAACTGTTGTACCTCTTGTAATTCCCGCCCGCGAGCATTTCATCGCACTCGCGCATAGCCGCCTCGGTTTCGGCGTTGTATCGCGGCTGTTTCAGTTCAAACGGAAGACCGCCCTCCATAAGCGACTGGCGCAGGAACATATTTACCGCGTCCGTAACGGTTATGCCGAACGCCGCAAACAGTTCCTCCGCGCCCTTTTTTGTCTCCGGGTCTATCCTGATGTTCAGGCTTGCTGTTTTTGCCATTTCAAATCACCTCATTATAATTATAGCACAATGCGCTCGCAAATGCAATACATTTTCATCCGCGCCCATCACTGGATTTGCTTAGTCCGTCGCTTGGCTCTCCGAGTGTGGCTCTCGGTTTGTCCATCAGGTAGAGTATTGCTTGTACCGTCGCGTCCACGGTGTCCTTGTAAACGCCTGTGGGGAACCGAAGAAGATCGTCTATCAGGCCGCCTTTCCACGGCGCGTAGCGCGGAAAATACACGTTGCCCGCCTCAAAGTACGGCGCGACGGATAACGCCCTGTCCTCTTTGCTCCCCCCCCGAGTTTGCCACTTGTTGAGCGGAAAACCCACCCAGGCAGGAATGTAAAAGTCCCTGTTACAACGGATTTATGGCTTGGTGGCTGCGTTTTGGGATTTTGAGGATTTGCGTCTACGATTTGTGTCTGCATGAAATCTTGGATGCCTGTTTTTATCCCCCTCAGTTCGGCGCGGCGGTAGAATTTAGGCGGGATATTGATGCTGGAGGCATCTAAAACCAGCTTGAGGTCAGGGTCGTTTGTGTTTGAAGATCCGTATAAATCCTGTGGCATTAAGTCCGCCTGCTGCTTGTTCCGCGCACGCTGTATGCGCTCGCCGGAAAGCCCCATGGTCCATGAAAGCTCTTTTTGCCCGGCAGATGGAACAAGGCCTGGTTTTACAATCCTGTTTTGGATGATTCGCATAACCGCCAGCGCAATCATGCAGACAAGCAGATGGGCCCTGACATGTTCGGGATTGCGTACAAACAGCGGCCGGGTACCCAGAGCGCCTTTCATGATTCGGAATCGGTTCTCGATCTGGCTTAACCCATGGCATTTTTCGATAACCTCTTTGTCAGGCGTGGCCGATTCGGACGTTACAGGCTGGTAATGCCCGAAATCTAGCCTGTAAGCGGCGACCTTTTCTTTGTCGATAAACGCCCGCAGTCCATGGGAGTTTATGGCTTCACCTGTTTTTTTGTTCACCATGTTTTTATCCATGAATTCACGAAGGCTTTTTGCCTGTGCGGCGGTTATGCGGAAGCTTTCAGGGCTTTCCATAAACCTGTCCAAAAATCCAAGAAATGGCTTGTTTTCCTTTTCGCCACGCCTGGCAAAATTTTCACTCCAGTAAACAATGGCTTTTTCGGCAATTTCCCTCGAAATGCCATGTTCGTCTTTCACTTTTTTCTGGCAGATCTGCTTTTGTATCTGAATCTATCACTCCCGTGAATCAATCCGTCTCCGGAAGATGCCCGTTTCTTTTCTTCGGCGTTGCTTTTGAGCAGGCTTTTTGCCATGACGCAGCCGTTTCCGTTGTCTTTCATATGGGGAATGTTCGGATCATTACGGATGCCCCTGCCGGCAACGAGGAGGAGACGGGACAGTTCGGCGTTATCAATGTTCTTGGACAAGGCGGTTTTTCATGCCAGATGGTCAAGGGTGTTCCCGGGAAAGCCCTCAATGGCAATGGGAAGCCCGTTACCGTCCATGAAAAGCCCCGTCTGCACGATCGGCTGCTTACGGTTTTCTTTGGAAACGCCCATTTTCCGCAGCCCCTGCGACCATACGTTTCCGTCCTCGTCAAGCTCGTCACCGTCCGGGTCTTCGGTTCCGTAACAGAAATTCGTCACATCATAAAAAACGACTTGCGGGCTGCGGCCTGCCTCATATCCTATCATTTTTACAGAAAAAAATCGGCTTGACGGATATGATTTTGGTTGACAAGGGATCAAGTTTCTGATAGAATGAGAAACGGCAATTACGGAAAGCCCGTTTTCATTCTATGCTGCTGTGGCTCAGTCGGTAGAGCGTCGCATTGGTAGTGCGGAGGTCACGGGTTCGATTCCCGTCAGCAGCTTCTCAGGATCTGGGCGGAAGGCTTTACGGTGGAACTACGGAGGGCGGAAAGCATGTCAAGGTGCTTCCCGTTCTTTCTTTTCGGAGGGGGAGCCAAAGGAGAAAAGAAATGCGGCTTATTTTCATCAGGCACGGGGAACCGGACTATTCCATTGATTCGTTGACGGAAAAGGGCTGGAGGGAAGCGGCGGTACTGGCGGAGCGGGTGAGGAAGTGGGAGATCACGCGGATATACTGTTCGCCTCTGGGGAGGGCGAAAGACACCGCCCGGGCTTCGTTGAGGGCTTTGTCGCAGGAAGCGGTCATTCATCCCTGGCTCCGGGAGTTTTATATTTCGGTGGAAGACCCGGAAACCGGGAAGCAGAGGATACCATGGGATTTTCTCCCAAGATATTGGACGAAGGTTCCGCAATTCTATGAAAAAGACGGCTGGTTCCGGTCGCCGGTCATGTTGACCGGCAACGTGGAGGACGCGTTTACGCAGGTGAAAGAGGGAATAGATGCCCTGCTGCGGGAATATGGATATGAGAGGGAAGGAGCCTTTTACCGGGCGGCAAAGAACGCAAGGCGGGAAGCCACCTTGGTGTTTTTCTGCCATCTGGGCGTGACCGCGACGATCTTATCCCATTTCCTGGGGATCGCCCAGCCGCTTTTGACCCACGGCTTTTTCCTGGCTCCCGCGTCTGTGACGGTGCTGCATACGGAGGAACGGGAGGAAGGAACGGCCTATTTCCGGATTCAGGTGATGGGGGATACCAGCCATCTGGCACAGGCCGGGGAACCGGTGTCGCAGTCCGGATATTTTGCGGAACCGTTCCAAGGGTGAAGGCCACGTGGGAAGAAGCCCCAAGGATCCGGGAAAAAGGAAAGCCGCGTAGACGAGACGAAAAAAGGAGGAGCTGGATTTTATGGATTTTTTTGAAAAAATAGGAACCGCCCTTGTCAGCAAAGGAAAGGAAGCCGCGGAAACGGCGAAGAAGCTTGCCGGGATCGCCCATCTCAGGAGCCGGATCGCGACCTGTGAAGAGGTGGTAAAAAAGAACTACCTGGAAATCGGAAAGGCATACTACGAAGCGCACGGCGAAGCGCCGGAGGCGTTTGTGGAAAAGCAGTGCCGCGCGATCCGCGATGCCGAGGCGGCGATAGAGGAACTGCGGGAAAAGATCCGAGAGAAAAAAGGACTGTAAATGCCGGGGCTGCGCCTTGCGCAGGAAACCTGGTACCTCATAAGAAACGCCATAAAGACGCCCCGGAACAGGCGACGGCTTCCCTGTTCCGCGGCGTCTTTTCGGTCTCTGCCCGGGCTTATAAGCGGGAAACGAAGCAGGCCCTTAGGCTTTTGGGCTGCCGCCGCCCACGGCGTGACCATGGTAGTGTCCCGCCGCGCGGGCAGGCCCTTAGGCTTTTGGGTTGCCGCCGCCCACGGCGTGACCATGGCGGTGTCCCGCAATGCGGGGCAAGGCCCTTACGGAGCCGCCGGGGGCGCGGTCTGCTCCGCTTCTGCCGCTTGGTTCCCCAGATGCCGCTGCTGCAGCTCTATTCTCTGCTGCTCGATGATTGCCTGGGAGTCCGGCTGCAAGAGGAAATCCAGATTGTGCTGGCAGCGGTTGGTGGTGGAATAGACCGTGCCTTCCGGGTAGCCGCTGTACAGGACGGGATTCTCTAACAAAGGAAGCTCCAGGATCCCCTCTGCCTTGAAGGGGCATTCGTCGCTGGCGGGAAGCCCGTCATACTGGCAGACGGTGCCCTGGTAATGGACGTCGCAGGTTTCCGTCGGTTCCGTTCCCGCGGCAAAGAACTCCGTCGTACAGCTTCCGTCACACAGGCCCGGGATGGGCAGCTTGCCGGATCTGGAGCAGACGGTTCTCTGGATGATACCCTCCGGCACCATGAACTGTTCCCTGGGCAGAGCCTCATGGATCCGGCTCATGACCGCTTTCCACAGTTTCTTGGAGATATTGGATTCGTTATTGGTAGCTCCGGTGTTCAGCGACTGGTTGTTGTCATAGCCTGTCCACACCGTGCAGGTATAGTAAGGGGTATAACCGGCGAACCAGACGTCCACGGTCTTTGTGGTGGTTCCGGTCTTACCCGCCATGGCCATGCCGCCGAAGTTGGTGCTTGCGCCCGTTCCGGTGGTCACGGCGTCCACCATGGCGCTCGTCAGCAGATAAGCGGTGGTGGCTTTGATGACCTGCCGGGTCTTGGGGGCCGTATTGTCCAGGATCACATTGCCGTCGGAATCCACCACTTTTGTATAAAGCTTGGGTTCGGCGCGGATGCCGCCGTTGGCGATCGTGGCGTAAGCGGAACAAAGCTCTAAGTTGGTCACGCCGTCGGTGATCCCTCCAAGCGCCAAGGACTGGCTGATATCGGAGTAGATCAGCCCGTTCACTTCCTTTCTGGCGACCAGGGTGGTAAAGCCGAAGTTCAGCAGATAGTCATAGCAAAGCTGCGGGGTGATCTGGGTCAGCGCCTTTACCGTAAGGATGTTCATGGACTGGGAGATCCCGGTGCGCAGGCTGTTGATACCCCTGTATCCGTCGTACCAGTTGTTTACCGGAGTGCCGCTGGCGTAATTGAAAGGGGCGTCGTTGTAGACGCTTGCCAAGGTCAGCCCGGCGCTGTCCAGAGCCGGGGCATAGGTGGATACGACCTTGAACGTGGAGCCGGGCTGCCGTACCGTATCGGTCGCCCGGTTCAGCGTAAGCCGTCCGCTCTTTGCCCCGCGTCCGCCGACGATCGCTTTTACGTACCCGGTCGCCTGGTCTAGGATCGTGAGGGAAATCTGCGGCTGCGGCGTCATGGTGACGGTTTCCTCGAAGGTATCGCCCTCCCGCATGACGGCGGCTTTGAATGTGCCGATCGCTTCCTGGGCGGCTTCCTGGGAAGAAAAGATCAGGCTGAATTTTTTATCGACGTTTTCCTGGAAATAAGTGGTCATGGCTTCCTGGCTGTAGTTGACGGTGTCTCCGTTCGCGCCGTAGACCGTGAGAGCGTAGTTCAGGTACCAGTTCACGTTTTCCGGATAATGTTCGGCATTGGCGGCTTCCTCGTCAGCGATCGCCTGGATCTTGGGATCCAGAGTGGAGTAGATCCGCAGGCCGCCGGAGAGCAGCAGGGAAGTGGCGATGGTCTCGCTGTACCCCGCCTCGTGGATCATATCATCCAGAACCTGCTTCTGCAGGGCATCGGAAAAATAGGAACCCCTTTCGCTGTTGCTTGCCAGCACTTCATCGTTGTTGTTGCCGATCCGGCTGTATAACGCCTCCGTATCCGCTATGGCTTCCTCGTACTCCGCGTCGGTGATGAAACCAAGTTCCAGCATTTTGTCCAGGCAGGCCTTCCGCCGTTTGACATTCCTGTCCGGATGGCTGATCGGATTATAAGAGGACGGATTCTGGGTAATGCTGGCTATCGCGGCGCATTCGGAGAGCGTCAGCTCGCTGCAGCTTTTCCCGAAATAGCGCTGGGAAGCGGCTTCCACCCCTAAGGTATTCTGTCCCATATTGATGACGTTCATGTACTGCAGCAGGACTTCGTCCTTCGTCGTCACCTTGGTAAGCTCCATGGCAAGATACTGCTCCTGAAGTTTGCGCTTCACTTTCTTGATGAGGTTGTCTCCCTCGGAAGTCCAGTCGGTGAAGACCAGATTTTTCAGAAGCTGCTGCGTGATGGTACTGGCGCCTTGTGTCTCGGCGCCCTTGGTCTTGAAGAACTGGTAGGCGGAGCGGACCATGCCCTTGATGTCCACGCCGTTGTGGGTGTAAAAACGCTCGTCCTCGATGGCGACGAAGGCATGGGCCAGATGGAGGGGGATCTTGTCCATGGTGACAATGATCCGGTTGGAGTTGCTGCTGACGTACTTGTCGATCTCCTTCCCCTCGCTGTCGTAAATGATCGTGGACTGCCCCATGGGGGCGATCTCCTGGATGTTCACTTCCGGCGTGGAGGCAATGATCCCCTTGAACAATCCGATTCCGGAAGCGATGCCGATTACCCCCAGGCCGATGGCTGCTATCAAGAATACCCTTACACAGGTAAGTATGAATTTTCTTCCCCATTTCGCGGATTTAGACTGGAGCGCCCTCTGCTTTGCCTGGACGCCGTTCCTTCCATAATTCATAAGACGTTTCCCTTTCTGCCCGCGGCGCTGGCCGGCGGCTGGTTTTCCTGACAGAGCGCGTCACAGGAAGCAGAACCGGTTTCCTGTGACCGAATGACGGCGCGAAGGCCGCGCCTTTGGACAGAAGCCGCTTCGCGGCTTCTGTCCAGCTGTATTATAACAAAAAACAACACAGAAAGAAAGGTTTTCTTTTCTATGTTTAGAATGATTTCACAAATGCCTGGATCTTATGCGCCGGAGCGGAACAACAGCCCGCGGGGAGGAAGTGCCGGGAGCCTGCGGCGCCGCCATAGGCGAGGATCTTTGGAAGGCCGCGCCATCCAGGCTTGGCGCTGAAAAACACGCTCCCGCCGCTCAAAAGGCGCATAATCCCTCCAGAAAACACCTACCGCGTCTTTGCTGAAAAACACGCTCCCGCCGTTCAAAAGGCGCGGCAGGAACACTTAAGAATCCCTGCACGGGAAGGAAGCCGGCGCTGTGATGTATGGCACTTGACCCGCCCCTTAGATTCGGCGTCCTGATTTTGCCGGAAAGGAGACGGTGTCACGGAATCTGCCGGAAGCATGACTGGCAGTCGAAAAAACAGGCAATCAGGCAGTTTGGAGGATCCTGCGCCAGGACGGGTGTCAGAATCCACAAAGGTACCGGCCAAAGACCGGAAATAATGGCTGTTATGATGATTCCGGGGCGGCAGGACGCAGGACGCCGCCCGTCCGATTCTACGACCGGAAAAGACAGAATCTTTCAGATCTGTCTTGACAGCCGTCAGAAACTGTGGGATAATGACAAAAAGAGTACTTTTAGGACATATTTCCTGAAAAAAGACAGGGAAAATTTCCTAGAAAGTCCTGCAAGTGACCCAGGGACAAACAGCAGCAGAAAGACGGCAGAGGAGGACGACACCATGAGGAACAGGAACAGGCTACCGCTACATACATACATACATACATACATACATACATACATACATACATACATACATACATACATACATACATACATACATACATGACTCTTCCCGGCTAGCGCGGCGCGTCAGCGGCGCGGCTCTTCCCGGCAC
>JAISOV010000004.1 GCA_031275405.1 Clostridium sp. | reverse complement strand
CTTCCATCTCTGTCTCCTATCCGTTCTGCGGCTGCCGAAGGCCGTATGCGAAAGTGCAGCCCTTGTCAAGGACAATTTTCAAAAGGATTCAGCAATTTTACGCTGTCCACATCACAGGGACGTTACGCAATATTACCTTTTGTCGGTGTCCATTTATATGGGTACCGTTTAAGTTTAGTCTTCTGTTCTTTCCGCACTGTCAGAAGGTGTACCTTTTGACAGTGCGGAAAGAACAGAAGACAGATTCATGAAAATTCCCATATTGGTTCCAATCAGGAAATATCTTCTGCTTTTTCTAGGAAAACCGTTTGTCATCTGTGCGGAATTGTGGTAAAATAAAAAATAGAATGCGTATTTTGGCGGCTGCCAAAAGGTACACCTTCTGACAGTTCCGGATAAGCGAAAACGCCAGCTTGAATTGTCCCATCCATCACCAGAACCTGCGGCATGAAATCAGCCGGACAGCGGCGCAGGCGCAGAGAGCGGAGGAACTCTCGCCGCCAGACATTTTCCCGTATGGGAATCGTTGTTTTTCTGTATAGCGATAGCTGGTTTTCCGTATCGAAAAATCTTCTTGTTCTATTATTCTGTTACCACCTCTGCTATGGATCATTGGATCAGATGAGGTCGCTTTTGATCAGATTGCCTGTTTTCCGCCTGATCACATGCTTTTTAGAAGGATAGAATCTGCTTTTGGAAATAAATCCCAAAAAACTGGTGCCTAGAAAGCTTGGTTCCTGGAACGGCAGGAACCGCAAAAGTGCCGTCCGCGGACAAGAACCGAAGCGACGTCTTAGGAAAACAGCAGAAACCGGGGCTTCGGATATATTGACATCCGAATGCGGATCCGATATAATACAGAGCAGCTGGAAAAGATACGGTGGAACGAAACGGAGATTCTACATGAATGCAGCCCAGAAACAGGAAGTGCTGAAAATTTATCTTTCGGAGCTTGGCAGCGTGGCGGTCGCTTTTTCGGGCGGCGTGGATTCCACGTTTCTCTTGAAAAGCGCCCATGACCTACTGGGCGACAGGGCGATCGCCGTTACCGCGCGTTCCTGCTCCTTCCCGGAACGCGAATTAAAAGAGGCCGCGGCTTTCTGCCGGAAAGAGGGGATCACCCACGTCGTCTGCGATTCCGAAGAACTGGAGATCGAGGGGTTTTCCCAGAATCCCATCAACCGCTGTTACCTGTGCAAGAGCGAGCTGTTCACCAAGATCCGCGCAATCGCGGAAAAACAGGGCATAGAATACGTGGCGGAAGGTTCCAACACGGACGACGACGGGGATTACCGTCCGGGTCTGGCAGCCGTCGCCGAACAGGGCGTGAAAAGCCCTCTGCGCCACGCGAAGCTTTCCAAGCAGGAGATCCGGGATCTTTCCAAAGAGATGGGGCTTTCCACCTGGGACAAGCCGTCTTTTGCCTGTCTTTCCTCCAGGTTCCCTTACGGGGAAAGGATTACGCCCGGACGCCTGTCCATGATCGACCGAGGGGAGCAGATCCTTCTGGATCTAGGCCTGAAACAGGTACGGGTTCGCGTCCATGGCGGCCTTGCCCGTATTGAAACCGATGAGGACGGGTTCGGTATCTTGACGGACAGGGGGCGGCGCGAAAAGGTTTACGGGCAGTTCCGCGAGCTGGGCTTCTCCTACCTCTCACTGGATCTTCTGGGATACCGGACGGGCAGCATGAACGAGACTCTGGGGCTGCCTGAACAGACTGTCTAAAGGTTCGCTTCCGGAAACCGCACTTTCAGAGCGGCGATTCCGCTTTCGCCGCGTTTATTTCAGCTGCCTGTCCGGAGATTTCGGCTGCCTGTCCGGAGATTTCAGCTGCCTGTCCGGAACCCGCGTGTCAGCCAAGGTTCCGAGATAATAAAAACCCCGGCATTCGTCCAGCCTTACCGGGACGATCTCTCCGACCGGCGGAGAAACATTTTCTTCATTCCACGGGAAATGTACCAGCAGATTATTGGAAAGCCGCCCGGTCAGCAAGAAAGCCCCGCAGCCTAAGGAAACGCTCCGCCCCTCTGTCTCGGCCCCGTTCTCTTCCTGCTTCCTCGCCTCTTCCACCAATACCTCCTCAATCTGTCCTTGGAAACGTGCCGCCTGTTCTTTCGCGGTTGCCTGCACCGCTTTCAGGAGCTTCTCAAACCCTTTTTTTGCGGTCTCTTCCGGAACCTGCTCCATCGCGGCGGCAGGGGTGCCTGTCCGTTTGGAATACCGGAACGTGAAGGCATTTTCAAATTTCACCGTTCTCACTACTTCAATGGTTTCATCCACATCTTCCGGCGTTTCCCCCGGAAAGCCGACGATAATGTCCGTGGTAAGGGAGACGTCGGGAAGCTCCCGGCGGATGCGGAGAGCCAGTTCGATGAACCGCTCCTTGGTATAGCAGCGGTTCATGGCCTGTAAAACGCGCGTGGAACCGGACTGCAGCGGCAGATGGAAGTGCCTGCAGATTTTCCGTGAATGCTTCATGACTTCTATCAGCTCGTCCGATAAGTCCTTGGGATGGGACGTCATGAAACGAATCCGTTTCAGTCCCTCTATTTTCTCGATTTCTTCCAGCAGCCGCGCAAAAGTGACCGGCGGCTCCAGATTTTTTCCGTAGGAATTGACGTTCTGCCCCAGCAGCATGACCTCCACGGCTCCGTCTCTCACCAGCTGCCGGATCTCCTCCAGAATATCCCGTACCTCGCGGCTCCTCTCTCGTCCCCTCACATAAGGCACGATACAGTAGCTACAGAAGTTGTTGCAGCCGTACATGATATTCACTCCGGATTTGAAAGAATATTTACGCTCCGCCGGGAGGTTTTCCGGTATAGGAAAAGCCGCTTCCTCTCCGGAAATGCCGGTTTCCCTGCGGAAGTTTTCTCCCGCCGCTTTCCAGACATCGATCACCATGCGCGGGAAACGCCCGGCAGCCGGATGAAAGCCTTTCTCACGAGGCTCTGGTACGCTGTTCTCAAAGACCGTGACCAGCAGCTCCGCAAACTTAAAAAGATTATAGGTGCCAAAAATCAGATCCACGAAGCGGTAGCTCTCCCGGATCCTGTCAATGACAGCCTGCTCCTGCATCATACAGCCGCACAGCGCCACTTTCCTATGCGGGTTCCGCCGTTTGAGGCCGTTCAGAACGCCCAGCTTCCCATATACCCGCTGATTCGCGTTATCCCGAACCGTACAGGTATTGAGGATCACGAAGTCCGCGTCTTCCTCTTCTTTCCTCTGATACCCGGCCTGCGTCAGGACCCCCGCCAGCTTTTCAGAATCCCTCGCGTTCATCTGGCAGCCGAAGGTAATGACGGCATAGGTCAACGGCCGCCCCAGACGTTCGCTTTCTCTCCTGACATGCCCCCTGGCCTTTGCCAGGAAATAAGACTGGCGCTGCGGTTCCTGCTCAGGCGGTTCTTGGGTGAAGTCCGTGCCGTCCGGGACTCGCCGCATATCTTCATTCATCATCATGCCCTTCCGATCTGCAAGGGAAAGCCCAAGACCCTCGTAAAAGCCTTGGAACCTCAGGGAATCCAAGGCGCTGAAATTTTCTTTCCCTCATTTTCATGTACTGCTTTCTGGAACGCTTCCGTATGCCCATTGTATCGGATCTATCCCGGCCTGTCAAACGGCTTTTCCGAGCCATGCCGCACCTATCTGCCGCAGGATTGCTACAATGAAATTCCGCAAATTCTGATCACGGGCGATCCCCTTAAAGTACCCTGGAAGCCCCTCTGTGCCGGCCTTGGCCAGGTCTCCCTTTGTGGTAAAGGGAGACCATTGGTTTTACGGCCGTCCGCCATATCAGCCTTTGCCATCAGCCGCTGACAGCAGTCTGAGCGCCTCTCCGGTTGCGGCGTCGAGTATCGCCGTATAGCAGCCGATTTCAGAAAACGCGTCCGGGTTAGCGGGATACAAGCAGACCCACCATACCGGCACGGATAAATCCTCATAGAGGGAATAGAACTGGGTGATTACGGTAAATTCATCCAGCAGGGTCTGTTTTAGAGCGTATTTCTGCGTGAGCTTCTCTATAGCGGCCGAAACGGCAGTTTCTTCCCTGAGATCGCTTACGCCCGGCTCGCTCTCAACATAACGGACGGGAAGATCTCTTTTCGGCCCGCCGTATCTTTCGATCACGGCTTCGGCTACATCTCCTTCGTAGTCATAAACGCTCTGCCGGCCGTCCGCTGATTCGTAGGTCACGGAGGCTTTGATCCCGTTCCCGTCGTCATGGTACCGAACGATAACCGTTTCGCCGTTTTCCAGCGTCTTCATGACTGCTGGCGCTGCGTCCTGTTCTGCGGGTGTGCTTTTTGTCGTTTCATTCCGTTCCGCGGGTATGCTTTGCGTCGCCGCGTCCTGTCCGGCCGCCGTGACGACAGCCTGGCTCCCGTTGTCAATGCCCGTGGCCATGACCCGTGAGACAAGCAGACTGTTTGCAAAGATTGCGGCTGCTCCGATCCCCAGCGTCAGACCTCCCGCCAGAATAATGCTTCCTTTTTTTTTCATGTTTGTTGCTCCTTTCCTTTCGGTTCCTCTGTTGACTGCGTCTGTTCAGCGCTTGAACAATGACAGCTTACCACGTGGATATTGCAGAGGATTCACTAGCTTGTCAGAGAGTTGTAAAACCTATTTTTATTTTCGTGCCTTTTCCGAGTTCGGAGGAAATATCGAAAGAAGCGCCATGGATCTCACAAATACGGGCGCAGAGCGCCAGGCCTAATCCCGTGCCGCCGGATTTGCTCCTGGACTTGTCGATCCGATAGAACGGCTCGACGATCTTTGGGATTTCAGAGCGCTCCATTCCTTTTCCGTGGTCGATGATTTCTACGAAAACGCTTTCCGGTCTGCGTGTTACATAGAGTTCTATCGCGTTTCCGGGAGCGGACGCGTTTACCGCATTGTCAAGCAGGTTGATGAAAAGGGAGGCGAGCCATTCCGCATCCCCGTTTATCGCCGCCGACTGTATCTGTGTACGCAGGACGATGTCTTTTTCATGCAGACGGTGCTTCAACGCGGCCTCAACGTCTTGCAGAACCGTTTCAAGGCTGACCGGCGACAGAAGGATCCTCTCATTGCCCAGATAGGCCAGATCCAGCAGTTTGTGCGACAGGTTCTGAACGCGCCGACCCTGGCTGATTATGTGGTCCACGGCGGTCTCTCTGTCGGCCCGGCCGCAATTGGCATATTTCAGAAGCTCCCCGTATCCGACGATTGCCGTGACCGGCGTGCGGATTTCGTGCGCGAGATTGTCGATAAAATTCTGTTTGCTCTCCGTCAGGCGTGACAGTTCAGCAATATGCGTCTCTACGCTGTCCGCCATAAGATTGAAACTCTTCGCGTAATCCCCGATTTCATCGCGACTCTTGATCTTCACCCGTTTCCCGTAATGTCCGGCGCTTATTTCAGCGGCCGCCATATTCAGCTTGCGGAACGGCGCGGTCAGCCCTATGAGCAGCACGAACACGACAACAGACAACATCAGGCCGGAGGCAACCGCGATCCTCGTAAAAATCTCAATGATATTCGTTTTGAAGTCCGCCAGCTGCTGCACATCTTTGATATACACATATTGAAGATCGGCATACGGTTCCTCAAGGCGGGAACTGATAACGCAGTAGAGTCTGCCGGCTATCTCCCGGATCTCGGCAAACCGTTCTCCCCCGCCGCGTAACAGAGGTTCCGTATCGCCCCCCGGCAAATTGCCGTATGCCAGTACGCCGCTCTGGTACAGTTCAAAATAGATCCCTTGATTCCGATAATAATTTACGTAAGGGCTGACTGTCACGGCCAGATTTTCAGGATTCCATACCTCGAAATTTTTTGAGGATAAGGCAATGCTCTGATAAAGCGCTCGCCCGATCATTTGCTGTTCCATTTCAGAAGCGGCAATCGTAACATCTTTGTTCAGCACGTAACTGCGCCCGGCCAGAACATAACCCATGACGTCAACCCCCAGGAGAAAGACGATGACCATGCAGAGGAATGATTTCTGCCAGAATTTCATCTCGGCACCTCCAATCGGTATCCGAGTTTGTAAACGGTTTTTATGCTTTCTTCCATATTCAGCTTTTTGCGCAGCCTTTGAATATGGACGTCAACCGTCCTTGTCTCGCCCCCATAGTCAAATCCCCAGGCGAGTTCCAGAAGTTTGTCCCGCGACAACGCGATATTTTTGTGACGGACGAGTATCCGCAACAGTTCAAATTCCTGGGCGGTCAGCTCCACCTCATTCCCATGCAAGGTTACACGGTGTTCCTCCAGCTTGACTTCCAGGCCACCCAAGACAAACGTCCTGCTGTTCGCTTGGTATCTGCGCAGAACCGTTTCTATGCGCGCCGTCAGTTCAACGGCGGAAAAAGGTTTGACAATATAATCGTCCGCACCCAGTTTCAAGCCTGATATTTTATCATCAAGCCGGTCTTTTGCCGTAAGGAATATAACGGGTATCCCGGTAGGCCCGATCCGCCTCATCAGCGAGAAACCGTCCTGTCCCGGCAGCATGACGTCCAGAACGATCAGATCCGGTCTGTTTCCCGCAATCACGCCCATGACCTCGTTTCCTTCCTGCACGATAACCGCCCGATGTCCCGCTATTTCCACGTGAATCTTCACAAGTCCGGCTATCGCCTCTTCATCTTCCACGATCAATATCAACGCCATGCCGCCGTCTCCTTTCTATCCCCGCCGGATATAGTCTAACAGATTGCAAGGCAAAAGTTGTATCAGAGTCGTAAAAAGCCGCTTCGCGGCGGCAACGCAAAAACGCACGGCCCAAACGGAATCGCCCGTCTGCCGTGCATCTGTCTTTTCGGAAACCCTGCTTGTGAATGCAGACCCTGATACGCCTGTCCGCGAATGCGGCAGCCCTCTATCCGCAATGCGTTGCTTTTCCATCGGAGTGACAAGATTCGAACTTGCGGCCTCCGCCTCCCTAAGACGGCGCTCTAACCAAACTGAGCCACACCCCGTAAACAGTTTTTATTATAACAAAGCCGTTGGGAAAAAGCAAGAGGATTTTGAAAAATTATTTCTTTCTGTAGATTGCAAGTTTCATTGCCCAAGATTTTGAAAAAGTTCACAGTTAAAATTAAGCGGCCGGTTGGCTGGCGGATTTGTAGCCGAGAATCTTGCGGGGATAGTTGTTGACCTAGCCCTCAATCCTCTGTAATCCGTTTTGGGTTCGTTTCCCAATGTCTGTGCCTTTAGGAAGAAAGCGCCTGGGTATGCGGCTGCCATTTTCGTTGCTTCCACGTTCCCAGCTGCTGTAAGGATGGGCGTAGTATGCCCCGGCGCAGCGGGCGGCCTTCCTGACCGCCTCGCCGTCTAAGAACTCGCTTCCGTTATCTGCCGTGACAGACCTGCACACATCGTCAAAATTACCGCCCACGCGCCGCCTTGCCCGTCTGACCGCTGCGGCCGCCTCTTTTTGTGTCCTGTTCTTCACAGCCACATACAGGGATTGACGGGTCTTTCGTTCAGCAAGCGTCAGGACCGCCGGCTCCGTTCCTTGTTTGCCCGCCACCAAGCCAGTTTCCCAATGCCCCGCGTCGGGAGACCGCTTCGCATTTTTAATCTTATCTCCGATGTGGTTCGCCAGCTTATGATCATGTCCTATTTTCAGCCCTCTGCCTTTATCAGCAGCCTTTTCATTGTGCTTGCGCTGACCGGCGTCTGCAAGGCATACTGTCTTTTCGCTCAGGTCGCTGCTGCGTTGAAGCGTCATGCTTTGGGCAGTTTCTCGCTCTATTGCCCGCCGGTCTCGGTCTTATAACGATCTTTTTCTGTAAGCTGTTTCCATTTCCTTTTTTCTGTGCTATACTTTCCTTGTTCCATTGAGTCCCCTCCAGTTACTTTTGTCTCTGTAGCTTAAGTTTAACTGGTTTTGTTCCTCGCTGGAACCTTTTTTATTTATCTGGGCAATTCATTTTACAACTTGCCAACCAATTTAGATATTCCCGCTCACGTCATTTACTCCTACTGTCGCAACGCCGAACGCAACTACTCGCCTGATTCGGAGTATCCCGCAACCGCGCCGCGCAACTCAAGCAGAGGCGCGAAATTTTTGACGGCGGTCGCGTGTTCAAAGGCGCGGCGAACATCGTGTTCCGTCACTTCAAACTCATCAGGGTAGCGCGGTATGATACCGAAATCGCTCAGAGCGGAACATTCTTCCACAAGTTGTGAAAAGCGAGTATCAAATTCAATACATTGCTTTAGCAGTTTGTTCAGGTCGTGAATTTTTGACGGTTCACTTATTCCTTTTGAAACCTGATAGCCTTTCAGCCATTTTTCGACCGCCTGTTGGCAGTGGAAACATATGATGTCCATGGGGACAGGGTGAAGTTGAAACAAAAACTCCGCAACGCGACAGTCGTTATCCGCTTTCCGGAACCATTCCTGTATCAACTCGTAGTCAACCATATATCCGCACCCCGTTATTTGCAATCACTTTATCAAGAGTTGCCCGCTGTTTGCGATTTCTAAACGCGGATTGCTTTTTTATGAATAAATCCATCGGAAAATCAGCCCTATCAAACATATTCATTCTGATTTTAGCCGACACCTCAAGCAAACGCTTATGAATATCATCCGGCACGACGACGCAAATATCGAGGTCGCTGTCCTTGTGCGGTTCGCCGTAGGCGTAGCTGCCGAAGAGGTAAATCGCCTCGGCATCCGGCACAACTTGCAGAACGCTCTCTTTGATGATTTTCAGTTTTTCCTGAATCTCCGGCGTTTCGTACGGGCGCATAGGCGGCTCCTTTCGGGGTTTCGTGTGTCTATTATATCACCAATTCGGGTATTTGTCAAGCGAAATGTTGAGCGAACTCCTGCAATTGTAGATTGCAAGTTTCATTGCCCAAGATTCTGAAAAAGTTCACAGTTAAAATTAAGCGGCCAGTTGGCTGGCGGATTTGTAGCCGAGAATCTTACGGGGGATAGTTGTTGACCCAGTCCTCAATCCTCTGTAATCCGTTTTGGGTTCGTTTCCCAATGCCCCTGTTCCGTTCTGCCGCCAGCTCCCTTCGGGCGTTCGGTGATACTCCTGCCTTTCCTGTTGTGCAGCGCAGCCGTGCGGATTTCCTTGTAATTTCTCTTTTTACCGTCTTTTTTAACCCATAAATCTTTGTTGCTGATTTCGGCAGATATCCCGCTGTCGATGTAATGGTAGGGCGTTTTGATGCAAATGCTCGTCTCAGGCCGTAACCCTTCGGCTTTGGGTGATAGCGTCGGGAGACCGCTTCGCATTTTTAATCTTATCTCCGATGTGGTTCGCCAGCTTATGATCATGTCCTATTTTCAGCCCTCTGCCTTTATCAGCAGTCTTTTCATTGTACTTGCGCTGGCCGGCGTCTGCAAGGCATACTGTCTTTTCGCTCAGGTCGCTGCTGCGTTGAAGCGTCATGCTTTGGGCAGTTTCTCGCTCGGTCTCGTTTCGGCCCGAGCGCTTTCCCTGTCTCAGCAGGGGTCAGCCCCTGTTGAGACAGCGCCTCGGTCTTATAACGATCTTTTTCTGTAAGCTGTTTCCATTTCCTTTTTTCTGTGCTATACTTTTCTTGTTCCATTGAGTCCCCTCCAGTTACTTTTGTCTCTGTAGCTTAAGTTTAACTGGTTTTGTTCCTCGATGGAACCTTTTTTATTTATCTGGGCAATTCATTTTACAACTTGCCAGCGTAGCCAGCCGGCCCAGAATCCTCTGTCCAAAGCCGGGAATCTATGATAAGATAGGAAGAGCAGAAAAATATAACCGGGGGCCTGATATGAAAAATGAAGAGAGAATGATTGTCCAGATCATCCAGGAGATCTGTCTGGAAGAATCTATGGATTATGCCGCTTTTTCTTACGGCTGGATCCTGCGTCTCCAGAAAGGTGATCGCGTGGGGTTCGTGTACGGCTATCAATTCGGGGTCAACCATGCGGCCTCAGCCAGGATCTGTGACGACAAGAGCGCGGCGAGCGACATCTTATTGCATTCCTCCGTTCCGGCAGTCGAACATTTCTTTTTTATGGCTCCTGGGAATCTGCACTACGTCGGGGGAAACGGCAACTGGGAGCGCATCGGAGCGCTTTTCCGGCAATACGGCTCTCTGGTATGCAAAGCAAACGAGGGTACGGGCGGCAATGCTGTTTTTTGGGTACAAGATGAGATAGCGCTTGAAAAGGCAGTCCATAAAATCTTTAGACGGCATGGAAACATGGCCGTCAGTCCCTACTACGGCATTACCAAAGAATACAGGGTCATCGTTCTGGGGGGGTGCGTGAAGCTGGCATATGCCAAAAACATCCCTTATGTCGTAGGAGACGGCCGGCGTAATCTACGTCAATTACTGTTGGAATATATGTCCGAGGCGCAGGTTCTGATCCGTTTCGATTCCGATGATGAGAAGCTGGAGCAGATCCTGCCTAAGGGGGGTATCCGGGCAGTCAGCTGGAAGTCGAATCTTGGACAGGGCGCCAGCCCTGAGATCATAGCGGGCGGACGGCTTTACCATGAATTGTGTGATCTGGCGCTCCTGGCCGCCAACGCGCTGTCCATTGATTTTGCATCCATTGATATTGTCGATACTGCCTGCGGGCTGAAAGTGTTAGAGGTCAACTGCGGTATTATGATGGAACATTTTATCCGTTCCGCTTCCGAATATTATGAAATCGCAAAAGAAATCTACCGGGAGGCAGTCTTTGCCATGCTGCGGGGGCGGAACATTTGAAAATTTTTTGATCGGAAAAGGCATGGACATCTCCCGCATCATGCCTTTTCCAGAAGCTCCACATCATTGTCCAACGCTATCCATAACTCGTTTGATATTATCATACCTTCGCCGCTCTCCATTCATCCATCAACTGCTGTATAGACTGCTGCCGTTCACTGCGTTCGTCGCTGACCGCTCGTTTCGCAACTTCAAACGATTCCTTACTCAAGCGCCATTTTTCAACGCGCCTATCACGCCCATCGCCGAACAGCGCAAACGCCGCCGCGCCCATTGCGTAAACGCATGACACCTCATCTATTGCCGCACCGTCTACATGCTGCTCTGGAAAATACCATTCGCAATCTGTATTCCAAACGTCAGACATCCCCTTATACCAACTCTTTGAATAAAAGTCTATATCGCAGATAACGACTTTTTCGTTATCCATATCCCATAAAATATGGTCTTCGTATAAATCGAGAACGCAATACCCCTTTTCCGCCATGTTTTTGTGAAAATCTAGAATACCCTTGAAAACCGCGCGGCGTTTTTCAAGCGACAGATTTTCAAACTCAGGCGTCCACATATGAACCGCGTCCACCCAATCAAATATCGCGGCATACCCACCGCCGATTTCTTCGGCTTGTATGAGCTTTATCAAATTTGGATGCGCCAAAGCGCGATAAGCGGGAACGGCGCGCTTTAAGCGTTCCATCACATTTTCGGAAGTACCTGCATAGTTTTCAGTAGGTGCGCCCGCAAATTTTACAAAATACCGCCCCCACCGTCCGCAACGCCGAAACAAATATTACCGGAGCCTTGATGGTCAAAACCTTAAACACCTTGCCGTACTTGTTAAGAAATGAAAAGTCGAACGGAGCTTTTATTTGAGAGGCACGCCGTCAATGTACTGAATATAAAAGTCTTTGAGATACCATGTCGGCACGGGGTTTCGCAGGTTGTCGTACCAACGCAAAACGTCTTGTGATTGCTTCATCATAGTATCAAGGTCAGGCTGTCCGAAAGGTATTGCCCAATATATAGAGGAAAGGGTATTACTTGCGATGTAGAAAGCAAGCAGTTTGAAAAATTCCAGCGGCGGCTCACCGCTAAAATACCCTTGCAGCTGACCTGTGGCAAAATGCGGACTGACAGCCGCGCACCACACGATACGGTTAAATTCTTCCCACGGGTCGCCAAAATCGTAACGGTCGAAGTCGATGATTTTCAATTCGCCGCGCTCCATCATCATGTTACCGACATGATAATCGCCGTGTTGAAAGCATTGCGGGCGGTTTTCAAGCAAGTGCCGGTTATTTTCTATATATTCAATGACATCATCGCCGCCGTCGAAACGTATCCCGCACTCGCGGTATGCCTTGATTTTATGATTTGTTTTACGGTTAAACCGCACCGCCCAATCCTCTTGCGTGTTCGGCGCTTGAATCCCGTGCAGCTTCCCCAGTATCTCGCCGGATTTCAAGCCCAAAACGTACTGCTCCGTTTCAGAGAGCAACGGCAATACCGCTTCTAAATCTTCGCCGTCAATCCAGCTTTGAAGCGAATAAACGCCGTCCGCGCAAGTGCCGAATTCTATCGGCTTACACATTGGAATACCAAGCGTTGCCACTTGTTCCAGCATACCGAATAAAGACTTTCTTGCTTCATACCGCTCAATCGGTGTAATGCGCAGCAAATATTTAACTCCGTCTGAACTGGTGACGCAATATTTTTTGTCCTCCGACCAACCTTTTTGGATTGGCTCGGCGCTAATAAAACGGGTTCCGCCGAGAATGTCAGTCATGTGTTTTCCTCCTCCGCTTCCTCTCTCGGCAGCAGCAAATTTCTCCGCGCTAATCTCTCACGGGTCTCGGCAAGTATCATGTGGATTTTTTCTTCAAACTCCGTCATTTGATTTCGGTTTGCGTCCGGGCTTTCGCTTTCCCGTGCGTGTCGGCTTGGGGGAGTCCTCCGGGACTGTCCAAGAATTTCCGAAACGAATCACGCCATTTATCATGTCCGCACTGCACAGCCGCTGCACTTGGCGTTCCGTTACGCCCCATTGCTCCGCCACCTCTCTGACACGAATAAATTTGTTCATACAGTCACGTCTCCGCCACTCTGCTTCTATGTACACGTAAAGGCACCATGCCATATATATTATAGTTGTTTACCCGACAGACATCAAGAGAAATGTTTTATTGCTCTATGTTCTGTAAATCGCTTCATTGTATCATGAAATGCGGCGATAAAAAATGTCAATTGCAAGTTTCAATGTCGCAAGAACCAGAAAACCTTTTGTGAGGACTTCCACGCGCCGCAGTTCTTTGGCTGTCAACTTACCAATGTCCGTCCCTTTTGGCACAAAGCGCCGAAGACTTCGATTGCCGTTCTCGTCGCCGCCGCGTTCCCAAATGCTGTACGGGTGGGCGTAGTAGATCTCGCCGCATTGAGCCACCTGTTTCATACCTTCGCTGTCCAAAAACTCGCTGCCATTATCGGCTGTGATGGACTGAAACACCTCGTCAAAACTGCCGCTCACGCGCCGTCTCGCCCGTTTGACGGCGGCTATCACTTTTTTCACTTCTTTCTGTGGCTTGTTCTTCACAAGTACATACAGCGATTTGCGCGTTTTTCGCTCCACCAGCGTTAGAATCGCCAGCTCTGTTCCCTGTCTGCCAGCCACCAAGTCAGGCTCCCAATGCCCGGCCTCTTCCCGCCTGTCGGCCTCTTTCGGGCGTTCTGCAATGCTCTTGCCGCTCCTGTTGTTCAGTGCCGCTGTGCGGATTTACAACTTGCCCTCAAAATATTTTTTTCAAAACCCCTTGACAGGGGGATCTATTCGCGTATAATAAAAGAATATCTTTCATATATGTATTATATGAAATCATGCGGGCATATAATCACAAGCGGCAGGAACTGTTTTTTGTGATCGAACGCGGCGCCTTTCATCGAGAGCCGCTTCGCGGTTTTCGATCCGTCGCATGACGGCAAAGCGGTAAGGTTTTATCAAGATCTTAAGGATCTGACGGGGCGTTTGGATGTCGGGAACCGAATCGGCGTCCAAACACATTTTTTACGCCATAAAACATAGTATTTAGATATGTAATCTATACAAGGAGGATCTTCCATGTCAAAGAAGATAAAACAGATCGCTATTTACGGCAAAGGCGGAATCGGCAAGTCAACCACGACGAGCAATCTCTCGGCCGCGCTTGCAAAGCAGGGGTTCCGGGTCATGCAGTTCGGCTGCGACCCGAAGGCGGACAGCACGAACACGCTTCGCGGCGGCTCGTATATACCGACCGTTCTCGACACGCTCCGTGAAAAAGGGGCAGTCAACGCGCACGACGTCATCTTTGAGGGCTTCCATGGGATTTACTGCGTCGAGGCGGGCGGACCCGCTCCGGGCGTCGGCTGTGCGGGACGCGGCATTATCACGGCGGTAGAGCTTTTCAAGCAGCAGAAGATCTTTGAGGAGCTTGCGCTTGACATCGTGATCTACGATGTACTCGGAGACGTCGTCTGCGGCGGCTTCGCCGTTCCGATCCGGGAAGGCATCGCCCAGCACGTTTTTACGGTTTCCAGCGGCGATTTTATGTCTATTTACGCAAGCAACAACCTGTTCAAGGGAATCAAAAAGTATAGCGCGAACGGCGGCGCGCTGCTCGGCGGCGTGATCGCGAATTCCGTCAACCAAGGCTACTCGCGCGAAATTATCGACGACTTCGTTTCACGCACGAAGACGCAGGTCGTGCAGTATGTGCCTCGTTCGATCACGGTCACGCAGTCGGAACTCAAAGGCAAAACGACGATCGAAGCCGCTCCCGACAGTGAGCAGGCGAAGGTCTACACGGAACTGGCCGAGCGAATCGCCGCCCACGAAGAAAGCAGGACTCCTTCGCCTCTCGAACTTGACGAACTCAGGCAATGGGCGGCCGGATGGAGCGATAAACTGCTTGCTCTGGAAAACGGTGTGGTCGTCGGCGGAGAACAGGCAGGGATTTAACAGGAGGGATTCTATGAGGCTGGCTTTCGTATCCAATGACGGCGTGTTCGTATCACAGCACTTCGGGCATTCCCGAAGATTTGTGATTGCGGAACTGGATGAGAATACGTTTACTTATCAATTGATTGAAAACCGGGAAAACGACGCTCCCTGTAGTCTTGGGGAACATGATGAGAAGAAGTTTGAGAAAAGCGTCTCTCTGATCTCCGATTGCCGGGTTCTGTTTGCAGTGCGGGTCGGCAGTTACGCAAAGCAGCGGCTACAGACAAGCGGCGTCCAGGTTCTGGAGAAGCCGGGTTTTATTGAGGAACTGCTTGCCGAATACATAAAGTACCTGCGGCGGCCTCTTTTCGGCGGTTCTAAGCGGCGTGAAATCATGGACGACCACCCCTGTTTCTCGGCCAAAGCCCACAATTCCAAAGGCAGGCTGCACCTGCCCGTGAGTCCGGCTTGCAACATCCAGTGCCGTTTCTGCACACGTTCGCAGAACACGAGCGAAAACCGCCCCGGCGTGTCGGCCGGCGTGCTGAAGCCCGAAGAAGCGGTCGCTACGGTCAGCCGTGCCTTGAAGCTCTGCCCGCAGATCAGTGTGGTGGGCATTGCCGGGCCGGGCGACACCCTGGCAAGCGAACACGCTTTGAAAGCCTTTCAGGCGGTTCACAGAGCGTTTCCGGATCTGATCAAGTGTCTCTCCACCAACGGACTGGAACTGCCGGGTAAGGCGCAGGCGCTGTGGGATACGGGCGTCCGGACGATCACTGTCACGGTAAACGCGGTTGACCACGAAATACTGGGGAAAATCGTGTCGTGGGTGAAAGACGGCAGGGATCTCATCACCGCGCAGCTGACGGGAATCCGGGAGTGCGCCGAACAAGGAATGGTCGTCAAAATAAACACCGTACTCATTCCCGGCGTGAATGACGGACACATCGCCGAGATTGCGGAAACTGTCAGAAAAGCGGGGGCGACAAGGCATAACATCATCCCGCTGATTCCACAGAATGAGTTTGCCGATACCTTGCCGCCGACCTGCGAGCAAATCGAAAAGGCAAGGAACGAGGCGGGGAAGTATCTCGAACAGTTCCGCCACTGCAGACACTGCCGCGCCGACGCCTGCGGCATACCGGGCGTCAGCGACGTATCGAAAGAACTGTACCAGAACCGTGAACTGGAAACATTCAGCCATGGATAAGGAGGATCCTTATGAAATATGCAGACAGCTTAACCGAACTGATCGGAAACACGCCGCTTCTGAAACCGCGGAAGTTTCTTGCGGCACAGGCGGCGCCGGACGCCGGGCTGTTCCTCAAGCTGGAATACTTCAATCCGCTCGGCAGCGTGAAAGACCGTATCGCTCACGCAATGATCCTGGATGCGGAAAGTACCGGACGCTTGACGGAAGGCGCGACGATCATCGAGCCGACAAGCGGCAACACGGGAATCGGAATCGCTTTTGTCGCGGCGGCGAGAGGGTATCCGGTGATCCTCACAATGCCCGAAACCATGAGCGTGGAACGCCGTAACCTTGTCAAAGCGCTCGGCGCCGACGTGGTTCTCACCCCCGGCGCGGACGGAATGAAAGGCGCGGTTCGCCGCGCGGAGGAACTCCACGCGCAGATCCCGAACAGCGTGATCCTGCAACAGTTTGAGAACCCGGCGAACCCGGAGATTCACCACAGAACCACCGCCGAGGAAATATGGGCGGACACCGACGGCAGGGTTGACATCTTCGTCGCCGGCGTAGGAACAGGCGGCACTGTCACCGGCGTGGCGAAAAACCTGAAAAAGAAAAATCCAGACATCAAAATCATTGCCGTGGAACCATTGGAATCGCCTGTTTTATCAGGCGGCCAGCCCGGGCCTCATAAGATCCAAGGCATCGGCGCCGGCTTTGTGCCGCTTGTCTATGAGATGGGCGTGGCTGACGAGGTGTTCCCCGTCCGTTCGCAGGAAGCGATAGACGTCTCGCGTGAGCTTGGACGCGAAGAAGGCCTGCTTGTCGGCATATCCAGCGGCGCGGCGGCGTTTGCGGCGACAGCGGTTGCGAAACGGGCGGAAAACGCCGGCAAAACGGTCGTCGCCCTTCTGCCGGACACCGGGGAGCGTTACCTATCGACGATTTTGTATCAGTATTAAAGGAGGGATGGAAATGTCGGATATGATGGAACGTCCGCGTACCGCTTGCGCGCTTGCCGGCGCCTTGTCCGTTGTGGGCAGTCTGCCGGACGTCGTACCTATCGTACATACAAGCCTCGGCTGCGGCGGCAATCTCGCGAATTCCGTCGCGTTCGGTTCCGGGTACCTCGGCGGCGGATACTGTAACGGCCAGGCCGCGCCCAGCACGGGAATCACCGAAACGGAAATTGTGTTCGGCGGGGCGGACAGACTGCACGAACAGATCCGGAACACCCTGGAACTGATTCATGGCAGGCTGTATGTCGTCGCTACCGGATGTATGTCAGAAATGATCGGCGACGACACGGCGGGCGTGGTCAGCGAATTCAGGGAGGAAGGTGTGCCGATCGTCTCGGTAAGCACGCCGAGTTTCAAGGGCGACAGTTATCACGGTTACGATATTGTGCTGGACGGCATTTTTAATCAATTCCTGCCAAAGGCTGATCGGAAAAATGACAGACTTGTGAATGTCTTCGGGCTTGTGCCGGGATATGACCCGTTTTTCAGGGGAGACCTGGAAGAAATCAAACGCCTGCTGGAAAGCCTGGGACTCCGAGTCAATACGTTCTTCACACCTGACCAGACGTTTGAGAACATTACTTCCGCGCCGGCTGCCGCGTGCAATATTGTCCTGTCACGCGTCTGGGGCGTGGAGCTTGCGGAAAAGTTTGAGGAAAGGCACGGTACGCCGTTCTGGGTGACGGATCTGCCCATCGGTCCCGAAGCTACGGATCAGTTCCTGGCTGAGGCGGCGGAAAAATTCAGGCTGGACGCGGAGAAAGTGATCGGGCAGGGCAACCAGGATTTTTACGGGTACTTCGAGAGAACGGCGGATGCGTTCTGCGACCAGGATCTGAAGTTTTATGCCGTGACCGCCACAAATTCGACTTACGCCATCCCGCTGGCAAGGTATGTCACACGGGAACTCGGATGGGTGCTTGCGGACAGTTTTGTAACCGACAAACTTTCTATGGAGCAGCAACGTGCTTTGCGCTGCGAGATCCCGCTTACCTTCCTGACGGGCGTGCAGGAAATCGCGCGGGCAATCACGGCAAACCATCCGCGAAACCGTGCCGCAAGGTATTTTGATGATCTGTCGCCGCTCTACCTGATCGGAAGCACGCTCGAAAAGCGAACCGCGGCATCGAGGGGCGCAAAGCATCTGTCGGTCAGCTTCCCCGTGTATGACAGGCTGATCACAGACAGGGGCTATGCCGGTTATCGCGGAGGCCTGCATTTATTTGAAGACTTAATCAGCCAGATTATGTCCGTGAAGTCTTAGGAGGTGAAAACACATGGGATACTACGAACAGAGCGTTCCGCCCGTGCGCGACTCGCGGCTGAAAATAGGAGACAGTTACGCAGGTCACGCCTGTGACTTGGTGAACTGCGGACGCGGCGGCTGCCTGCTCCAAAAAGGACGCGGTTTCTGGCAGGCAGGTTCCTGCCAGATGGCGCTTTCGCTGATGATGGCGACGACTGTTGAAAATTCGGCGATCGTCATGCACGCTCCCGGCGGCTGCGGCGCGATCCTGCATTCGCTGTCCGCGCAGTCGGCAAAGGGGAAGGGCCAGCGGGGGAAAACACCGGCGCCGGTGCCGTGGCTTTCGACGAATCTCACGGAGGCGGACGTAATCGGCGGCGGCGAACGCAAACTGCGTGAAACCATTGAATATGCCGACCGTACCTTTCGCCCCGAGATCATATTCGTGGTCGTGACTTGTGCGCCAAGCATTATCGGCGACGACGCAGAGGAAGTCGTCAGGCAGACGCGCCCGAAAGTTTCGGCGGACGTCGTAAGCCTTCACTGTCCGGGCTTCCGGAGCCGCGTCGTGGCAAGCGCGTATGACACCTTCTATCACGGAGTGCTGCGCGGGCTTGCGTTACAGCCGAAACCGTGGCTGGACTTTCGGCCGCTCAACCCAGCCGACCCGAATTCTGAGCTTGCCGAGAAAAAATACCGCTTTCAGAAAAGCCGCACGGTGAACATCTGGAACGCGACAAGTATCGGCTTGGCCGACGAAAAAGAGGTGGGGCGGCTTCTGTCGGCGTTAGGACTCACGGTACGGTTCTTTGCCGAATACGCGTCCCGCGATGAACTGCGCCTGGTAACGGAAGCCGCGCTCAACGTCAGCATGTGCAACGTCCACGACGACTATATGCTGAAATATCTCGAAGAAAAGTTCGGCCTCCCTTTCTGTATCGCGGGAATGCCCATAGGCTTCCGGCACACAAGGAAATGGCTGGTTCAGATTGCCGAACACTTCGGGCTTGGGAAAGAGGCGTCCGCGCTCGCCGACTACGAAGAAAAGCTTGCCAAAGAAGCCATCCAGCCGTTTGTAGAGCAGGTCAAGGGCAAGAACGTCTTACTGTGCGGCGGCGTCGTCCGCGTCGGCCTGGAGGCTACGGCGCTTTCGGAGCTTGGACTGAATGTATTGGGAATACGGGCCTACCATTACGACGAAGGCGCGGAGCCTGTTTTTGAGGACGTTGCGGATTGCCTGTCAGACACGCCGGTTGCGGTAAGCAATCAGCTGTTCGAGATGACGCACCAGATCAAGACGCTGAAACCTGACCTTGTCATCTCGCACAACGGCACACAGGGCTACATCGCCAAGCTCGGCGTACCATCCGTTCAGCTGTTCAACGCGGACGGAACGTTCTTTGCCTACAACGGCATTTACCAGATCCTGCGGCGCATCGTGTTTGAATTCAAGAACACTTCGTACCGGGAAAGACTCTCGCGGCACATCAGGCTGCCGTACAAACAGGCCTACTTTGAAGGCGACACCTTCCAGTACCTTAAAAATTAAAGGAGGAACCACTATGAAACGTTTCCCCGCACTGATCCTTGCCGCCGCATTGACGGTTTCGCTTGCGGCCTGCGGCAAAACAGCCGAGACGGGCGGAGCCGCAGACGGAGCGGATTCCGCGACGGACAAAGAAGCCGCTTACCGGGCGGAGCCTGCGTCACAGCGGACGATCCACATCGCTTACGACGGCGGACTCTGCCAGGCGGCCATCCCGATTGCCCAGCACAAAGGCTTTTTCGAGGCCGAGGGGCTTACCACGGAACTCACCAAAACCGGCGGCACCCAGGACAATACCCGCGACGCGCTCGCGGCGGGTAAAATCGACACGGCGGCAGGCATGATCGCCGGGTGGCTGAAGCCCATTACCAACGGTATCGACCTGCGCTTTACGGTCGGCCTGCACACAGGCTGCGCCTCCGCGTTCGTCCTCGCGGATTCCGGCATCACAGGATTTGAAAAAGGCCAGACGGTGGCAATCAACGGCGGAATCGGCGGCGTATACCACAATATCGGTTATCGCTTCATCGCGCACGACGGTTTTGTTCCAGACGACTTTACTTGGAAGGATTTCCCTGCCGATCAGACTCTGCTCGTTCTGCAGAACGGCGAAGCCGACGTCGCCGTGTTCTCCGACCAGCTCGCGGAACAATGGGTACAGGACGGAACTCTCAGGCGTATCCGCTCCCTGCATGGAGACGAGGACTTCCAGGATGAAGCCTGCTGCGTGCTTGGGATCGCCGGCTCGTTCCTGGATGAAAATCCTGTGGCAAGCGAAAAAATCAGCCGCGCCATTTACAAAGCCGCCTTGTGGATCGGCGAAAGCGACGCCAACAAGGAAGAAGCCGCCCAGATCCTTCTGGACAACAGCTATATCAGCGGAACGAAAGAATACGCGCTTTCGCTGATGAAGCTGTTCCGCTGGGGGCTGCCGAGCGACCTGACCGAGGAGACGCTTGACCTGTCCGTCACGGATTATCAGAAACTTGGCGTCATTTCGGATACGCTCGACCCTTCCGAAGTCAAAAACCAGATATGGGCTCCGCTTGCGATTGAGTAATCCCAAAGGAGAAAAAGCATGAACCTTACCGTCCGCGAACTACGCAAACTTGAGGGCGCGCCGAAGACAGATCTCCGGCGCAGCCTCGACCGGGGGATGTCGGCGCTGCCGTCCGTACTGGCGGCGCTCCTTCTGGCCATCTACAAATTCGCGCCGAATTTCCCCAAATATGCCTCGAATCCGATCGCGTATCCGCAGAGCGACGTATATACGGTTGTCCTCGGTATGGCTGCCATCGGGCTGGCCGTATCTTTCGTCCTGTCCTTTTTTTCGGCTCGCGCCTATGAAAAGCTGCTGTTCAAGGCTCCGCTCTATTGCGTCGCGTTTTTGATCCTTGGAGCCTACGACGTGGCGACGCTGAAAACCGGAACGCTTCCGCTGCCCTATTTCCCCTGGATCGACCGTATCCTGCTTGCGATGATCGAGGACCGGAAGATCCTGCTGGATTGTATCGCGCATTCTCTCGTGCTGCTGTTTGCCGGCTACCTGACGGGAACTCTCGCGGGTCTTGCTACGGGGATCGGAGCGGGATGGAGTCCCAGGATACGCTACTGGATCATGCCGCTGATGAAGATCCTCGGCCCTATCCCATCCACCACATGGATTTCGATTATCCTGATCGTGGCAAGCTCGCTTTTCGCCGGTTCCGTGTTTATGATTGCGCTCGGCGTCTGGTATCCTGTCGCGATGTCCGCTTTTAACGGCGTATCGAACGTGGAAAAAAGCAATTTTGAAGTGGCGAGAACATTCGGCGTGAAACATATCGGGCTTGTATACAAGGTGGCGATTCCCGCCGCTCTGCCCAGCATCTTCAATGGACTGACGCAGGGCATGAGCATTGCCTGCACCGCGCTTATGGTAGCGGAAATGCTCGGCGTGGAATCCGGGCTGGGCTGGTACATCAACTGGCAGCGCGGCTGGGCGGAATTTGCCAAAATGTATGCCGCCGTGATCATCATCTGTCTCACATTCACAGCGGTCAATCTCGTCCTGACGTTCGTCAGGAAAAGAATGCTGAGGTGGCAGGAGGTAAAGCCATGAGTGCGGTGATCGAAATCAGGAACCTATCTAAAATTTTCGCCAGGCAGGCTGCCGACGCGACGCTTACCGCGCTTGACAACATCCATCTGTCCGTCTCCCGCGGCGAGTTTGTCACCCTTCTGGGCGCTTCCGGCTGCGGGAAATCCACGCTGCTGCGCATTATCGCCGGGCTTGAAGTGCCGACAATGGGCGAGGCGCTGTTTGACGGAAAGCCGATCAGAGGTACCGATTCCAGCAGAGGGCTGGTGTTCCAGGAACATACTCTCTTCGCCTGGCTTACCGTCAGAGGAAACATTGAGTTCGCCTGGAAGTCCGCAGGGCTTTACAAGGAGAAAAAAGGGGAGATCGACGGCTGGCTGTCGCTTGCCGGGTTATCGGAGTTCGCCAACAATTACCCGCACCAGTTATCCGGGGGAATGCGCCAGCGCGCCGCGCTTGTCCGCGCCCTGTCCGTCTCACCGCAGGTGCTTCTGCTTGACGAGCCGCTTGGCGCGCTTGACAGTTTCACCCGCATGAACCTGCAAGACGAACTGATTCGTCTGTGGCGGGAGCGCGGCAACACTATGGTGATGGTAACGCATGACATTGACGAGGCGATCTACTTAAGCCAAAGAATCGTAGTGATGTCCCCCCGTCCCGGAAGGATCGCCGACGTACTCGACGTGCCGATGAGCTATCCCAGAAACAGGGCCGCCGGCGATTTTACGGCACTCCGGACGGGGATTCTGAAACGGATGGATTTCGCGCATGACGTACAGGAAGAATACACGATCTGAAATCCGCGCTACCTATCCCGTCTGGCATAAATACCGCACGATACGGAACAAGAAGCCACAAGCAATACGAGGCCCATAGCCAAGGAAAGGCATGGCAGAAGCGGACTGCTTACTAAGTCTGACAGGGCCTCCCATGAGAACTGCCCGCCGAACCGTTCTGCCAGCGCGGGCAGCTGTATGATGACGAAAAACAAGGCCAAAAGGGGAAGCAGGGCAAGGAGTTTTGCCTTGTTGTATCCGAACTTGAAAGAAATCGGATATTGAACGGCAGCAATCAGCGAGAAGATCCCAGACAACACGCTTCACAGGAACAGCTGCTCCGCCAGCTCAAACGGAACGCCGATGACAGCGGACACGGAAGATCCGCCGATCAATGTCAGCGCCGCTTACAGAACCTCTAACGAGAAGGCAAACAGATACCGCCCCACGACAACGGTTTTGCTGTCGGCGGGCAGCGTGCCGTACAGGACATCCAGGCTATATTTGTCGCCCACCGCAAATGGATAGGACATCGATTGAGGATCAGTTTTTTTCCGCTTTCTAAAAAACCCACTTTTTTCTTGCCTTAGAACCGACTCCTATGTTATAATCAAAAAGACAATATTGTTCGTTACTGATTCTCAAACTTCCAAGGTACGCCACGGGATTCCTGTTTTGCAGTATTCTTCAAAACTTGACTTGGTTTCAGCATAAGTTCAGTTTTTTCCTATTTGGAACTTGCAGCCGATTGTCTGTTTAGAAAGGAGAGAACACGATTGGATTACATTAATTATTCCGAAAAAACTCCCGAGATCTTACGTCTGGCAAAACTTTCCGAAGCAGCCGGATCCATCGACTCCGCGCTTTTTACACGTTATGAGGTCAAACGGGGGTTGCGCGACCTGAACGGAAAGGGCGTCCTGGCGGGGCTGACCCATATTTCAGATGTACGCGCCACGGAAATCGTGGACGGGATCTCCGTACCTGCCCATGGGCGGCTGTTTTACCGGGGCTACCAGATCAATGATTTAGTAGCGGGCATTACGGCGGATGAGCGCTTCGGTTTCGAGGAGATCACTTATCTGCTTCTGTTCGATAAGCTTCCCAACGCCAAGGAGCTGGACGACTTCCAAAGGCTGCTGGCGGCTTACCGTACCCTGCCTACCAGTTTCGTGCGGGATATTATCATGAAAGCGCCCAGCAAAGATATGATGAACACCCTTGCCCGAAGCGTCCTGACCCTGTATTCCTACGACGACCGGGCGGACGATACTTCCACGCCCAACGTCCTGCGGCAATGCCTTCAGCTGATCAGCCTGTTCCCCCTGCTGACCATCTACGGTTATCAGGCGTACAGCCATTACCATGACGGGAACAGCCTGTTCATCCATCAGCCTGTGCCGGAGCTGTCCACGGCGGAAAATATTTTACATATCCTGCGCCCCGACAGCTCTTATACGCCTTTAGAAGCGAAGATCCTGGATATTGCCCTGATCCTGCATATGGAGCATGGCGGCGGGAACAACTCCACGTTTACGACCCACGTCGTCACCTCTTCTCTGACGGACACGTATTCCACCATTGCCGCCGCCATCGGCTCCCTGAAAGGGCCGCGCCACGGCGGAGCCAACATGAAAGTGGTGAAGATGTTCGAGGACATGAAGCAGGAGGTTTCCGACTGGACAGACGAGGAAGAGGTTTCAGCATATCTGAAAAAGCTTCTTCATAAGGAAGCTTTTGACCGTTCCGGTCTGATTTACGGGGTAGGACATGCCATTTATTCCAAATCGGATCCCCGTGCGGTGATCTTCAAGAAATTTGTGGAAAAGCTTTCCATTGAAAAAGGGCTTCGGAAAGAGTTTGCGCTTTATTCCCTCACCGAACAGCTGGCTCCCCGGATCATTGAGGAAGAGCGCCAGATGTATAAGGGCGTCAGCATTAACGTGGATTTTTATTCCGGCTTCGTTTACCATATGCTGGGGCTTCCTATGGAGCTTTACACGCCTATTTTCGCTGTCGCCAGGATGACGGGCTGGAGCGCCCACCGTCTGGAAGAACTGGTCAACAACGGGAAGATCATCCGTCCGGCGTATAAGCCTATCGGGGAGGAACAGACCTATGTGGCGCTGAACGACAGGGACTCCTGCTCTGTCTAAAGCGGCAGCCGCAGGAACTCCCGTACCGCTCGCGGCATTTCCTCTATCTCACATTCCCTGCTATGCAGGATCCGGGCCAAGCGGATCTCTTCCATGGCGGCGGGGATCTTCTGGTGGGCAAGGGCAGACAGCCGGTCAATCAGCGCGAACTCCTCCGCCTTGGAGCCGGAAGCTTCCTCCGGGGCAATCGCCTTCATCACGCTTCCGACAAACTTAAACGGACTTGCCGTGGAAACCACTACCGCCTTGGTCCGGTCGCCGGTTTCTTTCCGGTACTTCTCATACACGCTGGCCGCTACCGCCGTATGCGTGTCCATCACGTACCCACAGGCTTCAAAGACCCGGCGGATGGTCGCGGACGCCTCTCCTTGCGTAGCGTAATTGCCATAAAACCCGGAAAGGGAAGCCAGCATGTCCCGGGTGATCTCATACTGCCCCGCCCCGCTCAGCTGTGCCATGAACCGGGCGCACCGCTGCCCGTCGTTTCCTGCGGCATGATAGATCAGGCGCTCTAAGTTGCTGGAAATCAGGATGTCCATGGATGGCGAGGACGTCAGCACAAATTCCCGGTTGCGGTCATAGGCTCCGGTACGGAAAAAATCATACAGCACTTTATTTTCGTTGGACGCACAGAGCAGCTTCCCGATCGGAAGCCCCATCTTCCCCGCATAATAGGCCGCCAGGATGTTGCCGAAGTTCCCGGTAGGCACCACCGCGTGGATGGGTTCGCCCTCTTCGATCTTCCCCTTGGCCAGAAGCCTGGCATAGGCATAGACATAATACACAATCTGCGGCGCCAGACGCCCGATGTTGATGGAATTGGCGGAGGAAAACTGGTACCCTCTTTCTTCCATTTCCTTTGCCAGTGCCTGATCGGAAAAAATCTTTTTCACGCCCGTCTGCGCATCGTCAAAATTGCCGTGGATCCCCGCCACGAAAGCATTGGCGCCTTTCTGCGTCACCATCTGCCTTTCCTGGATCGGGCTGACGCCGTTCTTGGGATAGAAAACGAGGATCTTCGTTCCCTCCACATCCGCGAACCCTGCCAGTGCCGCTTTGCCGGTATCCCCAGAAGTAGCGGTCAGGATCACGATCTGATTGCTGACCCGGTTTTTCCGTGCGGCGGCAGTCAGCAGATGGGGCAGGATGGAAAGCGCCATGTCCTTAAACGCAAGCGTGGCTCCGTGGAACAGCTCCAGGTAGTAGGCTCCGTCCACTTCGGCAAGGGGCGCGATTTCCCGGGTATCGAATTTCTCATCATAGGCTCTTCGGATACAGTCCTTTAATTCCTCCTCTGTAAAATCCGTAAGGAATAACTTCAGGACTTCGTAGGCGACTTCCTGATAGCTCATGCCGGCCAGCTCTTTCAGGCTTTTATCCAGCGCCGGTATAGCCTCCGGCACGAACAAGCCGCCGTCCTGCGCCAGCCCTTTCAGGATGGCGGCGGACGCGGTGGCAGGATCCGCTCCCCCACGTGTGCTGCGATAGAATATTTCCACATCTGCTCCCATCTGCCCGCCTGGGCGGGCGTGCAGACCAGGAAGGCCGAACGCTTCTTTCCGTCTTGCTCCCCTGTATGCCCGGCTATGCGCGTACCATCTCGATTGATTGCTAGTAACAGTTCCTTACCGGAAAACACCGGCTGAAACAGAAAGGAAACAAAAAACCCGGAGGTCTGAAACGCTCCGCTCACGTTTGTTCTTTCCTAGCGTTATTATACCGATAGCCGCCAAAAAAGCAAGATACTTCCGCTCTATGTTTTCTAAAAAACGGCTTATTTTACCTTCCGCAAAGGGACGGAGAAAGATTCCGCAAAAGGGGAGGCCGCTCCCCGGCTCAGCGGAAAAACTCATGCCCCCCATGCCGGAACAGAAAGACCAGGTTCTCGTCAAACCACCGCATTTTCTCACTGTCCGCGTATTTCCTGGCGGCAAAG
>JAISOV010000032.1 GCA_031275405.1 Clostridium sp. | reverse complement strand
ATGGCCATCCGGCCTATATCCTATCCTGCGGATAGGATACCATGAATCCGCTTTGCGGACTCATGGTTCGCGTGCGTTCGCCAAATGGTTGCTTCGCAACCGCTTGGCTCACTGCTTACGCGTATGATACCAGAAAAAGCAGCAGCCGTCCATGGTACGCAGCCGCAGTTTCCGCCCATTTATCGACATTATGGGAAAATCAGGATACCGGAAGGATCCATGCGCCGGAGGACAGCCTGTCTGGTGTGAACGTGGCTGCCCGGCAAGGCCGGCAAAACGGTGGCAAAGCAGGTTTCCAATAAAATTTCGATTTCATCTTCCCTCTTGGCCGGATTTGAGATATAATAAGGAAAACAAAACAGAGCAAAGGATGTAAGCCGCATGTATACGTTCGACAGCAGGATTCGGTACAGTGAAAGCGACAGCGAGGGCAGGCTGACATTCTCTTCGCTTCTGAATTATTTTCAGGACTGCTCCACGTTCCAGTCGGAAGACCTGGGTCTGGGGATCGGCTATCTTCAGTCGCTCCATCTGGTGTGGGTGCTGGCTTCCTGGAGCGTGGCCGTGGAGCGTTATCCGCGCCTTTGCGAGGAAGTGGAGATCGGGACGTTCCCTTATGAGTTCCGCGGCTGTCTGGGCGCCCGTAACTTCTTCCTGCGCGACCGGCAGGGAAGGTATCTCGCGAAAGCCGGTTCCCTGTGGACGCTGCTGGACACGGACAGGATGAAGCCGGTTTCCGCGCCTGTGTCCATGCTGGAGAAATACCGCTTGGAGCCAAGGCTGGAGATGGAGTATCCGCCCCGGAAGATCCCGCTTCCGCCGGACTGTCTGGAACAAGAGCCGCTGACCGTCCGCAGGTACCATCTGGACACGAACCGCCATGTGAACAACGGGCGGTACATTGACATGGCCATGGCATATCTTCCGGAGGGCTTCGCCGTGCGCCGTATGCGTGCGGAATACCGGAAGCAGGCGTGGCTGGACGACGTGATCTGCCCTTACGTGGGCAAGACGCAGGAGACGTATGTCGTTTCGCTCAAGGACAGACAGGGCAGCCCCTATGCGAACATAGAGCTAAGCTGCGGCGGAGTTGCCGTGCGGGAAGATCCCGCCAAGGAATGAGTGTCCAGTGCCATATAGGGGCAGGGGCGGATACCGCACAAAATTACGGGAACGGCAACGTATGGCATTCAGTATAGGAAGCCGGGCAGTAACGTGGCAGGCAGCCGCTGCCCGGCAGGAAGATCCCGTGACGACAGGTAGGAAATATGATAAGATTAGGCGAGAAGCAGACTTTGCAGATTGTGAAAAAAGTGGATTTCGGCGTTTACCTGGCAACGCCGCAAGGCGACCCGGAGGAAGGGATCCTCCTGCCGCTCAAACAGGTTCCGCCGGGAGCGGAAACCGGCGTCTCCATGGAGGTGTTTGTCTACCGGGATTCCCAGGACAGGCTGATTGCCACCGTCCATACCCCCAAGCTGGTGATGGGGGAGGTCGCGGAGCTTCGGGTGGCGCAGACAGGCAAGTTCGGGGCCTTCCTGGACTGGGGTCTGGAAAAGGATCTCCTGCTTCCGTTCCGGCAGCAGACGAAGACGGTGGAAGAGGGGGAGAACGTGCTGGCCGCTCTTTACATCGACAAGAGCGGGCGTCTCTGCGCTACGATGAACGTCTATCCCTATCTGCGCACGGACAGCCCGTACCGGAAAGACGAACGGGTCACGGGCAGGGTGTATGAGACCAGCGAGGAGTTCGGCGCCTTTGTGGCGGTGGACAACCTCTACTCCGCCTTGATCCCCAGGAAAGAGCTTTACGGGCAGGCCGTCGCGGTCGGGGAAGACGTTTCGGCGCGGGTCACGGAGGTGAAGGAAGACGGGAAGCTCAGTCTCAGTCTGCGGGAGAAAGCCTATATCCAGATGGGGAAAGACGCGGAAGAGATCCTAGGGCTTCTGGAGCGCTGCGGCGGAAGGCTTTCTTTTTATGACAGATCCTCTCCGGAGACCATCAAAGAAGCGACCGGGATGAGCAAGAAAGAGTTCAAACGGGCGGTGGGGAACCTGCTCAAAGCGGGGAAAATCGAGATCGTAGGGCAGTCCATCCGCCGGAAGTGAGTGTCTGTCAAAAGACTCCGCAATCAGCGGCCTGAAAAGAAAAACCGCCGGAAAACGGTAAAAAAATGTTCCGGCAAGTGGTTCAGAAACAGCCGGAATCTGCCGATATAGACATACAGGCATGGAAAAAACCATTATCCTGTTTTTTCCGGAAAATGCCCTGTTACCGTTTGGACGTACCGCGATCACGGAGAAAAATCATCCGGAAAAGCAGCCCGGAAAGAAAGGAGGAGCGGATATGAGTATGGATATAGCGGGGATGTCATTTGCGCTGGCCAACGCTTCCCTCCAGAACGATGTCAGCGTCGCCGTATTGAGCAAGGCGATGGACACTTCGGAGGCAATCGGCTCTGGGATGGTGCAGATGCTGGACGCCGCGGCGATGGAGCAGAGCGTGAATCCGAATGTGGGTTCCAGTCTGGATCTGAAGATCTGATTTCTGAAAGGGAAAGGCTGTGGCAGACGGGAGCCTCTCAAAGGAAACCCGGCCACGGTCTTTTTTGTGGCTGCCCAAACGCTCTTGCCGGAAGACGGCCTTGGCAGGCTGTTTGGAACGGTTACTCCGCAAGGGCGGCTGAACAGTAACGTTATGCACACGAGCAGCCATTTCGCTGTCTCTGCTAAATAGAGTATGTGCGGCTTGGCGCGCTGTCCTCGTAATTTCGTGCAAAATACCGTACCTGCCCAGATAGGTGCCTTCGTTACTTCGCGGGATACTCTTGCTGAGCAGGAATCCGAATAGTAACTTTTTGCATCCATGGAAAATACGGGTTCATAAAAAATCCTTGTATTTTGATAGCTTTTTTTGTGCGTTTGTATTAAAATAGTTTTATAAGCAGGCCATTGTGATCCGGAGGGAGAAAGTTTATGATATCAAATCAGATTCTGCAGAACACGATCGAGGGGCTGAAAAATATTTCCAGAGTGGACTTCTGTGTCCTGGATATGGACGGAAAGGAAGTAGCCGCTACCGCCGACATGGGGAACTGTGCCGCCGCGGCGGTGGATTTCGCCGTTTCCCCCGCGGATTCACAGGAAATCCAGGGGCATCAGTATTTCAAGATTTTTGATGAACATCATATCGAATATGTCCTGATCGCCGGAGGCAGCGGCGAAGACGTCTATATGGTCGGCAAGATGGTGGCGTTCCAGCTGCAGAATCTATTGGTGGCATATAAGGAGCGGTTCGACAAGGATAATTTCATGAAGAACCTGCTGTTGGACAATTTGCTTCTGGTAGATATTTACGGTCGGGCAAAAAAACTGCGCATCCAGACGGAGGGGCCTCGTCTGGTCATGATCGTGGAAACCGGACACGGCAAAGGCAGCAGCGAGCAGGAGACCGTGAAGGCCTACTTCGGGAACAGCAGCAAGGACTTTGTGACCGCCGTGGACGAAAGCAACGTCATCGTAGTGAAAGATCTGGCGGAGCCGGAGAATGAAAAGGAGATCGAGCGGACGGCAAGGGGGCTGGGGGACTTCCTGATCTCGGAGGGATTAGAGGATATGCGGATCGCCTACGGCACGGTGGTTCATGAGATCAAGGAGGTCAGCCGTTCTTATAAGGAAGCCAAGATGGCGTTGGACGTAGGGAAGATTTTCTTCGAGGAACGAGATGTGATGGCTTACAGCGAGCTTGGGATCGGGCGTCTGATCTACCAGCTGCCGATTCCTCTTTGCAGGATGTTCATCCGGGAGATCTTCGGCGCGAAAAGCCCGGACGATTTCGACGAGGAGACCCTGACGACTATCCATAAATTTTTTGAAAACAGCTTGAATGTGTCAGAAACCTCCAGGCAGCTGTTCATCCACCGCAACACCTTGGTGTACCGTCTGGATAAGCTGCAGAAGAGCGCGGGTCTGGATCTGCGGGTTTTTGAAGATGCGATCACTTTCAAAATCGCGCTGATGGTGGTAAAATACATGAAATGCATGGAGACCTTTGAATACTGATAAAGGAACAGTTAGGTGGCGGCCGCATGGCGAGAAAAGAACTCATCAGAAAAAGACAGGAAAAAATGATAGCGGAGAACGGCATTATCTTCCTGGATCATGTCAGCAAGACTTATTCCACCGGCGCGCCGGCCTTGAACGGGATCACGCTGTCGATCCGCGAGGGGGAGTTTGTGTTCATTGTCGGCGACAGCGGCTCCGGGAAATCCACGACGATCAAGCTTCTGCTCCGGGAGCTTACGGCAAGCGACGGCAGCGTCTATGTCATGGGGAAGGATCTGGCGAAACTGAAACACAGGCAGGTTCCGAAGTTCCGGCGCAGCCTAGGGGTGGTCTTTCAGGATTTCCGCCTGCTGAACGACCGGAACGTCTATGAAAACGTGGCGTTCGCGCAGAGGATCGTAGAAACGCCTGTCGGCGAGATCCGCCGGAATGTCCCGGCGATTCTGGCGACCGTGGGGCTTGCGGGCAAATACAAGGCAAAGATCAAGCAGCTGTCCGGAGGGGAGCAGCAGAGGGTGGCTCTGGCGAGGGCCTTGGTGAACAGCCCCTCGATTTTGCTTGCGGACGAGCCGACCGGGAATCTGGATCCGAAAAATTCCTGGGACATCATGCAGCTTCTGGAAGAAATCAACCAGAGCGGAACGACGGTCGTGATGGTTACGCACAACAGGGAGATCGTCAACGCTATGCGCAAGCGCGTGATTACCATGAAAAGGGGGATCATCGTGAGCGATACGGAGGAGGGAGAATATACGGATGAAGATTAGCACACTGTTCTACACGATTCTGCAAGGCTTTCGTAATCTTTTCCGTAACAAATGGTTTTCTCTGGCGTCTATCGCCACCATTTCCGCCTGCCTGTTCCTGTTCGGCCTCTTCTACGCCATCGTGGCGAATTTCCAGAGCATGGTGAAAGCGGCGCAGGAGGGTGTGGCAGTCACTTTGTTTTTCCAGGAGGGAACGACCGAAGAACGGATTCTGGAGATCAAAGGCGTGGTGGAAAAGCGGATCGAGGTGTCGGAAGTCCGGTATATTTCCGCTGAACAGGCATGGGAAGACTATAAGGCGACCTTCGGCAAGGACAGCTCAGACTATGCGGAGGGTTTCGCGGAGAATCCTCTGGAGGGTTCGGAGAATCTGGAGATTTTCCTGGCGGATGTTTCCATGCAGAGCGCCTTGGTGACGTATCTGCAGTCGATCCCGGAATCGCGCAAAGTCAACCATCTCGACTCGGTGGCAAACACCTTAAGCGGCATGAACGTGCTGATCGGCTATGTTTCCCTGGGGATCATCGTCATCTTGCTGGCGGTGAGCGTCTTTTTGATCAGCAACACGGTGACGGTAGGGATTTCTGTACGCAAAGAGGAAATCAACATCATGAAATACATCGGCGCGACGGATTTCTTCGTGAGGGCGCCTTTCGTGCTGGAGGGAATGCTGATCGGCCTGCTGGGGGCGGCTCTTCCCCTGTGGCTGATCCACAATGTCTACGGGTATGTGACGGAGTTTTTTCTGGAGCGGTTCAGTATGCTGAGCGAGCTGCTGACGTTTCTGACGGTAGAGGAAATCTTCCGGCTCCTGACGCCTGTGTCGTTAGGCGTGGGAGTGGGTATCGGCTTTTTAGGAAGCGTGACTACGGTGAGGAAACATCTGAAAGTCTGAGGGGGATATGAGGAAAAAGAAGAAAGCGACCGGGATCTGTCTGGCAGTCAGCCTTTCTCTGTTGTTGTCCGTCCTGCCTGTCGGCACGGTCTACGGGATTACCTCCGCCAGTATCCAACAAAAACAGAATCAGATCTCACAGGCGAAAACGGATAAGGAGAATCTGCAAAACAGTCTGACGGACATACAGAGGATCAAAGGAGAGCTGGAGGCGCAGAAGCGCGACCTGAAAAGCTATGTGGAGGCGCTGGACGGGAATCTGGCGGCTATCGAGCAGAACATCTCCGATCTGAAACAGCAGATCGGCAGGAAAGAGACGGAGATCGCGCAGGCGCAGCAGGAACTGGAGGAAGCGCTCGCCACGGAAGAAAAACAGTATGAATCCATGAAGAACCGCATAAGATTCCGGTATGAGACAGGAGACACTTATATGCTGGGTCTCCTGCTGCGGACGCAGAGTTTTGCGGAGTTCCTGAACAAAGCAGATTTCACGGAGAAGGTCTATGCGTATGACCGCAGGATACTGGAAGAATATAAAATGAACCGGCAGTACATTGAATTGTGCCGGGAGCAGCTTTCCTTGGAAAGAGAACTGTTAGACCGGCAGAAAGCGGCGGTCGAGGAAGAACAGGGGAAAGTGGAGAGCCTGATCCAGCAGAAGAACCGCCAGATCCGGGAATATGAAAGCGACATCGGCAACAAGGAACAGGCCATCCGGGAGTACGAAGCGGAGATCGCGGAGCAGAACGAGCTGATCAGTACCCTTGAAGCGCTGATTGCGGAAGAAAAAAGGAGACTCCTGGAAAACAGCGGCAGCGTCATCAAGTATGACGGCGGCATCTTTCGGTTCCCCATGGCGACTTATACGAGGATTTCCGATGAGTATGGAATGCGGATGCATCCTACCCTGGGTGTGGAGCAGTTCCATAACGGCGTGGATTTTGCGGCGCCTGCGGGAACGCCTATTTATGCCGCCTATGACGGGGTAGTGGTGGCTTCCGCTTACAGCGCGACCATGGGGAATTATATCATGATCGACCACGGAGACAGCCTGTATACCATTTATATGCACGCCTCGGCGCTTTACGCGGCCAAGGACGACGTGGTGGTGCGCGGGGAGACGATCGCGGCAGTCGGCTCTACGGGACGTTCCACCGGGAACCATCTGCACTTTTCCGTGCGTCTGAACGGCTCTTATGTATCGCCGTGGAATTATTTATCTGCCTGACCGCCTTGCGAAGCGTGGCATATCCTCCGTATCACCATGGACGGCAGAAAGAGACAGGAGAGGTTTATGGATTTCGATCAAGAGCCGGTTACGGCGGAGACCCGGCGGACAGAACAAGCCGGGCGGACAGAGCAAGCCGGGCGGACAGAGCAGGCCGGGCAAATCGAGCAGACCGGACAGATTCGGCGGGAAAAAGAAAGCAGGACACAGCGCAGGACGCAGTTTTATAAAGGGCTGCTGATCGGCATGGTCGCTTCTTTGTTTCTCTGCGCGGCAGGATACCTTACGGGCAGGCTGAACTCTTTTTTCCAGGCTGCGCGGCAGCAGGCACAGGAAGCGGGTATGGAAGCGGACGCGGAGGAATCTTTCCTGACTCCGGAGATGGCCCGGAAAATGCGGCAAGTGGAAAGCATCATCGAGCAGTATTATTACAAGGGAGAAATCGACCGGAAGGCCATGGAAGAGATGGTCTACCGCGGGATGGTGGCGTCTCTGGGCGACCCGTACTCGGAGTATTATTCGCAGGAAGAGCTGAACGAGCAGTTGGACGAGGCGGAGGGGGTCTACTATGGGATCGGAGTCTATGTGGGCCTGGATCCGGAGACGACGCTGCCGCTGGTCAGCACGGTCTTTGCGGGAAGTCCGGCGGAAGAATCGGGGCTTCGCAGCGGCGACCTGATCTACGAAGTAGATGGGGAAGCCTTGAACGGCTATACCTTGCGGGAAGTCGTGTCAAAGATCACGGGCGAAGAGGGTTCCCATCTGGTGCTGACTGTCATACGGGAAGGGGAGAGCGACCTGCTGTATATTGACACCTGGCGCGAAAAGCTGGAAGATATTACGGTACGGATCGAGATGCTGGAAAATCAGAACGCGTATATCCGGATCGAGGAATTTAACACGGTGAGTATCGATCAGTTTACAGAGGCTCTTGCCCAGGCGAGGACTTTGGGCATGAAAGGGCTGGTGCTGGATCTGCGGGACAATCCGGGGGGCAGCCTACAGGCGGCGGTGGAAATCGCCCGCAGCCTCCTGCCTAAAGGGCTGATTCTCTATACGGAGGACAAAGACGGAAAACGGATGGATTATCTCTGCGACGGCACGAAACAGCTGGAAGTACCCATGGCGGTAATGGTGAACGGCAATTCCGCCAGCGCGGCGGAGGTTGTGGCGGGGGCGCTCAAGGATCACGGCCTGGCCGTCTTGGTGGGAACCGTTACCTATGGGAAAGGGGTCGTGCAGTATATCAAGAGCCTGCCGGACGGCTCGGCGGTCAAAATCACCGCAAGCAGCTATTACACGCCCAGCGGAACGGACATCCACGGAATCGGGATCGAGCCGGACGTGGAATGCGAGCTGGACATGGACGCGTATTACGGGGAAGACAGATACGACAACCAGCTCGCGAAAGCGCAGGAAGTCCTGGAAGGACTGAAATAGTCCATCCAGCCGTTCTTGCTGGATGTTGCCAGCCGTTCTTGCTGAGCGATAACCTGAAATGGAAAAAACAGAACAGATGTTCATTTTCCTATGTACTTTTTTGCGGATTCATGGTATCATACGCGTAAACAATGAGCCAAGTGTGCGAAGTACACTTTGTGCCGCAAAGCGGCCAAAACGGTTACAGGGCAACCGTTAGGCGAATGTACGCGAACCACGGTTTGCGAAGCAAACTGTGGTATCATATCCGCAGGATAGGATATAGGCCGGATGGCCATGCCCTTGCCATGACTGCGGAGCAGTCATGGTATCATATCCGCAGGATAGGATATAGGCCGGATGGCCATGCCCTTGTCATGACTGCGGAGCCGTCATGGCACTATGGATCCGCAGGATAGGATACGGTCGAATGGCCATGCCATGGCTGCGGAGCCGTCATGGTATACGGATGTCACTGTCCGGCAAGAATATCCCGCAAAGGAGGTGAGAGGAAAATGGGCGGATTCAAGTTACAGGCGCCGTTTCAGCCGACGGGCGACCAGCCCCAGGCGATGGAAGAGCTGATACGGGGCTTCCGGGAGGGCAACCAGTTTCAGACCCTGCTGGGAGTGACCGGTTCAGGCAAGACCTTTACCATGGCGAATATCATACAGGCTCTGGACAAGCCCACCCTGGTCATTGCCCATAACAAGACTCTGGCGGGGCAGCTGTATGGGGAATTCAAGGAGTTTTTCCCCGAGAACGCGGTGGAATACTTCGTTTCTTATTATGATTATTATCAGCCGGAGGCCTATGTGCCGTCCTCTGACACTTATATTGCCAAAGATTCCTCTATCAATGAGGAGATCGACAAGTTAAGGCTCTCCGCCACCGCTTCCCTGACGGAGCGCAGGGACGTGATCGTGGTGGCGAGCGTATCCTGCATTTACGGGCTGGGAAGCCCGGAGGAATACCGGAACCTGGTCGTATCCCTGCGTCCGGGGATGGAGAAGGACCGGGATCAGGTGCTGCGGTCTTTGGTGGATATTCAGTATCACCGCAACGAGATGGAGATCGAGCGCGGAGCGTTCCGGGTACGGGGCGACGTGGTGGAGATCTATCCGGCTCAGGGCGGGGATTATCTGATCCGGGTGGAGTTTTTCGGGGATGAGATCGACCGGATCTCCCAGGTAGATCCGCTGACGGGACGGGTACACGCGCAGCTGAACCACAGCTTGATTTTCCCGGCCTCCCACTATGTGGTTTCCCAGGAAAAGATCCAGGCGGCCTGTGTGGAGATCGAGAAGGAACTGGAAGAACGCGTAAGATATTTCAAGGGAGAAGATAAGCTTCTGGAAGCGCAGAGGATCGCGGAGAGGACGAATTTTGACATTGAAATGCTACGGGAGACCGGTTTCTGTTCCGGGATCGAAAATTATTCCCGGCATCTGAACGGAATGCCGGAAGGAGCGCCGCCCATGACGCTGATGGATTTCTTCGGGGATGACTATCTGATCATCATCGACGAGTCGCATATGACGATTCCCCAGATCCGGGGGATGTACGCGGGGGATCGGTCCCGGAAGCTGACGCTGACGGAGTACGGCTTTCGTCTGCCTTCGGCGCTGGATAACCGCCCTCTGAATTTCCCGGAGTTTGAGGAACGTATCGACCAGCTGCTTTTTGTGTCCGCCACTCCTTCCGTCTATGAAGCGGAACATGAACTGAAAAGGGCGGAGCAGATCCTGCGCCCTACCGGGTTGCTGGATCCTAAGGTGGAGGTGCGCCCGGTGGAAGGGCAGATCGACGACCTGGTGGGCGAGCTTCGCAGAGAGATCGCGAACGGGAACAAGGTCTTAGTGACCACCCTGACAAAGAAGATGGCGGAAGACCTTACGGACTATGTGCGGGAAGTGGGGATCCGTGTAAAATATCTGCATTCCGACGTGCAGACACTGGAACGCGCCCAGATCATCCGGGATCTGCGTCTGGATGTGTTCGATGTGCTGATCGGGATCAATCTGCTCCGGGAGGGCTTGGACATTCCGGAGATTTCTCTGGTGGTGATCCTGGACGCGGACAAGGAAGGCTTCCTGCGGAGCGAGACCTCCCTGATTCAGACTATCGGCCGCGCCGCCCGCAACGAGGACGGACGCGTCGTCATGTACGCGGATCAGTGGACGGATTCCATGCGCAGAGCCATAGAAGAGACCGAACGCCGCCGGACGATCCAGATGAAGTACAATGAGGAACACGGGATCACGCCCCAGACCATCCGCAAGGCTGTCCGGGATCTGATCAGTATCTCGAAAGAGATTGCCCAGGAGGAAGTAAGGTTTGAAAAAGATCCGGAATCTATGGATCGCAAGCAACTGGAGAAGCTGATCGCCGCAGTCCAGAAGAATATGCGGAAGGCGGCGGCGGAGCTGAATTTTGAAGCCGCCGCGCAGCTGCGGGATCAGATGATCCGTCTGAAAAAGATCCTGTCGGAGCAAGTGGGGCAGGAGGGAAAAACGTAAATGTTCCCGGTCGTTTGAAAGATCACTATTTCCAAATTGGACTTTGGCGCGAAAGGATGGCCATTACCATGGACGAAGTACAAAAAATGCGCCCTCGCGACTGGATCCGCGTCCGGGGCGCCCAGGAACATAACCTGAAAAACATCAGCGTGGACATCCCCAGGAATGAATTGGTCGTCCTGACGGGACTGTCCGGTTCCGGCAAGTCTTCCCTTGCCTTTGATACGATTTATGCCGAAGGACAGCGGCGGTACATGGAATCGCTGTCTTCTTACGCGAGGATGTTCCTCGGGCAGATGGAAAAGCCGAACGTGGAGCAGATTTCGGGGCTGTCGCCTGCGATCTCCATCGACCAGAAGTCCACGAACCGCAACCCGCGCTCTACTGTGGGAACGGTGACGGAAATCTATGACTATTTCCGTCTGCTCTATGCCAAGATCGGGATTCCCCACTGTCCCGAGTGCGGCAGGGTCATCGCCAAGCAGACAGTAGACCAGATGGCGGATCAGATCATGGCCTTGGAAGAGGGAACCCGGATACAGCTTCTCGCCCCGGTGGTAAGGGGGCGTAAAGGCGAACACGCCAAAGTCTTTGAACGCGCCAAACGAAGCGGCTATGTGCGTGTACGCATAGACGGCAGCCTGTATGAAGTGACCGAGCAGATCAAGCTGGATAAAAATATCAAACACAATATTGAGATCGTGGTAGACCGCCTGGTGGTCAAACCGGGAATCGAAAGGAGGCTGACGGACTCCATTGAAAATGTGCTGGAACTGGCGGAGGGGCTTTTAGAGGTGGACGTGATCGACGGCACGGCGATGAATTTCAGCGAAAGTTTCGCCTGTCCGGACTGCGGGATCAGTATCAGCGAGATCGAGCCGCGAAGCTTTTCGTTCAACAATCCTTTCGGCGCCTGCCCGGACTGCGCAGGCCTGGGTTATAAAATGGAGTTTGACGAGGAGCTGATGATCCCGGATCCGTCGCTTGCGATCCGTCAAGGCGCGATCACGGTTCCCGGCTGGCAGTCCTGTACGCAGCCCGGCAGCTTTACCCATGTCCTCCTGCTCGCGCTGTGCCGGGAGTATCATTTTGACCTCGACACGCCTTTTGAGGACTATCCGCAGGATGTAAAAGAACTGCTGATCCACGGCACGGAGGGACGCCAGGTGGATGTGTATTACGAGGGCCAGCGCGGGCGCGGCGTGTATCCGGTGGCTTTTGAGGGTCTGCTCAAAAATGTGGAGCGCAGGTACCGGGAAACAGCTTCGGAGAGAGCGAAACAGGAATACGAGTCTTTCATGCGGATCACCCCCTGCAAGCTGTGCGGCGGCATGAGACTGAAACGGGAGGCCCTGGCAGTCACCATATCGGAGCAGAATATTTATGAAGTCACGAAAATGCCCATCGACCGGCTGCGGGATTTTTTGGAAACCATGGACTTGAGCCGTCAGCAGCTTCGGATCGGGGAGCAGATCCTGAAAGAGATCAAGGCCCGGGTAGGTTTTCTGGTCAACGTGGGCTTAAACTATCTGGCGCTTTCCCGGGCGACCGCCACCCTGTCCGGCGGCGAAGCCCAGCGAATCCGGCTGGCGACCCAGATCGGTTCCGGCCTGGTGGGGGTCTGCTATATCCTGGACGAACCCAGCATCGGACTCCATCAACGGGATAACGGCAAACTGCTGTCGGCATTAAAGGATCTTCGCGACTTGGGGAACACTCTGCTCGTAGTGGAGCATGATGAAGATACCATGTTCGCTGCGGATTACATCGTGGACATCGGCCCGGGCGCCGGCTCCCATGGCGGGGAAGTGGTGGCCTGCGGTACGGCGGAAGAAATCATGCGGGTGCCGGAATCCGTCACAGGGCAGTATCTGAGCGGGAAAAAAAAGATTCCGGTTCCTGCGGCGCGCCGTCAGCCAAAGGGCTGGCTGAACGTGCTGGGGGCAAGGGAAAACAACCTGAAAAGCATCGACGTGGATTTTCCGCTGGGCGTAATGACGGCAGTGACCGGAGTGTCCGGCTCCGGCAAAAGCTCCTTAGTCAACGAGATCCTGTACAAGCATCTGGCAAAATCCCTGAACCGGGCGCGGACGATCCCCGGAAAGCATAAAGGGATCAAGGGAATCCAGCAGCTGGACAAGGTGATCGACATCGACCAGTCGCCGATCGGGAGGACGCCAAGGTCGAACCCCGCCACCTATACGGGGGTGTTCGACCAGATCCGGGATCTGTTCGCGTCTACGGCGGACGCCAAGATAAGAGGCTATCAAAAAGGACGTTTCAGCTTCAATGTAAAAGGCGGACGCTGTGAAGCCTGCGGCGGCGACGGGCTGATCAAGATTGAAATGCATTTCCTGCCGGACGTGTATGTGCCTTGCGAGGTCTGCGGAGGGAAGCGCTACAACCGGGAAACCCTGGATGTGAAATATAAGGGAAAGAACATTTTTGACATCTTGGATATGACCGTGGAGGAAGCGGTGACGTTCTTTGAGAACCTGCCTTCCATCAGCCGGAAGATAGAGACCCTTTATGACGTGGGCCTGTCTTATGTGAAGCTGGGGCAGCCCTCCACGGAGCTGTCCGGAGGGGAAGCGCAGCGCATCAAACTGGCGGCGGAACTCAGCAAACGGGATACCGGGAAGACAATCTATATCCTGGACGAGCCTACCACCGGCCTGCATTTCGCAGACGTGCATAAACTGGTGGAAATCCTGCAGAAGCTGACTGCGGACGGGAATACCGTGGTGGTCATCGAGCATAACCTGGATGTGATCAAGACGGCGGACTATATCATCGACATGGGGCCGGAAGGCGGCGACGGCGGCGGCGCGGTCGTCGCGTGCGGAACACCGGAGGAAGTGATGGAGAACCCGAAGTCCTATACGGGGGCGTATGTGCGCAGGACGGTAAGCGGGAAATAGCGGCTGTCAGCGGCCTTCCGGTTCCTGAAATTTCGTAGCATGCGTCCCTTGACTTACTGTCTTTTCTGTGCTATCCTATACCGGACAAGAAAGTACGTTTTTTGTCTGGTCTGGGCAAGCCCTCCTAGACTGATCGCAAAAGTCTTTGTTTTACGGAAGCTGTAACAAAGGAGGCTAAAATGGATCTGCCAAAAGTGAGCGTCATTGTGCCGGTATATCATGTGGAAAAGTATCTGGAAGAGTGCATTGACAGCCTCATCAGCCAGACGCTGAATGAAATAGAAATGATTTTTGTCGATGACGGAAGCCCGGACAGCTGCCCGAGAATCTTAGACGTTTACGCCCGAAAAGACCAGCGGATTCAGGTTATCCATCAGAAAAACGCAGGCGTAGCCGCTGCCAGAAACGCAGGGTTTGCCCGTGCGGCGGGCGAATATGTCATATTTTATGATTCCGACGATATCATACCGGAAAACGCCTGTGAGGTCTTATATAAGAAAGCAAGGCAGACCGACGCAGACGTAGTCTGGGGGGATGCTTATGTGATGTATGTCGGTTCCTGGGTAAGGCAAACGGATTTCAGAGAGCCGTTTGTGTCAGATGACCGCCGGTTTATCAATGACTTGATCAGGACGATTATGGCTCCCATATATAACCCCTTGAAGCCTATTCACAGCGGATTCGGGGGGGGGGTGCAGCGTGGAACAAGCTGGTACGCCGCAGTCTGATCACAGAACACGGCATATGTTTTGACTCCCGCGTAAAAGGAATAAACGACGATGTCCTATGGTCGTCGTTTATTCTGCTACGTTCCAAGAAAGTGGCGTATCTCAGCGAGCCTATCTACCAGCTTCGTCAGCGCGCGTCGTCTCTAACGCATAGCTTTTGGGCAGAAGCCTGTAAAATCCACACTGCCACAGATAAGGCGTGGAAAGAATTTGCTTCAGAAACCGGATCAGATGGATTCAAGGAAGCAATTGCCGAAAACATGATATGCGTCTGGATACGGACTTTACAGCATTATTTTTGTTGCAAAAGGCATCCTGGCAACTTAAAGGGCCGGGCGGCGGAGTTAAGAAATTTTGTGAATACCACTTGGTGTGAAACGGTTCTTCAGGAGGCGGATCCCAAAAAGCTATCGGGACATCGGCGCATATTGTTTTGGGCGATCAAGACCGGTTCTCCTTGGCTGATTTTTCTGGTATATTGGGCGGCAGCTGTGAGGAGGACATTTCTGACGATATGGAGGAAACAGCCGACGTTTTTTGAATGATATTTTTTGCCTTTTGATTAGAAAGTCCCTGCACAACATCAGACTGGCCAATCCTCAATGACCAGTCCATCCACCCGCTGAAATTCACGGATATTATTTGTCACAAGCGTCAGGCCTTGCGATTTTGCGTGAGCGGCAATCAAAGTGTCTAACGCGCCTATTGGCGTTCCCGCCTTTCCAAGAGCAGCTCGTATTTTTCCGTATTCAGCGGAAGCGGGAATATCAAACGGCAGTATTTCCACAAGCGTGGAAAAAGCGAGCAAGGCGTTTCTGTTCCGCTCATACGCTTTACTGTTGGATACGCCAAATTCCAGTTCCGCAAGCGTGATAGAGGATATGGCAATCCCGCCGCTTTGAGAGCGGCGGAATCGTTCGAGAATACCAGGCATCTGCTTCATCGTGAATATACAGATATTCGTGTCGAGTAAATACATCATAAGATTTCCCTCGATCATTGAGTGTCCATTCGTCTCGCTTCAAAGATCGCTTCGCAAAAATCATCCGTAACAGGTTCCATAGCGGTAAAAATTTCCCACGCCTTTTCTTTCGGATAAAGGACAATCATTTCTCCGACACGGGCAACCCCGACTTCATCTCCCGCAAAACGATATTCTTTTGGCAGACGCACGGCTTGGCTTTTACCGTTCATAAAAAGTTTTGCAGTCAGCATCATAAATCACCTCATTATTAGTATATACCCAAATATAGATTTTTGTCAAGAAAACAGTCCGAATTGTTTCGCAGCCACTTTTTGGCGGTTCCTTCGCACAGCGTTTCAGTAACGGTCAGAAAATGTTATTTCCTTTGCCGGCACTTGACACTGGGCAAACACCGGGAGGGTGTATCACGGAATTTTCATATTTTTCCAAGAAATGATGAACCGCTCTGTCCTCCTTACAGGCGATGACCGTGCTGAGGTTCACGTTCTCCACGCTTTTGAAGATGTTGGCTTCAATGTAAGGATTGGATTCTTTCAGCCGCCGGATCAGCTGCTTGGTTTCCATCCGCTTGGAGCCGACTCTGCCGTCGTCACGGCAGGCAGTACAGGTATCCGTGAAGCGGCAGGCGCACTGGAT
>JAISOV010000040.1 GCA_031275405.1 Clostridium sp. | reverse complement strand
GCTCCGGTCTCCCGCGGAGGCTCGTCCGCCTGCTCCGCTCCGGTCTCCCGCGGAGGCTCGTCCGCCTGCTCCGCTCCGGTCTCCCGCGGAGGCTCGTCCGCCTGCTCCGCTCCGGTCTCCCGCGGAGGCTCGTCCGCCTGCTCCATGTATGCGGTTTCTTCCTGGGTATCTATGGTATCTATTTCCGGCGGCACATTTTCCGCCGCGTAAACCTCTGTTCCAGTCGGCAGCACCGCCGCCCCTAGCAGCAGAGCCGCCGACACGACAAGACTGACAAGCTTCCGTAATTTTTTCATCGCATTTCTCCTGTTCTCCACTCTCGGCAAACGGATATTCTGTCCGGCTCAGCTGAAGCCGCGCTCTTTTTTCCACAAAAAGAACAGACCAAAATTTTCCGTTTGAAATTTTTTTCCAATTTTTTATTCTGGTGTAAAAAGTAGGTTGAAAACAGTCTGAATCTACTATGACAATATCATAAGTGCTTCAAGTGCTTCGCAGTCATGACTTGCGTACCTTGCCAAAGGTCTGATTTGGAAGCGTCCGGCTGTTTCGCGGCGCTTGGCTCACGGTCGCTTCGCAACCGTTCGGCCTATCTGTATCGTACCAGATAAAAAGAATCCCGGCAACGCTAAAAATATGCCAAGCATTCCAGAGAAAAGACAGCTTGGCAGGTAGCTCCAGAAATCCGGCTGGACAACGCAGGCCAATAGCCTCCGCACAAAACCTGGCGGCGGCATGAAATCTCCCGACCGCTGTCCACGTTCAGCAAGGACAGTCGAAGAAACGCTATATCCGCACACTGCCCTCGTAATCTGGTGCAACATCCCACTCATGATCATACGGAACTACTGGGACAAGCAGAGAAGCTGCCACAAGTTCCAGTCGGTTTCTCCGACTACATAATGTTCTATTCTAAATCGGCTAATTATGTCTGGAATAGACCTTTTGAACCGTGGGAATATGACAGAATGATTGAGCAATACCCCTATGTTGACGAAAAATCGGAACGGAGATATAAAAAAGTGCCTGTACACGCGCCGGGTACACGCAACGGAGAAACGGGCAAAGAATGGCGTGGGAAAATGCCGCCAAAAGGGAAACATTGGCAGTATACACCGGACAAACTGGACGAGTTTGACGCAGCGGGTGAAATATATTGGAGTCCGACAGGCAACCCCCGGAGAATGGTTTTTTGCGAACCCGACAAAGGCATACCCGTACAGGACATATGGTTAAATTATCGCGATTCGATAAACCAAGCTCAAATGACAACGGGGTACCCTACTGAAAAGAACTTTGATATGCTGAAAATGATTATTGGCGCGTCATCTAACCCGGGTGACATTGTAATGGACTGTTTTACTGGAAGCGGTACAACATTAGGTGCCGCGTTTGAGTTAGACCGACAATGGATAGGCGTTGACAATAGCCTTGAAAGTATTAAAGCTGTCTTAAAACGCTTCATAGTCGGACTTGACGTTTACGGGGATTATGTTACAGAGAATAATCGTGTTCAATGTTGTCTGGATGTAATGTCCAAATGCTCTTTTGACATTGTAACGGAAAGCGAAAGCGCTTCTAACATAATGTGTATTACGACGGCAACGAAAGAGCAAGAGGATATTCGCAACTATCGTATAGCTAATGTAACTAACGGTTAATAGAAATAAGCGATAAGCAAGCGATTTTCAGAGCAAATAAAATCCGAAAAGCCTTGTAAATAAAGGGTACTGAAAAAGTCCCTTTGCGTAACGCAGATGGACTTTTTCAGTGTCCCTCTTTTCATGCGGTTTTTAGCCTGTTGCTTTCACTCATTTCGGAAACGCAGAAATGTTTTCATAGATTGCAATCTTTTCCTTTGCCGATCTGCTTTACCGATCTGCCTCCTTCCCCAGCACAGCCATGACGCCCCTATGGACAAGACCGGTCTTGCCACAGTCCATCCCGCCCCGCAGCTGAAACATCCAGAAAGATTGCAGCCGGCAAGTAGTTTTCCAATTTATACCATAACTATTTTAGGGATCTTCATAAATTTTCTATTTATGTCTTGCAATTCTAGGAATGAATGTGTATACTATAAAAAAAATCAGGAAACGCTGGAAATATCTTGCGCCAGGGAGAAATACCATTCTATGGAATGGAATTCTATAAAATACCATTCCAGCGGTATCCCAATGCCGGAGAACGCCAGAGGGCTTACGCCGTCGCAGCAAACGCAAAGATCCACATAAGGCGTACACCGCAAAACTCCGGCAAATGAGCGATTCTTTTCGATTGCCCATGGCGCCCCGATAACCCTTTCGGCTTCCCGCGAACTTCCCAGCGGCTTCCCGTTCTTGGAGGAGGAACGATCCTATGGGTACGATGTCGGCGGTCGATACCAATGTGACCGTCCATGAGAAACAGACAGCTGAATGGGTAAAATACGAATACGACATTTTTGCAGCCTATCTGAAAGACCATGTTCCTGCCGCGCTTGAGTGGCTGAAACTGCCATACAGAGGTACCGCGCGCTGCTCAAAACCGTTGCGGGAATGGAACTGCGGCGGCATATCCTCTGTGCCGCTGCGGCAGAACGTATTTGTGAAAAACATCGAGGTGACTCTTACCAAAAAGAGCCTGCTATATTACAGTACCTGAGGTCAAACCAGGGGTGCGCCATGATCCGGATACCGCTTTTGAAAAAGCAGGATCCCCTGCAAAGGAAGATCGAAAAGCCGGGCAGGAATTTTCGGATACCAGTTTATGACATCAAGCACTGTTTTCCTCCAGGAAGAGCGGCGGGAAAACCTTACAAAAGGATGGAGCAATATGGGAAGAATTTTTTGTGATCAGGATGTGCTGGACGCTTTTATGGACAGGATGGATTTCATATTTACCGAGTTCGACCATGTCGTGGCCGCGTTCAGCGGAGGTAAAGATTCGGGTCTGATGCTCGAGCTGATGAATCTTTATTATGTAAAACATAAGCCTTCCGCGCAAGTATCTGTTTATCATATCGATTATGAGGGCAATTATCAGCATACGATTGATTATGTGTCACGATGTATGGGCAAGTACCCCTATTTTTGCTATTATCATTTATGTATGCCGATTTCCGCCTCCTGCGGCGTGTCCATGTATCAGGCCACATGGATGCCGTGGAACCCGGCGGAGCGCAACATCTGGGTGAAGGAGATGCCGCCCGGCGCCATATCCATGGAGGCCCATGAATTTGACTTCTTCGAGGCCGGTATGTCCGACTACATATTTCAGACAAAGCTTGGGAAATGGCTGCACGAGAGAAACGGTGCGCGCAGAACCGCTATCCTGGTGGGGATACGCGCCCAGGAGAGCCTGAACAGATACCACGCGGTAACGCGAAGCGGCAATTCGACCACTTTTGAGGGCGTCAGCTACAGTACCAAGATATTTCCTGACATCTATAATTTTTATCCGCTCTATGACTGGTCGGTGGAAGATATTTGGACGGCCAATGCAAAATACGGCTTTGATTACAACCGGCTGTACGATTTGTTTTATCTGGCCGGCGTGCCGCTGGCCGAGATGAGGGTGGCAAACGCGTTTCATATCTGCGGAGTCGATTCGCTGAAATTATACCGCGCAATCGAGCCAAATACCTGGGGGCGCTTGATAGGCAGGGTAAACGGCGCGAACTTCGGCGCGCTTTACGGCGGGACAAAAGCAATGGGTTATAAAGAAATTTCGCTCCCCAGAGGGCATACCTGGAAAAGCTACACGGAATTTCTTTTGGGTACCTTGCCGGAACATACCGCCGATATTTACAGACGGAAATTCGAGACCTCTTTCCGCTATTGGCTGGAGAAAGGCGGCGCGCTGCCGGTAAAGGTGATCGAGGAACTGCAAAACACAGGCATAAAGCTGGAACGCCTGGGCAAGCCGCAGGGCAACCGTAAATACAGCGGCGAGTTTGAGGTGGTTCGTTTTTTGGAATATCCAGACGACATCAACTTAAAAGATTTCCGGTTGGTACCCAGTTACAAACGTATGTGCGTTACGATTCTAAAAAACGACACATCCTGCAAGTACATGGGGTTCAGCCAGACAAAGGATGAACTGCAGAAGCAGAGAAAGGCGATGGAGGAATGGGAAAACATCATGTAAGCCCCGCATATAACGTCTTACAGGTGCCGATTGAAAAAATTCAGGCAAACAGCTACAATCCGAATAAAATATCGCCGCCGGAAATGCGGCTGCTGATCAAGTCCATTCTGGAAGACGGCTATACCATGCCCATCGTCTGCTATTACCTGGCGGATACCGACCGATACGAAATCGTAGACGGCTTCCATCGGTATCTGGCAATGAAAATGTGTCCCGAAATCGCGGCCCGAGAAAAGAATACCCTGCCCGTGGCGGTCATAGACAAACCTACGTCGGAACGCATGGCGAGTACGATCAGGCATAACCGCGCCAGAGGCACCCATGTCATTGACTTGATGGTGGATATGGTGGCGCAGCTCACTGAAGCGGGCCTGAGCGATGACTGGATTATGAAAAATACCGGGATGGATGCGGATGAATTATTAAGGCTGAAACAGATCAGCGGATTGGCCGCGCTTTTTGCCGACAGGGAATTTTCCAGGTCATGGAAAAGCGATGCGTCAGCACTTCCGCCTGAGCATATGAGATTTGAGGACGGAGAGGAAGTCGATACCACTATGGCCGGTAATTTTTTTTGAAATCGGAGGCGAAAAAAATCGGAAAAAGGCTGCAAATCCTGCGGGAACACAGCGAACTTTCCCGAAAGGATTTCGGGAAACTGTTTCATTCCGGGGAAAGCACCGTATATCACTGGGAGCATGGCTACTGTACTCCGAAGCTGGTAAAGCTGATCCATATTTCGATGCATTTCGGTGTTACCCTGGATTGCCTGCTCTGCGGCAGAGCCGCAAAGGACGACGCATTGGAAAAACAGTTGTGCGAAACCGCGGAACCGGCAAAACCGGTATCCTCTTACAGCGCAAGCCGGATGACCAGCCATTTCAACGCGCTGCCAAGCGAACAGAAAGAACGTCTGATCGGGTATTTAGACGCGCTTTCGCATGAAAAGAGAAGGTAAAAGCAACGGGAAGCCAAAATACAGGCATTCCGGCACAAACCTATTCTTGCACTGCCATGCCGACCTGCCCGGTCTTCCCGATTTCCAGGAGCATGGCCTTGAGCAGCTGCGCGCTGTGTTTTGCGGCGGCACGCTCAAACTCCGGATAATCCATATGCGCGCTGTGATCCGCTTTATCCGAAATCGCCCGCAGGATCACGAAGGGGATCTGGTTCAGATATGCGCCGTGCGCGATGGAAGCGCCCTCCATTTCCGCGCAGTCGCCATGATACAGGTCGATCAGCCTTTGTTTGACCTGCGACTCGCTGATGAACTGATCCCCGCTTAACACGCGTCCGGTCTTGACGTTCAGATCCGGAAGGATTTTCCGGCAGGTCTTTTCCGCCAGAAGAGCCAAAGCCTTGTCCGCCTGAAATTCCCTCACTTTGAGCCCGGGAACTTCTCCCGGCGGATAGCCGAAGACGGTGGCGTCCACATCATGATGGATCGCGTCTCGGGAGATCAGGATGTCGCCGATGTCCAGATCCGCGTTCAGCGACCCGGCAATGCCCGTATTGATGAGGTGCGTCACCTGGAACAGATCCGCCAGGATCTGCACGCAGAGCGCGGCGTTCACTTTCCCGATGCCGGAACGGACGATGACGACGTCCGCTCCGTTCAGGCTGCCCACATAGAATTCCCTTCCGGCCTTTTTCACGATCTCGGAAACCTCCATGGCTTTTTTGAGTTCGTCCACTTCCGATTCCATGGCTCCGATAATACCTATTTTGTCCATTCGGTTCCTGTCCTTTCTGAAATGGCGGCTTACGATGTCCGGAAAAAATATCCCGCGCAGGAACGCAGCGTCAGGGATAAATCAGCCGACTTTCATCGATTCCGTAAAGCACTTCGTCCAGATAGCGTTTCGCCAGGAAACGAGCCATCGGCAGGTTCATGTCCAGGTAATTGCCGCAGTCCTTAGGGGCGGCGCCCGGCACCTCCCCTCGGAAATCCCGGATAAACTCATACAGCTCGGTGATCAGCGGCACGACGTCCTTGGATCCATAATCCCCCGCCAGCAATAAATAGAAGCCGGTACGGCAGCCCATGGGGCCGAAATAGATGGTCTTCTCCTTTGCCGAAGGATGGTTGCGCAGATAGGTGGCTCCTAAATGCTCTATCGTATGCAGCTCCGCCGTATTCATGACCGGCTCCGCATTGGGCCTGGTCATGCGCAGGTCAAAAGTGGTAATCACGTCCTTCCCGACCGGATCTTTCCGGGAAACATACACTCCCGGCCGCAGCCGGATATGATCTACCGTAAAACTAGAGATTTTATCCATTCTTATCCCTCTCTTTCCTCCATACGGATGTTCGGCGAAACTTTGCCGGACATGTCCAGCCGGTCCTGCAAAACGGCGACTTTTTATGGCTTAGAATGTCTTCCCCAGCAGCCGTTTCTTTATTTCCGGAAGACAAACAGCTTGCTGAAAATATAATTGGCAACCGTCACGGCTACGGCGGAGAACAGGGTCGCAAAGAAGGTGCCAAGGCCCATGAGGTTCACCATCACCAGATTGATGACGGCGTCCAGGAGCAGGGTAGAAATCCGGGAAACCACAAATTTAGCGGCTTCCTTGAGCCTGTCCTGTTCCTTGCTTTTGAACACGAATTTCCGGTTGGTAAAATAGGCGAAGGCGACGCCGGTCGTCCAGTTGACCAGGCTGAGGGCCATGTTCTGCCAAGGCACTTCCGCGTCCAGTATGGTGGCCGCACAAAGGAACTTGGCGCCCAGCGAAACGACGGTGGTGAGTACGCCCACGACCAGATAATTCACGATTTCTTCATGAGCTTGATATACTTTCCTGCATTTTTCGATCATCGGCGCTCCTTAGATCAGCCTGTTTGTCTTACAGCCGTTTCAGCAGGGCTTCCCGCTGACGCTCGTACCCCGGCTTCCCGAGCAGGGCGAACATGTTCTTCTTATAGCTTTCCACGCCGGGCTGGTCGAAGGGATTCACGCCCAGAAGATAGCCGCTGACGCCGCAGGCGAATTCAAAGAAATAGAACAGCTCGCCCAGATAGAACGCGGAAACTTCCGGAATGTGTACCAGGAGGTTCGGCACCTGTCCGTCCGTATGCGCCAGGATCGTGCCGCTCATCGCGTTCCGGTTGACAAAATCCACAGTCTTTCCAGCCAGGTAATTCAGACCGTCCAGATCCACCGCTTCTTCTTTGAGGATAATTTCCTCCCGGGAAGTTTCTATATTTAATACCGTTTCAAACAGGATCCTCGCGCCGTCCTGGATGAACTGCCCCATGGAATGAAGATCCGTGGTCAGATCCACGCTGGCGGGGAAGATCCCTTTCCGGTCTTTCCCCTCGCTTTCCCCGTACAGCTGTTTCCACCATTCGGAAAAGAAATGCAGGCTAGGCTCGTAGTTCGCCATGACTTCCACCCATTTTCCCTTGCGCAGCAGGATGTTGCGCAGGGCCGCGTACCGCAGAGCGTCATTGGACGCGAAATCATTTTCCAAGGCGCGTTTCCGCCCGCTCTGCGCCCCTGCCATCAGCTGGCCAATGTCCGCGCCGCTGACCGCGATCGGCAGCAGGCCCACTGCCGTCAGCACGGAGAACCGTCCGCCGACGTCGTCCGGCACGACAAAAGTCTCATAGCCCGCCTCATCGGCGACCTTTTTCAAGGCCCCCCGCGCCCTGTCGGTGGTCGCGTAAATCCGCTCCGCCGCCTGCGCCCTGCCGTACTTGGCTTCCAGCTTCTCCTTGAAGACCCGGAAAGCGATGGCCGGTTCCGTGGTCGTGCCGGATTTGGAAATCATGTTGATGGAAAAATCCCGCTCCCCCACCACGTCCGTCAAATGTTTCAGATAGGTGGAGCTGATGGAGTTTCCGCAGAAATAGATCTCCGGCGCCTTGCGGACGTTCCTGTCCAAGCTGTTGTAAAAACTGTGGCTTAACAACTCAATCGCCGCTCTGGCTCCCAGGTAGGATCCCCCGATGCCGATGACCAGCAGCACTTCGGAATCGCTCCGGATCTTCCTGGCGGCCTCCCGGATCCTGCCGAACTCCTCTTGGTCGTAAGTCGCCGGAAGGTCGATCCAGCCCAGGAAATCCTTCCCTGCGCCTGTCTTGGACACCAGCGTCTCCCGGGCGTCCAGGCACAGCTTGCCCATATAATCCACTTCGTGGGGAGAAAAGAAACAACTTGCCTTAGAATCATCGAATTTCACCTGTCTGCTCATCTTTCTGCTCCTATCTGTCCGGCCGGCGGACACGTCGTCTTGTCTGAAACAGTCTGCGGCGGACGGCCTGTCCGCTGTGCGCGTGGCCTCTTGCCCTCAGCCCGATTGTGTACAGTGTAGCAAAGATGTACCGGAAATTCAAGTGGCAATTCAGACGATCAGACGGCGGGGAACTCTTCCGGCGGCAGCAGGGCGACGGGCCTTGACAGCGTTTCCGATACTAGCGCCGCAGATCCAAAGACAGGTCTGCCCATAGCTGCGGCGGCAGCCGTCGCAGTACGCGTTCTGCCCGCCGGCGGCATTTGCTTGCGGATGAAGCCGACGCCCGCCCGTGACGGCCGCAAGATACGTTTCGCCGGTCGGCGGTGATATTGCCGGGCGACCGATCGCGCCGGTACTTAGAAAGGAACCTCCTAGCCGGAGACGGTCTATGTCTTTTTTGTTACGCTACCGGCCTTCCCCGAGCCGGGCGAGAAGCTCCGCGATCTGCGCGTCCTTATCCGCAATCGCCGCGTCCTTATCCGCGATCGCCGCGTCCTTATCCGCAATCGCCGCGTCCTTATCCGCGACAACGACGGTCCATTTTGCGCGTTCCTCTTCCTCTCCCTGGAGCCTTGCGTGGTGCAGGGCCTGCGCCTCGTCGTGCCTTGCCTTCGAGCGCAGCCGTTCCATCTCGCGAAACTCCGCCGTAGCCGTGATGTTCCTGTATGCCTCGATTGCCTGCGCCATTACCGATACCCCCGTTTCCTTGATCCTTGACAGTTCCTCTTCCGTTTCCGCCTTAAACAGAGCCAGCCACAGCTCCAGTCCGCTGTCCGGGCTGACCGTGGAGGGCAGCTTGGGCAGCTCGAAATAATGCAGGCTCATCCTGTCCGTCAGCGGTTCATGGCGCGTGACTTCCAGCACCCGGAACTCCGAGTGGAACCCCGCGCAGCTAAACAGCTCGAAAG
>JAISOV010000025.1 GCA_031275405.1 Clostridium sp. | reverse complement strand
GAGGGTCGCTGGTTTAGGGGAAACCCGGCTGCCCCCCCGGAACGTGACCGGGGGGATCCCCCGCCACACCCCCCCCGGCGCCGCTTCTGTAACTGGAGTATACAGGGAAAAAGACAGTTTGTCAACCATAAAATGAAAATGGTTGACAAACTTAAAAGGCGGCGGTCAGCAGAAGCTCTGCCTGGTTGTAATAGACGCTTTTGACGATCCGGTAAGAGGCGCCGCTTTCTAAAGCAGTGAGGGCAGGGATGTCATATTGGGACGTCTGGCTTTTGCCGGGAGGAACCGGTATCCCGAGATCCCGAAACACGACAGACAGGGGGACGTCCGTCCAGACGTTCTCTTCCGTGGATTTCTGTAGGCCAAAACGTTCACCGGAAAGAACTTCCGCATCGGAATGATTCGTAACGACTACCGTGAGCTTCCCGGAAGGATCCAGTACGGCGTCCATCGTAATCTGCGCCGACAGGGCGCTGACGTCCGTTTCTGTTTTCTGGGAGCTGATCTGCTGCGCCGAGTCCGTGTCAACGGAAGGAAGCCCGTCCGTCGCCGTGTCGCCTTCCCTCGTCTCTTCCCCGTTATGGGAGGAAGCGGCGTCCTGGACGAATTCAAAAGTTCCGAAGATTTCATAGGCAGACCCGTCCATCGAAACATGCTTCCGGATACGGTAGGTTCCGGAGTCCTGGTCAGCCATCCATTTCGTCCAGTCCTCATGAAAGACATGGCTGCCGCCGGGAGGAAGAAGGATCGCCAGGTCATGATAAGACTGGTCAAAAGGAATATCCGCCCATCGGCTGTCCTCCGCTCTCTGGAGTCCGTATGCTTCCCCCGTCGTGGCCGTCGTGTCGAACGGATTCGTGACGGTGACGGTGACGTCGTTGAGCTTGTCCGGGGTGACGGTGCCAGGCTCCACAGTGATGATCAGCTGTTCCGGCGGATCAGCCTGGCCGCCGGTACCGGCTTGTGGGGAGGGAGCCGGAGCGGGATCCTGCGCGGCGGAAGAAACGGCGGAGGAAGCGGACGTCTCTTCCGCGGGCCGGTCGGCGGTACAGCCGCATAATAGGAGAATGGGACAGAACAGCAGGAAAGCGTAAGCTTTTTTGTTTTTCATCCAAGATCTCCTTTCTGGTTTTTGATAGACAGAGTGTCTCAAGGGCCACAGGACGGACAGCATATCCTGCAAAACCTTGAGACACACTTCTTCTTACTTCTGTTTCTTTTGTTCTGTAGCTTTGGTGTGGAGCATCCTCAAATCATTAATATCTGCTTGTGCCAAGAGCGGCATTCGCTTGGTTTGCTTTTGTAAAATACCGGGTTGAGCCGTCTGAGCCTGTATGGATGCCTAACGTTAAGCGTGTGTTTGTAGCGCTGATGTAGGAATAAACGATTCCGCCGCTATCCCCGGCGGCACTTGTATAATTGGCGGATGTTAAATTGGAAATGGTATTGCCACTGGTAAAAGTAACCGTTACGTTTATTGCAAGGACGCTGCCGGAAGTGTGTCCGGTAGACTGGCCTATTTTGTTGATGACGGTTCCTACGCCTGGCTCACTAATGGTTGTAGATAAAGTATTGCTGGTGCCGGATAGGGTATTGGTCGGAGTATAATTTGAATTCGTGATTTTGCAGAATGCGGCGTCTGCGCTCCCGGATTGCTGGCTCACGACACAGGAAGCAAATACGGTACCGTTGTAAGAGAGATTCTGTCCGGAGGATATCACATGTCCGGCAGTTACAAGTCCCTCCACACCGTCTCTTTTGGCACGATAACCCATAGAACCGGTACCGAGAGGGGAAGAGATAGACGCGCCTGGGTCTACGTTGATTTCCATACTGGCCGGGCCGGTGCCTTGCTCAAATATAATCGCGCCAGAATCGCTGACGTTTTCCTTGAATTCCTGAATACGTTTTTCCGTCAGCTCATCCAGTTTCACGACAACGCGGTTTATGGAATCGTATAGGCCAAATTCATTGAAGTTGCTTGCGATGGTATTGGAACAGCTGAATTTATAGCTATTCAATACCTCCATGACAGCCAGCAGTTCGTTATAGGAGTATGCGCATGACTCATATACAATGTCCTCCTGATCGCTCAAAACAGCTGGCCTGGCGGTATCGTCCGTCACATAAACGACAAATTGACCTTTGTCGTTTATGTAGGATCCGCCATAATAATCGGGATATTCCTTTTCGCCCGAATCTTCCACCGAAAATGAACCCATCAACTCGTCATATGAGCTGGCGGCGCTCTCCTGCACCGGGGCATCTTCGACAGGTTCCTGTGTATTGGCAGAAACCGATAATGCGGAACCGAGTACAAAGGCAGCTGATAACAACAGACCTAAAAAACATTTCCTCTTCATAGAAATTCTCCTTTCGTGGAAAACAGTTGACAGTTGCGACAGTTCAAAAAGGAATAAGGATGGCCTTTTTGATCCACCTTATTCATCATACCATTTCCAATAGAGGAAAGTCAAGGAAATTACAAAAGGAAATTTATAGAATTCGGATGTGCCGTCATCGTCTGCTCATCGCAGCCGCAGCGATCACGCAGGAAACTTCCAGCCGTCCGCTTTTGCGTCTGTTCCCGTATGCCGGGCTGCCGCTGGCGGACGGCGGCGCCTGCCGCGTCAGCAGCGAGGCTCGTGTACTGGAAATTTTGCTGCCGCTTTACGCAGTCGGCGGCGTGCCGTCCGGCAGGGGGCGGATCCTTTGCAGTTCCCCCCGCCTGTGCTGCGCTACGACGCTCTGGATCCGCTCGCTGGGGTTCAGCAGGTCGCTGATGGAGGAATCATGGTTCAGCGTATCTATGATGTAGGCCACATATTTGCTCATGTCGCAGTTCACGTACCATTCCCGCTCCAGGAGCTGCGGGGTCTGGTAGATGAGGTTCGTCGTCAGGATCCGGTCGAACAGCCCCTCCCGGTAAGCCTTGTCGAACCGGTCCAGTCCGTCCGTAAACAAGCCGAAGGTGGCGCACACGAAGATCCGCTTCGCCTTGCGCTCTTTCAGCAGGGAAGCCACTTCCAGTATGCTTTCCCCGGAGGAGATCATGTCCTCGATGATGACCATGTCCTTGCCCTCCACATTGGAGCCTAGAAATTCATGGGCGACAATGGGATTGCGTCCGTTGACCACCTGGGTATAATCCCGGCGTTTGTAGAACATGCCCATGTCCAGCCCGAGGACGTTGGCGATGTAAATGGCGCGGCCCATGCCGCCTTCGTCCGGGCTGATGGCCATCATATGGCCGGAGTCTACCCGGAGATCCGGCGTACTGCGGAGCAGTCCTTTGACGAACTGATAAGCGGGCTGAACCGTTTCAAATCCATGCAGGGGGATGGCGTTCTGCACTTTCGGGTCGTGGGCGTCGAAAGTGATGATGTTGTCTACTCCGATCTGCACCAGCTCCTGCAGAGCCAGGGCGCAGTCCAGGGATTCCCTCGCGGTGCGCTTGTGCTGGCGGCATTCATACAGATACGGCATGATCACCGTGATGCGCCGGGCCTTTCCGCCGACTGCGGCGATGATCCGTTTCAGGTTCTGGTAGTGGTCGTCCGGCGACATATGGTTCTCATGGCCGCATAAGGAATAAGTCAGGCTGTAGTTGCAGACGTCCACCAGCAGATAGAGGTCGATCCCCCGCACGGATTCCAGGATCATCCCCTTCGCCTCCCCGGAACCGAAACGGGGAACCCTGGCGTCCAGCAGATAAGATTTCCGCTGGTAGCCGGTGAAAGCCAGGGAGTCCTTATGTTCGCTTTCCCGTTCTCTGCGCCATTTCACGAGGTATTGATCAATCTTTTCTCCCAGAGGCCTGCAGCCGTCCAAGGCGATCATGCCAAGGGAGCCGACAGGGATCGTTTCCAGGTTGCGTTTTTCTTCGCGGTTTGCCATGAATCCAACATCCTCACTTTCTGTTTGCCATGCGTTTTTTGTACATCCGTACATCCGGGCCGGACAGCTTGCATATCTGAAAATTACTGGTAATCCTGGAAAAAATGCGATCGGAATACCGGTCGCGCAGCTCTTCCAGGCTTAAATTGGTGGAGATGAGGGTGGACTTCCTGCCAAGGTGCCGTTCGTTCAGGCAGGAAAACAGCTGAGAGGTCACAAACGCGTTCGTCACCTCCGTGCCGAGGTCGTCCAGGATGACCAGGTCGCAATGATATAGGTCTTTGCAGAAATTGGAAAGGGTTTCTTTTCCTTTGGCGTCGAAAGCATAACGGGCCAGGGTCTCGAACAGTCCGGCGCAGCTGAAATAGATCACGGAACGCCCTTTCTGCAGAAGCTCGTTTGCGATACAGCCGGAAAGGAAGCTCTTGCCGACGCCCACCGTGCCATAGAAGAAAAGATTGCGGTAAGCCTCCGGCAGTTGGCGGGCGAACTCCCTGCTTACGTTTACGGCGTTCCGGAACCGGGCCAGATCCTCGCCCTTATAGTATTCCAAAGAAAGAGTGGAAAAATTTTCATGCTGTATCATCTCCTGGATATTGGACTGCTCATACAGAAGCGCGACCTCCTGCCGGCGCAGGCAGTGGCATTTTTCGGTCAATACGCCGTCCGGCGTCTCCGGCTTCCGGTATCCGGTGTCCTGGCAGTCCGGGCATTCATAGGCCGGCTCCAGGTAATCCGGCGGAAAGCCGTGCCGGACTAACAGCTCCTTCTTGCGGGAAGAAAGATCCAGCAGCGCGCGGCGGAGTTCCTCCAAGGGCGCGTCTTCGCCGTCCAGCAGCCTGCGGGCGCAAGAAAGCGAAAGACGCCCGGAAGCGTCCTCCAGTTCCCGGAAGCCGGGAACCTGTGCGTAGACCGTATCCCGGCGCTGGATTTCCCGGCGGCGGCCTGCGGTCCGGCGGCTCTCATAGCCTCTCATAATGGACTCATACTGCGTATTGGTGAGCGCCATCTGTTCTCCCTCAGTTGCTGAGCAGTTCTTTTTCCAGCTGGTCAAAGTCGTAAGTATTCTGTGTGAACTGGTTGAAGCGGTTGGCGGAAACAGGCTTGGCGGCGGCCGTCTTACGTTTCTGGCGGTACCGCTCATCCATCCGGAGGATGTCCGCCTTATCGTGTACGTTTTCTTTTTTCCAGTTGCTCAGGATCCCCTCCGTGTATTCAAAGCGGTGCTTGTCCGTCGCCAGGACGGTGCGCTGGCAGGCTTCCAGGATCACGTCGCTGCCGAAACCGTAGTCTTTCGTCCAGCGGGTGATGTATTCCATTTCCTTGACGGTGGGGACGCCGGTCTTGCCCAGTTCGTTCATGATAGCGTAGATATTCTTGTCGTACCGCCCCGCGTGTTTCTGTGCCTGCCTGGGGGTGGAGATACCCTCCTCCGCCCAGCTGACGGCTACTTTTTCTATGTATTTGAAATCTTTCTTCTGGCGGTCTACGCAGTACTGCAGCAGATAGTCAATCAAGTCGTCGGAAAAACGGAGGACGTCCGTAAAAAAGAGGATGGTCTGGATCTCCGCGGGGGTCAGCGGCCTGCTCATATAGGACTCCGCAATGAACAGCAGCTGGGCGGTGTCCTGCCGTTCCTGAAACTCCCGCAGCTGGTCGGGGGAATAGGCGGGCTTTCGGAACCGGGCTTTCGGAAGCTCCGGCTGCGGCAAAGAAACGAGATCCGGCAGAACGGTCTGGGGGGCCGCTTTCTTTTCCTCCGGGCAGGAGAGGGCGCGCAGGTGGATCCCGGTCAGGATCCTGTCCGCGTCAAAATCCAAGGAAAGCAGGCTCTTTTTCTCCCAGTATTTCAAGGCGCGTAAGACTTCTTTCTCCGTATGGTTGAAGCGGTCGGCAATGTCGGACACGCCGGTAAGCCGGTTGGCGCCCAGCATACGGAGCAGATAGAGGTAGACTTTTAACTGTGCGTCATTGGCATCGCCCATATATTCGTCAATAAAGCAGTTGGGTATCACGGTGGAATCCGCGTCATTGTCCCTATAAAGCTGTAAATGCGCCATAGATTCACAATCCTTTCCGGAAATGCTTCCAGGTTATCCTGCTGTCCGTCTGGCTCCGCCGTACAGAACCGGACTCCGCCGCATAGAGCGGGATCCGCCGTACAGACCTGGGATCCGCTGCGCGGATCCGCGCCTCGCGGCGTAGACCCAGGATCCGCCGCATAGAGCGGGATCCGCTGCGCGGAGCCGCGCCTCGCGGCGTAGACCCAGGATCTGCCGCATAGAGCGGGATCCGCTCTATGCGGCAGATCCCGGGTTCGCGGACAGTCGCCAAATGGTTGCTTCGCAACCTGCCTGCCTCCGTCCGGCGGGATTTTGCCTGCGAGCAGTCCCATCCCGCCGGACGGAGGCAGGGCCGCTTTCGCGGCATTTGGCTTGGTGTTTACGCGTAGTATACCACAGTCGTCTTCCAAAGGAAAGGGTCAAAATGGCTAAAGACCGAGCAGGTTTTCGCCGATGATATGCACATCTCCCGCGCCCATCGTGATCAGCAGGTCGCCGTCCGCGCAGTGTCCCAGAAGGAAATTCTCGATTTCGTCAAAGGTCGGAAAATAATAGCACTCGCCTCCTGCCGTTTCCACCGCTTCCCGCAGGTCTTGGGAGTGGATGGCGAAAGTGTTGGTCTCCCTGGCGGCGTAAATGTCGGCAAGCACTACCTTGTCGGCAAGGGCAAGGGCCTGCGCAAAGTCTTTCAGGAAGGCGTGGGTGCGGCTGTAGGTATGGGGCTGGAACACGCACCATAAGGTGTTGTGGGGATAATATCCGGCGGCTTTTAAGGTGGCGGTGATCTCCGTGGGGTGGTGCGCGTAGTCGTCTATGACGGTCAGCCCGCCGATGGAGCCTTTGTATTCAAAACGCCGGTCCGTGCCGGTGAAGCCCTGCAAGGCACGGGCGGTGATCTCGTCCGGGATGGCCAGGAAATCGGCGGCGGCGGCGGCGGCCATGGCATTGCTGACATTGTGTTCGCCGGGAACCCGCAGCGTGAGTTCCCGGACGCTCCCTCCGGGGCCGTGAAGCGCAAAGACCGGCTGGGCATGTTCCACGTAGCGGAGGTTCTCCGCGTGGTAATCCAAGCCTTCCCGGCTGCCGTAGGTGACGACCCGGCAAGGCAGGCCGTCCGTGATTTCCGCGAAAGCCGGAATATCCCCGTTGATGATCAGGCAGCCGTCCTCCGGAATGAGCCGGGCAAATTCCCGAAAAGAACGGCGGATCTGCGCCAGATCCTGAAAGAAGTCCAGATGGTCTTCCTCGATGTTCAGGATCAGGCCGATCTTGGGGAAAAAGTGCAGGAAGCTGTTGGTGTATTCACAGGCTTCCGTTACGAAGAAATCAGACTTCCCGATACGGAGGTTGCCGCCGATGGATCTGAGCATTCCGCCGACGGTCAAAGTAGGGTCGGCGTCCGCGTGGAGCAGGATCTCCCCGATCATGGAAGTCGTGGTGGTCTTGCCGTGGGTTCCGCTGACCGCGATGGAGGTGGCGTAATTTTTCATGATCTGCCCGAGCAGCTCGGCACGGGTCAGGGAGGGGATCCCGCGCTTGCGGACGGCCGCATACTCCGGGTTATCCTGCCGGATCGCGCTGGTAAAAATGGCGCAGTCGATCTGTGAGCCGATGTTTTCCTCGCGCTGGCCGATGAAAACACGGATCCCTTTCTGTTCCAGAGCGGCGGTCACGGCGGAAGCCTTGCTGTCGGAGCCGGACACCCGGAACCCCGCGCGAGCCAGGATTTCCGCTAGGCCGCTCATGCTGATACCGCCGATTCCCACAAAATAAACATCGGAAGGATGATGAAAATCTATCTGATACATGGCACGTCCTTATCTGATATTTTGCTACCGCTCGGCAAGAACCGCTGGGCAGTAACCATATGCACCTATGCTGTCCTCGTAATTTTGTGCAAAAATCGCGAAAATTATTTCGCGGGATCTTCCTGGCTGCGTAGTAACGATATTTTGGGCAGGACAATCTTTTCGCCGGCGCAAAGGAAACTGGGCGCGGCGCAAGACCGGCTTCTTGTCATCCAATTACGGCGCAAGACCGGCGCCTTTTATCGGAAGCGCTTCGCGGCTTCCGATAAGTTCTATTATATACACTTTGCGGTAAAAAAACAAACAAATTTTACGAGAGCCGCCCCCGTTTATCATATGGAGCGAAACCGAAAGTGTGAAGCCGGAAGCTACCAATGAAAAACAGGAAAAAAATTACATACTATAGGAAGCTGACAAATGGCGCGGCGTCCACAAGGGAGATTTTGTGGATCATAGATTCCGATCAGGTAAAATGTAACAATTTTTTTCAGAAATCCTATTCACTTTCTATAAATAATGTGATATACTGTAGGCCAAGGTTGAAAGAAGCTTTCCCTCTCCCTGCTTGGTATGTCCGCCGGCGCTTTCCGGACCGAAGCGGCGGAGGGGAGCAACCGCGAATTCGCTCTGCGAAGTGATGCTCTACGGAACCGGCAGCAGGCTAATGTTGCGCAAAAAGGCAGCGAGGTGAGGACATGATCAAAAAAGAGATGATTGCCATGTTGTTGGCAGGGGGGCAGGGGAGCCGCCTGGGGGTGCTGACTTCCAAAATGGCGAAACCTGCCGTAGCATTCGGAGGAAAATACCGCATTATTGATTTTCCTCTTTCTAACTGTATCAATTCCAGTGTGGATACCGTCGGAGTCCTGACGCAGTATCAGCCGCTTCGGCTGAACACGCATATCGGGATCGGTATTCCTTGGGATCTGGACCGGAACATCGGAGGCGTGACCGTCCTTCCGCCGTATGAGAGAAGTTCCAACAGCGAATGGTATACCGGAACGGCCAACGCCATTTACCAGAACCTTGACTACATGGAGAGCATGAACCCTGATTATGTGCTGATCCTCTCCGGCGACCACATCTATAAGATGGACTATGAGGTCATGCTGGATTTCCACAAGGCGAACCGGACGGAGGTGACGATTGCCGTCATGCCCGTACCCATGGAGGAAGCGGGCCGCTTCGGGATCATGATCGCGGATGAGAAGCGGCGGATCACGGAATTCGAGGAAAAGCCGGAACGTCCCAGGAGCAACCTGGCGAGCATGGGGATCTATATCTTCAACTGGAAGACCCTGCGGGAAGCCCTGATCACCATGGCGGATCAGTCCGCGCTGGATTTCGGGAAGCATGTCATACCCTACTGCCACGAGAAAGGCTATTCGCTCTACGCCTACGAGTTCTCCGGCTACTGGAAGGATGTAGGAACCCTCAATTCTTACTGGGAAGCCAATATGGAGCTGATCGATCTGGTTCCCGAGTTCAACCTGTATGAAGAGTACTGGAAGATCTATACCAAAAGCGACATCCTCCCGCCGCAGTACATATCGGAGAACAGCACGGTGGAGCGCTGTATCATCGGGGAGGGGAGCGATATTTACGGACAGGTCTACAATTCCGTGATCGGCTGCGGCGTCACCATCGGGAAAGGAACGGTGGTCAGGGATTCCATCCTCATGAATCAGGTTCAGGTCGGAGACGGCTGCGAGCTGTACAAGGCCATCGTGGCGGAGCATGTCCGGATCGGCGACCACGTGAAGCTGGGCGTGGGGGAGGAAGCGGAGAACGACACGGCGCCGCATATCTACAGCAGCGGGATCGTGACCGTCGGGGAGAAGAGCGTGATCCCGGCGGGCGTCAGCGTGGGAAAAAACACGGTGATCTTCGGAGAGACGACAGTCGCCGACTATGAGAACCACTATCTTGCAAGCGGCAGATCATTGAATAAGGCAGGTGAGTAGATGAGAGCGATAGGAATTATTTTAGCGGGCGGCAATAACCACAGAATGAGGGAGCTTTCCCAGAAAAGGGCCATCTGCGCCATGCCGGTCGCGGGAAGCTACCGGAGTATCGACTTTACCTTGAGCAATATGTCCAACTCGCATATTCAGAAGGTGGCGGTCTTTACCCAGTACAACGCCAAGAGCCTGAACGAGCATCTGGGTTCTTCCAAATGGTGGGATTTTGGACGGAAACAGGGAGGACTGTTCGTGTTCACCCCGGCGGTTACGGCGGACAACAGCAACTGGTACCGGGGAACGGCGGACGCGATCTCCCAGAACCTTTCTTTCTTAAAAAACAGCCATGAGCCGTATGTGGTGATCGCCTCCGGAGACGGCGTGTACAAGATGGATTTCAATAAGGTATTGGAGTACCATATTGAAAAAAAGGCGGACATCACGGTGGTCTGCCGGGATATGGAGGCGGGTACCAACATCGAGCGTTTCGGGACCATACGGATGAACGAAGAAAGGAGGATAGAAGAATTTCAGGAAAAACCTCTGCAGGCCCAGACGCATACGGTCTCCTGCGGCATCTATGTGATCCGCCGCCGCCAGCTGATCGAGCTGATTGAGAAATCCGCGGAAGAAGACCGGTATGATTTTGTGCGGGACATCCTGATCCGCTACAAGGACGTCAAAAAGATCCACGGGTATAAGATCAAGGACTACTGGAGGAACATCGCCTCCGTGGAGGATTATTTCCGCACCAACATGGATTTCCTGAAACCGGAGGTTCGCGACTACTTTTTCAAGCAGTATCCGGACATCTACTCCAAGATCGACGACCTGCCGCCCGCCAAGTACAACGTGGGGGCGCAGATCAGGAACAGCCTGATTACCAGCGGCTGTATCGTGAACGGCACAGTAGAGAACTCTATTTTATTTAAGAAGAGCTACATCGGCAACCACTGTGTCATTAAGAATTCGGTCATCCTGAATGACGTATATATCGGCGACAATTCGTACATTGAAAACTGCATCGTGGAAAGCGGCGGAACCATCCGGGCCGGAAGCCATTATGTGGGGGAAAGCGATGTGAAGATTGTGCTGGAAAACAACGACCGGTATGTCATTTAAGACCGTTTTGGTCAGAAAACGTTACGGCTCGGCCGTGCCTGCCGGGCGGTGACAGAAAACCGGCTTTGAGGGAACTTCCCTCCAGCGCAGTAACTGTTTTTTCATCTTGTCATGATGCCGAGGGGGGCAATACCATGCAGATAACAGATGTTCGTGTTCGCAAGATCACCAAAGAAGGTAAAATGAAGGCGGTTGTTTCCATCACTCTGGACGAGGAGTTCGTGGTGCATGACATCAAGGTCATTTCGGGAGAGAAGGGGCTGTTCGTCGCGATGCCCAGCAAAAAGGGGACGGACGGCGAATACCGGGACGTCGCCCACCCGATCAATTCCGCAACCAGGGAGCAGGTACAGAGGGCCATTCTGGCGCGTTATGAAAAAGCCCTTCAGGAGCTGGAGTCCTGACGGCTCCTGAGCCGGATCTGCCGGACGGCGGTGCAGAACGAGCAGGAGCGGACGCTGACCGTCTCCCTGAGGTACAAGGACGCGGCCGCGCCGGTGAGCGAGGACGGGAAACGGGAGTATACCGTGACGACTGCCGACGAGCTGGGCAAAGCGTTCCTGGCGGAGTTGAAGCGGACGGAACCGGGCGAGAAGTTCACGACCGCCGACGCCTCGTCCGGCGGCACATTCCCGTTCCCGGCGAAAGACGCGGGGACGGATACCTATAAGGTCACGGACCTCTCGAAAGGCAACGTGAAGGACGGCGAGGTGTCCAGCGCGGCCGTGGCAAGGACGGTGACCACCACCACGGCGGCGGACGCCTGCCAGAGCATCCAGGAGGACGTCGGGAGCTATACGGGCGCTGCGGACACCAAGCTGGAGGATCACGCCTTCACTGTCATACCGGACGCCGTCAGGAAGCCGAAGAACTTCGCCCAGCGGATCAAGATCCTGGAAGAAAGCGGGGGGATGCCGCTTCCCAATCAAGAAGTGCAGAAAAGTGCTATCAACTATTGCATCCATTCTCGTGCTTGTTTAGGAAATTTCTTTATCAGCCACTCCAAGACTTTTAACTGGTCTGCACCAGTTGCACGGCGTACTTGAATGAGTAGCTTTTCGTGCGATGGCCGGTCAAGCGTGAGGTTTGCCGCGCCCTCATTGCAAACACTGCATAAAGCGCGTAGATTTGAGGGGTCATCTGTGCCGCCCATACTTTTGTCGATGATATGCCCGATATGCAGACGAGTTTTCCGCGTTGAGTCATATGGGTGCGGTTCTCCCGCGACTGCGCCGCACATTTGACAGGTGAAGCCGTTGCGGTCGAGGACATATGCCCGCACTTCTTTACTGAGTTCACGAGAGAACGCAGGTTGCGGTTTAGCGTCCTCAAGCACATATTGGCCGGGTTTCAAATCGGAGCGGTCGTTATGCGTGAGTATTTGATAGCCTTCTTCATTGCGAAGCTCACGAACGCGCCTTGCCCATTCGCTCACACCAGCAACCGAGCGTAAAGTCTCTGAGCCAAGGATTTCTCCTAAATGCCCCAAGAAATACGCTCTCAGCTTGTCCCTTGAACCGTTTCTACTCATTCACCGCTCTCTCCCATTGGTAATCAGATTGCTGTTTGCCATACGACAATGCTTTGTATATCGACCTACCCATTGCACACGCTACCGGCGGAGGAAAAGCATTGCCTACTTGCTTGTATGCGGGGGTCTTTTTGCCTGTGAACTCCCACCCCGCCGGGAAACCTTGCACAAGAGCCGCCATTCTTACTGTCAGTTTGGGCAAGCCTACAAATCCCCTATGCGGCGGTTCGTCGGCGATGCCCATTCCGTCTACTCCGAGCTTTCGCCACGCCTCACGCGCCCTTGTTGGTCCCAAATCTGCTCCGCCGTGTTTTTTGCTTCCGCCAACAAGTGTCGGAGCAATGCCGTCAGCCTGTTCAGCCCATTCTTTCGCCCGCTCCCAATATCCGCTTGCCATTTCATGATACAGCAATTCTCCAACCGTAGGCGGGGCAAGAGACGTGCTATGTACCCACGTAAAATACGGGGTATATTCCTTTTTCAACGCAATCAACAACGTACGCGGACGCAACTGCGGAACACCGTAATGGTGCGCCTGCACAAGCTCCCACTCGCACACATATCCAAGCTGCTCAAGTTCAGCTTTCATTGCGATTCTATAATCAGCGAATTTCGGAGCAAATAGTCCACGAACATTTTCAAGCATAACCGCCTTTGGGCCACACTCGCGAACGATACGTAACGCCTCTGGAAAAAGGTCGCGTTCATCTTCTTTTCCGAGCTGTTTTCCCGCAACAGAAAACGGAGGACACGGTACTCCGCCCGCCAGTAAATCTACGCCAACGTATGGTTTCCCCGAAAACTCTTTCACATCTCCTTGAATTACATTCCACGAAGAACGATTCGCATTTAGCGTATTGCAAGCATTGGCATCTATTTCAACAAGAGCAACGTGATGAAACCCCGCTTGCTCTAAGCCGAGCGCCTGACCGCCCGCCCCTGCGCAAATCTCAACTGAGTACACACCCAATCACGCTCCTCTCATAAATATACTTAATAAGTGTAACACGAAACCGACTGGAAGTCAATCCCCAATTCAAATATTTTTCGGGCTTTTGTGAGGCTTTTGTGCAAATTGCTGAAATTTCGTTCAAGTCCTGATTTTGATGAAAAAGTCCTTGACAACACGCGGCGGGGCATACGATCAATCAATAGCAAGAGTAATTTTTGAGATTTCAAAATTATTTTCCCAATGAACGAAAAACAGAAAGGGAACGCAGGGGGATATTGCACAAGAAAACTGCTTATAGATGAGGGAGCTGGGCGTACGCTACCGGGACGAGAACGAGCAGGAGCCGACGCTGATCAGCCGGAACGGCGGGACGTTCCCGTTCCCGGCGAACGACGCGGGGACAGACACCTACAAGATCACGACCATCAACGACGCGATCACGAAGGTGTCGAAGGAGAGGGGGAAGATGGGCGCGATCCGGAACCGCCTGGAGCATACCATCGCCAACCTGGACACCAGCGCGGCAGGAACCTTACGGCGGATAATATCCAGAAATTTCTATACAGGAAGAGGTAAACTTCCGCGGCGGGGTGACGATATACAGTATGTAACACAGGAATACAGGCACAGAAGGCAGGCCGCGAAAGGACTCGCGGCGGGAGGCGGCGCCAGGCCGGGGAGGCGGGCCCGCGAAGACAAGGAGGTAGACCTATGATCGTACAGCACAATATGTCGGCGATGAACGCGAACAGGATGCTCGGAGTGACCACGAGCGCACAGTCCAAATCGACGGAGAAGCTCTCCTCGGGATACCGGATCAACCGCGCGGCGGACGATGCCGCGGGGCTGTCCATCTCGGAGAAGATGAGGGGGCAGATCAGGGGGCTGAACCAGGCGTCCACCAACGCGCAGGACGGGATCTCGCTGATCCAGACGGCGGAGGGCGCGCTCAACGAGCAGCACGCCATCCTGCAGAGGATGAGGGAGCTGAGCGTGCAGGCGGCGACGGGGACGCTGACCGACGACGACCGGACGGCGGTGCAGGACGAGGTGTCGCAGCTGCAGGAGGAGCTGACCCGGATCGCGGAGACGACCGAGTTCAACACGATGAAGCTGCTGGACGGCACGCAGGGAGGCGGGAGCAAGACGGCGGGGGTCAGCGTGGACGCGTCGGTGAGTACTGCGGCGGCGGGGAAGAACGCGCTG
>JAISOV010000003.1 GCA_031275405.1 Clostridium sp. | reverse complement strand
TGCCGTGCCTCTTCATCAAACTCTGCTTTCTCTATCCGCCACGGTTCCTCTAAGCCTATGCTCTGCGCAAACATCTCTTCAAAATTCGTAAACTCTTTCATCTCCATCACCATTAGGATGATACCACTTTCACGGTAAAAAGAAAAGAGCCTTTTTTATCGCCAACCGTGCCTATAGGTTGCATTTGAAAGAGATGCGGGCGACAAAAAAGTGTCTGCACAGAGGAAATTTACCTGCCCTAGGTAATCTTCCTCTTACAGCGGCTTGCGGAGGCTCGTTTTGTCCCGGCTTTTCAGCAGCTTCGCCGCTTTCTCCGTTAGGAATAAAAATTCCTTGTTCCGGCGGTAGGCCAGGAACAGCAGAAGATTCGGCGCCGCCGCGCAGACCGCCACCCGAAACAGCAGCACCATAACAGGGCTTCCCTGTACCATCCGGCACAGGAAATCTGTCAGGAACCACACCCCGGCAAGCACCGCGCCAGAATAGACATACCGCAGGAAATAAAGCCCCAAGGAACGGACGCCGGACGCCTTTGCGCCTTTTCCGTCCAGATGATGTTTATAGAGCATATACGGCTCCACCCAGGACGAAGTGAGCAGGGTACTGACGGCGGTTCCCAGGAAAATTCCCAAGACGCCCAGCCGAAACCCTAAGGCGATGGAGACGGCCAGGTTCAGCAGGGCTTCCAGAACGGACTTGTAGCGGTCGAACCAGAACAGCCCCAAGGAATCCCGGAACACCAGCACCGCCCTGCGCATTCCGGTGATCCAGAAATTCAGGCACAGGAGCAGCACGACCTCTTCCGGGAACAGGTAGCTTGCCCCGAAACTGATTTCCACAAACGGGTTCAGACATTCAAACAGGCAGATCGCGCCCAGTCCATACATCCACTGCCCGATGAAACAGGAAGCGTCGAAGATCCTCCTCACCCGCTTTGCGTTTTCGGTCACGCCAAGGTTCCCGACGCTTGCCGTGATCCCTTGGAAGATCTTATCCAGGACTTGCGCCACGGAAGCAACCAGCAGGAAATAGTTGGAATATATTCCGACCGTACTGATCCCGGCCATCACCGACAGCAGGATATGGTCGGTATTGTTGACTGCCACATGCCCTAGCTTATGTAGCAGCATGGCCCGGATATTGCGGTAGATGTCCCGTTTCTCTTCCTGTGGGAGGGGCAGGCGGTTCTTTTCTTTCAGATAGGGGTACAGCTTATCCGCCTTGCGGGAAATGCCAAGATTCGCCCCAAGGGTGCATACGAGATAAACGGACAGAAAAAGCAGGAAATCCCTCGTAAGCAGCAGGATCCCGATCTGCACGACGTCCTGTAGGATCAGGAAAACAGTCTGGTACAGCGTTCCGATGTAGATCAGCTGATGGGCGTCTACCACGGTACGTTTATAGGTAAAAAGGTAAGATATGGAAGTATTTGTCAGATACATCAGATAAATCAGCGTCAGCTGCTTCACTTCCGGCGGATTTCCGGTCAGGATCCCTAGGAAAGGAACCACCGCCAGTCCTAACAGAGCGACAGCGGCCGCAGTCAGCCGGTAGAACAGGCGGAACAGCCTCATGAGGGATTTCTGTTTCTCCCGGTCTCCTCGGGCAACGGGCAGATACAGGGCATAAGTGACCGCTGCGCCGATCCCCATCTCGGAAAGGTTCAGGATATTCAGAATATCCGTAAACAGGCCGCTGACCCCCACATAGCTTTCACTGAGCGTATGGGTAAAGACCACCCTGACGGCATAGCCCATCAGGATGGCGGCGGTATTGGATGTCACCGCGATCGTCGTATTCCTGGCGGAATATTCGGCCCTGCTTTTTGCTTCCACTCTTATGACCATCCTTTCCTGCCTGAGGGTAACGGCAGCCGCCCCGGCTCTATAGCCCCGTGCGGACGCAACAGGCCAAGAAACACGCCCTCCCGCGCCTGCCGGTTGGCGAAGCGGATGACGCGCCTGTCCTTTTTGCGCTCCAACGCAAGGTACAGCTGATACTCCCCTCTGATCAGCGGCGGCAGTTCCAAGGAAATCACCGACACCGCCCCCCGGTCCCAGTCACGGGGGTCGCAGCAAAAAACCGCTCTCTGCCAGGTTCCGTTTCTCGTCTCCTGGAACAGCAGGATCGCTTCCGCTTCCTCATACAGGTTGGAAAAGCCCACATTGGCGATCTCGACCTTAAGCCTGCCGCCCTTGGAGGCATGAAGTTTGACCCTCTTTACCACGAAACGGTACCCCAGGTGCAGCCCGATATAATCAAACAAGCGGATTCCCCGGCAGGCCCCCGGGAAATCCGCGGCGATCTTCTTCCACCGCGTCAGCACTTTTCCGTCATACACCCCGTTCAGGTAGCTGACCCGCAGGGCGCGCAGGGCTTCCACGATGGCTTTCGGCTCTGACACATATTCCCCGCGTACCACTTCGCCGCCGTTGGGCACGTAACGGCAGAGCCGGCTGACGAAATCCAGCTCCTCACGGCGCTGCCAAGGCTCTTCCCAGCCCACGGCCGACCTTCTCCCTGTCCCATAGGTTCCCAGGTCGCTTTCCGAAGCAAGCATTCCGTCGTTGAACAGCCCCGTGAGAGGCCGCCCTACGGTTTCCGGATCTCGTTGTGCTTTCGGGAATTCGGTTTCTGGGAAAAGAAGGCGCCACTGCACCGGGCGGCGCACCGCCAGACGGCAGGTTCCTCCCGTGGCCTCCAGCAGAGTCTCCAGCAGCAGCCGCAGGGTTTCCCCCTTCAGGAATCTGGAGCCGTGCATTTCCCCCCAGTTCCCTACGAACACCCCCTGCAAGGTATAGATGACATCCCGGTTTTCCCGAAAGACCGGGCCAAGCTGTCCGATATGCTCCACAACGCCCGCAAGGAAGGGCGGTTCCTTTTCCATCCCGCGCCCGGCGGTGTCATACACCGTCCGCAGGATCACTTCCTGCTTCTCCCGGCGAAACACCGCCAGAATCCGGCGGATATTCTCCAGAGCGGCCTCTTCGATGGGCCTGTCCCGGTACGCCCCGATGTCCAGCCGCACCAAGGCAAGCTGATGTTCCTTACAGATACCGCTTCTTAACTCCTCTTCCCGGACAGGCTCCTGTACTGGAAAAGAATGGATACTGTAGTACCCTCTGCCTGGATTGGGCAGGGGGTCGTCCGACTCCACATAAGATGTTTTCTGGAAGATCCATCTCTGTCCTTTTTTTCTGAACCGCTCCATATCCTTAGCTCCTTGCCCGTCCTGACCGGCCCTTCCCCGTCCGCCGCTTTGGTCAGCATTTCTTGACTGTTTCATACTTCCTGGCCGCCTCCGCATCCATTTTCAGCACTTTGATCCGGAAGACCACCGCAAAGATACTGAACACCAGCCTGAACATATACAGGACGGGCCTCAGCCCGGAATGCATACTGACGCCGGAATCCCTGGCATACATCACCGCCGGGATCTCTACCACCCGGAAGCCCAGCAGCTCCATCTCCAGGATGGCGTTGGCGTCCGGGTATCTATCATCGAAATGACGGTACCTGGAATAATATAAATACGCCCTCCTGCTCAGTCCTTGCAGGCCGGTGGTCGGGTCGGCGATCTTTTTGCCGCAGGTCAGGCGGAGCAGGAAACGGAACAGGGCGTAAGCTGCCTTTTTCTGGAAAGGCACCGGGAAAGCCGCGCTCCCCTTCAGGAAACGGGAGCCTAAGACCAAGTCCGGACTATGCCCCTGCGCGTCCTTTTCCAGCAGCTTGTCATAAATCCGCAGGACGTTGCCGATGTCATGCTGGCCGTCCGCGTCCAGCTGGATCACATAGCGGTAATCCCGGCGGACGGCATATTTATAGCCAAGCTGCAGTGCGCTCCCATAGCCCAGATTAAAGGGGTGCGTCACTAAGGCGTAGCCCCGGGCCTTGACGACCCAGCTCGTATCGTCGTCGGAAGCATCATTGATGAACAGAATATCCGCAATCTGCGCAATCTGCGGTGTTTCCAGCTGCTCGCATATTTTCGGAAGGTTTCTTTCTTCATTATAAGCCGGGATAATAATCAGCAAGTCTTTCTGCGCGTTATGTTCCATTTTTTTGTCCTGCCCCTGTTTTATGATGCCTGTGCCAGCCGCTCTCCGAAAACCTTCTTCCGGCCATTCCCACGGTACCCTAGGCCTCTTCCGCCATCTTTGTCAGAAGCCGCAGTTCCCCGCCCTGCGCAGCGGACTTACGCGCCGCCGCTTCTCCAAGGCGCTTTCGTTTCTGCGGATCGCTGATCAGGGAAACGATGCTTTCTTTGAGCCGCTTCGGCTGTAACTCGCACAACAGCCCGTCTTCCCCGTCCGTGACGTTCTCCCGGTTGCCGCCGCAGTCCGAAGCAATGACCGGACAGCCTAAGATCTGCGCTTCTATGATCGCGACGCTCCTGCCCTCGAATCGGCTCGCGTGTACGTAGATGTCCGCCTGAGCGTAGTACGGATAAGGATTCGCCGCCGCCCCTAACAGCAGGAAATCTTCCTCCAGGCCCGCTTTCCTGATCTGCTTCTCCAGATCCTGACGCAGTTCGCCCTCCCCCAGCGCGTACCAGCGCACCGGATAGCCTTCCTCTTTCAGAAGCTTCATCGCCGCGATGGCGCAGTCATAGGATTTCTGGAAAGTGAGCCTGCCCACCGTCAGGATACGAAGCCCGCGCCCTCCGTCCTCGAAACCGTCCGCAAACCCTCCCGGTTCCCCGGCACGGCGGCGGACGGTTTCCGGATCGATCAGGATGTGGAAAATCTTAGATTTTTTCTCATATTCAGGGTATGCTTCCAAAAAATGTTCTCTCGTGTCGGCTGAAACGCAGAAAACGGAGTCGTAGATTCCGTAACAGCCTCTGTCCAGCTTCGGGGTATAGCCCGCCCTGATGTAATCAATATGCAGGAACACCGCCTTCTTGGCGGCTTTCACATGATCCGCCACATAGTAGGCGCTTCCTCCCTCCACAAAAGCCACCGCCAGGTCATAGGTGTCCGGAAAACGCGGGGCGGCGTCCGAAAGAATCCTCCAGAAAAGCTTCTCCGGCCAGATCCTCCCTTTCCGTATCATAGCCGCCAGATTTCCGAGCAGATAAGGCAGATTGCGCGGCAGGCTGGCATGGGCAAGCGCCGAGCGCAGGACGGTGCGGTACAGCTGCCGTTTTCCCTCTTTCGTCAGCACGGAGCGGTCGCAGTAACGCTTGTTTAACAGCGTCACGAACGGCGGCAGCCGCCTTGACAGCTCCCCCTGCCCGGTCAGCACATACAAAGAGATCCGCCAGTCCTGCGGCTCCAGGCGCCGGAGCAGCTCCAGCAGGGCAGTCTCCGCCCCCGCCCTTCCTAAGGTATTGATGACAAAAAGGACGTTCTTCCGGTTATCCATCGTGACGCCTATCCTTTCCGGCCAGAGTTTCCAGCTCCTTGAGGATCCGTTCGTTTTCCTGATTCAAGAGGGATACCATCATGGCCAGTTCCTGATTGCGCATGATCAGTTTCGACAGGGAAACGCTGATCAGCCATACCCCCAGCAGGGCGACGATACCCAGTACATAAAGCCCCAGGAACGTGACCAGGTCGATCACCTCCGCCCACGCGGACAGCCCCGGGATCGTCCCCACCAAGACCAGCTGGAGGGAAAAGGCACCCCAGCCCAGTCCGATATTCGCCACGATCCTGCGCCGGGCGAAGCTGTAGAAATCCAGCCACAGAAACACCAGTCCCGTCAGGACGACCATCCCGCGCATCACGATGATTGCCATGTCAAACCTCCTTTTCAGCTGCGCTGCCGGACAGCAGTCCCGCTTCCATAGTCTGGAGACTCTGTACGTAGCACCAATCTCCGGTTGAAAGAATACCATTCTTTCAACCTTTCACAGTCCCCGCCTTTTTCCGATAGACTCTTTGGGAGGGCTTCCGCCCGCGTCCTCTTTTCAGCAGCTGCCCTTGACAGAACATATGGCGGTCGATATGCTTCTCGATCCATCTCAGGCGGCTGTAGGCGGCCACCCAGCCCGCTAAGGAACCAAGGACGATTCCCAGCCCGTACCAGATTTCCGGCAGTCCGCCCGCAAATCTGCTTGCCGCCAAGGTCACGGTACAGAAACAGGCGACGGCCAGCAGGGAGCCGGCGTGATCTTGATAGTAACCTAAAAACAGGATCGCCGAATACATGACAAAGAGGATAAAATATCCTGCCGCCATGCAGGGATAAATCTTCATGACCAGCCCCGAGAAACCGATCCTGGGCAGAGCCAGCACACAGACCAGATACAGCGCGATGGAAATCAGGAACTGCACCCGCACCAAGGTCATCAGTTCCTCGGACAGCTGCTGGAACATCCGTACCTTAGCTCTTTCAATATCGATCCCCCTGCCGTCCACGATGGCTTCCGCATATGCCTTGTACTTCCCGTGGAAATGCATTTCCACTCTGGTGACGAAAATGACGTTGGCGGATAGATTGGTCAGTACGGCAAGGAAAGCCGCCATGTCGTAGGGCGGCGCGGTCAAAAAGCTTTTCGCCACTGTCACTCGTAGTTCCGATTGCCAGTAGACGAAATTATGTATATACATCCCCAATACATAAAAGAAATTTGTGGCCGCCAGCTTCCAGTATTTTTTGAAATAGACTAGCACCGGCCGGTAACGGTTGCTGTTTTCCGTAAAATAATTCCTGACCGTGGCAAATTCCAGGCAGGCGATCAGCAGGAAGCCTAAGGCCAGGCCTATGAGCAGGGCGTAAGTGACCGGAATGTCCGCCGCCAGTGCCAGAACCGCCGCCAGCAGGAACGCGAAGAGCATACCGAGCAGGAAATAGAGCGCGATCCTCCGGTAGCCTTTCCAGGCGTTCAGGTACACGGAACCGTAAAACGCCATCACCAAGGCGACATAGCCGCAGAAGCCGATACAGACGAACCCAAGCTCCACCCTGCCCACCAGATAGACATAAGCGCAAAACGGCGCTCCTATCAGAACCCCCAGGAAGACGTTCAGGAACAGGCCGATCGAAAAGCAGGGGGCGACGTCTTCATACCGCTCCACATAGAGGACGTCCGCCAGATACTTGGACAGCACCGCATTGAATGGCGCCGCTACCAGCTGGGCAAAAATAAAGATATAAAGGATCAGGCAGGAAAATAATTCCTGTTTTGCGTAACTGATCTGATAGAAGCCCAGAAACCTTTCCATCAGCAGGAGCGTACCGATGACCAGCACCATCGGCGCAATGGTGATGACCGTACTGTAACAGGAACCCACCAGGCTGAACAGAAGGGTGTTCTTCCGAAACAGTTTATATAAAGAAACTCCGATTCCCGCCATACTCCGCGCTCCTTTCCGAAATTGCTCCGCCTGGACTGACAGGCTTCCTATTTCATGGTGTTTTTCTTGTCCGGCCGCCCTTCCTCGTCGAGGCATTGCCAGTCTTTCCGGCTGTCTGCCCCTTCCCCGTAACGCCAGCCCCCGTCTTTGAGAAGCTCCTCCCCGAACCTCTAGTCCTCATCGCCTGCCGCCGCCTCCCCGCCCTCTTCCACGATCCCCAGCTGACGGTAGATCTTGCGGTAGGCTTCCTTCATCTGCTCCAGCCGGTATTTCAGCTGCAGCCGCCGGTAGCCGTTCTCGCCCAGCTGACGGCGCTCTGCGGCGTTCTCCGCCAGTTCCACCATCGCCAGCGCGATTTCCTCCACATTCATGATGTGCGTCAGGATCCCCGCTTTCCCGGCATCGTCCCCCTCCCCGTAAATCAGCCCCCGGCAGTTCCCTACGTCGGTGGCGATCACAGGCTTACGGGCGGCGTAGCTTTCCAGAATCGTCAGCGGCTGCCCCTCGCTGATACTGGTCAGGATCGTCAGATCCATCCGCCCCAGATAATCCGTCACGTTCACTCTTCCGGTGAACACCACGTCCGGGATCTGCATCATTTCCACCAGATCAAAGCATTCCTGCGCGTAATCCCGGTCTTCCTCCCAAGGCCCCATGATCCAAAGCTTGAGCCTGGGCGACCGCCGTTTGGCATAGGCAAAGGCCTGTATCATGGTCTTCACATCCTTGATGGGCGTGATCCTCAGGATCGCCCCGATGTTGACCATGTGGCTCTCCTCGGGCGGTTTCCCCGGAAGATCCTGGAAGCAGCTTGCATCGATCCCGTTCGGCGTGACCCTGGTCTTGGACGCCGGGCAGCCCAATTCTATCTGAAGCTCTCTGGCGTGTTCGTACAGGCTTGTCACCAGATCGGCCCTGTCATAGGCAAGCCTTGACATCTTCCTGAACTGGTCGATCCAGATGTTTTTATAAATGCCCTTGACCCATTTCGCCTTGATCAGCTCTTCCTCGCGCTCCCTCGTATAGATCCCGTGTTCGGAAATCAGCACCTTCGCATGGAAGAAATCCTTCGCCATCCCCAGCAGGATCCCTGCGTACCCGGTCGCCACCCCATGGTACAGATCCGCTTTAGGAGTCTTTGTCTTCATGACCTGAAACAGCGGCAGATAGATGGAGCGCAGCGTCCACAGGAAATCGGTAAACGGCACCTGCCCGAACTGCGTCCGGTAACAGTCCTTGGCCGCATTCAGAAAATCCTCCCCCATTAATAAGTCGTCGATCGACACGTCCTTCCTGGAGAAAAAACGAAACAGCGCGTTCCACTCCACCGCCTGGTTCAGCAGCAGGCCCCTGAGCGCCTGGAACTCCCCGCGTCTCATCTGAGGTCTGTGGTTCCTTGTCTTCTTTAAGAAAATTTCCCTTCCGGAAAACCAGTCTTCATCGTCCAGATATACTTCATGTATTTCCAGCACGTTTTCCGGCAGTTCATAGACGAATTTCTTCCGGACACTCCGGTCGGAGACGATGGTCAGCAGCACGAAATCCGTCTTGGGAAACAGCTGTATCAGATTGTGCGTCCAGCTGGAGACGCCGCCTACCGCGTAAGGATAACAGCCCTCCGCCACAATGCATACTCTCATTCGCGCTCCTCAATGATAATACGGTCTTTTCCGCTGCCGCAGGGTAAGCTCCACCCGCGCTTCCTGCGCCGTCACCAGATAGGCGCCGTCCTCGATCTCGCAAAGCTGCGCTCCCTTTACGGCTTCCACCTCTTCCTCCTGTGTCCGCAGGAGGAAGCTTGCGCCGGCGCGAAACTGCCTGATCTCCAGCAGAACCGTATTCCCCTCCCTGCTGTGGGAATAATCCAGTGCCAGAAACTCCCGGATCTTGCGGTCGCTCCGCGCCAGGGTCGTCTGCTCGAAGTCCCGGAAAGGCCGCCAGTAGGTGTAGGTATTGGCGGAAATCGGCTCCCGGACATTTTCCCAGGAATCTTCCTGCGACTGCGGATCAGCCACCCGGAGCAGGTCGATGGCAATGGTGGAATACCCGAGCGCCGTCTCCAGGCTTTTCAGCCTCAGATCGTCCGAATAGGTATAGACGCTTCCGTTGTGGGTCACGCTCTGCAAGGTGACTTCTTCCTGAAAATACGAAACCGGCGGCTCGTTCTCCTCGTAATCTTTCAGCAGCGTCCGGACGTTCCGCAGGAACGGCTCGCGCAAGGCCTCCCGTGCTTCCTCCAGGGAAGCCTCTCCTTCCCCCACAGAAAAGGAAAGCAGCGTATATGCCGGAAGCTGGCTCTGCCAGAACGCCCCGTCTTGTTTTATTTTAACGGAAGCTTCCGTATCCGGCAGCCGGGAGGCGGAAAGCCCGGTTTCCACATGTTCTTCCCGGAAGGACTTCATGTAGTAAAGCAAGGAGTCGGCGTCCGGCTCCGCCCAGTCGCCGTAATCCAGCTGCGGCGTCAGCATACAGGAGACCTTTGCCCCGTTATGCCCGATGATCGCCACCAGGTCCGGCCAGATAATATCCCGGAACACTTCCTTCTGGGAACGCCCGTAGAACTCCTCCATGGCTTCCTCCCTCTCCGGCGCAAGCTCCGGGAAGTTCAGCAGAACCGTATTCTGGGCATTGATGATCGGATAAAGATCATAAGAGGCGATCTGCGACACCAGCGCGCTCAGGATCCCCAGCCCGGCGGACGTTTCCAGATAAGCCCCGTTTACGGCAAAGATCCTCGCTGCACCGATGCTGTTGCGCCACAGGATCGGCGGAAGCAGCCTGCCTCGCCATCCCGCGTCGCCCGTCGTCTCTATCTGATCCAGGACCTCTTCCGGCACCTGCCCTACCATGTAGGACTTCGTTCCGCTGCCGACCAGATACCAAGGGATTTCCAGATCCAGATCCTGCCGCTTCTCCTCGTCTTCCCCGTCCGCCGTATAGAGCGTCCGCCCGCCGAGCAGGAAGCCTTCGTAGAGCGTGATCCCCTCCAGCGCGACGTTCGGAGAGAGGATGGCGCGGATCCCAAGGAGGCTTTGCAGATCCGGATACTCCCCCAGTACGGAGGCGACCGGAAGGCTGCAGAAAACCAGAGAAAGCCCCTGCCGCGCATACTGCCATAAAAGCGGCACATCCCGCTCCCAGTTCATGGACGCGCCGTCCAGAAGCAGGACGTCCGGCGGAGCTTCCCGGCGGTATTCCCATTGCTCCAAGGACGCGACCGCCACCAAGGCCCGCTTCGTATAGGTACACCACTCCCGCGCCAGCAGACCGGAGCCGGAGCCGGAAGCTCCGACGAAGACCGCATAGCGTCCTTGCCCCGGGGACGGAAACCAAGCGTCTGAAGCCGTCTGCGGCTGGTCGGCGGGATCCTCGTATTCGTTGACCTCATAGTCGTTCCATTCCTCCCTCACAATGGCGGAGAACTGGAACAGGAAGAACAGCGCCGCCATCATGGCCGTCATCGTCAGGAAATTCCTACAGGATATCATCGCCGCCTCCCCCCTGCGCCGCCCGGTTGTAGCCGTAGTCGATCGCGAAGTCGTAAAGCCGGAAGATATTCTGTTCGATATAATAGCAGACAAAGCGGTCTGTTTCATAATAAACGCGGAACTCATTGGAATACAGCTCCCGGAATGCCTGCGCCCAGTAATACATCCTGGACATCAGAATCCATCTGTTCACCTGATACAGCTCCTGTGTCTGTGTCGTCCTCGCGGGCAGGGGCCGGGCGGCCGCTTCCTCGGAGACCCTCCGCCCGGCGACTGTGGACTTAGCGGCATCAGAATCAACCGGAACCTTCTCGATGAAGAAATAGACCAAGGACGTGGGGATCGGCGTAGTGGCGCTGTTTTCCGTGACAGACTCCATTTCCCATAAAAAATCCATCATTTCGTAATGATAGCCATGCTCCGCCATCATCCGCCCCTCGTCATTGATGGAACAGATCGTCCAGGTCCGGTCCTTGTTTTCCCGGATGATGCTGGAAAGGCAGAGGACGGCCTCGTTGAGCTGAAAGGCCGCCCTCACGGCAGGCTGACGGATCCCCCCTAGACCCAGAAGAGCCGCCGCGCCGAACAGGCAGAGGAGCGAAAGCGCGTGACGCCGTTTCCCCGCGTACAGATACAGCACCGCATCCACGCTCAGGCTCCACGGCAGGGGCAGCATATAGGCATAGTAGATACTGCTGCGGTTCGCGTCCATCAGCGGCGGAAGCCCGAGCCGCTCCGCCGACAGAAGGCACGTCATGAGTGCCATGAACCAAGCGACGGACAGCAGCATAGCCGCGTATGACCCTCTCTTCCGCAGACGGGCGACCAGCGCCCCGAGCAGCAGAAGCCAGAAAGGGCCGAACACCCTGTCACGGAAGAAACTGCGCTGCCGGAAAAGATAAAGGTTGACCTGATCCGCCAGCTGGGAATAGACGCTCCCCGCGACGCCCGCCACCCGGGCGGACAGCCGCCGCGCGTTTTGCGGCAGCTCCCGCAGGATATTCCGCCCTTCCCGCCCTGCCGCGCCGGTATCATCGCCCGGCTCCGTTTCCGGCGCGCCGCCGTCCTCCCTCGCCACGGCGTTCTCTTCCTTGCCGTCTTCCTCCTGCTCTTCTTCCCGCGTCTGCGCCCCGGAGATGACCCCCATTCCCCAGTTCAGGGAAGCTTCCAGCGGCGTACCGCCCACGTAAGCGACCGCCATGGGAAGCAGCGCCAGCAGGACACTGGCCAAGGCGACCGCCGACAGCTTCACGAAAGCGCCTTTCCGCAAGACGCGCGGGGCAAACCCTAAGGCCGTCCCCACGCAGAACAGACCGGCGATTATGGCATCGTAGAAATGGACGGACAGGGTCATGCTGAAACTCATGGCAAGCCCTGCCAGATACCACTTAGCCGCCGGAAGTTTTCCGGACTCTTGCGTCTCCGCCAGAAACGCAAAGAGGAATGCAAGGCCCGGCAGGATAAAGAGCATTCCGAACTCCTGCGGCAGGGAGCTGCAATACCGGAGGAACGTATCCGGGTTCAGATCCATCAGGATATACAGCCCGGTTCCGACATAAGGGGCAAACCGGGATTTACAGCAGAATTTCAGGAAATCCAGCAGCACGAAGTGGATCATCAGCGTCTGTACCAGACAGAAGACGCGAAGCAACACATACACATCGAAGCCGAACACCTCATGCAGATAGTAGATCACGCAGTGGAAGCCGAAAGGATACACGCCATCCACGAAGATCCGGTTCCCCTCCAGCCAGTGTCCTAAGCCGCCCCATTCCATAGCGTTGATCCAGTCTTGATGTACGACGACGTCCGAAAAGCCGTAGCCGAAACGGCTGACCAGGTTCGTACCGTACACCCACAGCAGGAGAGCCGTCAGAACGGCAAGGCACAGGGCGTCCGGGAGCCACGCTTTCAGCCTGGAAAAGAGCTGACGGGAAAAGAAGACGCACTTTCCTTTCAGCCACCGGGAAAGCCGCCGGAAAAAGGTCTTATGCCCCATCTGCCTGACGAAGAGCCGGTACGCCGTCCGCGAAACCCGGCGCGTAAGCTGGGAAAGGGCAGGCCCCCGCTCTTTCCTCCCGAAAACAGCGGCGGGAAGGAGGGTACACAGGAGCAGCGTCAGGCGATTGGATAATTTGCACAGCTGCAGGACAAACACCAGATTCATCAGGAAGAAGTTCCCGACGGTAAAATAAAAGAAAAACCGCAGGGAGAGCCGGTACGCGCCCAGCCTTTTCCCGAGCAGCAGACAGGGGAGCGCCAGCGCCGCCAGCAAATAGGCGCAGAACGCCCCCAGAAACTGCAGTACCGTCAGCGCTGTCATGGACATACCGTCTATCGGCACATGGCTCACCTCCTGTCCGTCATAACATGTCCGGCCCTCTGTGCAGGACTCCTAGCTGAAAATCCGGATCAGCTCCAAAGTCGTGCTGTCAATGGTGATGTCGGTCTTTCTGATATTTTCCATTATTTGGAAAAACCTCTCCCGATCCTGTATGGTAAAGTACAGTTTCAAGAAGCAAGTATGGGAGGACAGCTCGTCCGGATAGGCTTCCATCCCCCTCCGGCACCATTTTTCCGCCAGCCCATAGTCCCCGACCTCCAGAAGACGCAGGGAAATCCACTCGAAAAAGCGGCTCTCCATCTTGCCGGGATCCTGCCGGTACACCGTTTCACCGGACTCTTCCATGATCCGGATGAGGCTCTCCTGCTCGAACCCGGTAAAGACTTTCTGCTCCAGAACGCCGTTCATAGATTCCAGCAAGAGGATCCCGCAGGACACCTGGTTTTCCTTCTCCCTTTTCATTTCCTGATAGAGCCGCTGTACCTGCATACGGAAATCGTCCAGTTCATCCCGCAGCACGGACGCGGCATAATGGGCGGTCTCCGAGTCCTCGCAGTTCAAAGCCTGAAAGATCGCGGAAAGGGATTTCCGGACGTCCCCCCGAATGACATTCATCACAAGGACACGCAGGCTTTCCTTGTCGCTGACCGCCAGAGCCTCCTCCATCGGAACCAGGCCGCGTCCCCGCTCCTCATCCGCTTTCACGAGCCGTATGCCGTCAAAGTTACGGAAGACGTTCTCCAGGCCGCGCCTCGTTTCCTTATGGAAGACCACGTTCGCCAGATCCGCCTCTTTGCAAAACAGCAGCCGCTGGAACAGGAAAGCCCCCAGGAAAAAGAGAATGCCGGCCACCGGACATAAAAACAGGATCATCCCCCGGATCCCATAGGAAGCGCGGCTGTACGGTTTCAGCCGCCTGCAAAAGGGAAGCCCCGCCCACCCCCACAAGACAGAAAGGACAGAGACGGCGGTGTTGCCGGCAAGGACAAGGACGAAAACCCTCTCTTGGAAAAGGAAACTGTCCCATACGTTTATGATACCTTCCATATTTTCCCGCTCCCATCCCTGCTAAGCATGGATCTCCTCCTGCACGCTGCTCGTATACCCTGCGTCTGACAGTCTCCGGACGACAAACTCCGCAGACGACCGGTCGGTGTTGGACAGCAGCGCATAGAGCTTTCCATCGTCCAGCTTCCCCAGGAAATCCGTCTGGCGCAGCATTTTGCCAAGCTGCGCCCCGGCTTCCTCCTGCTGCCGCTCCTGCGTATCGATCGCCAGAACCGCGTACCGCGCCAGGTTCTTACGTTGCGCCCCCAGATACGCCCTGACCAAGGCGGCGAAAGCCTTAGGCTCTAAAATATTGGTACCCGTCACATACCGCCGCTGCTCCAAGGCTTCGATGTAGCGGTTGGCGCGAACCACCGCGTTCTGAATCAGATAGCCGATGACCGCCAGGATATTGGACTGCCCCAAGGTCATCCTCTCCCACGGGATCCCCCACACCATAAGGATCAGCTGCATTCTCTCTTCCGAATAAATCCCGTTCGCCATAAACGGGTAACGCGCATCCATCGTTTTGTTGACGAACACCCGTTTTTCTTTGAGCATGTCATACATGTCCGTAAGGGAGGTGTACTGGATGGAATTTCCAAGCTGCCTGGCTTTGTCCGAGGTGGAGGAAAAAAGCCTTGCATAGGAACGGTTCGCCACCGTATAAATCGCCGCGTCCTGGGTACCCATCAGTTTCGCCAGGATTTCCGCCGCGTAGAACAGCACTTCCTCCGGCTCATACTGATCCAGTGCCGAGGTGATCTCATAGATCTTTCCCAGACTGTCGTTCTGGTTCACCACCTGGGCCTCCAGCATGTTTTTCACCCGCACGTTACTGGAATTAATATCCAGAATATCGCTCAGCTGGTTCGTCAGATGCTCGACTTCCATTTCTTCCCGGTTCTGTACCAGTTTCAGCTGGTCTTTCAGGTATCCGACGGACAGGCCGAGGACAAACAGCTGGGCAAGCCACACATACGTATGATAGTCCAGCATGACGTCCAGGCCGGAGCGGCCATACGTCTGCCCAAAACAGTATCCCCCCACCGCCAGCAGGGCGGAGACCAGGGCCTGGCGCTGTCCATAGAGGAACGCAAACAGCAGCACGTAGGGCAGGTACAGATCCAGCTGCGCCAGATACCCGCTTTCCGCCAGAACATGGTGCAGGAAGAAAAGCAGGGAGAAGCACACGATATTTTCCAAAAAAGAAGCCCCGGCCCAGGAGACCCCTCTGAGCGTAGGCAGAAGTTTTCCGAAAAATTTTTTCTCTTCTTTTCCATCCTCCAGGAAATCGCTTCTGTGGCGTTCCATGTACTCCGCCGTGCGCTTCGCGATATCTTCCGGCGAATGGAAGACCCGGACGCGGAACTCCCTGCGAAACGCCATGTTCGACAGCACCTGCCGCCTTTCGTATTCCAGAGATTCCTCCCGTACCTCGACCGGGATCTTCATGTTCTCCTGGATGAGCCGCGCAAGGGCAAGACCGCTCACGGGACGCGAAGACGACACATGATAGAGGGAGGATTTAGGCTCCCTGCCGACCATCGCTCGATATAGGAATTCCACCGCGTCCGGCAGAAACAGCAGGGAAAACACCTGTCGGTCGTCCGCCGTAAGCCGCCCTGTACGCAGGGCTTCCAGGCACATGCGGGAACAGATGTTCCCAGCTCCTCCGGCGGTCCTGGGTACGTCGCAGACCCTGTCCATCCGCAGGATCATCGTGTCCGTCCCCAGAAGCTCGCGGTAGCGCAGGCACAGCTCTTCCCCCTGCCGAAGGGTGATCGGGCGCAGATCCGTCACGGCGGCCGGCTCTTCCTCCGGGATATTGTAAGGACGCGACTCCTGAAAGACCTCCTGGGAAGAAAGGTAGATCAGCCGCCCTTTGCGCAGAGCCGAAAACGTCAGCAGGACATTGAGCAGACCCGACTGAAACCGCACAGCCTCCCTCTGGGGACGGCGCCAGCCATAATTCACGTCATAGGCTCCCATGAAGAGAACCACGTCCGGATTCACGCTGTCGAACACTCCCGCCAGGCTGTCGCTGTCGTAAGCAAAACAGTATTTCTCAAAGGTCTGATGGTAGCCGGGCACGTGGTAGGCGCTTCCCGTAAGCACATAGACACGGTGGCTTTCTTTATTCAGTTTATCTATGATCGCGTTGACAAAGCCGCTGACCCCGCCGATCAGAAAAATGTCCATCCCGCTGTCCTCTGCTTTTGCTTCGCCCTGGCTGATGGTATTATCTTATCATTTTTACTGCATTTCATAAAGTACAAAATTCGAGCAGATAAATGGACAAGATCCGACTAAAAGAAACAAAATCCGTCATTCTGAGGCCTGTGATTTGAGCAGATTGCAGAAAGATAGCAGAAGAGCGGAAATGTCGGTTAGGATATTTCACGGAGATGGCTTCTGATGGAAAAGCTGCCCGTACCCTTTCCGGGCGGCGGGCAGCTTCCCTCCGGCAAAGCCATGTGCGCGGCTCCGCCGTCCCGGCTCCGGCTGTTTACTTCACGGCCTGGAAGGCGGCTTCCAGATCCTCTAGGATATCCGCTATGTTCTCCGTGCCGACGGAGAGCCGG
>JAISOV010000054.1 GCA_031275405.1 Clostridium sp. | reverse complement strand
TAATAAGAAATAGGGGAAACCTTGAACCTTGTACCGCCCACGGGGGTAAGACACCCTCGAACCCGCATAAAATCAGGGTTTTTAGCGGTTCAAGGTTTGCGGGTTCAGGGTCAGAAATTGAAAGTTAATATTCAAAAGAAAGGGTTATGTATGCGTAAAATTCTTGTTTATTTCATTCGCGTCATCGGGCTATTCTGCGCGTTAGGCTTTGTTTTGGCGGCGGTTGTTTCCAAACCTAGCGATGCCGTCCCGTTTTTGATTGCCGGGGCTGTTGTTGGCATTGCTCCATTCTTGATTAAGTCAAAGCGCAAGCAACACACGAATGAAATTGTTCAAACGTCAGTCCCTGAACACGTTGCTGGTTTTGTCGATACGGGTAACGTGGTTGTAAAAACAGACGGTTCGCCGATCGCCGATGAAGAAGTTCCGTGGTTAATCCGACAAGGGTATCAAAAGGCGTTGGAGCGCGAAAAATCGTCACGTAATCCAAAATTTAACCGTTCGGAGCGTGACGAAGAATTGTCTTTTGCTTTTTCACAAAAGTACGCCGCTGAAATTGCGGATATGGAAAAAGCTATTTACGTTGAGAATTTCTCCATCACCAAACTAACGGTTGACGAACTCAATGAACAAATTGAACTACACAAACGGGCAATAGAAGCGTTCGACCGTATGAAAAAGTTTTGCTATGGTCACGGAAAAGGGGGAACTATTTATTTTCAAGATATGTGGGAATACTGCCATAACTCGAAAAACCAATGTTTCAGCTTCAAGGACGAATTACTTGAAGCATTTGAACGACTTGAAAAACGGAAACAAAAAGAAGCCGCCCAATAACGGGCGGTTTTTTATTGTTAAAAATTGAAGTTAATTATTCAAAAGGAAGTGATTTTATAAAACACCCGAACGGTTACGGAACAGTTGCCAAATTGTCAGGCAATCGGCGCAAGCCTTTTGTCGCAAGAAAAACCAAAGGATGGGATGAACGCGGCTATCCCGTGTATGAAACAATCGGTTACTACCCGACACGCGAAGCGGGGTTAATCGCCCTCGCCCAATTCAATAATCAGCCGTGGGACGTTGACAAAGAGAAAACCACACTTGAAGAACTGTTTAAGCTGTGGTTAGAGAAAAAAGCCCCTAAATTGGGAACGTCTAACCGTCAGTCTTTGAAATCGGCGTTCAAACATTGTTCAAAGCTGTTCAAAATGAAATATACGGCTGTAAAGTCTTACCATATGCAAGAGGTCATCGACAACTGCGGGTTTGGGTATTCCACGCAATCAGCTATTAAAAATCTGTTCGGACATCTTGACCGCTTCGCGCTTGAACTCGACATAGTAACGCGCTGTTACTCTGATTTGCTCACGTCTGAACCAATTCCCGAAACAAGCAAGAAGCCGTTCACAGATGACGAAATAGAACGCCTATGGGCGATTCAGAACGAACCGTGGGTTGATTCTGTCTTGGTGTTCCTGTATACAGGATTTCGCATTTCCGAACTGCTTGACCTGAAATGCGCCGATGTGGATTTGGAACAGGGAACAATCAAAGGCGGTACAAAAACAAGGGCGGGTAAAGACAGGCTTGTTCCTGTCCACTCACGCATAGCAGAATTCGTCCACAGGCGCGTTTTAGAAGGCGGTCAGTATCTTTTCCCCTTGAACGGTCACAAGTGCGCCACAAGCCAATATTACGCGATTTGGGGCGGCATTATGGAGCGTATCAACGCGCAACACACGGTTCACGAATGCAGACACACATTCAGGTCACGCCTTGACAGCGCGGGGGCAAATAAACGGTGTATTGATTTGATTATGGGTCATAAATCAAAGGACGTTGGGGAACGGGTTTACACTCATAAAACGATTCAAGAGTTGAAAGACGCGATTGAACTAATAACACGTTAGTAACAGAAAAAGCCGCAACCCCTGAAAATACAAGGATTGCGGCTTCTCAAAAAATATTGACCCTATTGCTATCAGAGTTATATTGATGTGGAGGCACTATAAATTATGAATATTGTTACTTTTTGTGGAATAGATGGATGCGGGAAATCAACTTATATAGACATCCTTCAACAGCATTATAAAACTGACTTTGGCTTTATTGATCCTATGAAGAATGGCACATATGGAAATGAATACAATGCCATTTTAAAAATGATAGGTAAAACAAATGTTGAACCTTCAAAATTAAAAGGTGTAGTATATGCACTAAATATGTTAGAAAAAATAAACGCAATTGATGATGATCGTTTATATATAAGTCACCGATTTAAGCCGTGTTGTTGGGTTTATGCAAAAGCAACACATTCTCATTCAACTGAATTAGAACAACTATTAACTCTTATTCCTAATGCTATACTTACCTTTTTCATCAAAATTGATGCTGACACAGCATTTGAAAGAATTGCTAAAAGGTCAATTGCAAAGAAAGAGCCGATAGGGGCAAAGGAAGATAAAAAGATTCTTCATGATTGTGCAAATTACTATGAACAATACATCAGTAAGTTTAGTAACAGTGTAATTACTATTGATGGAGCTGAAGAAATAGATACCAATATGAGTATAATTCTCCATGAGATTAATAAATTACCGCACAAACAAAGTAGGTGAATGTATGTTTAATGAGCGTCAAACCATTTTTTTAATTTGGTGTACTATACTAAATCAACGTGACAAAGGAGACAGGATTATTAAAAACACTTATGAATTAATGAGGCGACTTAATATTCAAGATACATTAGATGCTTTTTATGATATAAGTATGGAAAATGTTGAGGATGCATTTTCTTTGAAACCAGTCACTCATTGTTTTCCTAATGTCATGACTTCTCATATATGGAGTTCTATTATGATTTTACGAACCATTGAAATAAAAGATATATTTGCCAATATAAAGAATTATCATGAATTGGATCAAAGATTAATTATTTTCAGAGGTATAGGTAAACATAAAATAAGAGTATTGTGCGAAATATTGAATTTTTTAGGAATGGACATTGAGCCGGTAGGCACTTTTAGTTGCACAGCTCTTTACGATGCATTTCCACTATATATTCATTATTTAGAAAAATTGGAGGGAAAATAATATGCAAGTTTTTTATGATGTTTCCTATTTTTGCACCGTAGGTTGTCCTCATTGCTGTACAAATTCATCTACATGTCATGGGCATGGAGAGATGAGAGGACTGCAATTAGAGAAAGTATTGCAGTTTATTTCTTCATATGCTAAAAAAATATCTATTTCTGGTGGAGAGCCGTTTCTTCATAATGATATATATTATATATTAAGGTACTTATCGGAAAAAATCTCTGTGTCACTAACAACGACAACAACAGGTTTTTCACCTGATAAATATGAACATTTGGATTATAAAAATATCAATGTAACTATTAGTTTAGATTCTCTTTTGCAAGAGACGATTCGCATAATTAAACCGGGGTTAAATTTTACTCTTTTTATAAAAAATTTTCATCTAATCAACAATTTATATAATGGAAATATAAGTGCCCGTACAACAATAAACGCATTGAATAAAAACGAAGTTTTTGAGATTATTGATTTTTGTGAGAATAATGGTGTACAGCGGTTAAAAGTTAATACAACTAATATATTTGGACGTGGAAAAGACCAGCAAAACATAATATTACCATTTACTGAATTTAAAATAATACTATCAGATATTGAAGAATATGTGGAAAGAAAAAACTACAATTTGATTGTTGAACTACCTATAAAAAAGAATCTCACTACAACTGATTCTGAAACAATGGGTACATGTTTGTTGGGGAATAATTCTATTTTCATTAACCCAACAGGAAAAATATTTGCTTGTTCGTTTTGCGATGAAAATATTTTTTGGGGAGACGCAACAATTGATGATCCTGAAAAAATATTGCAAGTGCAACAAAGTTTTAATCACGATACCGAGACTTGCCGCATTTGTCCTATCAATAGATACAAAAATGAAAAAGCCTAAATATTAAAGGAAGTTGTTGTAATCATGAATATATTTGAAGCAATAGTAGCGTTGTCAAAAAACAGTCTCAACGATCAGGAGTGCAATGAGATAGAGAATTATCTTATAAGAGGCGCGGATTGGGATTTGTTAATTGGACAATTGTTTTTTCATAAGATAGTTTGTAGAGCTTATAAGCACTTTGCTGTACAGGAATGGCTTGATTTTATCCCGCCTGCCATCAGATGGTCTTGGCAGAGACAATTTGATTTAAATGAATATAAGAATAATCTCAGGAAAAACGATTTCACAAACTTATTAAATACATTCAACAAGGAGAATATCCGTTATTGTATTATAAAAGGATTTCCAATAGAAAAAGACTTATTCATTAATAGTGTTCGTGAATTCAATGACACCGACTTAATGGTTCATTTTCGAGACTTTGAATCGGTAAATAAAACGTTGACAAATTTAGGATATAGCCGTGGGATATATAATTCAAGTCAACATAAAATTGAAATTGACAGACATACGGATATTTTTCATATAGTAAATACTCATCAAACAGTACCGTATCGTAAATTATCTGATGATCCACTTTTTAGGTTTGACACTATAGACTTGCAATTTGAACTTACACTCCAAAAAAAGTATAATTTTGACATAGACGTTGATTTGTTGTTAAACGACAGAGTGTCCATTGATGTTTTTGATAAAAGTTGTTTTACACTTAATCCGTTTGACAATTTCATAATGTTATGTACCCATCTGTACGGAGAAGCAATACTTATTCAAGAAATTAAAAAGTATAAAGATTTACAGTTAATGAAATTTGCAGATATTTATGAGTGGATAGAAAAATATTACAATCTTTACAACTGGGAAGAAAAAATAGAGTATATAACTTCTCATGGTCTTTTAAAGCCTGTACTATATTGCTTACATATACTATCAAATCTATATGCATCCATTGGTTCTAAGAATATTTGTCTTTATATGGGAGAGCAAGATTTGAGTTTTCTCGATGAATATAGAGACGAATATTTTAATGTTAAAAAATGGAATGTTCCCGTGATGGATAGAATATTTAGAGTTGATAAATTTAAGATGTTATAATTAGGCATATTATCCCCACGTTAATAATATTGCCATTAAAGGCAGGATAAGAGGTAAAAAATGGATAAACAACATCTGGTCAATTGTATTTTTGAAATAATTAAAAGTAACGGTTTAATAAAAAATGATGTCGAAATAAATGAGAACACCTCTCTTTATAATGAATGTGGCATTAATTCAATTGATATAATTGACTTGATTGTCTGCATTGAAGAAAAATTCAATTTTGAATTTAATAACACTAATTTGGTGTTAAAAGATTTTGAGTCAGTATCGCGTATTGCGGATATTGTATTAGTCCAATTACCATCTGCTGAATGATTGCTACGCGGAGGAGGGAACTTATGTTACTATACGATAGTGATTTATCCAAAAAGGCCGTCAATAGTTCGGATGGTACATATTCGTATGGAGAGCTTCATTATGACGTGCAACTTATCGCGGATTTTTTTGTTTTAAAAGAAATCCGCGAAATCGCTTTGATTTCTGAAAAAAGTTATTTAGCTTATTGTGTATTGTGGGCTGCACACATAGCGGGTGTAACTATTTGTTGTCTTAATGTTGATTTGCCACCTAAAAGAGTTGCAGAATGTCTTGCTTTATTTGAACCAGATATGGTTATCGCGGAAAATGAGATATACGGATTCGATAATGTCCCTTTGCAAAAGTTATATTCGGAGGCGGTATGCTCTAAAGAATATTTCGATAAATTAACTTATCCGCCAAGTAATAACGTAATGTATGTTCTATTTACTTCTGGCTCGACTGGAAAGCCAAAAGGTGTAGCAATACTTCGCAAGGCTTTTGAAGAAGTAATCGAATGGGCAAAGACTAATTTAAGTATGACTTCGGAAGATATTGTCGGCCAGTATTGCAATATAGGTTTCGACATGGGACTTTGCGATGTATTTTTAGCATTATCAATTGGAGCAGAACTTGTACCAATTACTGGTATCTCCATGTTGAATCCTGGGCGTATCATTAAACAATACAGAATAAGTTGTTTATATGCTGTTCCTACAATAGTTGATATTTTTATAAAACATAAAGATTTTGAAAAGGGACTTTTAAGTTCTTTGAAATTAATCGGCTTTGGGGGCGCCCCCTTATACGAAAAGCATATGCGATATATATGTACTTATAAACCGCTTTTAACAGTTTATAATACATATGGCCCCACAGAAACAACGTTATTTACCTCTTGCATCATTTTTACCGCTGAGGCATTTCAAGAAATAATTGAAACCTCTGTTTGTCTTGGAAATCCCGTCGCTGGAGTTAGTTACGAAATTATAGGTGAAGATGGGAACTTAGGGGAACTTGCAGTGATAGGTAGTCATTGTTTGGCAGGCTATTTAAGCGATAAAGAAAAAATAAATTATTCGGCAGCAGAATCTAAAGAATATTTTCCGACGGGAGATATTGTCCAAATAAAGGATGGTAATTATTATTTTATTACAAGAAAAGATAATCAAGTAAAAATCCGTGGTATTCGTATTGATTTGAATGGAATTGACACGCAAATCAACAAACTCGGCATATCTTCAGTTTCAATGATTATAGATGAAAGACTAGTTGTTTTTTACAAGGGAGCAATTGCTAATGATGAGATAATAAAATTATTAGCGAATTATTTACCAATGAATTGCTTGCCCGATGAATTTATAAGTTTAGAGGAAATTCCGCTAAATGCTAATGGAAAATATGATAGATCAAAGCTATTAAATTATTACAGGAAAAACGAGTTGAATAATTATGAAAAATAAATTAAAAGCCGCTGGGTGGGCGTTTTCTCTTGCATGGAGAATCGACAAAGTTATACTTCTTACATGGTGCTTGTTATTATCGGTCGTATCGGTTTTGCCTGCAATCGCGCTTGCATATAACAAAAAAATAATTGTTGCTTTAAACGACTTTATCTCTACCGGAAACGGCAGTTTTGATGCTGTTCTACCCATCATTATTGTGTTTGGTATAATTACCGCGCTCATAGGGTTATCAAATCGCTTTAATGTGGAATTTATTTACTCTGTTATGTACAATAAATATTATTTTGGCATGGCCGAGCTTTTAATGGATAGTGTTCAAGATTTCAGCATGGAGGAATTGCTAAAGAAAGATATCAATGATGAATATCATGCTGTAGTATTGCGGGAGGGATCATTGACTGATGTAATCAGCGGTTGTTGTACTTTATTAGGTAAATTTATAGGCCTAAGTTCATTACTTATTATGGCGTTCACTTTATCTATGCCTATTTTTTTTATTTCATTATCGTATATAGTAAGCATTATTTGGCTCAATCTTGTATATGTAGAAAAGCTGCGTTATAACTGGTATAAAATACGGGATAATGAGAGGCTTGCGGGACATTATGAAGGTATGCCTTATTCTCCTGAATATGCCAAAGAAATCCGTGTTTTTGAGTCTAAGGACACGCTTATTGAAAACTGGAAAGATGCTTACTCTGCCATATATGACTATCAAGTGAAAAACACGTTGGATATTGAATTGCGTACTTTTGTTAGCGGTTTTGGGTTTTACTTATTTCTTGCGATTATGACAATCTATTCATTGTTTTCCGTTGTGAATGGTGCTATGAGTGCGACGGTTTTGTTAGTAATACTTACAATGTGCTTAAAGATATTTACAGCCGTATCTGGCATTGCGAGAACACTTATGCTTACCGATCACGGTATATATGCTTTAGAACGGCAATACCGGATTTTCGGATTGCGTCAGAGTGGCAAAAAAACTGTTAATAGTGCGATAAATATCGCAAAAAGTAATGATATTGTATTTGAAACAAAGAACCTATCTTATTCATATAAGGGAGATACACTTGCACTGGACAATGTGTCCATGAAAATTAGAAAGGGGGAAACTATCGCCCTTATTGGTATGAATGGTAGCGGAAAATCAACGCTTGTTAAATTGCTTTTGCAATTATATAAGCCGCTCTCCGGCAGTTTATATTTTTATGGAGAGGATTATGAGATGTTAGAATCCGATTTTATGAGAAATAAAATTGGTGCATTTTTTCAAGACTATTATTTATTCCATATGCCTATTAGTGAAAACATCGGATTTGGCGACATCGAAAATGTTAATGATGATAAAAAAGTTAATACCGCACTTCAAAAAGGTGATGCAGATGGCTTTGTATCGCTATTACCAAAGGGTAAAGATACATTCATTTATACGTCGATTGATGAGTCAGGTGCGAATTTTTCTGGTGGTGAAGTGCAAAAATTGGCTATTTCACGCGCCCATATGAGTGACAAAGATATTTTAGTATTTGATGAACCGGCATCAATGTTGGACCCCACTGCCGAGTTGGAACAGTTTATGAATATTAAAGAAAAGGTTGAAGGGCGTACAGCTATATTAATCAGTCACCGTGTGGGATTTGCCCGACTTGCTGACCGAATCATTCTTCTCGATAATGGTAAAGTCGCAGAAACAGGGACTCATATCGAGTTGATGAACAAAAACGGAATGTATGCAAAATTCTTCAACGAACAAGCTCAATGGTATCGGAACACGGAGGTAGCGACTGATGCATAAGTTTAAATATTTCTTTCGGGCAATCGCACTTAGTGTCAAAATCAAAAGCCCTATTTCCATGATTATAAGCATAATAGGTTTTGGGATTGCTTTTTTACCTATGCTAATATCGTTGCAATTGGCGGTTTTTACTGATGGCGTACAAGGACTGTTTAACAATCCCGATACTTTAAATACGGTATTGTTTTCTTTTGCTTTTTTGGCTATGTTGTACATAACGCAAACATGTTTTAGTTTTGTGCAAAATTATTATTCTGGCAAGGATTCTGCGCGTATTGGAAGGTATTTAAAAGAACAAATGATGCAATTCCTTTCATCAATACCTTATAAATATATAGAGAACCATGATAATTTCCGTGAAAAAGTAGATTTTGTCAACTCTTTCGCTGCAGGAAAAACCACTGGAAGCATAGTATATATTTTTAATTGGATTGCAAATATTATCTCTTTTGTGTCTATTTCTTTTATCTTATTTAATATTAATCCGTGGATTGTATTTATATTAATTGTAACGTGTATTCCGGCGGTAATTTTATCCCGACTGCAACAAGACGAAACCTATCGTCATCGTACAAAATTTATGAAAGAAGGAATGTTTGTACTCACCTACTCCGAAGCGTGCCGTAGAAATGAAGCTATGAAGGAAATAAGGTTTTTGGGTTTATATCCACACATTAAAGAAAAATGGCATAATTTGGGCGCATCATGGGTTGCTAAAAAGAATAAAATTATAAGAAAACATGTAATTTTCAACAGCATAGCAGATCTCTTGCATAATGGTGTTTATCTTTTTATTGTTCTGTTTACTGTTTGGGAAATCTTCAATGATCCTACAAAGGGATTAGGAACTTTTATGTTGGTTATCGCTGCTGCCGGTCAACTTCAAGGGATTACCACTACTTTGTTTATTAACACAGTCGGTATATTTACAGATGTTAAATATATAGAAGATTTTTTTGTATTGCTTGAAACAGAAAAAGAAAATATTGACGATACACAAACGGGTTTTGATGATGTACATATCACGTTTGATCAAGTTAGCTTTACCTATCCAAACAGCGAGCATAAAGCATTGGATGGATTAACTGTCAATATTAGACAGGGTGAAAAAATAGCCGTTGTTGGAGCAAACGGAAGTGGTAAATCTACATTTGTCAATTTGCTTTGCGGCTTATACGCTCCTGATAGTGGTACTGCAAAAATAAACGACATAGAGATTACTCAAAATTTAAGCAGAGTCCGTCGTTCTCTTTCTGTGATCTTCCAAAAATTTTGTCAGTATCAAGATACACTTAGAAACAACATTAAAATATCAGACCCAACTCGCGCCGATGAAGACAGTGAAATATTGGCACTCATGCGACGTACAGGCGCAGATGAAGTTGTAAAAAGCCAAGAGAAGGCATTAGATGAAATGATCGGAATATTTTCCGAAAAAGGTAACAATTTATCTGGTGGTCAATGGCAAAAAGTAGCCATCACTCGCGCATTATTTCGCCAAAAAGCGCGTGTATACATATTAGATGAACCCACTGCTTCGCTTGATCCCGTTTTGGAAGCTAATATTTATCGTAATTTTGCTTCTTTAGCCGAAGATAAAACTGCTATCCTCGTTTCTCATCGGTTAGGAATAACCAGTGTGGTAGACCGAATTTTAGTATTTGATAATGGTAAGATTGTTGAAGATGGAAGCTTTATAGACTTAATAAAAAGAAACGGTGTCTTTGCGAAAATGTATCAGGCACAAGCGAAATGGTATATAGAGGAAACAACTTTACCGATTATAGAAAGCTGAAATGATTTTTGGGAGGATTATTGATGAAACATAATATAGAGCCAGTTATAAATCCTTATTTTTCATGTCATCAGGGTTTACTATCGACATATGCTTCTTATCAGAAACGAGATTATGACATGATATTTGCAGAATCGTGGGGCTTTCATTATGAGAAGGGTGATTGCCCTTTTGGAAAGTCACTACATCCAGGCTACCAAAAGCGTCGAAAACTCCTGCTTGACAAATTTCATGGCATTAAAATAAAAGATGAACAATATGCAGGCAAAGAAAATTTATTAGAGCTATTTACCATGATACTGCCATACAGTCCTGTAATTATTTTTCAAGATGTTTATGATTGTCCCTGGAACATGTCATATAAACGAAATCATATAAACCATTATATATTAGTAACTGGTATTGAGGAGAGTACAAAGGCGTTGTATGCATTAGACCCCTATAGCACAAAAGATGAAAATATTATTAACGTCGATTGCATTACCCGAGAAAGTGGAGCTATATATTCGTTTGTAACGACACCATTAAATAACCTTAAAGTAGAAGATTATTTAGAGGAAATTACAACTAGCCTAAACCATATTAAAAACAGCAATTTTTTTCATAATATAGAGTGTTTTAAAAATGATTTCCAAACTCGATTTGAAGAAGTAATGTTATCTGAATATACAGATGTATATGCTATTCCTTTGATAATTAATATAAATCGCATTGTTAATCAAAGATATTGTTACTGCCTGTTCTTAAATAAAATGATTAGCAAAAAATTGCTCGATCCATCCATATTAAACATGGTAGAAAGCATTGCAGAAAAGTATGGCCTTTTTAGAATATTATTAATCAAACAAATCATGAAGAAAAAAAGGAATAATGAATGTCTCGATATTATTTCCGAGATTATAAGGAACGAATACGAAGTTTACGAAAAAATGAAGTCATTTCAAATAACAGGAGATGGAACAAATGATAGAAATACTACAGGCTAAAATCCACAGAGCAGTGGTTACAGACGCCAATATTAATTATGAGGGGTCAATAACCATATCTGCCGATTTAATGAGATTAGTCGGCTTGTGCGAATATCAGAAGGTTCTTGTTGTTGACATCAACAACGGTCAGCGTTTTGAAACTTATGTCATTGAGTCAGCGGATCGCAATGTAATATGCCTTAATGGAGCGGCCGCAAGGTTAGTCACTGTGGGCGACCGAGTTATTATTATGGCTTTTAATCTTGTTGACAGTGTGCCGGGAAATTATAAACCTAAAATCATCATGTTAGATGAAAATAACGAGGTGGTCTGAATGATTAATCAATTCGATACTAAAAAACTGCTGCTCGATCTTTCTCAAATGAATCCTGATAAGAAGGCGATTGTATGTAATGACCATTTTATTTCTTATTCGGAGCTTGGGGATATTGTTGTGTCTTTAACAAAAGAATTGAAAAACTTTGGTATAGAAAAAGGAGACTTTGTTGCAGTACATATGTCTAACTCTATCGACATGGTAATATCTATATTTGCAATTCTTAATTGTAATGCCATTGTCATTCCGATAAATATTGACCTGCCGTATGAGCAAATCAACCGCATTTTGACCGAGAGCAATCCCAAAATGATTTTACATAATGATTATGCACACCGTGAAATCAAATACGAAGGCATCTTAACTTATTGCGTAAACTATATGGAATTAAAAAAGAATAATCAATCAGAGAATGACTTAATTATATATGATCCCAAAGATTTAGCCTATTGTATTTTCACTTCCGGTTCTTCGGGCATACCAAAAGGGGTTCTTTTAACATATGAAGGAATTATAAATCATATTGAAGCTAAAATTTCCTTATTAAATCTGACTTGTGAAAGCCGTCTCTGTTTAAGTTTCAATATTGGTTTCGTCGCCTCAATATGGCAAATACTTACGCCTATTCTATTGGGAGCGCAGCTATTTATATACAATAATATACTTATTAAAAAGTCGTATCAATTTCTTGAACAGCTTGAACGAGAAAAAATAAATGTCGTGAGCATGATTCCACACTCACTATACGGTTATTTTCATTATGTCGGAGACAAACATCAAAAATTAACTTTGCCAAACATGAAACATATTATTTTAACAGGTGAAAAAGTTGATAGGATTGTAGCCGAGAGGTTTTATAAAGAGTACGACCATATATCCCTTATAAACGCTTACGGACAAAGTGAATGCTCGGATGACACATTTCATTATGAAATTCCCAAAAATCTTATAACCGGTGATATTCCCGTAGGAAAGCCTATACAAAATATATCATATCAAATTTTGAATGAAAACTTAGAAGAAGTGGCAGATGAGGAAAAGGGTGAGCTATATATTGGGGGAGTCTGCCTGTCGCAAAGTTATTTGAATAATGATCAATTGACAAAAGATAAATTTGTGACTATTTCTGATTCCACCTATTACCGCACAGGAGATATTGTCAAGCAGAATGAGAATAAAGATGTTGTTTGTTCAGGTCGAGTAGATAATCAAATAAAGATTCACGGCTATCGGGTTGAGCCGGAAGAAGTCGAGACACATCTTAATCAGATTGAAGGGATAAAACAATCTGTCGTTATTGCTTTAGAAACAAATAAAATTGATAAAATTCTTGGAGCCTATTTTATAAGTGAAATTAACATAGCCCCTAAAGACATTGCGAATTATCTTTCTGCGAAACTTCCTCCTTACATGATTCCATCTGTATTCAAGCGTGTTGAAAAATTCATTGAAAATGCTAATGGGAAAATAGATCGGAAAAGATTATTGGAGTTCGCAGAGGTAAAAGCCGATGATGTTATCCCTGATGTATCGGTTTCCGATGAATTGACTGACGTTCAGAGGAGAGCCTTTGAAGTAATTATTGCAAATCTCAGCGAAAAAGTTTCTGATAATGTATCTTTGGATATGGACTTTAATAGCATCGGCCTTGATTCGATAACCTTTATAAAAACAATCGTGGCTTTGGAAAGCGAGTTTGATTTTGAATTTGATGATGAAATGCTCTTGATCACTAAATTTCCCACAGTAAAATCAATGATAGAATATGTAGAATCAAAGGCAATATTAAAAACTGAAGATGTTTAATCATGTGGTTATGTCTTTTTCTGATTATATAAAATTTTTACGAGGAGAATTCATATGTTTAAAGCGGTACAAAAAAGTTTTTTAGAATGTTGGGCGTATCATTGGCGCATTGAAAGAAGACATAAAACACCGGGAATCTTTGAGTGGGATCAACGTATTGTAGCTCTTATTGAACAAACTTGTGATCTTAAGCAAGGTATGAAGGTATTAGATTTAGGGTGCGGTGGTGGTGATCAAATTAAAGTCTTTGCAGAACGAGGACACTTTGACGGTATCGGAAAGCCGGAGCCGCGAAAGGGCGAGCTGTCCGGCTTTTGGAGTAGGCGCATAGAGGATATACATAGGTTTGTGTACCGTATCGGCGGCGGCGTGCTGGAAATCCTGTCTTGCAGGGGGCATGATGACGATTCAAACATGATTTATAGAAATGGTACCACAGTTCCTGTCAGCTGTCAAGACCATTTTTTTCACTTTGGATCAGCTGATACAGGTTCTGGACAATCTGCTCAACATCCTCTATCACCTTATAATCCGCATACTCAAAAATAGGGGCATGTTCATCCTGATTGACGGCAATGATCAACGCTGCGTCCTTCACTCCCACCATATGCTGGCAGGCTCCCGATATTCCGAACGCGACATACACCGCGGGTACGATCGTAGCGCCGGACTGTCCCACCTGCCTTGATTTTTCTATTTTCCCAAGCTCCACCGCCGCCCTGGAACCGGCCACCTGCGCGCCATAATGCTGCGCAATCGCATAGATCCTATCCAGCGTTTCCTCCCTGTGTACGCCCCTTCCTATGCCAAAGACTACGTCTGCATCCTGCCACGCCGTATTTGCCGGCTCCAAGGGTACCTGTTCCAGCACGCGGACAGCGCGCTCCCGCGCCCGCCCGTACACCGTCTGGGAACCGAAGACCTCGATCACCGCTTCTTTGGCGGCGTTCCCCTCTTTCGCGGTATCCGCTTTCTTTGCCTGAAACACATGTTTCTTCACCGTACACATGCAGAATCTTGAATTCACGCACCGGATACCGGCAATGACGGAATTACTTAAAGCAGCCCTGGAAAAAACATATTCTCCCTGCTCATCCACAGAAATATCAATACAGTCGGCGGTCAGCCCCGACGCAAAATGCGCGGACAGCATGGCCGCCGTTATTTTGCCCACGGGATCCGCGGTGAACAGCACCAGCGCCGTATCCTCCTTGGCCAAGATCCTTTTTAAGGCCTCCGCCTTGTCGGCTGCTTCATACTGGCCAAAGGCTTCACACAGTTCATAAAACAGGACTCTGTCCGCTCCATAGGAAAAGAGCCGCTCCATCCCGCCCCTGTCCCCGCTTCCGATGCAGACATTCACCACCTCCGCATTCCTCTGCTCCGCCAGCCGGGCCGCTTGGCACGTCAGCTCCAGGACGTACTCATTATCGTATTCCGAATCATTTCCTATTACAAATATCTTTTCCCTGATCATGGTTATCTCCTGAAATCCATCATATCCTTTAAGACCTGAACCTTCTTCCGGACGTCGCCATCCACCGTCCGCGCCTCCTTTTTTTCCATATTGGATCTTATGGAAACCACCGCCGTCTTTGACCCTTTGAATCCGCACCGGGCCGTCTCCAGCATCAGCGCCTTTGCATCCAGGATCCGAATTTCCTTTCTCCGCGCCTTTTTTAAGCCAAAAAGGCTGATGTCCGCCGTCATCGTAAAGTCCCGGAAAGCGATCAGGGCGGGCAGCCCTATCTTCACGATCCGTCCGGACGTTTCATCAGACACCCTGACGGTGACACTTGAGACATCGGAGGCGAGCAGCTCTTCCGCCCCGGTCAGCAAGGGGATCCCCAGTCTTTCCGCGATCCCTGCCCCGACTTGTCCGGTTTCCCCATCCATGGACTTTGCCCCGCATACAACCAGGTCGTATCCCTCTAACCGCCTGATGGCATGGGACAGGATATAGGACGTGGCCACCGTATCCGATCCGGCAAACGCCTCGTCTTTCATCCAGTATACTTCATCCGCCCCCATTGCATAGCATTTTACCAGGGCTTCTCCGATCTGCTCTCCCCCCATGCTCATACAGACCACCTTGTCTTCTTCCGTCTTCTTAAAATCTACCATCCTGGTCAGAGCCAGCAGATCATAGGGATTCATCACATATGTCTCATCTCCCGGACGGCTTTGCGCCATCAGCCCGGCCCTGACCATTTTTACGCATAAAACCATTTTCATCTCGTCACCTACGCATATTTTATATATTGTGTATATTTTTTATATTTCTTATATTTTGTATATTCGTACCTTGTATCGAGGTGCCGCACAAATCTCTCTGCGGCATACGTCATTCCCGGATCTTGGCTACAGGTTCCCGCGCCCGCCGCTCAGCGCCTTGCGCGCCCACCGGAAGCGGAAGCTGCCGGTGGGCGGTCAAAACGCCAGTTGGAAGATCGTATTCTTCTGCATTTCATTCGTTCCGGAATAAATGCTGCACGCGAGCGCGTCCCTCAGCTCCCTTTCCATATGATATTCTTTGGTATAGCCATAAGCGCCGAAGATCTGCATTGCGTCCCGGCACGTCTTGATATAATGCTCGCTGACGAAAAGCTTGAACAGAGAGGACTCCAGGAACGCCGACTGTCCCTGATCCTTGAGCCACGCGATTTTATACATCATAAGCCTTGCCATTTCTACCGCCAGTTTCATTTCCGCTATTTGATGGGTCAGAGCCTGATACTGGCTCAGCTCCCTGCCGAATTGCTTCCGTGTATGGACATGTTCGACACACCGCTCCATCATTCTTCTCATGGCGCCGATGTGGGGAACGAATTCAAAGCATCTCTCCCACTCCAAGGCGAAACCCATGATCAAGTCTCCCTGGCCTGGCTGGCCTAATACGTTTTCTTCCGGAACTATGCAGTTTTCCAAGACAATTTCAGAGGTCGGGCAGGCACCCAGACCCATTTTTTCAATATCCGGCCCGACGGTAAGCCCCTCAAAGCTTTTTTCTACGACGAAAGCCGTTATTTTTTTCCGCGGCTCGTGTTCTGTCACCGCAAACACCACAAATACATCGGCAATCGGGCCGTTCGAGATAAACATTTTACTTCCATTGATGATGTAATGATCTCCCTCCTTTGCGGCGGCAGTTGACATTCCCAACGCGTCCGAACCGGCCTGGGCTTCCGTAATGGCAATCGCCCCTTTCAGCTCTCCAGAAACCATCCGTTTTACATACGTTTGCCTAAGGGTCTCCGATCCATAGAGATAAATCAGATTCTGGCATACCCAGATATGGTTATTGACCGCAAAGACAAATCCGCTGTCATGGCACGCGTATCCCAGCGCTTCAAACACGAGGGCCGCCGTCGTATAGTCCTCTCCCAATCCTCCGTATTCCTCGCCGATCACAAGGCCCAGCAGGCCAAACCGGGCAGTCTTTTCCCACAGCTCCTCGGAAAATTTCTCATAATATTCCGGCTTGTTCAGATTCTTCCTCGCAAATTCCATGGTTTCCTTCTTCAACTGACGCTGCTCCTTCGTGATTTCAAAATTCATACGGTTCCTCTCTTTCTTCCGCGGCGTATTCCGCCTCGGCTTCTTTTATGGTTTCACAGCCACTTTCCCGCATTCCATCACCATGACCGTGTCCGCGACGTCATAATATCTGTCGTCATGGGAAATCACCACGATACATTTTCCCTGGCTCCTGAAATCCGGCAGCAGCTTATGGTAGAAATACTCCCGGAACGCAGGCTCCTGTTCCGCCGCCCATTCGTCCAGCAGCAGGATCGGCTTCTTTTCCAGATAGCTGATCAGTAACGCCAGTCTCTTTTTCTGTCCTGTGGACAGCCTGATGGTATGGAACCTGTTTTCATAGATCTTTACTTTTTCCTCCAGCTTTAAGCTGCGTAAATACTTTGCCAGCTCCTCCTCGTCTCTCTCGTCCAGGCCGTATAGCTGATCAAAGAGGTAGAAGTCGCTGTAGACCGCTGAAAATAATTCTCTTAGCTGCTCCTGGGTTACGGCACAGTCATTCACGGTAATACAGCCGCTCTGGGGCAGATACAGGCCGGTGAGCAGCTTTGCGAAGGTGGATTTCCCGCTTCCGTTTCCTCCGATGAGAAAGGTGATGGAGCCTGCGTGAAATTCCGCCCGGATCGGCCCTACCCGAAAGCCGTCCTCCTGGCCCTGATACTGATATTCCACATCCTTGACGCTTAATTTCCGGAACTCTTTTATGGGGTGTGCCGGCTCGTCCATGCTTTCTCTCGCACTTTCCAGATCCTTGCGCAGCCGCCTGATCCGGTCGAAGCTGATCCTGACCCTGGCCAGATCCGGGATGGTCCTTAATACCGAGCTGAGGGGGCCTACCAGATACAGCAGAATAAAGACAAACTCTTTGACATACAGATTCTCATCCCCGGCAAAAAGCAGCGGAAACAGAAAGGCGATCGTACCGATTGCTATGGTGAACACGCTCTCTCCAAATAAAAAGGAAAACGCGTATAAACAGCCGCCTTTCCTGCTCTTTTCCCGGTAATCCTCACAGACCTCCCGCATGTCCCGCAGGAATTCCTTCCTCTTCCTTCTGTTGAGTTTCAGCTCCTGAAACCCGCCGATGAAATCATGGAGCCGGCTGTAGAACCGGCTCTGGCAGTCCCTTGCCTTCTCCCAATACGCGTTGGCAACGGAACAGACGAAGCCGTACATCCCCGCCGCCATGACGATGATCATCAGGGTCATCAGGATCCCGCTTTTATTCAGGATCCCCAGATAGGCAATACATAAGAGAATGGTAGCCAGATTCGTGATTCCGGAAACCAGAGTATTGACAAAACCGCTGATGGTTTCCGTGTCCTGATTGATACAGCTCTGGATTTCGCCCAGCTCCATCCCCTCATAACAGTCAAATTTTGTATGTATGACGCCATGTACCAGAGAAAGCCTTGTTTCATAGATGATATGGTTCGCCATGTTGATTAAGCCGAAGCGAACGATTTTCTGTCCTGTCATATAGAGCAGCAGGCCGAACAGAAAATATAAAAAGAGCGTCGGCTGAAACCGCCTGGTATCCGCTATCGCGGCGTTTATGACGAAAATAACCACCGCGTTTCCCATCCCGCTCAAGACACTGACCGCGATCAGCGGTACGATATAAGCTTTCCGGCCCACCTTCAGTTTCCGCAGGATCCAAGAAGAGAGGAAAAACACCCCGCCCAGCGCCAGCGCACAGACGACGCCAATCGGGAAGGTAAACGGAAACCATACCCAGGCAAATTTCCAGCCGGCTCCCTCGTATACCAGCCGGGGCAGGCAGAGCAGACACAGCGACAGGATCAGCAGAAACAGCGCTATGGAAATGGAATCCCCCTTTCCATATACAGATCCGGATACAGATCCGGCGGCGGCGGATCCGAACCTTTTCTTTCGGACTGCCCAAAGAACAGACACCAGGATACACAGGATAGACAAGAAGGACACGATGCTGCCCATCCCCGCGATGCTGTTGATCACCGCTTGGAAGTCGTTTGCCGCCGATTCCCCGTTCCCCGTACTATAGTTCATGATATTCTCCGCAATCCACTGAACTCTCATGGTGTTGATATTGGCCAGTACGCATATGCCAATATCCTGTTCCTGGTTCAAGAGGATATAAGAGGAATAATTAGGATTTTCTCCTCCATGATACTGTTCTGTCCCGTCAACTCCCTCCCGCACAAACCAGCCCGCCGCATAATAAGCGCCCTCGATTCCGGTGGGATTTTTCAGGTTTGCCTCCCGGGCGGCTTGCAGCGCAGAAGCGGCGGCTTCCGGAACGTCCTTGTGTCCCAGCTGGATGTTCACCCAATCCGACATGGCACGAAGATCCGACAGCACATAGCCGGCCGGCGTGTTCCCTCTGTACACAGGCGCGCCATATTCCTTCGTTCCCCAGAAGAAGAGCTTATATCCCTTTGCGACAGCTTCCGGCGGTACCTGTCCACGGAAGCCCAGGGATTCCAGACCTAGTTCCGGAAATACCTCCTCACTCATATATGCTTCGTAGCTTTTTCCGGTTACGTTTTGAATGATCAGTCCCAGGATATCGTAATTGATCGTGGCATACTCAAACCTCTCGCCCGGATAACCGCTCAGATACGTGCCGTTCACGGTGTCCACACACGCTTCCAACGCGTGTTCGCCGTCTCCCTCCGGAATCCTTGTGATCGTGGACTTCGACAGCCCGCTTACATGGCGCAGCAGCTGTCCGACCGTAACCGTCACCCTGCGGTCGAGCTTTTCCCCTTTATAGACGCCTTTGTAATAGACCGCGAAACCAGGGAGATAGGTTTCCACCGCAGCCTCCATCCGGACGTAGCCTTTTTCCGCCAGCCTATGGATCGCGTATCCGGTAAAGGCTTTGCTGTTGGAGCCGATTTCAAATAAGGTATGGTCCGAAACCGGAACCTCCCTCGCGGTATCCGCATAGCCAAAGGAACCTCTATACTCATACGGGCCGTTCCTGACATAGATCGACAAGCCCGGGATCCTGCCTGATTCCATCCCCTTTTCCACGATACGTTCCATCGTTTCCGATGGATCCTCTACAAACAGGGAACGCTCATGAGAACCGGCAAACAGCAGCGCCAGAACCGCCACTGCCAAAAATTCCGCGAAAAAGACACCCCGCTTTTTCAGGCCGCCTTTTTGGTTCTTTTCGCCCTTTTTCCCCATCCCTGTCACGACCTTTCCCTGGCGCTTCCATCCGCCCGCCTGTCCGGCGTCTTTTGCGGGCAGACAGACCGGGTAGTCTGAAAGCTTCCTCCGGCCCGCCCGGCGGCGCGCTTCTCACCTCGTTCTGTCTCGCTGTGTTCTCTTTCCGGTATCTTTCACCCGGCGGCAGCATGTCCTTCTCATCCGCCGGCGCTGCTGTAATGCCTTACGGAACCTTTCCACGCTATCCGAACCAGTACCGCGAATGCCGCAGGCGCCGCCGCCGCCCAGATTTTCTGTACCGGAGACAGGGAGCCGAGAACGGACATCACCGGAAAATTGGTGATGCAGAAAACCGGGATCACAAAGGTTCCTATCCGCTGGATCCATCTGCCGTAAATCTTCATGGGCATATTGTTAAAATCCCACAGCTTATCCGTCATTTCCACGATAGCTCCCGTCTGAACCGTCCAGAAAGCCAAGAGCTGCGGAAACAGGAAGATGGAATAGGTCAGAACGATCCCGCAGACCAGAAGGGCGATATAAAGCAGGATGTTTCCCGCGCTCACCCGGATTCCCATACGGCTCCAGGACGTACATACCATAGCCCCTCCCACAAGCAGGTTCGGAACCGGCAGCGCAAGGTTGACCCCTCTCATGGAGGTATAAAACTGTAGGGAAACCGGCTTGACCATCATCATGTCCAGCTCCCCTTTTTTTACTTTATTGGAAATCCCATAAAAATTATCCATAAAAAGCCCGGTATATACCGCCGTCAATATCATGAAGGTTCCGATAAACAAGGTGATCTGTTCGGCGGTCAGGCCGCTGATCTCACTTCCCGCCTGATAAGCGATCATGACATACAGCAGCTTCGACGCCACATAGATACATTCCACCACGATATGAATCAAAAAATTAGCCCGGTATTCCATCTGCTGCATCGCGCAGTTCTTGATAAACAAACCATAAATCCTCATGTGCTTTTTTACTTCTTTGAAAAACAGTTTTATCAAAAACAGTTTCATTCCTCAGCCTCCCACCGCAATATATTTTCTCATCCCGGCTTTCCACAGAAACATAGCCAGCAGAGATAAAAGAAGGATCCAGACGCACTGTAAGCAGATCCCCTCCAGGATCCTGGCTCCGTCATACTTTCCCGTAAGGATGTTCAAGGGGAAATAAATGACATACTGAAACGGCAGGACACGAAAGATTGCCTGTGCCACCGGCCCGAACACATCCAGCGGAAAGACGCCGCCGCTCAAGATATTGGCGGCAACGCCCAAGCCCACAAAGATTGCCCAGACTTCCGTAACCCAAAAGGCCAGCGCGCTGATGCTGTAAAACAGGAAGCAGTTTAACAGCAGCGCCAGGAAGACCGTGACGGCCAGAAGCCCGATCCGGGGAACGTCAAGGCCCACCCCTGCGGTAAACCCGCAGACGTTCAGGACGACAAAGGAAAGGATGCCGACCATAAAAATCTGAATGACCTTCTGGCCGAAAAAGCCCATCATCTGGCAGGGCAGATAGCGGACAGGCTGTACTAGATATTTGCTAAGCCCCCCGTCCTTAATATCCGACGCAATCCCCCATTCAAATCCTGTCGCCATGACCTTGGACAGAACCCCGGCCATTATGATATAAACAATCATCTGATGATACCGATAGCCAAACAGTTCGCCGGCCGCGCCACGGCGGTAGACCGCCGTCCAGACAAAATACTGTATGAGTATGGCAAAACCGCCGCTTACCAGGCTCAATAAAAAGTTCATGCGGTATTCCATGGTGCTTGCCATGGACAGGGTAAATACGGCGGCGTATTTCTTCCAGCTTTTCAAAGTCGCTCCTCTCCCTTCCTGAACAGCTCCGATATGGCAGCCTCAATGGGCGTATCCTCAATGTTGATGTCCGTTACCGGCAGATCCTGAAGGATCCTCTGGGCCTGCCCTTTCATTTTGTGCTTTTCTATTTCCAGGACTCCTCGAAAACCGTCGTTCTTCACGACTGTTCCATAGGCGCCCAGCGTTTCACCGGAAACCCGCTGCGAGAACTGGAGCTTTAAGATTTTCTTTTGGGTCAGCTGCCCGTTCAGTCCGCTCAGATCCCCGTCGTATAGGAGGCTGCCATGATGGATGATGATCGTCCTCTTACACAGGGATTCAATGTCATTCAGATAATGGCTGGTCAGGAGGATCGTGACCTTATTCTGCCGGTTATAAGATCGGATAAATTCCCTGATGCTTTTCTGCGAAAGGAAGTCCAGCCCTATCGTGGGTTCATCCAGAAAGACCACCTTGGGCCTGTGGAGAAAGGAGGCGATCAACTCCATTTTCATCCGCTCGCCCAGGGAAAGGCGCCTTACCTGAACCTTGAGCAGATCCCCGACTTCCAGCAGTTCCACCAGCTCATCCAGTGTTTTTTGGTATTCCCGGTCCTCCACTTCATAGATACATTTATTCAGGTACAGGGATTCATTCGCCGGCAGATCCCAGTTCAGCTGCGCTTTCTGCCCCATGACGATGGACATATTCATTTTATATCCCTTCTTCCTTTCCCATGGAACATAGCCGTTCACCAGCGCCGTTCCGGACGAAGGGTGCAGAATCCCTGACAGCATTTTCAGCGTCGTCGTCTTGCCGGCTCCGTTCGGCCCTATGAAGCCCACGATCTCCCCTTCCTCAACGTCCAGCGAGATCCCCTTTACAGCCTCTTTCACCAGCTTTTTTCTGTGAAAGACATTCCGGACGGAATGTTTCAGCCCCAGCTCTTTCTCATAGTAATCATAATTCTTTTGTAAGTCCCTTACCTGGATCACAGCCATCCTAGATACTCCTTTCCTATTCTTCGATCATTTTTTCGCCACTTACCGTTCCAATGCTGACGGGAAGGCGAGGTTCCAGTTTCAGATACCTCTCTTCCAGAATGCAGATGTCTTCCAGCACGGCGCAGCAGTCCCGGAACACCTCGGGACGGTACGTCTGGGAGTATGTATATTTCGCGCAGACATTCCTGACATGGGACCATTTTTCAATCACCTCCTCTAAAACGGAAAGCATGTCAGACACCGGCTGCCGGAACCGCCGCAGTTTGTACCGCTCCACTTTTTTGGCATTGATCACGGCGTTGAAGTCTTCCACGACGGTATCCATTTTCCGCCTGCAGGTATCTTCCTGTGACACCATTTCCGCAAAGCTCCTGGAAAATACTTTCAATTCCAGGACTCCCTTTTCCAGCTCCTTTCTATGATTTTTGACGTTGTAAAAATAAGTCTCCCAAGCGTTCTTTTTTCCTTTCCTGGCGCCGGTCAGCCGGAACTGATAAAAAGCGGCCATACTCAGATCCTGATTGAAATTCTCCCGAAATCCCCGGCAGGCTTTTCCCAGATCCTCTTGATGGAGCAGCCTCTTTTCATAGGAGAGGTTGTCTCTATGTCTATGTTCTATGACATGAAAAGATTCCGTGTCTTCCTGATACCCATAAACCAGCAGCGTATGGAAGATATGCTTCTTCTGAAAAGTATCCGCCCTGATGGGTTCATAAAAGCAGTCCACGCCTACGATCACCGGCTCCCGCGCAAGAAGCGACGAGCGTATTTCGCTGATCAGATCCTCACAGACCGTCTTCGTTCTAAGCCGTATCCCCTCCTCCCGCATGATTTCTTCCAGGCTCCTGCATGTCCGATAGTCCGTTTGCAGCCTGGGAACCGCCGCCTGTGTATCACAGCGGTAAATCAGGAGCTCATTCACCAGCAGGGACAGCGGCTCCCTCCCGTACCAAAGCAGGATAGGGAAGGCGCTGTTGTAAAAACAGCTGCGGTAAAAGATCTCGTTAAACGGCTGGATCCCCTCTAATACAATGCTCCCTTGTTCCGCGTTCCGGGAGGCCTCCTGCTCCGCTTTCTCCGATACGGCGGTATCCTTTGTTCTTTTCAGAACGGTATCCCCCGCTCTTTCCGGCACGGTGTCCTCCGTTCTTTCCGGTACGCTATCCTCCGCTTTTTCCGTCTCCCCGGTAAACAAGGAAGCGATGCCGCTGATGGTCTTATACCGGAAAATATCCGCTGCCAAAACGGGATACCCTATCTTTTCCATTTCAGCTTCCAGCTTGATCACCAACAAGGAATTTCCGCCCAGTTCAAAGAAATCGTCCTTTACTCCGATTTTCGTAAGCTCCAGGACATTTTTCCAGACACCGCATATTTTTTCTTCTATTTCATTTCCCGGTTCTACGTATTCTGTACTGGTAGTAAGTTCGTCCTCTGACGAGGCAAGGGCCAGCCTGTCAATTTTCCCATTGGCAGTGACAGGCAGCGCGTCCACCTGTACAAAGCGATTGGGTACCATATACTCCGGCAGCGCAGCCGCCAGGTATTTTCTGACTTCGGAGACCTTCATCCGGTTTCCGGAAACCACATAGGCATACAGCTGATGACCGCGGCTGCCGTCCATCTTGGCGACGACTGCCGCCTGTGCGACCTGGGGACACCGGTTCAGGGCGTCTTCAATCTCTTCCAGCTCTATCCGAAAGCCCCGGATCTTAACCTGATGATCCACCCTCCCAAGAAACTTCACCTCCCCCGACGGCAGCCACCGGGCCATATCCCCGGTTCGGTACATACGCTCCCGGGGAGAAAACGGATCGGGGAGAAAGCGTTGCGCCGTCATCTCCGTATCATTGTCATAGCCTTGGGCCAGCCCCATGCCCGCTATGTACAGCTCGCCGGCCACTCCGATAGGCCGCAGCCGCAGCCCTTCGTCCAGAATATAGAACCTCGTATTGGCAATCGGCTTTCCAATCGTTATTTCGGCGCCTGGAGACAGTTCTTTGACCGCAGACCAGACGGTCGTTTCCGTCGGCCCGTAGACATGATACAGCTTTGCGCGAGAAGCCGCCCGGAGCTGATCCGTCATATCCTTGTGCAGCACTTCGCCGCCTGACAGGATCGTTCCGATCTCCTGAAAGCATTCCCTGCCGCTCTTGTCATTTAAGATGAGCTGTATCCTGGACGGCGTCGCTTGCAGAAGATCCACGGAATGCTTCTTGATCAGCCGTTTGATCAGCGCCGCGCTCTTCTGCTCATCTTCTCTTGCCAGGATGATCCGCATTCCTTTGGTCAGCGGCAGCAGGCCTTCCAGGAGGAAGATGTCAAAAGATACGGTCGTAAGTGCTAGGATACTCTTTTCTTGCGAGAAGTCAATATGTTCCGACATTCCCTCTATAAAATGATAGACCGCACGGTGCGGAATCCTCACCCCTTTCGGCTTCCCCGTAGACCCGGACGTATATAAGACATACATCAGATCCTCCATAGAATTGATCTGATCCGGATTTGCGGTGACGCCGCCCCGCTCCTTCGTATCATCCGGAGGTACGGTCGCGCCGCCGGAAGCTTCCAGATCATCCAGATAGACGATCCTGCCTTCCAACGCGATGTTTTTTTCCAGCGCTTTCTTCGTCAGGAGAATGTTCACGCGGGAGTTCTCCAGCATGTAGCGGATCCGGTCCGCCGGATATTCCGGGTCTATGGGTAAATAGGCTCCCCCCGCTTTTAATACCCCAAGCAGGCTGACAAACAGCTCCTCCGATCTGTCCAGTAAGACGCCCGCCACAGAATTCCTTCCGACACCCTCTTCTTTTAACTTCCAGGCCAACCGGTTCGCGCTTTCATTCAGCCTTCCATAAGCGATCTCTTTTTCCCCGACGACCAGGGCTATGGCAAAAGGCCTTCTTTGTGCCTGTTCCTCAAAAAGCTGCCGTACGGTCGCGGGGTTTCCGTAGACTCGGCGGGCGCCCTGAAACTCGTACAGAAGCCGGTTGGTTTCTTCCTGGCCCATCATCCTGATGCTTTTCAGTTCCTTCCCGGGATCCGCCAGAATTTCTTGCAGGATATTGGTATAGTGTCCGGCCATCCGCTCTATGGTTTCAGGACGGAACAGGCTCGTAGCATACTCCAAGCCAAACTCCAGATAGCTCCCCCGTTCAAAAGCGGTCAGAGTCAGGTCATATTTGGCAATCCCGGTATCGATATTGTGGTTTTGAAAACCGATGCCCGCCACATCACTGTCGTCCTGTAGCATGTTCTGTAAGACAAACATAGTGTCAAAGACAGGATTACGGCTAAGATCCCTTTCTATGTTCAGTTCTTCCACCAGCCTGTCAAAAGGATAATCCTGGTTTCTAAAAGCCTCTACGGCAGTCTCCTTCACCTGATCGACATATTCCGTAAATTTCAGCTGGCCTTTCGGAAAATTCCGCATAGCAAGCATATTAATGAACACGCCAATCACGTGTTCCAGGCTGCCGTGGTTCCTTCCCGCTACAGGCGTTCCGACAATGATGTCCTCCTGCGCCGTATACTGATACAGCAGCACGCCATAAGCAGCCAGCAGCACCATGTACAGCGTGGCGCCGGCGCTTCTTGCCAGATCTTTTAATTGGCCGGTAAGCTCCTCGCTGATCTCAAAATAAAAGGTATGCCCTTCAAAGCTCTGCGCATTCGGGCGCGTATCGTCCAAAGGCAGGTTCAGCAGCGGTAGTCCGCCCGACAGTTTTTTCAGCCAGTATGCCCCCTGACGCCTGATTTCCTCCGACTTTATGAATGCATTGTGCCAGAGCGCATAGTCCTTATATTCCACCTCCGTCCTGGGAAGCTTTTCGTTCCTGTACAACTTCAGAAACTCCATGGACAGGATGCTTTCCGTGGTTCCGTCAGAAATCAGATGATGGATGTCATACATCAGAAGGTGTTTACGAACGTTTAACCGGATCAGGCCAACCCTGATCAGGGGCGCTTCCCCCAAATCAAAGGGCCTGATAAAAGCCTTTTCCAGCTCTAGCACCAGGGGATCCTCCGGCTCTTTTCCGGTCATATCAAAATACTCTACCTGAAACTCCGTCTCCGGTAAGATCTGCTGGCACGGTTCCCCGTCTTTGACGATAAACCGTGTCCGAAACGCTTCATGATGGGCAATCAGCTCTTGGAAGATCCTCTCACATTTCCGGACGTCAAACACCCCGTCGATCATCCTGGCGGAGGGCTGATTATAGCTCACGCGAGCCTTATTCAGCCTGTTCAGAATATAAATCCTCTTCTGCGCGCAGGACAAAGGATACACGTCCGCTTTCGGGGCGGGGCGGATCGGTGAAGCGTCCGCTTCTCCTTCCGTATGTTTCAGATATTCCCGTTCTATCCATTCCGAAAGCTTCTGTATGCTGGAATGTATCAGCAGATCCGACATATTGAGCCGGATCCCCGCGGCGGCGCTGATATGATTGGCAATCACGGAAGAATAAATGGAGTCTCCGCCCAATTCAAAATAATCGTCCTGGATCCCGATCCTCTCATAATGCAACACCTCGCCCCACACCTGGGCGATCTGCCGTTCCAGCGCGGAATAGTTCCCATCCTCTCTTCCATATAATACCACTTCCTTCTTTGCGGGTACCATAGATGGCCGAACCGGCGCCGAAGCGTCCTCATACCAGCTCCGGCACCGCTCAAACGCATATGTCGGAATACTCACGCGATAGCAGGACGCGGGATCATAGAGGCGGCTCCAGTCAATCCTGGTTCCCGCTAAAAATAACACGCCTATCTGACGGAGGAAGCTTTCCGTAACGCCCCTTCCTCCCCGAATATCAGAAGAACGATAGGCCTCCGCCGCCAAAGAGGGCGCCGCCTTGTCCATCTCCTCGAAGGATTCCGGCCTCTTATCATACAGCGTATTCCCATGAACCCGTTCGATGTCCAGGGCAGCCAGCTTCTCTAAGAAATCCTTCTTGTCTTTTAACAGAAAAACAAAGCGGAAGTCAAAATAGCCCCTGCCGGTATTCGCCGTATAACAAATATCCGTCAAAGCCGGGATCGGCCCGGAATGCAGATAGGCGCGGTACCGGTATAATAAACCGCGTAAAGAGCCTTCCGACTTCGCCGAAAGCGTCAGGATCTGCGGGATCTTCCCTTCCTCTTCCGGGCAGCTCCTGTTCCTTGGCGCTTCCTCCAGCACGACATGTACATTGGTGCCGTTGAATCCGAAGGAATTTACCCCGCCCCGCAGAGGCGTATCCCCCGCCCCGCAGAGCCGCAGATCCTGATTCACATAGAACGGCGAATTCACAAAATCAATGCTCTGATTGGGCCGCTTAAAATGAATCAGCGGGTAGATTTCCCTGTATTTCAGAGACAGGGCGGCTTTGATGATTCCTACGATACCGGAGGCCGCATTTAAGTGGCCGATGTTTGTTTTCACCGTACTGACCGCGCAAAACTGTCTTTTCTTCGTATAGGCTTCAAACGCCCTGGCCAGCCCTTCGATCTCAATAGGATCTCCCAGCTTCGTGGCTGTTCCATGAGCCTCGATAAAAGAAATGCTCTCCGGATGAATCCCCGCGTCCTCCCAGGCTTTCCGGTAAAGCTCTTTCTGTGCCAGCATATTGGGAGCGGTCAGGCCAATCGAATTCCCATCCTGATTGGCCGCGATCCCTTTCACGACCCCATAAATATGGTCATGATCCCGAAGGGCCTTATCCAGGGGTTTGAGCAGGACGGCGGCGACTCCTTCCCCCCATACCGCCCCGTCCGCGTCTTCCCCAAAGGCTCTGGTTTCCTCACTGGCAGATTCGATCCCCAGGTCAAATATCCCTTTGGCGGGCGACAGCTCAAGATTGATCCCTCCCGCTATGGCCTGGTCGCAGATCCCGTTCCGAAGAGCGCTGCACGCCTCGTAAAAAGCGGCCATAGAGGAAGAACAGGCCGTATCGATCATCATACTGGGGCCTTTGAAGTCCAGCAGATAGGATAGCCTGCCTGCGATCAGGGACGACAGGTTCCCGGCTACCGCCAGAGAAACCAGAGACGGATCTTCCCTGGAAATGCAGAAACCATAGGCGGGCCATTTATTATAGCCGACATACACTCCCGTATCGGTGCCTGACAGCTTTTCCCCATATCCCCCATCCTCTATGGCTTTCCACGCCGTTTCCAGAAACAGTCTCTGGCTCGGATCCATCAGCCGGGCTTCGGCAGGAGAGATCCGAAAAAACTTATGATCAAACTGATCAATATGGCCGATATATCCGCCCTTACTGTACGCCACCTCCTCCGGTTCGCCGGGTACCAGCGTCGGCAGCAGCCAGCGGCTGTCCTCCGCTCTGTTCGGCGGAAAAGCCGTCACGCTGTCAACCTTCTGTTTCAGGTTTTCACGAAATTCCCAGATGTCTTCCGCCCCGGGCAGCAGCGCAGCCATTCCGATCACGGCAATTTCTTTTCCTCTCCCTGTAGACCCGCCGGATTCCCGCTTGATGATCTGAAGCAGTTCCGCCGCCATCTCTTTTTGTATTTTTTTGCTTTTCACGCCTTCCAGAACGGCTCTCACCAGTCTGTCCATTTTACGTTTCTCCCATTTTCTGAAAGCTGTCCGCCAGTACATCTACCGACACTTCCCCTTCTTCCAAGCTTTCCAGCAGGCGGTCGATCTTCTTTGCCAGTTCCTCATCCGTCTGCCTCCCACGCGGTTTCCGGGCTTCCTCCTTCCCGGCGTCCGCCAGAAACTCACTCAGCCTGTAGACTGTGGGATACGCAAATAAATCCGTCACCTTGATACGGTACGGGTAATGCTCCAAAAGATAGCCGTGCAGCTTCGAGATACTGATGGAGTCGCCGCCGATTTCAAAAAAATTGTCATGGATGTTGATCTCTTCGTACCCCAGGACTTCGCTCCATCCCCTTGCAATCTGTCTCTGGATAGCGGTATAGGCCTGATCGGCGCTTCCGGCCAATACCAGTTTCCTGTCCGCCTGTTCCGCGGACGTTTCTTTGCCTGTTTTTTTCGCCTTCCGCGCTTTCTCAAGCTCCGGCGACAGATTCATACCCAGATATTCCCCCAGATCGAGCAATCCGGATTCGTCATGGAGCCTGCCGATCACGATCTGCTTCAGCTCTTTGGACAGCGCCTTATCCAGAGCCTGCAGAGCGGCTTCCACAGGCATCCTCCGAAACAGCAGCCTGCCTTCGTCCACTTTCCACGCGGAAGGCTTCTGTACATAGGGCATATCCGTAAAATCCCAGGTTGACCAGTCCACCGACAGGGTTCTTCTTCCCTGCTTTGTCCTCCAGGCTGAAAAAGCATCCAAAAACGCATTGGCGCTGGTGTAGCCCGCATTTCCATATTCTCCTATCAGAACCGCCACGGAAGAACACAGGAGCATAAAATCCGGCGGCTCCTCCCGGGTGAGCTGATCCAGAAGAAGGGTTCCCTGTACTTTGGGTTTCAGCATGTTCCGCATAGACGCTTCATCCGTTTCTTCGATTTTTTTCCCCCGTTTGATTCCGGCGGCATGGACAATGCCCCGGATAGGGCCAAAACGGTTTTTGACCTCTTGTATCACTTTTTCCATCTGTTTCTCGTTGGAAACATCCGCATGGATGATACAGACCCTCGTTCCATGGGCTTCGATTTTCCGAATGCGCCCTATGGTATGCAGCAGCCTCTGATCGGACTGGGCGCGGACGATCGCGTCCCATTGCTCCCGTCCGGGCAGGGCTGTCCTGTTGACTGATACCAGGTTTATTTTATGTCCGGCGGCAAGATGGGACATGATTTCCAGTCCTATTTCTCCGGTTCCTCCCGTAATGAGATAGGCGCCTCCCTCCTGAATCGGACAGGCCGCTTCCGGTATCTCCGGCCAGCTTTTTTGCGTCAGATATTCTATATACCGCTTCCCTGTCCGGTAGGCTGCCTGAAACACGGTTTCCCCGCCGTCCAGCTCCCTGAGGAGCTTTTCAGCCGATACCGTTTCGTCGATGTCGATACAGCGGCAGCCTAGATTGGGATACTCCCACCGGAGATCCCTTCCCAGTCCCGCGAAAGCGGTATTTTCCGGAAGGATTTGTCTTTCCTCCCCTGTAACCTCATGTGCGTATTCCGTAATCAAGAGCAGCTCCATCTTGTTTTTTACCTGATGGATGGCAAGTGCCCTGACCAGGTTCAGCAGGCTGAACAGCCCTCTGTGTAACCTGCCTTCCAGATCCTGTATGGCGGCGCGTTCCGTCTGGATCCCGACCGTCCCCATATGGAGGATCTGATCCGGCAGCAAGGAGCCTTCCAGCAGGTCTTGGATCAGCAGGGAATCGTCTGCCAGGCTGCCTCCGGTTTCATACTGTTCCCGGGATACCTTGCAGTACCCGCCGTTTTCTTTTACGTCGATCACTCTGCGGCCCCGTTCTGACAGACGCTTCACCAGTTCCTCCGCCAGGACGCCGCCGTTTTCCACCACCAGGACGGTACCCCCGGGCTTGCCGGAACTGCCGGCAAGCTCCCTGTTGTGCCAGACATTCTGGTACGGGATCATTCCCTCCTGCTCCTGCCTGTCTCTTTCGGGAAGCTCGATCCAGCTCCTTTCCTGCCGGAAAGGATAGCCTGGCAGGCTGACCTTCCGGGCTTCTCCCATCCCCTGAAACATTTTTTCCCAGGGGAGGTCGGCTCCGGCGGCATACAGGCCGCATAATTCTCTGACGCTGCCTCCCTTCCGGTCGCCGGCCAGCGTATCTGCTTCCACCAGCCGAGCCGCCCTCGCGCTGAATTCCCTAAGGTCTTTTTTCAGGGCGTTTTCCTGTACGCCATAAAAAAGATCTTCGTCTTTTAAGGCTTCCCGCCAATCCTCGTTCAGACGCCGGATCTTCTTTCGCAAGGCGGCTTTGTCCGAAATACAGAGGGCTAGCCGATAAGCGAAATGAAACCTCCCCGTACCCGCCGTATAGCAAATATCCGAAAGACGGTATTCCTGTTCCCGGTTCAATACCGTTTCATATGCTCTTAACAACGCCGCTAACGCGTCCTGGGTTTTGGCCGACACGGCAAACAGAAAAAGCCGCGTGTTTTTCTCTTCTCCGGCAGCCTGGCCGTCGCCGCCCGGTCTCTGCCGTCCTCCGGGTATATACTCCTCCAGAACCACATGGCAGTTTGTTCCGCTCATGCCAAAAGAGCTGACGCCGCACCTTCGGGGATATTCCTCCGCCTCCCATTTTGCGGGCCGGGCCGACACATACAGCGGTGAATCCTGAAACCTGATGTTTGCGTTGGGCCGGCTGAAAAACCTTAAATACGGCAATTCCTTATATTTCAACGCGATGATCCCATTGACCACTCCCGCGATCCCCGCCGCGTTGTCCAAATGCCCGATCCAGGACTTGACCGTAGCAATCCCGCAGAACTGTTTCTTATTCGTATACCGCCCAAAAGCCCTCGTAAGGCCGTCTATCTCGATGGGATCCCCCAATGTGGTTCCGGTTCCGTGCGCTTCGATGTAAGCAATCGTTTCCGGGGCGATTCCCGCGGCTTCCCAGGCTTCCGCCAGCACCTGTTCGTGGGCGACGGCGTTGGGGGCCGCGATTCCTATGGATCTGCCGTCATGGTTGACGGCGCTTCCTTTGATCACCGCATAAATATTGTCCCGATCCCGTACCGCCTCCTTCAAAGGCTTCAGGAGCAAGGCGACGGAGCCTTCCCCCATCACCGCGCCGTCCGAGGTATGGTCAAAGGTTCTCACCTCTCCGACGGAGGATTCCACGCCCAATTTTTCCTTGATCGCCACCGGAAGCAGATTCACCTTAACGCCCCCCGCAACCGCCATGTCGCATTCATGGTTCAGCAGCCCCTTACAGGCGTAATGCACCGCCGACAGGGACGAGGAGCAGGAAGTGTCGATTACAATACTGGGGCCTCTTAAATTCAACAGATACGCGAGCCTGCTTGCGATCACCGCCGGCATATTGGGAACATAGGCGCGCATGATGTTGTCCGGTTCCGCCTGGGCTATGAGATCCCTGTATTCATAAAAATGATCCGAACGGTAGCCCAGGTAGACGCCCGTCTTGGTACCCTTGATCTTCTCGCTTCCATATCCGGCGTCCTCCAGGGCATTCCACGCCGTTTCCAGGAAGATTCTCTGGTTCGGATCCATCAGAGCAGCCTCTTTCGGAGAAATATGGAAAAAGGGATAGTCAAACCCATCTATGCGCTCCAAATACGCCAATTTCAGAAAGTCATGCCCCTCAAAGGCATGATTCCCCATTTTTAAGATCCGGGCGGCGTCTTGCTTCCTCCTTTCTGGAAATTCCCTGATGATTTCCGCGCCATCCCTGATGTTCTTTCTGAACTCTTCTATGCTTTCCGCTTTCGGCAGCCGAAAAGCCATCCCGATGACCGCCGTTTCTTTCCTGGGATCCTCTGTCTGTTTCCCCAGTAATTTGATCAGCTCTATCGCGGCCTGCTTCTCTATCCTGCCCGCGGCGGCCTGCTCCATCACAGATCTGTATATGGCTTCCATTCCTGCCCTCCCTTCTTCCGGATTCCGGCACACAGGCAGCCGACGGCGGCGCGTCAGCCGTTCTGCCGCCCCTTGCCGACGATCGCATGAACCGCTTCCTGAATATCCAGCGTTCCTTCCCGCACTTGATCGATCATCCTGGAAAGCTGCTGTTCGTAATGCCCGGCTTCCTCCCTGCCGTCAGCGCTGTTCTGAAAGCCGCTCTCCTTTTTGCCAGAAGCGCCGCCCTCATGCCCGCTTTCGTCTCCCATTATGTGCCTCGTCAGCATAGAAATCGTCGGGTTGGCAAAAATATCGGTAATCGTTAATTTCCCTGGATAGATCCGCTCTATCTCTTTCTGCATTTTTACCAGCGAGAAGGAATCGCCGCCCAGATCAAAGAAGTTCTGCTCCACCCCGATTCTGTCCGAGCCGAGTATCCCGGACCAGATACCTGCCAGCTTTTCTTCCACCTCGTTGGACGGGCTGATCCACGCTTCTTCCGAAGCACATCGGTTCCTGTCCGGTTCCGGAAGATTCTTTCTATCGACCTTTCCATTCGGCGTCAGAACCCATTCATCCAGCACCGTGATGTACTGCGGTACCATATACTCCGGCAGCTTAGAGGCTAAATACGCTTTGATCTCTTTTGGGCTGACCGCTTCCCCGGCAGTGACATATCCGCAGAGATATTTCATGCCGCCGGAATCCGAACGAACCGTCACGACCGCATGTTGGACGGCGGGATATTTTGCAAGTACGCTCTCGATCTCGCCCAGTTCGATTCTGTAGCCTTTGATCTTCACCTGTTGATCCGTCCTTCCCAGGATTTCGATGTAGCCTTCCCTGCGGAAGATTCCGTGATCCCCTGTTCGATACAGCCGGCCCAATGCAGGGTGCGTGATAAACGCCGCGCTGGTCTTTTCTTCGTCATGGAGATAGCCATTTGCCAGGCCTTTTCCCCCTATGCAGATCTCTCCGGGTACATTGACCGGGTTGATCTTCCCCTCGTGATTCAGAATAGAAAGCGTCTGATTCGCCAGAGGCATTCCATAGGGGATACTCGTCCAGTTTTCCTTGACCTGTTCAATCGGATAGTAGACGGACCATATGGACGCTTCCGTCGCCCCTCCCAAGCTTATGATTTGCGCAAAAGGGAAATATTTCCTGATCCTGTCCGGAAGAGATACCGGTATAAAATCCCCGCTCAGAAAGACCCTGCTCAACGTATCACCTATAAAATCCTCCGGAAGGCTGTCCAGCATCAGTTCCATCACGGCTGGCACGGAATTCCATAGCGTGATCCTCTTCCCGCTTAGGTGGGACAGCAGCTCCGCCGCGTCCCTTGGATGGTTCACCGGTACCAGTGTCGCCCCCGTACTCAGTGAACCAAACAGATCATAGACGGACAGATCAAAGCACAGAGAAGAAATCCCCAGAATCCTGTCGTTCTCCGTCACCCCGAATCTTCTGTTCATGTCCAGGACGGTGTTGACCGCCGCCTCGTGGGATATGACGACCCCTTTTGGGACTCCTGTGCTGCCCGACGTGAAAATCACATAGGCGACGCCGTCCGGGCGGCTGTCGTCTACCGGCTCCTCCGGCAGTTCTTCCGACTCTAAGATCTCTCTCAGATACGGCCTGTCCAGAACCAGCCCCGCGCCGCATAGTTCGATGATCTGGTTCTTCCGGTCAGCCGGATATTCCGGGTCAACAGGCACATAGGCGGCTCCCGCTTTTAAGATGCCCAGCACGCTGACCACCGTGTCCGAATGCCGTTCTCCCATCACGCAGACACAGTCCCCGGGAACGACCCCCTTTGCTTTGAGATCATGCGCCACCCGGTCTGACGCCCGGTGGAGCCCGCGATAGGTGAGCTTTTCATCGCCTGACTCCACCGCGATACGATCCGGCGTCCTCAGGGCCTGGCGTATCAGCAGGGAAGCCAGAGTTCCCTCACCGACCGCCGCCTGCGTCGCATGATACCTTTCTACAAGCTCTCTGTCCTTTTGAGGCGCCTGCGGGAGATCGCCCGCCTTCGCTTCGTCCAGCCCCATCAAAAGGGAGACATAGGCAGCAAACATCTGCCCGATCATTTCCTCCTCAAACAGCCCTTCCACATAATCCCAGCTCAATTCCAGGTTTCCGTTATCCTCCGCCGCCTGATGATCCAGATACACCTGAGGCGTCTGCGTCACTCTGTATTTCACCGTATAATACGCGTCATGCCCCAGGGAAGCATAGCTCTTATCGCCGAACAGCATACTGGTGAAGACATATGGCAGCGCCGCTTTTGTTCCCAGGCCATGATACCGGGACAAATCCCGGATAAACTCTATCCCGTCATAATGCCTGTGTTCGAGCGCCTCCATCATGACCCGCTGGACATTACGGGCCTTTTCCAGAAAGGATCCCGCTCCCTGATGGTCAATGTCCAGCAGCATCAGGGAGGTAAAATCACCCACCAGCCGATCCACATCTTGATGGAAAGGATACCTGTTGAACAAGGTAAGGTTCACCGCCAGCCGGGGCTGCCCGCTCCAAAAGGAAAGCACCTCTGTATAAGCCGTACACAGCAGCGCGGAGGGAGAAAGATTCTGTTTCCGCGCGAAGCTTTTCAGATCGTTCCACCGTTCCTTGGGGATCCGTCTGCTCAGCCTTGTAAACCGCGGCTTTTTGATCTCCGTGGGATTTCCCGTACAGGGAAGGGCGGGCGGTTTCGGAAAGTCCTCCAGCTTGTTAAGCCAGTACTGCTGATCTCTTTCATAGACGGCCGACGTCTCAAGGTCTCGACAGGCCAGCACATAATCCCGAAAGGTAAAGTCCGGAAGCTCCCCCGTGAAACCGGAGTCCGGAGCAGGGTCAGATCCAGAGCGTGAAGGGGCTGCCGCCTGACCATAGGAAGCCTCGCGCAGGCCGGACGACTGCTCCCGGTCAGGCGGGGAAAGGAACGGCTGCCCGGCCTCACCGTAATGGAAGTAGGCTTCTATGACGTCATTCATGATGATATTCATACTGGCTCCGTCCGCGATCAATACGTCCATGCCGACGCACAGATAATGCGCCCCGCGGCTTAGCCGAAATGCCCGGAATTCATAAAGGGGATAGGCAGCCGTGTCAAAAACATCGTGCGACATCCTGTTTCTTTCCTCCAGCAGACGCCGCTTTTTGGCCTCTTCCGGAAGCCCGGTCAGATCCTCCGCTTTGAGCCTATACCAGGGAACACGTTCCAGTATTTTCTGAGTTCCATCCGGAAGCATGACGGCACGCAGCATGGGATGCCGCCGGATCACATGATTGATGCATGATTCCAACCTGGAAATGTCGAGAGAAAGTTCCATCTCCGTATATACATGGGTGGAGATTCCGCCCATTTCAAAAAGCTCATTTCTTCCCATCATATACGCCATCTGTACCTGAGTCAGAGGAAACGGCTCATAGAGATTTTCCCGGTCAGGCTGGTATTTGGGATACAGCGGCTTCTGTTCCTTCCCGCCGCCAAGGTCTTTGGACCCGCGCTCCAGAAAGCCGCTAAGTTTCGCGACCGTGCTGTTCTCCACAAAATCCTCCAGGCTGACGTCTATGCCCATACGTTCCGAAATCTGGTTCAATACCCTGAGTATGAAAATGGAATCACCGCCCAGCTCATAGAAATTGTCGTCCACATGGATTTCCCGGTATCCCAGCACACCGGCAAAGATCTTTGCCACCTCCCGTTCCTTTTCCGTATAACCGGCTTCCTCCCTTCCTAGCAGCCGGACGGAAAGATCCGCTTTGCTCCCGGATGTCTTTGCCATACTCCGGGCTTTGGCAAGCGTTCCCTGGATTGCTTCGGACCAGGTAAAGGGCAGCTCCTTCCGTAGGAGAAAAAGCTCGCTGCCGACATTTAATTTCCCCACGATCACCCGGTTGACACGATACCGCAGGATGGTATGAAAAGCCTCCCTCGCGCTCTGCTTGGGAAGCACCTGGAAGATCTGCCTGTTTTGATATTTCTCAGCATCCTTGTTCCCGTCGGCCACGTATTTCTGAAAGGTGTCTTCCCACATCGCCCAGTTGATGGTGAGCGTGCGCCTGCCCTTTCTGTTGCGGTATTCGGTAAACGCGTCCAGGTAGGTATTCCCCACCGTATAAGCGGCTGCCCGGACGCCTCCTATCAGGGTAATGACGGAAGAACATACGATAAAAAAGTCCAGATCCATCGCCTGCGTGGCTTTGTCCAGCAGCCATGTACCCGCGATTTTCGCGGCTGTCACCCCATCAAAATCTTCTTCCCCGGCCCCTTCCACGCTTTCCGCGGCTATGCCGACTCCCGCACTGTTGATCACGCCGTCGATACGTCCGAAGGTATCCAGTACATAGGCGACGCAGGCAGCCGCCTCTTCCTCTTTCGAGATGTCCGCGCGGCAGGCAGTCACGCTGCTCCCTGCTTCCTCAAGCTCCAGAATACCGCGTATCTTCCGATAGACAGGCGTATCCGCATACCGGCTCCATTGGCTCCTTTCCGGCAAGGAGGAGCGGCTCACCAGAACCAGATGAACCTTTTCCCTGGCGGCAAGGTACCTGGCCATTTCCAGGCCGATGATACCGGTTCCGCCCGCTATCAGATAAACCCCGCCCTTTTTGATCCTGACCGCATCCTCACGCAGCGCCTCCGGATCCCATGCGGCAATTTCCTCCGTATATCTGACGCCCTCCCGATAGGCGGACAGATACCCGGCCTGTTCCGAAAAAAGATCTTCTATGAGGGTTTCTGCGGCGGTAGCCCCATCCAGGTCAACGCAGCGGCATGTCACCAAGGGATTCTCCATGGCGACGACCTTGCCCATGCCAAAGAAAGACGCGTTGGCAGGCTTCACATATGCCTGTTTCTCCGTCACGCCATGCGCATATTCGGACACCAGGATCAGATCCGCTTTCAGAGGATCCGCCGTACGCTTCAAGGCTTTGACCATATGGCGCAGACTGTCTACCCCTATCCGCAGCTGTCTCTCCTGCTCTTCTAAGGTGGCGGCCTCCCCCTGGCCCGTCACCGAGGACAGATGGATGATCCGGTCGATCCGGCCCGTATCGTGATCCTGGAAAACAGCGCTGAATTCCTCTTCTGTGCCTGTGATTTCATAGCTGTGTCCATCCACCTTGCGAAAACTGTCGGAAAGTGAAAGCGCGATCCATTCCTTCCCCCAGTCCCTAAGCCTCTCGATCAAGGCGTCGGCCATCTTGCGGGTATCCTTTAAGATCAGGGTTATTCCCGTAAATTCCTTTTTTCTTTCATAAGTCATAGCGCTTCTTTTCCAGAGCGCATGATAATAGATGTTTTCCGGCTGCTTTGCTTCCAGCCAGCATCTGGTTCTTTCAAACGCATAGGTGGGAAGCCTTAAAATAGTCCTTTTTTCATGGGCAAACAAAGATTCCCACGCAATGTTTTTTCCCTCCACATAGCTTTGGCAGCCTGCCTTGAGTTCCTGTTGATCGTTTTTTCTGATGATGTGGATCCTGTCCTGGCATGTTGCTGACAGGGCTTCTTCGATAGATCCATAATACACATCTTCTATCCGGCCAGCCTCTTCTATGGTCTGGAGGTATAGGATCATACTGATTTTTTCACGCAAAGACTGGATCGTGGCGGCAAGCACGGCAAGGCGGTACGTGTGGTGCGCCCTTCCTGTATTCAGCGTATAGGAAACATCCTCTATCGTAAGCTCCGGATGGTTTTCCAGATATTCCTGATAGCTTTTGAGCAAACCTTTCAAAGAGGCTTTGGATTTCGCCGAGATGGTGAGGATCCTGGGAAACCCGCCTTCCTCCCCCCTCTCAGATTCCACAAAAGGCGCTTTCTCCAAGACCACATGGCAATTCGTTCCGCTCAGGCCAAAAGCGCTTACTCCCGCATATCTTAGCCGGGTTCCCTGTTCGTATTTCCGTAGCCTGCTATTTAAGTATACCGCCGTTTCATGCAGCCTTAATTTCTCATTCGGTCTCTTAAAATGGATGGAAGGAGGAATTTCTCCGTAATACAGGGTCAACGCCGTCTTGATCAAGCCCGCGATACCCGCGGCGCAATCCAAATGGCCCAGATTGCCTTTTACGGAACCAATCGCACAGAACTGCTTCTTCTTTGTATAAGTTTCAAAGGCCCGTCTGATTCCTTCTATCTCGATGGGATCCCCTATATTGGTTCCGGTTCCGTGAGCCTCTATGTAAAAAATGTCTTCCGGATCCACCTGCGCGTCCTTCCAGGCCTTTACGATGACCTTCGTCTGCGCGGCCCCGTTCGGCGCCGTGATCCCGACGGATTTTCCATCCTGGTTCACCGCGCTTCCTTTCACCACCGCATAGACAGGATCGCCGTCCCGAAGCGCCTTATGCAGCGGTTTGATCATAACCGCCGCCGCGCCTTCACTGATGACCGTTCCGGCGGCGGCCTGGTCAAATGGCCTGGTAATGCCGTCTTGTGACTCTATCCCTAGTTTTTCTTCCTGTTCCAAAGGAAGGAGCTGTACTTTGACGCCTCCGACCACCGCCATCTCGCAGTCGCCGGCCTTTATGCCCTGGCAGGCAAGGTGAAACGCGACCAGAGAGGAAGAACACGCGGTATCCACCGTCATAGCCGGGCCGTCCAGATCCAGCGCATAGGATACCCTTCCGGCAATGATCGGCACGATATTACCGGAAACCGCTATGGGGCGCGCTTCCGGCACCGTTTCCGCGATCATCCGTTTATAGTCATAGAGTTCTGTGGAGCTAAAGCCCACGTAGACTCCCGTCGCGCTTCCTCTGATTTTATTTCCGGCATAGCCGGCGTCCTCCACCGCTGACAGCGCCGTTTCCAGGAAGATTCTCTGATGGGGATCCATGAGGGCGGCCTCTTTGGGCGAGATTTTGAAAAAATGATAATCAAATTCATCAATGTTCTTTAGGTATCCGCTTTTTTGATACCTTACGGGATCACGAGCCATGCCCAAAGCAGCAAGATAATGATCCGCATCCCCTTTCCGGTTCTGCGGTATATGATCCACACAGTCAACGCCGTGTTTCAGGTTCTCCCAAAATCCATCGACCGTCTCCGCTTTTGGGAATTTAACCGCCATGCCAATGATGGCAAGATCTCTATGGCTGATTTCTTCCACTCCATTGATATCTTCTATCTTCTGGTCGTCCCATTCCAACAGATTGAATCCCATCGTACTTTCCCTCCAAATCCACAGATTCCGAAAGGCCGCTGAACAGGCACACGGCAGCCGCGGCTTCTAGATCGGCCGCTCGGCCATATCGGTAAATAATGTTCCCGTATTGGTAACGTCGAAGAGCTCCTGGAACCGTTCTTCCTGCTCTTCCGGCGGTACCCGTTTCGTCTGGAGTATCGTTTTCAGCAGGTTCCACGCTTCCAGCATTTGCCCGCGTTCCGGCAGTTTCCCTGTTTCATCAAGTTCTTTTTGAATCGCTTCTATTTTTTCATAGGGTCTGACAACGCCCGCCTGATACTCCGCTTCATCCCAGTTTGTATTGCGTGTGGATACCGCTATCGCCAGGCAGCTTCCGATAAACTCTTTCAGGCCGCCGGTCAATCGACGGATCACATCCTCTCTGTCGTCCTTTTGTCCAAAGGAGTATACGGCCACACGCCTTTCATGGGCGTTCATCAGATTGCTTAAAATCGCCTGAGGACCCATTTCCAGGAAGAAATCGCACCCTTGCGCCTCCATGTAGCGGACGCTTTCCATCCACCGCACCGGTTTGATCAGCTGGAGCTTCAGGGATCTGACAAGGTCTTCTTCGCTTTCGTAGGGAACCGCGCGGACATTGGACACCACCGGCCATCTCAGCTTACGATAACGGTACCTGGATAATTCTTCCTCAAGGAGATCCGCCGCAGCCTTCATCAGATCCGAATGAAAGGGCGCGCTCATAAAAAGGGGCGTCAGCTCCCCGCCCGTATCCGCCAGCTGATCCTGCACCTGCGTGACGGCGGCTCCATGTCCTGAAACCGTATACTGGCGTTCTGAATTGTAGCAGGAAATTGCCACATAATTGCCTTTTTGGCAGGCCTTTTGGCAAGCGGCACGCAGGCTGGCTTCTTCTGTTCCGTTCACCACCGCCATCCAAGAATTTCCCGCATCCGCAAGCTCCTGGGCAATGCTTCCCCTGAATTTCACTAGCCTAAGGGCATCTTCCAGCCTCATCGCGTCTGCGCATACCAACGCGGAGTACTCGCCCAGGCTGTGTCCCGCCGTAAGCTTAGGCGGGATCCCTATCCGCTCCATGTACACCCGAAAGGAAGCAACGCTGCACGTCAAGATCGCGCAGAACATATGCTCCAGCTGATTCAGATTCGTCAGGCTTCCTTCAAAGCACATCTTTTTCAGATCCAGATTCAGGTATTCACCCGCTTCTTCAAATGTTTCGTCGGCAATCCTGTACTCTTTACACAGCATTTCTCCCATGCCGATGTGCTGCGTGCCTTGTCCCGGAAAAAGAAATCCTATTGTTCCCATTCCTGTGCCTCCCACACTGTCTTATATGCTGTTCTATCCTTGACCGCTGCTATCCGGCCGTTAGGCCGAAGCGTGGTAATTGATTTTCATATAATCAGGAAATCCCGGAATATCTGACAAATCATGCTCCAGTATCACCAGTTCCCCTCGTTCTTCCACTTCATAGAACCCTAAAAATTTATAAGTAACCATCATGATACGGTTGCGGTCCGTAGGAAGAAATTCCGCCCTCAGAACCACATCCTTTTCCCTGGCCAGCTTCATCATCTGCAACAGCAGCACAGAACCCACGCCTCTTGACATCACCCGGCAGGACATCAGCAGCAGCTTAATGACCCAGACATGCTCCTGACATTCCACCAGTCCTATCCCTATCTTTCCGTAGCTTCCGAACTTGTCCGTGAGATCGCAGACCAACAGCAAATGATTCCCGGAGTCTTTCAGCTCCTGAAGCTCGCGATAAGAGTAGGTATATCCTGTGGAATTCAGCTGGTGGGTTCTTACCGTAAGCTCCTCCACCCTTTCCAGGTCATCCTCCCCGGCATGAGACATGCTGAATTCCATATGGAGCGAGGCCAGGAATTCTTCCCCGGATCCCTCAAAAGCCTGTTCATAGGACTCGCGAACCATATCATTTTGATACATCAGTCTCCTGTTTCTGGAATCTGACGTCAGGAACCTGGGATTCATTTCCGGAAGGGAAAGCAGATCCTCTGTCCGCGCCGCGTCAATACACCAAACTTCCGGCTGCGCATAGTTGACCTCTTCCCGCTCGAAGATCTGATCGTCCACAAACGCAACGGTATCCAGCCCAATATTCAGTTTCTGCGCAATCCTCCGTATGGCCAGCGACTTTGGCCCCCAACTGATCTGGGGATACAGGAAGTATTCCTGAATCCCCAGCTTCTTCAGGACTGCCATGGCGCAAGCCGGTTCATTTTTACTTGCTATGGACTGCAGAATCCCTCTGGCATCCAGTTCTTTGATGATATTTTCGATCTTCGGACGAAGCTCCAGGTCGTCTCCCTCCATCAGTATTCCGTCCCAGACCGTATGATCCAGATCCCAGACCACACACTTGATTTTCTGTCCTTTTTTCACAAGCCGCCTCCTGATGTATCGTCGCACATGCCTGCCTGTTTTGCGGATGTACGCTTTCCCTTCCGCTGCCCCCTCTTCGTCCGCGTCAAGGAGACGGCTGGGTTTCGCCGGTTTTCTTTCGGATCAGATCGCCTATCCGACGAATGGTCTGAAAATTTTCCCTGCTAATATCTTCATTCCCGATCCTGATCTGAAATTCTTTCTCCAGAAACATGACAAGCTGCATGGCGAACAGGGAATTCGTAAAGCCCAACTCGTATATGTTCTGCTCCTCTTCTATTTCCCCTTTTCGATAGAACTTAGCCAGAAATTCCCTGATTCTTACCTTTGTCTCTTCCATTTTTTTGTTTTTCCTTTCCTGAATATTCATAAAATCCTTTTCCGCCTTTTACGCCCGTCAGACCCGCGTGTACCATTTTACACAGCAGCGGGCAGGGGCGGAATTTATCATCCTTATAGCTTTCATACAAAATATTCAAAGAATCCAATACGACGTCCAGTCCGATGAAATCCGCAGTTTCCAGGGGGCCCATGGTATGTCCGAAGCATTTTTTGAAAATATCATCCACGTCTTTCGGCTCCGCCACCTGATCCTGCACCACCCACGCCGCTTCATTCATAAATAAATGCGAAATTCGGTTGGATACAAAGCCCGGCAAATCATTTACCACAATGCCGTCCTTTTCTATGGTTTTGAGGAATTCCATAGTCGCCTCCAGGGTTCCGTCAGAGGTATGGTAGCCTCTGATCACTTCCACCGTATGTTTCAGCGGAACCGGATTCATAAAATGTACGCCGATCACCCTTTCCGGCTTCTTTACCAGCGTGGCGATCCTGGTTATGGAAATGCAGGAGGTATTGACCAGAAACATGCAGGTTTCTTTACAGATCCTGGAAAGCTCCTCATAGACGCCTTTCTTCACTTCCCATTTTTCCGGCACGTTTTCCACCACCACATCTGCATCTTTCAATACCAGACAGGAAACGTAACCGTGTATCCTGTCCGATATGTCCTGAAAATCACGGCCTGGTTTCGGATACAGCAGATTTCCAAGCCTTAGGTTCCTTGCTATCCGATCCTTTGCGTCCCTTAAGATCTCCGCGTTTTGATCGATCAACGCGACTTCATATCCATGCTCCGCAAGGTTCTGTGCCAGGCCGCAGCCCATCACCCCCGCGCCTATCACTCCGATCATGCTATATCCCTCCTGTCTCTGATTGACCCAAATGGCGGAAAGAATGCGGTTCTTTCCACCTTATCACAGCGGTCGGCCTGTAACGATCCAGGCCGCCGCACGGCCGGAACCGAACGGCAGCCGGTCTATATTTCCGCCCAAGGCATCTGTTGAACGGAGCGCAGGTAAGCATGGAAGCACTGCTTCATCTTTCCCGGATCCAGCTTTTGACCGCCATGCTCAAACATCAGGATCAGCTGATGTTTCCCCGTCTCTACCCCAAGAGCCATGTCAAAGAGTTTGAAATAATCCGTTTTCATGAGGGACTGGTATTTATCATAAATCAACGGCGCAATCGCATCCTGTGCTTGACAGGGTTCTAACCGCTCCGGTTCGAGCGGGGTCATCCCCGCTTTCGCCAGACCCGGCTTCTCCGGATGGACCACGGCCAATAATTGATCAAAGTCCTGTATCTCACTGGCTTTCGCCTGTATCCTCATGATCTGATCCGAGTCCTGAAACGCCCCAAAGACTTCCACCCTGTCCTCCTTGGCCATCCTGGCCAGCATAACCATATACAGAGCCGTAAGGATGGTGAAACAGTCCGCTTCCTTCCGGCGGGCAGCCTGTTGGAGCCTCGTATAGGAATCACCTTTCAGATGATAGGTGTAGGTATGGGCGCCCGCTTCCCGGGTTCCGAGACTTCGATAGCTCTCCCGGATCTTCATTCCCCTCATAGCCCGCTTTGTTTCTCCCCCCGTTCCTATGCTGATAAACCGCGCCAGTTCCATCATCGTAGGATAGGCAAACAGATCCTGGACGGATACTTCGATGTGAAAAGCCTCCGCGATGGCCTCTCTCAGCCGGATCAGCAGCAGGGAGTTCCCGCCGAGTTCAAAAAAGCTGTCATTCACGCCAATATCCCCGCGGCTTAAAAGCCCTCCCCAGATCTTCTCCAGCTCTTTCTCTACGGCGCTCTGCGGCCGGACAAACCGTTCGCCGGTATTTAAGTGCGCCGCAGAAGCCGGAAGCCGTTTCCGGTCTACTTTTCCATTCGGCGTCAGCGGGAATTCATCCAGACGTATGAACCGGGAGGGAATCATAGAATCCGGCAGCCATCGCCTCAGATAATGATTCAGCTCGCCCACCGTCAGTTCCTTCCTGGCCATCAGATAAGCGCAGAGATAAGGTTCCCCATACTCATCTGTTCTGCATATCACGGCAGCATTTTCGATTTCTCCATGCTTTAACAGCAGATTTTCGATTTCCCCCGGCTCTATTCGGTTGCCCCGTATCTTCACCTGATGGTCGGCGCGTCCCAGGTATTCCACATAGCCGGAAGCGTTCCATCTGGCAAGGTCGCCGGTGGCATAGAGCTTTTTCCCAGGCTCAAAAGGATGATCGAGGAACTTCTCTTTCGTCAGTTCCGGAAGCTTCCAGTATCCGCGGCTGACGCCGTCCCCTGAAATATACAGCTCCCCTGTCACCCCCTGCGGTTGCAGACAGTGTCCCCCGCTCAAGATATACGCCTGTGTATTGAGGGATGGCCTGCCGATCGGCACCGTTTCCATGGCCGCATTCGCGGGAATCAGATAGTGGAGGGTATCATCACAGCACTCCGTCTGCCCATAGCAGTTCACTAGCGGTATGTCATAATGATGATAGAACCGCTCCACCAAGGAAGCCTTGACTTCCTCCGACGTCAACGCGATTTTCCGCAGGCGTTCCAGGACGACTTTCTTTTTTCCTTTCTCCATCAGCCAGAGATAGACATTCAATACCGAAGGGATCAGCTGGATGATGCTGATACCGTCACGTGCCAGGCATTCAAACTGCAGATAGGGATCCTTTTCCACCTCTTCGCCATATACCACCAGGGTTGCCCCCAGCATGAGCGGCACGAAGATCTGCCATATGGAGGCCACCACATTGATACTGAAATTATTCCCGACGACATCATTTTCCTGAATGTCCAGTTCTTCCGCCTTTGTCAGCCCATGGTTCACGATCCCGGAATGAGGAAGCAGCACGCCTTTGGGCTTCCCGGTGGATCCGGAGGTGTAGATCAGGCAGGCGATGCTGCCTGACGCGGACTGATCGGCCATAGCCCGACCGTTATCCCCGCCGCCGCAGGGATCCGGAACCATCTCTATATTCAGGACGGTTCCGTTAAAATTCCCCTGATACGGCCTACGCTCTGATTGGAGCAGCACACGCGCAGTACTGTCCTTCAAAATATCATCGGTTCGGTCAGACGGATGACCGATGTCCAGCGGCACATACACTCCGCCGACCTTCAAGACCCCCAGAATGCCGACGATCATATCCACGCAACGGGGCAGGTAGATCCCCACCATCTGCTGTCTGCCGATCCCCGCCTTACGGAGCGTCCCGGCAAGCCGGTCTGATCGTTCCTCCAACTGCCGGTATGTGATACTTTCCCCGCCGCAGATGACCGCTGTTTTATCCGGGGTCTTTTCGGCCTGACCGCTGAATAGCTGATGGATCATTCTGTCCTTGGGGTATGGCCGGGAGGTGTCGTTAAACTTCCGCAGAAGTTGTTCCCTCTCCTCTCCCGTCAGGATCTCGATCTTGGAAACCTTTGTTTCAGGAGCGTCCGTCAGCCTTTCCAGAAGATTCGCAAAATGTCCTGCCAGCCGCTCTATGACGCCAGGCGCAAAAGCGTTCGCATGATAAAGAAATTTCAGCACGATCGCGTCATGGGTCAGAATCTGTATGGTCAGGTCAAAATCGGTCTGCTCCGTCATCGAGACAAGCTCCGCCCGCAGACCGTTTTCCGCTTTCCTCACGAGTTCATCCAGAGGATAATTCTCCAGGATCAGAACCGAATCGAAGAGCGGCTCCATCCCTGGGATCATGCTGCACTTTCTGATATCCGACATGGGCAGGGTATCATACCGGCTCCTTCTGGCCAGCACATCCATCACTTCCCCCAGAAGCTCTTTTCCGCTGGTATCCGGGGAAGCTTGGATTCTCATAGGCAAGGTGGAAAGGAACATTCCTATGACGTGTTCCATCCCGTCTATTTCTGCTTTCCTTCCCGAAACGGTTGTCCCAAATACCACATCCTCCGCATGGTGATACCTCTGGAGCAGGATGCCATAGGCGGTATAGCTCAAGGCGGCCAGGGTAAGGTGGTGCTCCCTGATAAAGGTTTCTATTCTTTCAGAGAGCCTGGCGCTTAATGGCAACGAATATTCCGCGGCTCTCATCCCGGCATTCCTCTTCGCGCCATACGGCAGCGTGGTCTTGGTATCAAACCCTCTAAGGTATCCGCGCCAATAATCCGCCGCTTCTTCTTTGGGCTGCCGCAGGAGCCAGTTCACATGTTCTTTGTATGTTCTTTTGGTTTTCTCTTCCGGCAGCCCTCCGGCTTGCAAAACGGCATACGCCTCAAAAAGCTCTTTCAGCAGAATCCCGTTGCTCCAGCCATCATAAATAATCTGATGCCGGTACACAATGATCTCATACCGCTCGTCTTCCAGTTTCAGCAACGCTATTTTCAAGGCCTGGGTTCCCAGATCCAGCCCTTCCCGGAACATTTCTTCCTTGAGCCACTTGATTTGATCCCTTTTCTTCCCTTCCTCCAATCCGCTGAGATCAAAGCGGTCTATTCCCGCGGGCTGCTCTTTCAGGACAACCTGTACAGGCGCTTTCAGATTTTCCCACCTGTACACGGTTCTGAGCATCTCATTTGTATGAATCACATGCCGCCAGGCCTTCTCAAAGATCCCGGCATCCACCCTGTTATGGACGAGCAGGCTCATCTGTTCATAATACATCCTGCTGTTTCTGTCGTTCAGATACTGAAACAGCATACCCTCCTGCATGGGCGACAGAGGGAGCATATCCTCCAGATTCCGTTTCTCAATCTTTGCCTGCATACCTCCTCCTTTCTCTTGCGCCTGTACGGCCTAGGCCGTACAGGCCGCGGAACTGATTTTCAGATATGCCCCGGTACGGCGGCTCCCCCTTCACGCAAGAAAAAGCGGTGCAGCCTGTCGATGCCCTCGCGGTATCTAAGATTGGAGAAGGATAATCTTAACGCCTGCGGCAGGCCAAAATCCGCCCCCGGTACCGCCGCCACATTCTGCCGCTCCATGATCCTGACCGCCAGTTCCAAGCTGTCTTGGATCCGCCTGTTTTTCATAAAGGCGCCGCAGTCCAGAGTGATATAAAATCCCCCTTCCGAAGGATACACTTTGACGTCCTTCAGATCTCCCAGCCTGCTTATGGTGTAATCCCTGCGTTCCTTATAGAGCCTCACCAGTTCTTGTACCTCATCCTGATAAGACAGCGCCGCAATCGCGCCAAACTGAACCACCGGATCCGTCGTCAGCAAGGTATGATGCTGAATCACGGTCAGCGGAGTGACCAGCTCATCCGGCACAATCGCATAGCCTACCCTTCTGCAGTACATCCGGTAGCCCTTCGAGAACGCGTCCGTGGTAATAAAGGTACTTTTCGTTCCTTCCAGCTGCATCACAGAAGTGCCTTCTTGATCAAATACAACATTGGCATAGATTTCATCGTTGATGATCGCCGCCTGCCCATTTACGATCCGATCCATCTCATACAGTTCCTCGGTTGTCAGAATGTTGCCCAGGGGATTGCCCGGCGTATTGATGACCACAATTCTGGTCTTCTCCGTAAAGTTTTCCCGGAAAGAATCCCTGTCCAGCCTCATGGTATCCGGATCAATCCTATAATATTTTATCTTTGCCCCTACCAGAAGCCCGCAAAAACGATACAAGGAATAATACGGGAGAGGGAGCAGGATCTCATCCCCTTCGCCGGCCAGCAGATAGAACAGATTTCGGAAGAGCGTGCTGGTTCCCACGCTGATGATAAAGTTTTTAGGAGGTATGTCCACTTCATACCTGCCGTGATAATACCGGGCCAGCTCTTCTTTCAGCTGCGGAAGCCCTTCCGGAAATACCAGCGAGCTTTTATGGTCATCTTCCATCGCGGCCTGCATACTCTTGACAATTTCGCTCTTCAGCGGCAGCTCGGCTTTCCCCAGAGTCAGCCGGATGACATCTTTCCCTTCTTTTTCATACTCATACGCCATCCGGTCTAAGACAAACATCAAAAACCTGTTCCCATAAAAATCAACATTCGCTCTGATCCGCATACCTTCCTCCATTCTGTGCGTTTTTGGCATCTTTATCTTTCATAAGGACGCAAGGTACGGTTGATCGTCTGAACCACCTCGCGCATATGGGGGGTAAGATAGAAATGGTCGCCCTCAAACCTTATAAAATGACAGGAACCATCTGTAAATCTTTCCCATTTTGATAGCTCCGATCGGATACTGTGATCCTGATCTCCATACAGTACGGTGATGTCCGTATGGAGTACTCCATGGGTCTTTCCATAGTCGTATTGATCGATGACCTGAAAATCCGCTCTAAGAATCGGCAGAAAAACACGGCACAATTCTTCCTGCTCAAATACCGTCCTGTCCATGCCGTGAAAGCCCAGAACGTAGTCCGTGAACTTTTTCTCCGGGAGCGTATGGACTACAAATTCTTCCCCCGCCTCCTCCGGAGCGTCCGCCCCTGAACAAAACACATGTACCGGCCCCGCTTTCCCTGTTTCCTGTAGGCGGCAGGCCAGTTCAAAGGCGATATAGCAGCCCATGCTGTGTCCGAAGAACGCATAAGAGCCGCCATCTTCCAGCCGGCGCAGTACCTGCCCTGAAAGATCTTCCACCGTTTCTTCCATGGTACGGCAAAAAGGTTCACGGATCCTTCTCCCTCTGCCGGCCAGCTCCACCCCGTACAGCTCCATAAACGGTTCCAGATATTTTTTCCATTTGAAATAATACATCGCTGTTCCCCCGGCAAACGGGAAACAGAATAGCTTGATCTTCTTCATACGGACACCCACGCGGTTTTTTTATTGAAGCAGCAGCTCCAGGTCGCTCTGAGATAACTTCACATGTTCAAAGTCAGAAACCGTAAACGTCGTCTCCTTCTCTTGAAGGCAATGCCGGACAATATCCTCAACGGCTTTTTGGAAGGCCCGCACAAACCTCTGTGTTTCCAGAAAAGAGAAGACTTCCCCTTTTGCCCTTACGACCACCTTAAGTTCCTTTCCCGCCAGCAGCAGATTGGCCTCCATCCCCGCCGTCATTTCTATTCCATGATCCAGCACCGGTTCACAGCAGAAATGTTGATACTGGCTTCTGACCGCTCCTAAGAAATTGATTCTCAGCGTATGATCACCGGCTGTGCGGAAGGATCCCCTGTCCATTCCTTCTTTGGTAAGCCTTCGATAGGCGTCTTTCACATCTTTTATGACAGCGGGCAGAAGGCCATGGCTTTCTGAAATTTCCAGGGGCAGGATATTGGTAAACCATCCTACCGTCCTTGTAAGATCCAGATTCCCATCCCGCCCATGGGTCTCTATTTCGATATTCATCGTTCTACCCAGACAGGCCTCCGCCGCCAGAACCATGGCCGCGGCGATCAATTCCACCGGCCGGGTACGGTAAGGACGGTTTGCCGTCGTCATGAGCAGTTCGCTTATTTCCGAGGATACGCTTCCCCGGGATAGAGGAACGTCGCTTCTTACCGCTTGAGATTGCGGAGGCGCTTCTCCCAGGCTCTCTTGGGGGTCTTTGGGGGGAACTCCTTTCCGCAGCTCCACCTGCCCGCGCGGAAACTGTCCGGCCCATCGCCGATAGGAATCCGTCTTGCGGGGCAGCGACAGTTCCTGCCCGTTGCGCGACTGTTCATAAAGAGTTTCCACATCTTCCAACAAAATGCGCCAGGATACCCCGTCCACCGCTAAATGATGTACCGTCAGGTTCCATAGATCCCCTGATCCGGTATGATATAAACAGGAACCTAACAGCAGCCGATCCGCATAAAGATCTATTTGATCCAAAAGCTCCTCATTTTTTTCCTTTATGGCCTTTTGAGCCGCGGCTTCGCTCAACGCCTCGAAATCCCGCTCCGTGACCACCACGTCATCTATGCGGACATCGTTACGATAAAACACTTCCCCACGTTCTATCCCCACGTTCACACGCAGCATATCATGATGCAGCACAAGCTTGTACAGGATCTGCCGCAGCGTTTCCCTCTCCGCCCGATGATCAAACCTGATCTGGACGCTCTGGCAGTATCTGCCGGGTTTTTGGAGCTTCTGCTCAAAAAACCACCGCATGATCGGAGACAGGGGGATCACTCCTTCGCATAACGCAGATTCATCTTCCTTCTTCGGAACCAACGGTAAGACATAAGAAAGCATATCGGAAAATACAGGATGTTCCAGTATTTCATGGATCTTGATCTGATACCCTTCGTTTTTCAGACGCGCCGCTATTTGAATCGCCTTAATAGAATCTCCCCCAAGGTGATAAAAGTCATCTGCTTTCCGGACGTTCCCTGTCTCCAGCACATCCGAAACAACACCGAAAAACAGTTTCTCCCATCCATCCAAAAAATCCATATTCTGACCGCCGCCGTGACTCTCTCCCGGCAACGGCAGAAGCGACGGATCTACTTTGCCGTTCACGGTCAGAGGAAGGCCGTCTATCTGTAAAATCACCGAAGGAACCATGTAGCCGGGCAGCTTCCGCAAAAGATACTGCCTGACAGTCCCGGTGTCCATACTGCCGCCGGCGACAAAATAAGCACATAGCATACTGCCGCCCTTCTCTGTTTCCCTCACGTGAACAGCTGCATCCTCTATCCCGGGATAAGCTAAGAGGACGTTTTCGATCTCGCTGATTTCGATTCGGTATCCTCTGATCTTTTTCTGTGAATCCTCACGCCCTTCATATACGATCGTTCCGTCATCCAGAAACCTCGCGCGGTCGCCGGTCCGATACATCCTTTGCCGCGTGATGGGATGGATCAGAAAGCTATGCTCCGTCAGCTCTTTCCGGTTCAGGTATCCTCTGGCAAGTCCGGCGCCTTCTATATATAAATTACCGGTTACATCCGGCGGAACCGGATGATCATCTTTATCCAGGATAAAAATCCTGGTATTTCTGATGGGTTTCCCAATCGGCACCGATTCGCCGATCTCTTTCTCAGGATCAAATTGATGGATCATGCAGCCGACAGACGCCTCCGTAGGCCCGTATTCGTTGTAGATTGCGGCCCTTCCCTGAAACAGTCTGTGGATCTCTTTTGCCAAAGCGGTCTTTAAGTCATCGCCCCCTACAATGAATTTCCGGATGTCCGAATGCTGCGTCTCCATGGCGCGAAGCAGTTTTAAGTGAGCCGGGGTCAGCTTCACAACCGTACAGAGGTTTTCCCTTACGATCCGATAGAGGACATACTCGCTTTCCTCTCCTTCATAGACCAGAATCTTTCCTCCGCTCACCAGCGGGGTAAAGATGGAGGTCATCGTCAGGTCAAAGGCAAAGGAGGAATACAGCGGGAACACTTCCCTTTCCTCGGTTACATACGTATCCTTGGCCCAGCTGATATAGTTTGCGATATTTCGGTGTTCAATCATGACCCCTTTCGGCTTCCCCGTAGACCCGGACGTATAGATACAGTACGCCAAGGTCTCCGCCGCTATCTTCCGTCTCGTAAAACCCGCGGCTTCATATCCTTGCAGCTCCCGGAAATCATACAGGCAGACCCCCTCATTCCTTACAGTAGGCGCCGGATGATCATGAAGCACGATTCTGACCGCCGCGTCTTTCAGGATAAATTCTATCCTCTCCCCGGGCCAGCTGGGATCAATGGGCAAAAATGCCCCGCCCGATTTGAGGATCCCCATGATTACGGCCGCGGACATCAGAGAGTGCCTCATGATAACCGCTGTCAGTTCATCGGGCCGCACACCTTTTTCCTCCAGGAATGCCGCGATACCCTCCGCCCGCTTCCGCAGTTCTTGATAAGAAAGCAGCTCTTCCCCGCACTGTACGGCGATACGTTCCGGCGTCTCCTCCGCCTGCGTATCAAACATGTCAACCAAATTTTCACAGTCTCCGGAAGTCTTCTCCGAGCGCGCCGGGCAGCTGCCCCTCATCTGCTGCTCCGCCTGCCTGCCCCCTTCGCTTTGCTCAGAAACGGAGAACTTCCCCGGAAGCTTCCCTTCATAGAACAGACGTTCTTCCTCCTCTTGTTTCAGCAAGGATATATCCCGGATTTTCCTGTCCGAAGTATGCAGGATCTTATCCATCAGCACCTTCATCATCTGGAACATGCCTGCTGCCCGGGATTCTGAAAAGCTGCTGATTTTGTAGTCAAAATCGATTTCAAAGCCGTCTTCCTCACTCCATTTACGTATCACGAGCTGCAGCGCGTACTCCTGGCAGCCGTTAAAAATTTCATGATATTCCACCGCGTGACGAGCCATACGCCCCCGCAGCACCGTTCCGTAATAATTGACGCTGGCCAGAGAGATGGAAGCGGCTTCTATGCCTTGATTGCTGACGAGATGACGATAGGGATACCTGCTGTGCAGGAAATACTCATGGATCCTTCTATGTACGTCCTTTAGGAAGCCGCCGAGGGATCTGTCGGCGTCTACTTCAAACCGGGCTAAAAGCGTACTGACAAACATTCCGAATATGGTTCGCTCTCTTCTGCCGCCGCGTCCCACGAAGGGCAGATCCAGTATAATATCCTCCTTCCCGGAAAGCTTACTCTCCAGCAAGACAAAAACTCCTGTAAAGAACGCATTTTCCGATAGGGAATGCTGCCTGCAAAATTCCTTGATCTGGCCTGACATGGCTTTCCCCAGAAAGAAGGCTTTACGCTTCCCTTCTATGTCGCGATCCGGCTTAAAGGAAAACTCCGCTTCTTTGGAATAGACCGCATTCCAAAATCTCTTGTCCTTTTCATACCTGCCCGATTGCAGGTACCGCTGCTCCGAAGCGATAGCTTCCCGATAAGAACTTACAGGTTCCACTCCGGGTTCTTCTTGACCTATGAGCAGCTCATAGAACTTTGACAGCCCCTGCGCCAGCAGCTGCATGGACCAGCCATCTCCAATGATATGGTGCAGTTTGATCACATAAGCGCAAAGTCCTGGATGGATCCGAAAGACCGTAAACTCATACAGTGTGGCGGCTTCCATCGGAAAGGGCGCCTTCATCGTTTCCTCAGCCCATCTATGCAGATATTCCTCGGGAGATGTCTGGTCATGGATGTCCAAAAGACGCGCCGCCGAAGGATGGCCTTCGTCAAAATACTGCATAGGAACCCCGTCCCGCAGCAGGATCCGTATGCTGAATGCATCATTTTGCCTGCGGTACAGCTCAAACGCCTCCAGCAGTTTCTCCGGATCTATTTCGCCGTGAATCAGCGCCAGACCGCCGATATGGAACAACGCTTTTCCTTCATTCAGCACCTGCGTATACCAGACTCTGCTCTGTGCCTGGGTCAAAGGGTACAAGTCTTTCCCGGCAGCCAGGCCGTCTGCCTTCCTCTTCATCCGTTCTTTCAGATTGCCGTTCTCTGGGTTCATGGTTTTCCACTCATGTTCTTTCCGCTGATGTGCTTTCATGCCTGTCCTTTAGGGATGATACTTTTTTTATTGACGTTCTTTGCGCCGCTGTCCTTTTCATGGATGTCCTTTAGGGCTGATATTTTTTTATTGACGTCCTTTTTCTGATTCTTCTTCTGCCGGGTCTATTCTGTACGCCGGATCAGTTCTTCCACATAGCCGACCAGGTCGTCCAGTACGGAGAATTTAGAATACTCTAAACAGTCGTCGTCAAATTCAATTTGAAACACTTCCTCCAGCCGCACGGCCAAGCTCACAAAGAAGATGGAATTCATCCCCGCCTCCAGCAGATCATCTATTCCGGATACCTCGATTTCCACACCTTCCTTTTTTAAGGTAAGATCTAATTCTTCTAATACCGCTTTTTTCACATCTTCCCGACCCATCCGGAATTTCCGTCCCCTTTGCTTTTGCCTGGTGCTTTCCTTGATTTTCCTTGCATTTTCTACATTTTACCTGAATATCAAATTTATTACTAACCATTTTTTGCTAAAGTTTTCCCACATATTGCTTTTTTATCTCTTTTTTTTGTCGGTATCCTTCCATTTTTCGCTTCCGTTGCCTCCGCGGTTTGTAGTTTTCATGAGCTTGGGGCATTCACAAAGCAGCTGATTTTTCCCTTGACATCTTTGTGAGACAGAGGTATGCGAGGTATGCGATGAAAGCAGACGGTTCCACCGCCGACCGGATTTCCTCCATCTCCTTTTCAAAGGTTTCCTGTTCCTGCCCGCAGGCTTGGGGAAGGGAATCGAAACGCTTTTGCGGCAGCCGTCCGAGGGCATAGTGACCGAGCGCGCCGGACCGCTCATCCAGCGGATTCCGGAAAAGAAGCTATGAACGAGGCGGCGGGTATCTCCATTTTCAGGATACCAAAGACGATACCCTCTACCGCGGCGACCGGGACGGCGGGAACATGGCGGCATGGCAAGGCTCCGCCCGCTTTCCGCCCCAGTGCCTCCGCGGCCGCCGAAGGCTGCTTCCGCACGGCCAAAGGCCGCTCATCCGGGTCTCTGCGCGGCCTGGAATTCCGTCATATATTCCCGGAAGCGCAGGGGAAGCAGGCTGCGCTGGAGCGCCGGGTTGCTGCGCTCCTTTACGGCTATGCTGCGGCAGAAGCGGCAGAAAAGCTCCCGGTACCTCTTCTCTTCCTCCGACAGCGCCCATAAGGAAGGGCTTCCCTCCGGCCGTACCGTGCCGGCTCCAGGCGCTTCCTCCGACCGGACGGATCTTTCCGCAGGCCCCTCCCCGGGCCGCGCCGTTCCGGCCCCGGCTCTTCCCTCCGGCCGCGCGGCTTCTTCCGCGATTTCCCCGCCCCGGACCAGATACCACTCCCTGCCCGCCGGATGGACGGCGAAGAAATCCCTGTGTCCGTCATAGACCATGAAATTCTCCATAGGGAGCCGGTCGGCAAAATGGGGCATGAGGAAGGTCAGCACGTTGTTCTTAGGAGCGGCCTCGGAGAACAGGATCCCCTTCGCCAGCTCCCGGAAACGGAGGAACCCCCGGAGATGGCGGCATTCGTTCCCGGCGCCCCTTGCCAGAGAAAAGACGTGCCGTATGTCGTCGTCCGCCAGCCGGTCAAACAGATGTCCCGGCGCACAGTTCCCCCGGATCCCTTTCAGCACCGTCCGGTATACCGCCTGTGCCTTTTCCGGCTCGGGGGAGGCCAGGGCAAGGCAGATCGTCCGATAATCCGCTTCCCCGAAACGCCTTTTCAGCGTCCGGATCACTCTGGCCGCTTTTTCCCCCTCCGCCTTTACCGGAACAGGCTCCGCAAACAGCAGCGGTTCCTCCGTAAGGCTGATCCGCGTACTGTCGTGGTCCCTTTTTTCCTCACAGGCGCGATAAACAGCGGTGAAGATACTTTCCAGGGAATCCTCGCACTGGTATACGACCATCCCTCTGCCTCCCTTCCCCAGGCCGGGCCTGATCGGGACTGATATGTCAGTATTGGCTCTGATCAGCTCCCGTCTCCCCAGGCCGGGCCTGCCGCGCCGGATCGGAACCCGGATCAAACAAAGACAGCTGCCGGTACGTCATGCCGCCGCCGTCAAAAGCCAGGCGGCCCTTTTCACCGGCCAGGTTCCGGATCAGATCCTCTTCTTCCAGTTTCGTGCGGCACATCATCCTGCCGTCACAGGTGATGAAATACAGGGCCCGTTTCAGCACCACGCCGATTTTCTTAAGGTCGCCAAAGTCCAGCTTCGCGCTCCGTCTGGCGGCGACGATGCGCCGCGCGCTTTTCACGCCTACCCCGGGGATCCGCAGAAGGGTCTCCAGCGGGGCGCGGTTGACCTCCACCGGAAAAAACTCCAGATGGCGCACCGCCCAGTCCTCTTTCGGATCCAGCAGGATGTTGAAAAAAGGACGCCGCTCATCCAGCAGCTCCGCCGCCTGGAAGCCATAAAACCGAAGCAGCCAGTCCGCCTGGTACAGGCGGTGTTCCCGCAGGAGCGGCGGGCCTCCCGGCAGCGCGGGCAGCGCCTGATCTTCGTTCACTTTCACAAAGGCTGAATAAAACACCCTCTTTAATTCAAATTTCTGATACAGGCTTTCCGCCACGCGGAGGATCTGGTAGTCGCTTTCCGGCGTGGCCCCGATGATGATCTGCGTTGACTGCCCTCCCGGCGCGAAGCTTGGCGCATGGCGGTATACCACGAGTTCCTGCTTGTTTGCCCGGATACCTTCCTGGATCTGGCGCATGGGGGTCAGAATGTTCTTGCGGTGTTTATTGGGCGCCAGCCGCTTCAGGCCTTCCGCCGTGGGCAGCTCCAGGTTCACGCTCATGCGGTCCGCCAGGAAGCCCAGCAGCCGAACCAGGCCGCCGTCCGCCCCCGGAATGACCTTCACATGGATATAGCCGCGGAAGCGGTGCCTGTTGCGGAGCAGGAAGACAGTACGGTAAATCAGCTCCATCGTATAAGCGGGGCTTTGCAGGATCCCGGAGCTTAAAAACAGGCCTTCTATCTCATTCCTGCGGTAAAACTCCACCGTAAGCGTACAGATTTCTTCCGGGGTGAAGGAGGCCCTCGGCACGTCGTTGGAGCGTCTGTTCAGGCAGTATTTACAGTCGTAAACGCATTCATTCGTAAGCAGTATCTTGAGCAGGGAAACGCACCTCCCGTCGCTGCCGAAACTATGGCAGATCCCCGCCTTGACGCAGTTCCCCATGTCACGCCCGTTGCCCTTGCGTTCCACACCGCCGGAAGTACAGGCCACGTCATATTTCGCCGCAGCCGTGAGGATCCCTAGCTTTTCCATCAGGGGCATTTCCTGCCCGGTCGCCAGATATTGCATATGTCTCCGTCCTTGTCTCTCCGTCCTTAGGAACTGTCAGGGAAGAAACGCGCCGATACTTTGGCGCGGACAGCTGACACAGCCCACTCCGCGCGTTTTTGCTCCTCGTCCCGACGAAAACCGCCCGCCTATCCGTACCGGTGGTTCGCCGCTGCCGCCCTGCCTTGCCATGGCGATCGCCGACGAAAACCGCCCGCCTATCCGTACCGGTGGTTCTGTAACGCTTCCTGATTCCGGACCGGAACGTTTGTTCTGTTTCTAGGATAGCACGTATGTTCGGATCTGACAAGCCCGATTTTTCTATGTTCCATAAAACGCCGTCAGGAACTGTCGCGCAGACATCACGGAAGCTCTCTCGCAAGCTTGTTTTCCGAACACTGGGAGCGGTATTCGGAGGGAGTGCGGTTCGTGACCCATTTGAACGTCCGGTTGAAAGAGGACAGACTGGAAAAGCCGCAGCGCAGGGCGATCTCAGTCACCGCCAGATCCGGATCGGCCAGCAGGGACTGCGCCATACGGATCCTTTTCCTGCTTAAGTAACTATAAAAAGTCTCGTTGGTGTGGCGCTTGAAGACCCTTGTGAAATAATATTTGGAAAAGCCCGCCACAGAAGCCATCTGATCCAGGCACAAAGCTTCGGTATAGTGTTCCTCCAGATAATCCAGGATCAGCTTCATCCGCGCGGGCAGGACGCTGCAGCCGATGGGGTTCCGGTAACGGGCGCAGTAATCCCCATAGTTGGCGAACAGGTTCAGCAGACAGGAGCGGATCCGGAAATCCCTGGATCCCTCGCTGCTCCAGTAATACTCTCCCAGCTGCATGATCAGCCGGATTTCCTGCTGGAAAAGGAGCGGATCCTTGGCATAGGCGATGTAAATCGGCTGTGCCAGCAGGGACTGCAGATAGGAAAATCCCTGTGAATCGGCCAGGTACTCCGGCTCCACCAGAAAGATGAACCGGGAGCCGCTCGGCGGCGCCGTCAGGGCATGGGGATAACCCGGAGGGATGACCAGGATATTCCCCGGCTCCAGGACATACGAGTCCCGGAAGACGGTCACAGTATACTGGGACTGGATCGGCACGATGATCTCAATGGAGCTATGCACGTGCATGGCATAGCTTTCGCGCTGGATATTGTACCAGAAACGCAGGTTCTCTCCTTTCACGTAAAGCGGATTCTCATAGCCGTCTTCTGTCTCCCAGATGTAGCTGACAATCATATCCGGCTGGACATAATACCTCCTTTTCTGTTCTTCGGTCAAGACACACAGAGCCGTCGAATCCATAACATCCCCCTTTCCACGGTTGCTTCCGAATCCCCCATGATTTCAGTGTTCCGTCATTTCCCGGCGGGGCGGCTTGCCGCCAGGGCAACCTTTTCCGCCTATGCGTAGCATACCACATTCCCGCGGGTCTTTCTACCGGTTGTCTGATTTTTTTGTGTAGTCTGTATAGGGGCATATGAAATCCGGGGAATATTCCAGCAAAAATGTCCCGCCGGAAAGCAGCCGAAACGGCGAGAAGGCTTCCGGGGACTCCGGAAATTTTTCCAGGCTTTCGTTCGCTGAAAATGGATTCCTGCTGACAATACTTCCCTGCCGGATGGCCGCCGTTTTCAGGCGTCAGGCAGCAGGGCTTTCCCCGAAGCCGGGAAAGAACCGAGAATTTTCAAAGAGCGGACGCCCCTTTTCCTGGATACCGTTTCATAGATTTTTTGCCAAGACAGCCCGGGCGATTCGGATAGGTTTTTCCAAAAAGCAGCGTGATCCCGCCGCGCGGGGCGGATAGCCCCGCCCTGTCAAAAGGCCTGCCCTAGGTGCCGTCCCTCCGCCCCTCTTCGGGCGGGAGCAGGCGTACACAGGGCCTTCCGCCGGATCCTCCCCAGGCCTGCCCGCCTGCCGGCGCAGGAATCCCGCGCTGTCAGAAGGTGTACCTTTTGACAGCGCGGGGCATACGCCGTTTTTCTTCTATTTTACCACCGTCCGGGACAGGCCGCAAGCGGTTTCGTGAAAAAAAAGGCGGGAATCCCTCTTTTTTTGTATAAATGTGTGAGTCCGCCGCGGCTTCCCGGAAAGAAAACCCGGGAGGCCCCGCGCTGTCAAAAGGTACACCTTCTGACAGCGCGGGAAGGGAGGCAGGGATGGGTAAACGGTACCCATATAAATGGACGCCGACAAAAGGTAATATTGCGTAACGCCCCTGTGATGTGGACAGCGTAAAATTGCTGAATCCTTTTGAAAATTGTCCTTGACAAGGGCTGCACTTTCGCATACGGCCTTCGGCAGCCGC
>JAISOV010000048.1 GCA_031275405.1 Clostridium sp. | reverse complement strand
GGGATCTTCCATCCGGTTTTGCCGGATGGAAGATCCCGTTTTTGCCCGTACTCTTTTTTTGTCATCAAAAAAAGAAGATTCCGCACTTGATTTTGACAAAAACCATGGCGGGATTTTTTTATAATGGCACCAGGCGCCAAGCCGACCGGCAGGGTCAGAAAGGGTGATCAATATTTATGGCAGTGTTAAGAGGAAAAACGGACAAGCTGAGAAATCGGGAGCGGCATATGGAGGTATCCGATTACGGGAGGCGGAGGCTTCTGACTTATGCGGACTCTTTTCGGGAACTGGCGAAGAGCTACGAGGGTACGTTTGATTTTGAGGGCGAAGACAGGCAGTCTTTTCTGGAAGCCAGAAGGATATGGGAAAACAGGCAGGTACTGTGCGAAAACCTGAATGAAATGGCGCAGATCATGACGAGGGTGGCTTCGGAGGTGTTCCGCTACCGCCCTTTGGAAGAAAAAAAGCAGAAACAGATTATCCATGCCCTGAAAGCGGAAGGAATCTATGTGACGGAGCTTTTTTATATCGAGCGGCCGGGAGAGCGCCGGGGGATCGGCGTCACGATGTATACGGACAGGGAGGGGAACTACACCTCGGAAGAGGTGGCGGATATGCTGTCCGTGCTGCTGAACCAGCGCATGGAAATCTCTGTCGCGAGTCCTTATCTGATCGACCGGATCAAGCGCAGCTTCGTACTGGTGGAAGAAGCGCGGTTCCTCATGCTCTCCGGCTCCGCCAAGGCAGTCAAGGAAAACGAGGTGCTGTCCGGAGACAATTATTCCATCGTGGCTTCCGAAAAGGGCAAGATGACGGTGCTTTTGTCGGACGGCATGGGTTCCGGCGAAAAGGCAAGCGGATTCAGCGAGAAGGTTCTGGATCTGATGGAAAAAATGCTGGAAGCGGGCTATGGGCTGGATACGGCGCTTAGCCTGGTAAACAGTGCCTTGGCGGCCCAAGGGGAGGAACAGAATATTTCCACGCTGGACATCTGCGATCTGGATCTGTATGAAGGCTGCTGTGACTTTATCAAAGTGGGAGCCGCCGCTTCCTTTCTGAAAAGAGGGAATCTGGTGGAGCAGATCGTTTCCCGGAGCCTGCCCCTAGGGATCTTTCCAGGGGTGGAAGCGGAGCTGATCCACCGGGAGCTGATGGATGGGGATTATGTGATCATGATGACGGACGGGGTGTTGGACGCGCTGGAAAACAACCGCTATGAAGAAGCCATGTGCCGGATCATCAGCGAGCTTCAAGAAGAAAATCCGAAAGAAATCGCCGATAAGATCCTACAGTTCGCTCTCCATTGCAGCGGCGGGAGGATCGCCGACGACATGACGATCCTTGTGGTGGGGGTGTGGGATCATATCAGCTCTCCGTAAGGCGGGGATATGGGTACAGCCTTGTCCTCGTATCAAAACCCATTGACAAAATCAAAAGAACAGCCTATGATCATGGTGCAGGATACCGAACCATATTCCCAACAGCTTATGGAATAAGAAAGAGACATTTTTATGTCGGCTGTAAATTACGGCACGATCCGCAGTCATCTAAAAAACTACAGCGACAGGGCGACAGACGAACAGGAAACCGTCATTCTTCCCCTCAAGGGATATTGTGAAGATCAAGAAGCCCCCACAAGCGCCTAAAACGCCTGTAAAAGCGTTTTTGCTTGCGGGGCATTCTGATATCGGAATCAAAGAAAAAGGATCTATCTCAAATTTTGCGCAAGGTATAAATGGAAATAAAATCCATTACTTTGCCGGATGGGGTTCGGGCAGTTTCCGCTTCTGGATCCTGCCGTCTGGAATAAGACGATAAAATATATAGTAAAATATTTAGTAAAAAAATGAATTCAAAAACACTACGGAGGACGTGAAAAGTGGCTACCATTAAAGAAATTGCCAGTCAGACAGGGCTGTCTCCCGCAACGGTTTCCCGCGTATTGAACTATGATGATACGATTTCCGTCAGCGACTCGGCGCGTGTGCTGATTTTCGACACGGCGGAGAAGCTTGGCTACCAAAAAAAGAGAGTACATCCGCCGATCGGCAATATCGCGCTGCTTTATTGGAACGACGGAACGGAAGAGCTGGAATACGCGTATTACAAGTCGCTTCGCGCCGAACTGGAGCGGCAGGCGCGGGAACGCAAAATATCGCTTACGCGGATCGACAAGTCGCAGGGGGTCTCGGCGATGCCGGAGCCGTGCAACGGCTTTATCGCCATAGGCTGGTTTTCAAAATCGGAACTTGACGTTTTGAAGGGCAGGACGAAAAACGGCGTGTTTGTTGACTATTCGCCCGATGAGAGCGCGTATGACTCCGTCAAGCCGAATCTGGATTCCATCGTGAAGCAGATGGTCGATTTCTTTTATCAGAAAGGGCATAAAAACATCGGTTATATCGGGCAGTGTGATTTTGATATGGCGACGGGAAAGCCTAGCTTGGACGTGCGGGAATGGTCGTTTCGCAACACGGCGGCTTATTACGGGATCCTCCGGGAGGAAAATATCCTGATCGCGGAAGCCTTGACCGTGGAGCGGGGGTACCGGATCGGGCTGGAAGCGATCGAGAGGTTCGGGGAGAATCTGCCAAGCGCGTTCTGCGTAGGAAGCGATACGCTTGCGGTGGGCGTCATACAGGCGCTGCATGAGAAAAAGCTGGAAATCCCAGAACGGGTCGCGCTGCTGAGTATCAACAACTCAAGTGTCGCGGGTTATCTGTCGCCGCCCCTCTCGACGTTTCATATCGACGTGCCTGAGATGTGCAGGACGGCGATTCAGTTATTGACGGAACGCGTGTTTGAGAACAGGGAGATCACGAAAACCGTTTATATCAACGGCAGGCTCATCGAAAGAAAAAGTTGCTGAATCCGTAAAAATCTTCTTGACAGCGGATGATAAATAGTTTACTATAAAAATAGTAAACTATTTATTTTTGATTCCTAAGAAATGCTTGTGGATCAAAAAACCGGTTGGGCGGAAACACGCTGCGGCGGTGAGGAAGATACCGCTTACGCGGCCCGCCGTAGGCGCAAGAGTTTGCGGAGGCGAATTCTTTGTTCTGATCAGACAGGAGGTGGTGCGGTTGCTGAAAGGAGTCGATCTGTCTATGCTTGGCGAGCTGGAACGGCTTGGAGCGAAGTACCGTGACGGCGGCGAAAAAAAGGACATTTTTGCGGTACTGAAAAGCTATGGCGTGAATGCCATGCGTCTGCGGATCTGGAACGATCCGTATGACGCGGATGGCAATCCGTATGGCGGAGGCACGAACGATTTTCCCGTGACGCTCGGCTTGGCGAAACGTGCGCTGGCGTCCGGTATGCGTTTCGTGCTGAACGCGCATTACAGCGACTTCTGGACGGATCCGGGAAAGCAGTGCAAGCCCAAGGCATGGCGCGGCTTTTCCGGTGACAGGCTGAAACGTGAGGTTTACGCGTATACGAGGATACTTTTGGAGAAGTTTTCCTCACAAGGAGTTAAGCCGGATATGGTGCAGATCGGGAATGAGCTGACTTACGGCTTTCTTTGGGAGGACGGCAGGCTGTCGGGAGAGAACCCGAATTACGCGGGAATGTTTACGTTCCTTGCGGCGGGTATCCAGGCAGTACGCGACTTCGACCCGGCAGTCAAAATTATCCTCCATCTTGACAACGGCGGCAATCACGAATTATACCGGGAATGGTTCGGCGCGGCGCGTGGATTCGGGCTTGATTACGATGTGATCGGTCTGTCCTACTACCCGTTCTGGCACGGGACGCTGGACGAACTGGCCGCGAACATGAAGGATCTGAGCGTCCGGTACGGAAAAGAGCTGATCATAGCGGAAACTTCCTACGGTTATACGACGGAGGCAATGGAAGGGTGCCGCCATGTCTTCACGCAGGAACTGGCGGACATCGGAGGCTTTCCCGCCACAAAGGAGGGGCAGAGCGCGTTTTTGTGGGAACTGATGGAACGTATCAAAGCGGTTCCCGACCATAAATGTCTGGGCTTTGTTTACTGGTGTCCCGAATGGATTCCGGTAAATCACTCTACCTGGGCCTCCGAGGCGGGCAGGGCATACATCAAGGACGAGTCCGAGGGCGGCAACAGCTGGGCGAACCAGTCCGTATTTGACGCTTCGGGAAATCCGCTGCCTGTTCTGACGGCGATTCGTGATTTTGTGTAGGGAAAGGAAAACAGGAGGAGAGGTATATGAAACGCAGGAGTATTTCCATGGCAGTCGTTGCCATGGCATTGGCGGCCACAAGCGGCTGTGCGGAAAAGTCCCAAACCCTGTCGCTGCCGTCTGATAGCGGGAACGGTTCCATCGTCATATGGAGCAATTTAGAAAACGAAATCGGGGTTCTTGAGGAATACGCGCAAAAATGGAGTGAACAGACGGGCAGCACCGCGACCGTCCTTCGAGAGACGCCCGATCTGCAGCAGTTTTCTCAGGCTTCCAAAAGCGAGGGCGGCCCGGACGGGATTTACGGCATTGCCAATGACCAGCTTGCCAGTTATGTGAGCGCGGGATTGGCGCAGGTGGTTCCGGAGGAACTGTACAGCGATGCCGACTATGCCGATGCCGCCGTCCGGGCGTGTTACGCGGACGGAGTGCGCTACGGCGTTCCAATTGCGGTGGAAACCATCACTTTATTCTATAACACGGATAAAATCAAAGAAGCGCCCAAAACCTGGGAGGAAATGATAGAAGCCGCGAAAAATAACGGCGGCTTAAAGTTTGAAGCGACAAGCATCTATTATGACGTCGGTTTCCTGCGGGCGTTTGACAGCTATATTTTCCCGTATGCGGACGGCGGATATGATACGGGCGACATCGGATTTGGCAACAGCGGCGCGATAGAGGCTTATGAATACCTGAACAGTCTTGCCGCCCTCGGGTTTGCCGGAGCGGATATTACGTCCGACATAGCCAAGGGCAGTTTCCAGAACGGGGAAACGGCGTTTTATATCGGCGGCCCATGGGATGTGGAGGGACTCAAAGCGGCGGGAACCGCATTCGGTATAGCGAAGATGCCGACGCTCAACGGCAAGGATTTTGTGACGCCCGTCGGCACGCAGGTCGGTTTTGTCAGCACGAAATCCAAAAATCAGAAGCTGGTGTACGACTTTTTCAGGTACCTGCAGGAAAACGCGGCGGAAGCTTTGTATCAGGCCGGCGGCAGGATCCCGGCGCTGCTGTCCGCTCAGAACAGCATAGAGGCCGATGACGATACGCGGGCGTTCATAGAACAGATTGCGGCGGGGGAACCGCTTCCCACAGTCGCCGAGCTGGGGCAGGTGTGGACGCCTTATTCGGACAATATGAAGCTGATGTTTACCGGACAGATCAGCCCTTCCGAGGCGGCTGAAAATATCGAGGCTCAGGTACGTGAAGGGATAGAGCTTATGAACTCCGGAAAGTAGGTGGTCGGAATGCGAAAAATCAATAAATCGGCTTATGTATGGATTGCGCCGATGATCGTTTCCATTATCGTGTTTACACTGCTGCCGATTGCCTACACGGTGTTTCTCTCCTTTACGAACTACAATATGTTCCATATGGATGACTATGAAGTCATCGGGTTCGCGAATTACGCCGCCGTTTTCGGGAGCAGCCTGGCCAAGGTTTTTCTGCCCGTCCTGGGCTGGACGGTATGCTTCGCGCTGCTTTCCACGGCGGGCGCGTATTTTATGGGCATGGGGCTGGCGGTTCTGCTGAACAATCCGCATATGCCCGAGGCGAGATTTTACCGTTCGCTTCTGATCGTACCGTGGGCACTGCCCGCAACCATCGCCATTCTGTCGTGGCAGGGCCTGCTGAACGAACAGTACGGCGGCATCAACTGGCTGCTTTCCGTTTTCGGGCTGGGCGGCGTTCCCTGGATGACGGATCCGTTCTGGGCGAGGGCAGGCATCATCATAGTCAATGTATGGCTTGGCTTTCCGTATATGCTGAACGTCTGCCACGGCGGGCTTCAGGCGATCGAAAAGACGCTTTACGAAGCGGCGAAAATTGATGGCGCGACGGGCTGGCAGTGTTTCCGGACGATTACGTTTCCGCTGCTTGTCCGGCTGTCGCTGCCGCTTGTGGTTTCCTCCTTCGCCTCCAACTTCAATAACTTCGGAAATATCTATATGATTACGCAGGGCGGCCCGGCAAGGGTGGGAAGCCAGTTTGCCGGAAGCACGGATATACTGGCGAGTACGATCTACAAAATGACGACATGGTCTAACCGGTATGAGTGGTCGGCGACGCTCAGTGTCCTTTCCTTCCTCCTCGTCGGCACGTTTACGCTGATCAACCTGAATCTGTCGGGTGCGTTTAGGAGCGGCGAAACATAAAAGCCGATGCTTTCCGGGGCGGAGCGGCGGATGGAAGCAGAATTTTTGGGAAGGAGCGTGGTTATCAAAATGAAGAAAGGCGAAAGAACGGTGCTATGGGCAAGCAGGGCAGTCCTATGGGCGGTGCTGCTCCTCGTGATGTTTCCAGTGATGTGGATTGTTATGGCATCGTTTTCCAAGGGCGACAGCTTTTTTATAGCGGGGCTGATCCCGAAACAGATCGCCATCGACAACTATAGCAAGCTGTTCACCGAAACGCAGTTTCTGCTGTGGGTGTTCAATTCCTTGAAACTATGTCTTGCGGTAGCTTTGATACAGCTTTTTCTGACCACCACGGCAGCCTACGCTTTTTCGCGTATGAGGTTTCCGGGGCGCACGAAAGGGCTTATGACGCTGCTTGTGTTACAGGTGTTCCCAAACAGTATGGCGCTTGCGGGGTATTATATCCTCATCTACGCTTTCGGGCTTGCGGACAGTATGTTCGCTGTCATCTGCGTCCTTTCGGGCGGCAGCGCGTTCAATATATGGCTGCTGAAAGCGTATATGGACGGAATATCCAAAGAACTTGATGAAGCGGCGTATGTGGACGGCGCGAAAAATGTTACGGTGTTTCTTTACGTCATACTCCCCCTTGCCGTACCGCAGATCGCCGTCATCTTTCTGTTCAGTTTCATCGCCACTTACAGCGAGTATATGCTGACCTCGGTGTTTCTGCAATCGCCCGGCAGTTTCACGCTGGCGATCGGGCTTCAGTCGTTCATCACGAACCAGTTTGCCGCGCATTAGACGCTGTTTGCCGCGGCTGCGGTGGTGTCGTCGCTGCCGATCCTGGTTCTGTTTCTGCTGCTGCAAAGGTATATACGCAACGGGCTTACAGCCGGAGGCGTGAAAGGCTAAATGGAACGCAGATCAGCCTCTCCCCGTTTCCGGCACGCAAAGGGCTGAATGGCGGGAATAAGGGGGAGACGGAATGGCTGTTTTACCAGAAAGGATGGTAATCATAATGAAGAAAATATTTATGGCGTTTACGGCGTTTGTTGCTTCGGCGGCTGTTTTTGCCGCCCCCGTACCGGTATCGGCAAGCAGAAGCAGCGATTCCGACTATTCCGACTTTATCAGGGGCGTTGACGTTTCGATGTTAAAAACGGTGGAAGACTGCGGAGGTCTGTTTTACGACAATGCTGTGCCGCAGGACGCGCTGGAGATCCTGAAGAACCACGGGGCAAATGCTGTGCGTCTGCGCCTTTGGGTTGATCCCTACGACGCGAACGGGGACAGTTATGGCGGCGGCGGGAACGACTACGCGACAACGCTTGGGCTTGCCCAGAGGGCAAAGCAGCTCGGAATGAAGGTACTGATCGATTTTCATTTGAGCGACTGGTGGGCTGACCCCGGCACGCAGAGCAAGCCGAAAGCATGGGAAAATTTAACATACGCAGACTTGAAAACCGCTCTGTACGATTACGTAAAAGATACGATGGATGATTTGGTATCCGACGGCATGATTCCGGATATGGTGCAGATCGGCAACGAAACGTCGTCCGGCATTCTGTGGGAAGATGGCTATGTGGGGAATGGGGTAAACAGTTTCTCCAATCTTGCCGACTTGGTCTCCACGGCGATTGACGGGGTCAGGGATTCCGTCGGAAATCAGACCAAGGTCATTCTTCATCTGGATAACGGCGGAAACAATTCCTTGTACAGATGGTGGTTCGATGGCATTACAGGTACGAATCATGAGGTTGACTTTGATATGATCGGGCTTACTTATTATCCGATGTGGCACGGAACGCTGGAAGACCTGCAATATAATATGAATGACATCAGCCAGCGTTACGGCAAAGATGTCATAGTCGTTGAAACGGCATACGGCTGGACAACGGACGATGGCGACGGCCTTGGCAGCTCATTCAGCCCCCAGGATGCCATAAATGCCGGATACCCCGCTACGGTTCAAGGGCAATATGACTTCATGCGGGATCTGACCCAAGTAATTCTGAACGTACCGAATGAAAGAGGGATCGGTTTCTTCTATTGGGAGCCGACCTGGCTTCCGGTTGAGGGGGCATACTGGGGTACGGAAACAGGCAAAGAATATATAGGGGATACCGGGATACTGTCAAACCCATGGGATAACCTGACCTTATTTGACTTCAACGGCAATGCCTTGGATTCTATCGACTTGCTCGCGGAGCCTTCGCCGAATTTGGCGGAAAATCCGAGTTTTGAAGAAGATGGCGCGGTTACCTCTTCGCCGCAGGGCTGGAACGTGTGGCTTGACAGCGGTACTGCGGCGGCAACGGTAAAAACAGAATCCGGAGGCATAGACGGCGCCTATAAACTGACGTTTTGGAGCGATGATGATTACAGCTGTTCCGTCTATCAAGTCCTTACGGGCCTGGAAAATGGTACGTATGCCTTATCGGCATGGATCATGAACGGCGGCCAGGATGTCTGCTGGCTGTATGCCAAAAACTTTGGCGGTACGGAGAAAAATGTGCTTTTGCCCTTGAGCGATACCGGATGGACGCGGATCAGCGTGGAGGGAATTGAGGTGGCGAATCATCAATGCGAGATCGGGATTTACACGGTTGCCGGCGAGGGCGACTGGTGCAACGCGGATTTGATCCGGTTCAGCAAATCAGGATCGTAAAAGGAGGTGCGTGATGAAAAAATGTTATGCTTTGCTTACGCTTGCGGCGGCGCTTATGCTGGCAGGCTGCGGCACGTCGCCCAAAGGCGAGACGGCTTTTCGGGCGGACGCGGATATTTTTGTCGAAGCGGTCAGCAATCTGCCCGAGGACTTTATAAACGGCGCGGACGTGTCGAGCGTGCTTTCCCTGGAAAAGTCGGGCGTGAAGTTTTACGGTTTTGACGGCGAGGAACAGGATGTCTTCAAAACGCTGAATGACGCCGGGGTAAACTATGTCCGCGTGCGTGTCTGGAACAATCCGTTTGATGAAAACGGAAACGGCTATGGCGGAGGCAACTGTGATGTTCTGAACGCCGCTGAAATTGCGGCAAGAGCCAGGAAGTACCACATGAAACTGCTGGTTGATTTCCATTACTCCGATTTCTGGGCGGATCCGGCAAAGCAGATGGCGCCGAAAGAATGGGAAAATATGGACATTGAAGAAAAATCAGATGCGCTCTATGCGTTCACGAAAGACGCGCTGAAAACAATCGGCGCCAAAGGCAAAATCGGCATGGTTCAGCTTGGAAACGAAACGACAAGCGGAATGAGCGGCGAAACCAACTGGAACAGCATTGCCATGCTTCTGAACGCGGGCGCGAAAGCCGTGCGCGAGTATGATAAGGACATAAAAATCGCGGTTCATTTTACGAATCCGGAAAAGGGCGACTATACAAACAAGGCGATGATCCTTGAAAACATGGACGTGGATTATGATGTTTTCGCGAGTTCATATTATCCGTTCTGGCATGGCACGCTTGAAAACCTGACCGAGCAACTGAGCCTGGTGAAAGAAAACTATGGAAAAGACGTCATGATAGCGGAAACAGCCTACGCATATACGGAGGACGACGGCGACATGTTTGGCAACGCCGTTTCCAGCGAAACGGGCAATCCTTACCCGTTCTCGGTATATGGGCAAGCGCGCAGCATTCGTGATACCATCGCCGCCGTGGCCGCCGCAGGCGGGCTGGGCGTGTTCTATTGGGAACCTGCCTGGATTCCGGTCGGGAATGATTACGGCACGAACCAGGAGAAGTGGGAAGAGTTTGGAAGCGGCTGGGCGGCAAGCTACGCGGGCGCTTACGACCCGGACGACGCGGGGCGGTACTACGGCGGAAGCGCGGTGGACAATCAGGCGTTGTTTGATTTTTCAGGACAGCCGCTTCCTTCCCTGAAAGTGTTTCGGTACGTCAGATTCGGAGCGGCGGCTTCCGAAAACCCTGTTGACTCCGTTCCCGATCTGGAAATGGCGTTTCAAGCGGGAGAACCGATTGTTCTTCCCGAAACCGTGTCTGCGGTATTTGCTGACGGAAGCGTGAAAGAGGTGCCTGTTTCTTGGAACGAGGAACAGCTGTCCGCAGCCGTCGCGGGGGGAGCGGAAGCTTATGAAGTAGAAGGAACGGCGGAAGGGCGCTCCGTAAAATGTTCTTTCCGCGTAGACCAAGCGGGCAATCTGCTGAACGCGGGCTTCGAGAGCGCAGATATGAGCATGTGGGTTCTCGCCGGAACTGCCGTGAGCGGCGAAGGCCACTGCGAGCGCAAGGAGCAGGATGCGCGGACAGGCGTCGCGTCGTTCCATTTCTGGGATAGCGCTCCGCTGGATTTTCAAGTCGTCCAGACGATGACGGACATCGAAAACGGAACCTATTCGTTCAGCGGCTTTCTGCAAGGCGACGACGGCGGCGACGGCGCGGAATTTTATTTGTTCGCGAAGTCTGGCGACACGGAATATCGAGCGGATACCTCCCTTGCCGGATTCGGTAACTGGCAGGCTCCCGTCATCGAAGGCATAGAGGTGACGGACGGAACGCTTACGGTCGGTTTCGCGGTTCGGTGCGGCGCGGGCGGCTGGGGCGGCTGGGACGACCTGAAACTGGAAAAAACAAAAGAAAGCCAAGGGCAATAGGATTTGCGGATCAAATTATGATATACTACACTTAAACAAAACGGCCGTGAAGCAGTCTTTTGCGAAACGGCCGTGAAGCTGAGCGCGGAAACAGGCTTCCGAAAGGAGTATATCATGATACCCATGGATCTGCATACACATACCGTCGCCAGCGGGCATGGCACGAAGGATACGATTGGCGATATGGTAAAGGCGGCGAAGGAACGGGGACTGGCCGTCCTGGGCATCTCCGACCATGGACCCGCCACTCCCGGTTCCTGCCGGGAATCCTATTTTCACGGACTGAAAGCCGCGCCGAACCTGCGCGGCGGAGTGCTGGTCCTGTACGGCGTGGAAGCCAATATCCTGAATGAGCGGGGCCGGCTGGACATAGGAGACGAGACGGGAAAGAACCTGGACTTCCTGATCGCCAGTATCCATGAGCCGTCTTTCCATCCCTCCTGGGAAATGTCACGCCAGGACGGGCAGAGCGGCGCGGCCGGACGCAATACCGCCGCCTACGTACAGGCCATGAGAAATCCTCTGGTGAAGATCATCGGTCATCCCGACGACGTGCGTTATCCCGTGGACGCGAAAGCGTTAGCGGAAGCGGCGGCGGATTATCACGTGGTTCTGGAAGTGAACGAAGGTTCCCTGCTGCCGGGCAGCTATCGCGGGAATACCTATGCGAATATGAAAGAGATCCTGCTGATGTGCTTAAGATACCGTCTCCCGGTTCTGCTGTCCAGTGACAGCCATGGCACGGAGCGGCTTGGACAGGTTCCCCGCGCGCTGGCTCTGGTCAAAGAAGTGGCTTATCCGCAAGATCTCATATGGAATTTTCAGGAGCCGCAAGTGTTTCTTTCCTACCGTCGCGGCTGATCGGACAGGAACGCCGGCAGCTCAGCTCGGATGGGAGCCTTTGCGGTTTCTCTTTGGCGGCCGAAACCGGCGTCCGGATCGTGAACGCCGGTTCCGGCTGGGAAAGGCTAGCCCTGATTTTCCCCTTGGGATGGCTCCGTGGGATTCTTGCCATGGGAAGAATCCGGTTGAACCACCGCTTTCCCGCTCTTCGGGATGAGGAAAAAGCAGATCAGAACCGCAAGGATATACAGGATCACCGTAAAATACAGGACATTCTGATACCCCTCCGGATTGACGGAGAGGAAACCGCCGTGTCCGTCGTCCACCTCGTGGAAACTGCCGGTATGGTTCACGATGAACGTGGCGATCTGGTTCCCGGTAAGCCCGGCGACCGCCCATGCGGATAGACACAGCCCATGGACGCGGCTGATGGACTTCATGCCGAAATGGTCGGACAGGAGGGAAGGCACGTTGCTGAACCCGCCGCCGTATCCGGCATTTACCACAAACAGCAGGGCAATGGCCACGACCGTATAGCCGTTCAGGATCCCTTTGGTGAAGATCAGCAGGGCAGTCATGAGAATGGCTGCGGTAAAGATGAGTTTATAAACCGTGTTCCGGTCTTTGAGCCGGTCGCCCAGGCTGGAAAGCCCCAGCCGCCCCCCCGCGTTGAACACGGCGGTCAAGGCGCTGATGACCCCTACGGCGCCCGCCAGGCCGATCGCCTTTATGATCCCTTTTTCCTGGGAGATCAGCGCCAGCCCGCAAGTGATGTTGATGTAGAACATCAGCCAGATTCCGATAAATGTCTTGTTGGTCAGGATGCTCTTTACGCTGTCTTCCTTTTTCTTCTCATGGGATTCCACCCAGCCTTCCGGCTTTGCCAGCAACAGGTGGCCGGCAAACATCAGCACGAAATAGACGGCGGCGAGGATATAAAACATATTTACGATCCCCACCTTAGGCTGCAAGTATTCCATGACGGGGCTGGCAATGACTTTGGCAAGCCCGAACCCGGCGATGGCAAGCCCGGTGGCAAGCCCTTTCTGGTCGCTGAACCAGAGCATTAAGGTCTTCACCGGCGAAAGGTAGCCGGTTCCGAGGCCGATCCCCATGACGACGCCGTAGCTTAGGAAAATGCCGATCACGGATCTCTGATAGAGGAAGAATCCGGTCCCCGCCATGCCGACGGAGAAACAGACGGTGGCGATCAGGGAAGACTTATGCACGTCTTTCTCGACGAACGGGCCAAGGAAAGCGGCGGACATCCCTAAGAAAAAGATGGCCAGGCTGAACGCCCATTCAATGGTGCTTTTGGAGACCGTATCCTTGCCGATATAGTTCACGATGTTTTCGCTGACCAGCGACCAGCAGTACACGGTGCCGATGCTACAGTGGAGCAGTAATGCCGGGATAGCGGCGCGTATCCATTTATTCTGGATTTTTTTCATGTTCGTTTCCTCATTTCTTTTTGCGCTTTGTGGGCAGGCTCTTCATAAATTATGAAAAGAATATCAAACTGAAACGTATACATATTCTACTCCCTGTTCCCAGGAATTGCAAGGGTAAAAAGCCAAGGATTTCTTTGGATCGCAATGCAAGAAAAGATTTCATTGCAATTGGCTAAGATTTACATTATAATTAAGACAATCTATTGTTTACGCAAGGAGAGAACCCCCCAATGCGCCATTTTAAGAATGATTACGGTATGGGAGCGCACCCGGCGGTACTGGCCGCGCTGGTCAAGGCAAACGCCGAGGTTCACGGCGGCTACGGCGAGGACAGCCATTGTCGGCGCGCCGCCGCGCTGATCCGCGAGCTGTGCGCCGCTCCGGCCGCGGACGTCCATTTCCTCGCCGGCGGCACACAGACAAACCTGACGGCAATCGCCGCGTTCCTGCGGGCGCACGAGGGCGTGATCGCCGCGGACAGCGGGCATATCGCGGACAACGAGACGGGCGCGGTTGAGGCGGGCGGCCACAAGATCATCACCGTGCCGAATCAGAACGGAAAAGCCACGCCGGCCGCGGTGCTCGCGGCGGCGGCGCAGCACTGTGACGAGCGCAGGGTGAAGCCGCGGCTGCTGTACCTATCCGACGCGACGGAAACCGGAACGGTATACACAAAATCGGAGCTGTCCGCTCTGCGCGAAGCGTGCGGCAGGCGCGGGCTGTATCTCTACCTCGACGGCGCGCGGCTTGCGCAGGCCATCGCTTCCCCTGCGAGCGACATGACGCTTGCGGACGTTGCCGCGTTGTGCGACGCTTTCTATATCGGCGGCACGAAAAACGGCCTGCTGTTCGGCGAAGCGCTCGTTCTGGTGAACGACGCGCTGAAACCCGATTTTCGGTACGTTCTCAAACAGCGTGGGGCGATGCTCGCGAAAGCGCACGTTGTGGGCCTGCAATTTGAGGCGTTGATGTCGGACGGGCTGTGGCTGGAACTTGCCGGACACGCGAACGCGAACGCGGCGCGGCTGCGGGATCATCTGTCTGCCCTCGGCGTGGCCTTTGCTTACGATAGCCCGACGAATATGCTGTTTCCGATATTGGATGACAGTGTCGTGAAAGAACTGGAGCGTGATTTCGCGTTTCACCGTATGGGTACGGCAAACGGCGGCTCCATTGTCCGTCTTGTCACCTCGTGGCTCACGACGGCAGACGAATGCGACGCGTTTACGGAGCGTGTGAAGACGCTGACGATGGAACGCGCTTAACCGGAGGAAGCATATGGCTGTCACTATTTCTGATATCCTGAAATTTCCTTGTATGCGCGGGGCGACCGTACTTGGCGGGCGCGGCGGCCTGCAGAAGACCGTCGGCACCATCAGCGTTCTGGAATACACCAATCCTGACAGCATACAGGCGGAACTGTTCAACAAGATCGAGTTCGTCGGGAGCGAGCTTGTCCTGACTTGCTTTGCGGGCGTGAAGGACGATATAGACGCGCAGTGCGCCGTGATCAGCCGAATCGCCGAAGTCGGTGAGGTCGGAATCATCCTTTACTATGTCGGGGTGATTCTGCCGAAAGTAGACCGTAGGCTGACGGAAGTGGCCGACAGCTTAGACTTTCCGTTGATCTGTATGCCCGAGAATCTCCAAAATCTGCGATACAGCGAAGTGATCAGCGAGGTCATGGAGGCTATCATCAAAGACCAGATGGCGGAAACCGATTTCCAGAGCGAAATAATGGGGCGGTTAGCCGCACTTCCGGTTTATCAGCGCAGTATCGGCACAGTCCTCGCGATGCTGAGCAGCCGTGTGAAAATGACGCTGCTTTTGACCGACACGGATGGCAACCTGCTCAACCGGGCGTACTGGCCGCACAACATTGAGCCGGACACCGAGTCCTTTATAGCGTGCTGCCGGGCGGGCAAATATGGCGAACTGGAAGCGGCGCGGATTTACGCCCGGCGGGAATATATCGACACCATAACGGGTTCGCACGTGGAAGTGCTTCTTCTGAAATATGACGAGGCGATACAGGATTCCGTGGCCAGGCAAATTACAGAAACAGTAAAAATCCACCTCAATTTGTGGAGCCAAAGTTACGGAGACCACGTCCTGCCGGAGCTGGTACAGGCGATTCTGAAAGACGAGCCTTTCAAAATGCGCCGTATCGCCGACGCGTTCAAGATTGACGTAAAATCTATCAACACTATGCTTATTGTCAGCCCGGCGGAGGAAACTGCCAAGACCATGGAATACCGCAGAATCGCCGATACGATCCTTACGCTTGTGAAAAGGGAATTATCGCCGCACTGTAAAGCGATGGTCGCGGACGCTTATGAGGGAGATGTCGTAGCGTTTATCAGTACGCCCGTAAACTGCAATATGTCCGCGCTGGCCGGCACTCTCGCGGAGACGATAAACGACGCGGGGATGGCGGCGACCATCACGGTCTGCCTGAATCTGCGCGACACCACGCAGGTGCGGCGCACCTATCTGATGAGGCAGGCGTCAGCCGAGATGGCCGGCTACATCTACCCCGGCAAACGCCTGTTCACGAGCCAGGATATAGAGTTTGCCGACAATATCCGTCATCTGCTGCTGAGGGGCGAGGATTCCGTCAAGAACAGCACCGCCGTACTGGACGCGCTGTACGACGGCGCAAGGCTGAACACCGAACTTTGCGATACTTTAAGCGTTTATCTGCTGGATACCGACAGCAGTCTGGAAGACTGCGCCAGGAAAATGTTTCTGCATCTGAACACGATCAAGTACAGAGTCAGCAGGATCAATGAGCGGCTGCAATTCAAAATCGGGCGTATGCCGGAAACGTTCTCGGTTTACATCGCCGTTGCGGTGAAACGGGTGCTGCAGGCGACGGCGGCAAAGAAGGAGGCAAAATAGCGTTTTCGGCCAAACAGTCTCCGACTTTGTCTGAATAGACAAAGTCAGGGGCTTATATTTTGCTTTTTAGACAATGACAAATTATTTTCTTCGTGTATAATCATAGTAGGTAATCTTCAAAAAATAATTCAATAGGAGGGTTTTGCTATGCAGGACAACAAATCGACGGGTTTTCAGATCGAAGAAAGCAAACGGCAAAGCTGGATCAGTCTTGCCGCCGTGTGGACCGGAGCGATGGTATGCGTTCCATGCCTGATGATCGGCGGCCTGTTAAGTTCCGGCTTCACGCTCGGCCCGATGTCTGTACTGATCGTCATCGGCTACGCCATCATCTGCGCGTTTATGTGTTTTATAGGTATGCAGGGCTGCGATACCGGGCTTCCGACCGTTTCGCTGGCCGAGTCCGCACTCGGGAAAAAAGGGGCGCAGTTTCTCATCAGCCTTATTCTCGCGATCGCCTGTATCGGATGGTTCGGGGTACAGGCGGCGGTATGCGGCAGTTCGTTCAGCTCTATGATAGCGCAGATGACGGGGGTTGAAATTCCCGTTGCCGTCAGCAGCCTGATCTGGGGAGCGGTCATGCTCTTAACCGCCGTGTTCGGATACAACACGGTCAAATATCTCAACTACATCGCGGTTCCCGCGCTGATTATCGTGCTGATATGGGCGTTAATCGCGGCGATCTTCCAAAATGACGGAATCGCTAAACTGGGAGCGCATACGCCGCCCGCTCCGATGAGTTTTGTCAGCGGCATCAACTTTGTCGTAGCCACCTTCGCGGTCGGAGGCGTGATCAGCGCGGACTTCTCACGCTACGCGAGAAACCGCAAAGACGTCATCAAGTCGACGGTTCTCGGCGTGCTGCCGTCCGGCTTGGTCGTGCTGTTCATCGGCGCGACTTGCAGTATCGTTGCGGGTCAGTACGACATCAGCCAGGTGTTTTCCGCGCTGGGGCTTCCGGCTATCGGGCTGATCGGGCTGATCCTGGCCACCTGGACGACGAATGTCACAAACGCTTATAGCGGCGGTATCGCGGTGACCAACCTGCTTGGCTTCGGCGAAAATAAGTTCAAAACCACCACGGCTATCGCGGGCGCGGCGGGAACCATCCTCGGCGCGGTCGGGATTATGGATAAATTCCAGTCGTTCCTCAGCATTATCACATCGTTCGTGCCGCCTGTGGCAGGCGTTATGATAGCCGCGTACTGGATTGTCGGCAAGGGCAAGCGTGAAAACTTTGCCGTGGCCGGAGGCGTGAACGTTGCCGGGATCCTGTCGTTTGTGCTTGGCGCGGCGGTCGCTTACATAACGGCGAACGTGGTTCCGTTCTTCATCGCGCCGATCAACGGCATCGTCGTCTCAATGGCCGCCTATGTCATACTCATCAGATTCCTTCCCGCTAAGACGGCGTAAGGGTGGCAAGCCTGCGAAGTCTGGCAAAGCGGAGACGCAACCTGATTTTGGAATATGCGGAGCACAATTGGGAAAGGAGGAGATTCCGTTGCGTAAAATCGGAATACAGGAAATAGAAGATATTGCGCTTGGCGCGGCGCTGCTCGGCGCGGGGGGCGGCGGCGACCCCTACCTCGGTAAGCTGATGGCGATCGGGGCGATGAAGGAACACGGCCCGGTTACTCTGCTCGACCCGGACGAGGTGCCGGACGACGCGTTTGTCGTGCCGATCGCGATGATGGGCGCGCCGTCCGTACTCGGGGAGAAAGCGGTCGGCGCCAACGAGTATCAAACCTTGCACGATATGGTCAGCCAATACTATGGGCGTGAGATTTTCGCGTTGATGCCGATTGAGGCGGGCGGTGTGAACAGTATGCTTCCGTTCCTCGCCGCCGCGAAACTTGGCTTGCCCGTTGTTGACGTTGACGGAATGGGCAGAGCGTTCCCGGAGCTGCAGATGGTTACTTTTACAATGGCGGGAGTGAACGCGACGCCGATGGCATTGACCGACGAAAAAGGCAACAGCGTAATCTTCAAGACGATTACGAATAAGTGGACGGAGGAGCTGGCCCGCTCGGTTACGATGAGCTGCGGCGGAGCGGTGTCAGTTTCGCTATACTGTATGGACGGCAGAATCGTCAAAGACTACGGCGTTCACGGTATCGTCACGCGGAGTGAAAAACTCGGACGCGCTATCCGGGAAGTCAAAAACGGCAATGGTACGCCGGAAGAGAACTTTCTGGCTTTCACCGAGGGTTTCAAGCTGTTTCGCGGCAAAATCGCCGATGTGCTGCGCGAGACACGCGGCGCGTTCAATTTCGGCAAAGTCATTTTGGAGGGAATCGGCGAATATAAGGGACATGTCGCGCACGCGGAGTTTCAGAACGAAAACCTGCTTGCGGCGGTTGACGGTACGACGCTTTGCACCACGCCTGACCTGATCTGCATCGTTGACAGCGAAACCTTCACGCCCGTGCCGACGGACGCGCTGAAATACGGCAAGCGTGTCCTGATGCTCGGCTTAAAGTGCTTTGAAACGTGGCGCACTCCGGCGGGGCTGGAACTCGTCGGGCCGCGCTATTTCGGCTGCGACACGGACTATGTGCCGGTGGAGGAACGCGTGAAGGGGGGGCTGTGTAATGTATAAACTTGGAATTGATGTTGGCGGCACGAATACGGACGCGGTACTCATCGACGAAAAGCGCAGCGTCATAGCGTCTGCGAAAGCCCCGACTACAGGCGACGTGTACAGCGGGATTCTCGCCGCGATCGACGGCGTCCTGAGGGGTACGGATATTGATAAATCGAATATTACGCAAGCCATGCTGGGTACGACGCACTGCACAAACGCCATCGTGGAGCGCAGGAACTTAGCGAAAATCGGTATTCTCCGTATCGGCGCCCCCGCGACGCTTTCCGTGCCTCCGATGGTTGACTGGTCAGACGATCTGAGGTCTGTCGCCGAGGAAATCGAAATCATCGGCGGCGGTTTTGAGTTTGACGGAAAGAAGCTCGCCGAGTTTGACAAGGCGGCGGCGGTCAGGTTCTTTGAGCGCTGCAAAGCGAAAGGCCTTTCCTCTATCGCGATCAGCAGCGTGTTCTCCACGGTACGCGACGACCATGAAGCGGAAGCGGCCCGACTGGCCCGCGAGGTTTTGGGCGACCGTATCCATCTGTCACTGTCAGGCAAAATCGGCAGTATGGGTCTGATTGAGCGCGAAAACGCCACGATCCTCAACGCCGCGCTTTATAAGGTGTCACAGAGCTTCACCGAGGGCTTCGCCAACAGCCTGCTGGAACATGGCGTTACGAACGCGGAAGTCTACTTTTCACAGAACGACGGAACGCTGATGAATGCCCAGGCAGCGAAAAAGTATCCGATTCTGACCATCGCCTGCGGCCCGACGAACAGCATTCGCGGCGCGAGCTATCTGTCGAAGCTCAATGACGCCATTGTCATCGACGTGGGCGGCACGACTACGGACATCGGCGTCCTGCAAAACAGCTTCCCGCGTGAAAGCGGCATAGCGGTGACCATCGGGGGCGTCCGCACGAACTTCCGTATGCCTGACGTCATATCGTTTGGACTGGGCGGCGGCAGTATCGTTCGTGAACAGGACGGCAAAGTAACCGTCGGCCCTGACAGCGTGGGCTATCAGATCACCGAAAAAGCGCTGGTGTTCGGCGGCGATACCCTGACTGCGACCGACGTCGCCGTGCGGCTGGGCGTGGCTGATGTGGGCGATGCGAGCAAAGCTGCGCACATCAGTGGGGAACTCGCAGAGAAGGCTATGGCGCGGATCATAGAAATGGTCGAGGACAACATTGACGCGATGAAGGTCAGCAACGGGGATGTTGACGTTGTTCTGGTCGGCGGCGGATCCATCCTGCTGCCGGAAACGCTGAAAGGCGCGAGTAAAATCCATAAGCCTCCGCACTTTGCCGTTGCGAACGCGATCGGCTCGGCAATCTCAAAGGTCAGCGGGACATATGAGAAGCTCGTTTCTTATGACGAGACTCCGCGTGAGAAAGCTTTGGAAGTCGCCAAGAAAGAAGCTATTGAGATGGCGGTGCAGTCCGGCGCGGCACGCGAGACCGTTGAGATTATCGACGTGGAGGACACTCTGCTCCAGTATCACGACGGCAACACCTGCCGGGTGAAAATCAAAGCGGCGGGCGAACTGGCGTAAGGTAACATACGCATAGGCAGTGAGCTAAGTGTGCGAAGTACACTTTGTGCCGCGAAGCGGCCAAAACGGCTGCCCTGCAACCGTTAGGCGAGCGCCCGCATGTGGCAACATCATCGTCTTACAGGCTGTCCGCAGTGTCGGTGCGCTCCAAGCCGCCGAAGGCGAATGCTTTCGGCGGCTTTTGTTATTCCTGCGCTCAAGCGTTATGGCATGGCACAGACTATGACATGCCATCGCATTTGCTTGATACCGCCGACACATTTTTGCTGGGATCATTTCCAAAATGACCAGACAAAAGATACCGTAAGCCTTGCATGGCTTCATGCCGCAATCCATTGACCCATTCCGTTAATGCAGGAACTCATCCGCACATTCGATACCCAGAAATGATAGCAGAAGTCTTTTTACGTCCTGATTGTTCACATGCCCTTTTTGTATCATCAGTATGAATTCCGCAAAGATTACATTTTTTAAGTATGGAAGATTTTCAAGTTTGGAAGATGCCAGCAGGTAGTACAAGATTGTCCTGCACATTTCCGGCATACATCCCTGCATAACAAGATTCAATGCTGTTTTTTCAAAAACATTTGAACTGGAGCTTATAAATTCCGCAAACCCTTCTATACCAAATTTCTCAAAAGTATTTTTGAGATCCAACAATCTATTAATATATGGAATGGCTTTTTTTCGCTCTTCTAACGTACAGCCAGATATTTTTACCCAATCTATAGATGTCTGCATAGCTTAAAACACTCCCACATACATTGTTCCCGTATCACCATCCGATAAGGTGAGGGAATAGGAACCTGTTGCGTACTGCCCGCCCACCGAGTAAATATCGATGACCCTTGCCCAGCCATAAACAAGCTTATATTCTTCTACGACCCTGTTAGCGACGATCCTCATACTCATATCAGATAAGCAAATCGTCCCTGTAACATCGCAGCGGTCAAACGGAAAGCCGTTATTCATAAAAACAACTTTACAATGTCCATCCGCTTCTTTTGATATGGTGACTAGCACTGAATCCGGAAACCAATTGTATGCTGCAATTCCAGCTTCTCGGCAGACGATTAATTGCTCCATCTGCTCTGGCGTAATAAAATAAAGTTCCATGCCAGTTTCGTTCCCAGCCGCGTTTCCACTTGGCTCCGCCGCCATAACAGGTGTAGCCGTCATACTGCAGATCAGGAAACAGAAACTAAGTGCTTTTACAATTTTCTTCCTTAACATTTTCATCTGCAACCCTCCTGTGTATCCCTGTACGGATATACTTTGGAGGCTTGACTAGATTCCTATCTGACCGACCTCCTTATTTTACGATGTTATATTATAACCAAGAGCCTGTCAAGGATTATTTTGACGGCGTACGGCAGCCGGCTTTGATAGTTATCTAGGATCATCTGCGCGTTTTTCCGCTTTGGTTGACAGCCGCCTGTCATCATGATAAAATCTTTTCAAAATGATTCCTTACTATTTATGGGGCAGCAGAGGCACGAACAAAGTGTCCATATCAGGAATCCGAGGTGATATGATGAGTACGTATTTGGGCATAGAATTAGGCTCGACGCGCATCAAGGCGGCGCTGATTGACGGAACCTTCAGAACTGCGGCGGCGGGTGGCTTTCACTGGGAAAACCGCTTAGAAAACGGCTTTTGGACTTATCGCCTTGACGACGTCTGGCGCGGTCTGCGGAGCGTCCTTTCGCAGCTGAACGGCGCGTCGCCGGACGTCATGGGCGTATCGGCGATGATGCACGGTTATCTGGCGTTTGATCGGGACGGCGGGCTGCTCGTTCCGTTCCGTACCTGGCGTAACACGACTGCCGAGCGGGCGGCGCGGGAGCTGACAGAGGCGTTCGGGTTCCACATCCCGCAGCGGTGGAGCATCGCGCATCTGTATCAGGCGATTCTCGACGGCGAGCCGCACGTGAAAGACGTCGCGTATATGACGACGCTTGCGGGCTACGTCCATTGGAAGCTGACCGGCGAAAAAGTGGCCGGAGTGGGCGACGCGTCGGGCATGTTCCCGGTGAAAGGGCTGGAATACGATAAGGAAATGCTGGAAAAATTCAAAAGAAGAACGGGAATTGACCTGTTGCCGCTGCTGCCGGCGATCAAAACAGCGGGTGAAAAGGCCGGCGTTTTAACGGAAAACGGCGCGGAACTGCTGGGCGGCGGCTTTCAGGCAGGGATTCCTTTCTGCCCGCCGGAGGGCGACGCGGGAACCGGCATGGCCGCCACCAACACCGTGAAAGAAAAAACGGGAAATCTTTCAGCGGGAACGAGCGTTTTCGCCATGGCGGTGCTGGAAAAGCCGCTTGCCAATCTGCATGAGGAAATCGACATAGTGACTACGCCCGACGGCGTGCCGGTGGCGATGGTTCACTGCAACAACTGCTCGTCGGACATAGACGCCTGGATAGCCGTTTTCGCCGAAACCGGCCTGGACAGAACCGCGGCGTATGAGCTGTTTTTCCGCAAGGCGGCGGAGGGCGACGCGGATTGCGGCGGGCTGCTGTCTTATAACTATCTTTCGGGCGAGCCGATAACGGGCTTGACCGAGGGTCGGCCGCTGTTCGCGCGTATGCCGGACGCGAAATTTACGCTGGCGAATTTCTGCCGCTGCCTGCTTTCTTCGTCGCTGGCTACACTGAAAACCGGCATGGACATTTTGGCGCGGGAGGGCGTGACGTTAGAGCGCGTCTGCGCTCATGGCGGGCTTTACAAGACCGGTACGGCGGGGCAGAGCCTGACTGCGGCGGCTTTGGACGTTCCCGTAACCGTTACGGAGTCGGCGGGCGAGGGCGGCGCATACGGTATGGCGCTGTTGGCGGCGTTCACGGGCGAGGGCGACGGCCTGGCGCTTGCGGAGTTTTTGGAAAAACGCGTGTTCGCGGACGACAAAAGCGAAACCGTGCAACCCGGTGAAAACGACGTGAGGGGTTTCAGGACGTATTGGAAGCGGTATCAGGCGGGGCTTGCCGCCGAAAAGTCGGCTGTCGAAAAGATGAGGTGAATGGTATGCTGGAAAAACTGAAAGAGCAGGTTTGCGCGGCGAATCTGCTTTTGCCGAAATACGGGCTTGTCACGTTTACGTGGGGGAACGTCAGCGGTATCGACCGCAAGCGCGGGCTTGTCGTGATCAAGCCGAGCGGCGTGGAGTATGACGCGCTTACGCCGGAAAGCATGGCTGTCGTGGATCTGGACGGGAATGTCATAGAGGGCGTGGGGAAACCGTCTACCGACACGGCGACGCATACCGCGCTTTATAAGGCGTGGGGAGACGTCGGCGGGATTGTGCATACCCATAGCCGCTGGGCGACGATCTTCGCGCAGCGGAAACGGAAGATTCCCGCTCTCGGCACGACCCACGCGGACTATTTCCACGGCGCGGTGCCGTGTACGCGCCAGCTGGCGGACATAGAGATACAGGGCGAATATGAGCGCGAAACGGGAAACATGATCATAGAAACGTTTCGGTGGCTGCGCGTCAGCCCGAACGAGATTCCCGCCGCGCTCGTCGCCGACCACGGGCCGTTTGCGTGGGGCAAAGACGCGCTTGACGCGGTTCATAACGCCGTCGTGCTGGAAGAGGTCGCGTTTCTGGCGTGGCATTGCGGCGATACGCCGGATATGCCGCAGACGCTGCTGGATAAGCACTATTTCAGGAAGCATGGCGCGGGGGCGTATTACGGGCAGAAGTAAGGGCTGGTTCCCGTTCAGGTTCTGCGCGCCTGTTACGATAACGGTAAGTGGATCGGCGCGCAAGCAAGCGATATGCTGCCGCCCTGCGGCAGGAGATTCGGACGTTCCGGCGCCGCCCGGGAAGGATCCCTTTCCGAATATTGTTTTCGCGCAGTCGATACAAAACATCCATGCGGCATCAAAGCCGCAAAAAACGCTCTGCCGAAGGAAGCCCAGACGAGATCAAACGTATCAAGCACACCAGGTACGGCAAAGCCGCTTTTGCCACTCTCCGCACTCTCCGTGCAAAATTTTCATACAGGAAAACCGGAAGTCCATGTCATTACTCAGCAAGGATGGCTGATCACATCCAGCAAAAGCGGCTGGATGGAATCTTATGCACACAAGCTGGTATGTGCGGCTTGGCGTAAGCTGTCCTTGTAATTTCGCGCAAGATTTGCGTATGCCCCTGCCTTGGCGCACAGGTCTATGTATAAAAATAGATGGAATTTATCCGTTATGGCTTCGCGGGATCTTTCTGCCGAGCAGTCACAGGTCAGTGGGCTGATCCGGGAAAGAACCCGGCTTTTTTTGACGACCCCTCTGAAAGGGCAGCGTATGCCCTTGTGATAAAAAAGGTAAAAACCTCCAGACATTCTACCAAAAAAATTTTTCTTATAAAATCCGGTTCCGTATTGCAGAAAAGGGAAAAATATGATATATTAGAAAATAATAGAAATAATGGATAAAATATGAAACCAAGAATAGAAGCAGGATGGGCAGAGAGGAGGAAGAATGGGGATCAAGCTGCGTACTGCCGTACCGTCTGACGCGCCGCAGATCAAACATCTGGTCTGTCTACAGTACGGAGAAGGAAACGCCGACCGCACGCTCTATGACGCGGAGGCGCTGGCGGAAAAGATGAATCGGGGAATTTACCGGTTCTTTGTCGCCGAAGAAGAAGGAAAGCTTGTCGGCATGGTGTGCAGGAAGCGGGGCGAGGATTTCGGAGGGAGCGTGGAGGGCTGTACGCTTTCCGTTCTGCCGCGATACCGGGGGGATCGGATCGGCGTAAGCCTGATGTCCGCCATGAAGCGCGATTGCGTGCGAAGCGGGATTCCGGCGCTGTATTATCAGGTTCTGACCTTGAACGAGATCGTACAGAGACGCGAATACGCGGACGGTTTTGTGCCGTGCGCCTTGATCCTGAACCGCTACCGGTACGACCGCACGGCGGTGAACCTGCGTCATATCCCGCTGCCCGAGCGCCGCCATCATCTGCTGATGGTCAAGGCCATCCGGCAGAAGAAGGTGTACCGGCTGTTTTTTCCGAAGATCCTGGAGGATTACATATTCGGCGTATATGTCGAACTGGGCGTATCGGTCGGCGGGGAGGTCTGCGGGGTAAAAAGGGGGGTCGTGGTTCATGATTATCCGTCACACGATTACGCGGACTTTCTCGGCGGGCTGCCGCAGAGCCTTCCGGGCAGGGAGTCGGTCAATCTCTGGCTGAATATGTACCAAAAGGACTGCGGTGAGCAGTACGAACGCGCGGTCGAGGCAGGGTTTTCTTTTACAGGGGTCGAGCCGCTTGCGGGAGACGGGGAGTATCTGATCCTTCACCGTTCCCCGTCGGCTCCGGCGGCGTTCTCACAGTCGCGTACCATTCGCGAGTTTGACGAACGGAAAAACTTTCTTAGGAGGTGCGGAAATGTTTCAATCTATTAGAAGGAAGGTGCTGACGGTGCTGCTGCTGACCGCGCTGCTGCCTATCGCCGCACTCGGCGGACTCAGCCTGCGCTCCATGCGCCGGATGGGAGAGAGCGCGATCGGCGCGAACGGCAGCATGGCGGCGACGGCGGCCTCCGACAGCCGCGATGCGCTGATCCGGCGGATCAGGGATGAAATGTCGGCTACGGTGAGTGACAAGGCTGCGCTCACGAACGAAAAACTGAAGGCCATACAGGATCACACAAGGATTGTCGCCGCCTACGTCTCCAGGCTGTATGCCGAGCCGCATAGTTTCCTGCCGCGTATGTTGGACTATCTCCAGCCGGGACAGGAAAATACATCTATCGCGCATATCCGTACCGCGCCGGGCGTCGATTATGCGGACATCGCCGGAGAGCTTTCGCTGCTTGGAAACGCGCAGGATGTATTAGGGCAGTATCTGCTTACGAAAATCGGCGCGACCGCGAGCTACATCGGTACGGAAAGCGGATTTTTCGTGACCGTGGATACCAGAGCGGGCGTACCGAACCGCCGGGATTACGATGCGCGCACCCGTGACTGGTACATCGGCGCGAAAGAAGAGGGCGGCCTGTTCTGGACGGACGTCTTTGCGGATGCCAGCGGCAGAGGAGCGGCGGTAAGCTGCGCCATGCCCATTTATGCGCCGAACGGCACACTGAAAGCCGTCGCGGGTACCGGGGCGATCTTAAATGACGTCAGCAGGATCATCGCGGGCGTGGATCTGGGAGAAACGGGTTATGCTTTCCTGCTCAACGGCGATGGGCAGATCTTCCTGACGCCGAAAGGCATAGAGCTTGACCAGAACGGGCAGATCATCGTCCGGGATCTGCTTTCCGACGTCGATGAAGCCGTGCGTGGACTGGGCAGAGCGATGATTGCGGGGGAAAGCGGAATCAGGGAGTTCATGCTGGACGGCAGGGATGTCTATGTCGCTTACTGCCCGGTTCAGATGATGGGCTGGAGCATGGGTCTGGTCATGCCGGCGGAAGAAGTGATCACTCCGGCCATCGTCATGGAAGACAAGATCCTGGCCTTAAAGGACGACACGGCAGCCGAGATTTCCGCAAATATAGCGACCGCAGTCGGGCTGCTGATCTGTGTGTCAGCGGCGGCGGCGGTTCTTGCGGCGGTGCTTTCGCTGTATTTTGCGGAAGGACTGACTAAGCCGATCATGGAGCTTACCAAAAGCGTGGGCGAGATCGCGGACGGCAATTTCGAGCTGACGATCGACATCAAGAGCAGCGATGAAATCGGACGGCTCGCCAGCTGCGTCAACTCCATGTCGGGCGATCTGCGATCCTATATCGCAAACCTTACCAAAGTAACCGCCGACAAGGAGCGTATCGCCACGGAGCTGAACGTCGCGACGAAGATACAGGAGAGTATGCTTCCGCATGTCTTCCCGGCGTTCCCGGAGCGGCAGGAATTTGACGTCTACGCGTCCATGCGGCCCGCGAAAGAGGTGGGGGGAGATTTCTACGACTTCTTCTTTGTGGACGGCAATATACAAGGCGGCAATTTGCTTGCCATGGTGATAGCGGACGTATCGGGCAAAGGAGTTCCGGCGGCGCTGTTCATGGTGATTGCGAAGACGCTGATTCGCAACAACGCCCAATATGGCAGGTCGCCGCAAGAGGTCTTCCAGGCGGTGAACAGTCTGTTGTGCGAAAACAATGATGCGGGGATGTTCGTCACGGCGTTCATGGGCTATCTGAACCTGACGACCGGGGAATTCACTTATGTCAACGCCGGGCATAATCCGCCGTTGGCGACGAAAGAAGGAAAATTCAGGTATCTGGAGATCAAACCGGATTTTGTCCTGGCGGGTATCGAGGGGTTTTCCTACCGGCAGGACAGCATGACACTGGAACGGGGCGATACGCTGTATCTCTACACGGACGGCGTGACGGAAGCTGTCAACAGGACGGAAGAATTGTTCGGGGAACCGCGTCTGCTGGATACGGTCAACCGGCATACCGCAGCGCAGCTCAAGGAACTGACAGTGGCCGTCAGACAGGAAATCGACCGCTTTGCCGACGGCGCGCAGCAGGCGGACGACATCACCATGCTGGCGCTGAAGTTCTTCGGCAAAGATTAAGATAGCTGCCCCGCAGCCGTTTTGCTGAGGTGCGGGCTGCCATAGATCCGTTTGCGGCGCCTGATCCATTGTCGGCGCATAGGATCATCATGCTGCTCCGCAGACAGGGTAAGGGCAGAGCCATTCGGCCTATCCTGCGGATAGGCCGAATCCGTCGGCTCAGTTTCTGGCAAAAAGCGTGGTGGACAGGTAACGCTCGCCCGTATCAGGCAGCAGGACGACGACGTTCCTGCCCTCGAATTCCGGACGCTGCCCGACCTGTGTCGCCGCGTAAAGCGCCGCGCCGGAAGAGATCCCGACGAGCAGCCCTTCCGCGCCGGCGACGATACGGGAGGTCTCAAAGGCCTCGTCGTTCCCGACCGTGATGATTTCATCCACGACGCTGCGGTCGAAGACCTCCGGCACGAAGCCCGCGCCGATTCCTTGGATCTTGTGAGGGCCGGAAGAACCGCCGGAAAGCACGGGGGAAGCGGCAGGTTCTACCGCGAAGATCTTTACGCCCGGCACCTTTTCTTTCAGTACCCGCCCGACGCCCGAAACGGTGCCGCCTGTGCCGACGCCCGACACAAACGCCGCGATCTCGCCGTCCGTGTCGCTGAGGATTTCGAGGGCGGTGGTTTCGCGGTGGATCTTGGGATTGGCGGGATTTTCAAACTGCTGCGGGATGAACGCGCTGGGCAGCTGGTCGGCCAGCTCTTTTGCCTTGCGGATGGCGCCCTTCATGCCCTCCGAACCAGGTGTAAGTACGACTTCCGCGCCTAGCGCCGCGACAAGCGACCGGCGTTCCACGCTCATGGTCTCCGGCATGGTGAGGATCAGCTTATAACCCTTTGCCGCCGCTACGAAAGCCAGGCCGATCCCGGTGTTGCCGCTGGTCGGCTCAATGATGACAGTGCCTTCCTTGACAAGGCCTTTTTCCTCCGCGTCGGTGATCATCGCGTAGGCGATCCTGTCCTTGACGCTGCCGAGCGGATTGAAGTATTCCAGCTTGGCGATCAGGTTGGCTTTCACCCCTTTGCCCACAGCATATTGATTCAGCTGCAGAAGCGGAGTCCGCCCGATTAAGTCCGTTAGGTTCTGATAGATTTTTGCCATGTACACAACCTCCTTATTCCTAAAACATATCAAACATATATACTTTACCAGAGCATTATATGATAAAAACGGCGGTTTGTCAATAGGTTTTTTGGAAAATTTTTTCTGATTGAAAACTGCCTCCGATTGAAAACTGCAAGTTTAATTGCCCGCACTCGAATAAAAACGCAGGGAAAACTTCCAGAACAGGCATGACAGGCCAAAAAACAGTATGCAAACAACGGGAGTCGCAAAAACAAGGAGCATATGGTTCATACTGGACTCAATATAAAATAAACTTGGATAAAAGGCTGTAAAGCCAAGAGGCATAAGGAATGTCAGAAAAATGGAAAGATATTTTCCATATATATTTGTTGGATATTTTCCAAAATCTTGTAATTCCATAGTTATATCTGTAAAATCGGAATAGCCTTTCGTAAAGAAAGCAAAAGAAGCTAAAATTAAAGATATCCCAGCAAATATTAAGCTTCCAAAACACCACAAGAGCGGTAGCAACAGCAGGAACGGAGAAAAAATTTTTAGTCTTACAATTGCTACTATGCTTAATACAATCCCAAAAAACAATTCACCCCAACCATCCTCGTCAAATCCATCCATCATAATTTGAAAAACAGAACCTATGGGTCTGAGCAATAAAACATCTAGTGTGCCATTACGAATATATGTTGGGATTGTGATGGTATTGATAAAAAAGCAATGCCACACAGCATACGAGGTTGTGCTGAAAGAGTAAAGAAACAACAATTGATTCAAACCCCAACCTGCAATGTTATCAATAAATGAATAAATAATTAATATCAATAATAATTTTGAAATCAATTTGATTACAATCGAAACAATACCGAAGATAAAATCGGAATTATAAATGGCCACTGATTTTAAATTCATTTTGAACATAAGGTGAAACATAAAAATATAATGCTTTATAGACGATATCATAGTTATCGTTAACCTCCTTGAACAGTAAAATGGCGACACGCAAGTGAAAATATAACAATATATATTATGATTGATAGAATAACGGTTGCAGTCAATTCCAAAAAATCGTATATCGAAAAAGAAACATTACGGCTGATTGAGTCTGCAAGCGACGCAAAAAAGAAACGGAACGGCAACTTTGTTATCACTTTCTGAATACTTGTCGGATAAAAGTCTAAGGGTATGATTCTACCTGTCAGTAAAAGTAAAACAGTAAATTTTAAGCTTTGAATTCCCCAAATACTTTTTGTGATAAAGCTTAGACAACCAATGATCATTTCAAAAGTAAAATAAAATAGATATGAAAAGATTAATATTGCAAGAATGATTAGCATATCAGGTCTTCCAACAGATACGCCAAAGAACAACCACGCGATAGCTAAAGTTGGTAACGCAAGAAAAATAAACTTGTAGATGCTTGTTCCAATTTGCTCAAAAATAAATCTTCTAAATATTGAAATTGGTTTAACCATATATAAGGAAATATTACCATTTTTCATTAATTCGCCAATTATGTTACTTGTTGAACTTGGATAGATGCAATAAATACATTGCGCAAATACAATGTAAGAAAACGTTTCACCAAAACTCATATATTGAACGCTATTATATTTATAAACAGACTTCCATAAATAATATTGCAGTGTAATGAATATCACACTGGAAAGCATAACAATAAACAACCCTATACGACTTACGGTATTCTTTTGAATCCCAAATCTTATTAGGCAAACATCAACAAGCAGTCTTGATAGAAAACTATTCATTCTCATCAGTTTTGTCCTCTTTATCAGCGAATTGTCGGATGTAACATCTGAAAGCTTCAATGAATGGTTTGTCAGGAGCAAGCTTATTGGTAAACTCGAAAGGAGTACCGTGAAAGATTAATTGTCCATATTGCAGTATTAATATCTTATCGCTAAGCGTACCAACATCTTTGACATCATGCGATGTCAAAATAACAAGCGTTTCCTTCTCTTTTTTTATATGATCGAGAAACGCTAGGATAGCGTCTCTGCTGACAATATCTAATCCGATGGTTGGTTCGTCTAAAAAAACTATTTTAGGTTTGTGAATAAAAGCCGCACATATTTCAACCTGCATTTTTTGTCCTAAGCTAAGCGTTCTTACCGATTTTTTTAATAAAGAACGAATGGACAACAAGTCATCAAACTTCGATATGTGTTTTTCATAATCTTGAGGTGTAATTCTATATAGATGCATCAAATAATGATAAGAATCTTCAACGGGCAAATCCCACAAAAGACTTGTTCGTTGACCAAATACAGCAGCAATAGAAAAGTTGTTTTTCAACCTGTGCTTATAAGGATTTCTGCCAAGTACTTCAACCTTGCCCGATGTGGGAAGCAAAATTCCAGTGAGAATTTTTAATAAGGTTGATTTTCCAGAACCATTAAGACCTATTAGCCCTACGACACCGGGTTCAACAATGTTAAATGATACATCATAAAGGGCATCAATAACTGATTTTGAGCCTTTGTTTTTAACATTTATCCCTTTCAAGTTATTTGACTTAACGGTATATGTTTTAGACAAATTTTCAACACTAATTATCATTGTATTCCTCCTCGTTCTTGAGAAAAAATAATTGCTGCAAATGATTATGAACAACATTTAAGGTTAACACTCTATCACATATTTTGCGAGATGTTACAGATAGCTACATATTTACATTCCATGCATTTATGGCAACTTAAATAACTGAAATTATGCCATTCATAGAAAAGGTCGTTGAGTTCTTGATCATCCCTAAATCTACCACAGACGAAATCAAGTTGTCCCACGACATCGTAACACGGATAAATATTACCGTCAACGTAGAAACATAACCTACCAGGTCTGGCTGCATCACAACCTGACATAGTCGGAATATATGGCTCATCGTCAAACCACTGCCTTGCAAGCTTAGGTAGGTAATGCATAGAACTTCCAGCAAGCATTGCCTGATTAACTGAAGTAATTTTCTCTGCAATTTTGTTTAATTCGTTATAATATCTTTCCACAGGAATGACAAATTTGCTATACCCATTATTATCAAAATTGCTTCTGAATTGTATGTGTCCGAATTCAATATGTATACGTGGGTTATCAAGTAAGTCGTATTTGGAAAAATCTAAAAATAGTTGTTTTATTGATGCAATATCATTTGAGTTCTTATCAAGCAATACAGAAATATTAAACTGAACTGCAGAAACTTCATTAAGAAAGTGTTCGATTGCCGTAAGTTGTCTGCGATATGTTTTTAGGCCTGTTTGGTTTGTTCGCAACTTATCATGTATCTTCTGGCCACCATTGAATGTTACTCTAAAAACAACAGGCACACCACTCTCTTTAATTATATCTAAAAATTTTTCAGAGTCAACCATATTTGAAACTATTTCACAAAACTCTGGTTCAAACTTCTTAACTCGTGAAAAAAAATACTTTACTACCGACATTGTGCATTTTAATAGTGGCTCGCCGCCAATTAAAGAAATGCCTAAGCCATTCAAAGGCAAATTCAAGACATTATAATATTTTTCAATTGTTAGAAAAATAAGATCAATATCATCGAGTGTTAATACTGATTTGATCTTTTCTGCTGAAATATATCCGCTATAGCAATAACTACATTGAAGATTACAGATATTTGTTAAATAAATAGCAATATTAGGGTGACGTAACGGTTTTACGGAAAACATTTCAAACGCTTTGCTTAATATTTCATCATCAATATCTTGTGATTCGACAAATATTCTGCTATCTCGAAGCCTTTTCTGCATACTATCAGATATAGCGGAATAGTTTTGTTCTAAAAATAGTGTCATATCATCCCCACTTAAAATGCAATAATTAAAAGTCAAAAGATGCAATAAAAAAATCGCATCACCTAAATCAATTGTTTCTAAGAATTTTGTTAACATACATTTATTCCTTTTCGCTTTTACCGATGTAGGGCAGGGAAAGCTATTTCTCCCTGCCCCAACCACTGCTGATATTGAGGATTCGCCATGTACTTACTTTGCTATATTTGTGAATTCTACCGCAAACATGGCAAAATATTTATATCAACTTACCTGTGTTGCTTGTTTTTTTACCGTACATGCAGGCATTCGTTGAGGTCAATTTTGCAAGTTCCTCACGCGAGAGGTTCATCCATGACTTTTGCAAGGTGGGTGTCTTTACGTTGTTCTTTGTTTTGTTTGAGTTTTTCATTGTAAGCCTTCTTAAATTATATATTTCAGCAGTGGTTTCAAGTTTGGTAAGTAGGGTTTTGTAAGGTAATTATCGTATCATTATTACCATGCTTTATCATCTCGTTTTTTCTTTCTTGAAGCACCGTAGTAATTGCTTGATATGAAGATTGTTTCTCCGTTATCTTCACAATCAGGTCAATCTCATGCTACTCCGCTAAGTATAACATTCATCATCGTGCAACTTACACTTGTTAAATTCCACGATCTGCTAATTTTTATCTTTTTGTAAACTAATAGCACTACAATGCGGTAGTAGTTATTGCTATGTTTTACTAATTATCATATTTATAGCACATATTTTTTCCAATTGCAACTTCTTTTTCAAATTTTTTTGTTGATGTCTGCGGTAGCAAATGATATAACCTATATTCATATTTTGAGAAGCTCATTTTTTTCTGATCAACCCTTGCTCCCACCGCCTGCGCGCTTACGGTTTCAGCCTATGCAGATATTCAAAAATATGCAGCTCACCCAGTATAGCGATCAGATCCTCCGTAGACGGCTGGTCGAATTTTTTTAAGATATGATGGATCTGCGTTTTGACGGTGGACATTTCCGTGCAGCGGATCTCGCAGATCTGCTTTCGGCTGTTCCCTGCGTAGAGAAGGTTCAAAATATCCAGTTCCGTCGGAGTAAGGTGGAGGATGATCTGCAGGCAGAACAGAAAGCTCGATTCGCTCTTCTTCACGCGCCGAAATTCCCGTCGGATCTTCTGGGCAATGACCGGGCGGATGGGGGACCGATTGTAATAGGCATCCTTGACGCAGCGAATCATCTCTTTTGGTGTGGAATTTTTCAGGATATAGTCGCAGACACCCAGCTCAAAAGCGGCAAATACCGTCTCGTCGTCTTCATAAACAGTAAAAACCACCACCTTGGTGTCCGGCAGATACGATAAAATCCGTTCGGCGGCCTCCAATCCGCTTCGGCGGCTCTCCATCTCCATATCCAGCAGAACCACGTCCGGTCTGTGGATTCCTGCCATAGAGACTGCTTCCCGACCCGTCTGCACGGCGGCGACGACTTCGCATTCCTCGTCCTGTTCCAGGATCAGACGGTAACGCTTTAACAGCGCGGAAATATCTTCCGCAATTAAGATCTTAATCAAGGCGGAGTCCTCCTTTCTGACTGCCGTCCGGCTTACGCCATGGGCAGGAGTATTTCAAAGGTCGTGCCGTTTCCGGGCCTGCTATGTACCTGGATATGACCCTCAAAAGACGTCATGATCTTGTGCGCCATGGTCAGCCCGATACCCCAATGGCTGCTGATCCGTTTGGAAGTATACAGCGGGGTAAAAATATTTCTCAGATGTTCTTTCTCAATGCCGCATCCTGTGTCGCTGACGGAGACAATGACCCACTGCAGATGATAATATACCTTGACGGTAAGGCGCTTCTCCGCTGATTCCCGCATGGCGTCTACTCCGTTCAACAGAATCTCCAGCAAGGCCTGTTCAAAATGAAGCCGGTCGATCATCGCGAAGACAGGCTGCGAAGGGAAATGAAGCTCCAGCGTGATGTCGTCCATCCGCCGCATGGCGCGCAAGGAGGCCGCCGCATTCTCGACGGCCTCCTTTAAGGAGGAATGCTTCAGGAACATGGTATTGTCTCTCATGCTTTTGTGGATGCCATCCAGCTTGGCGTAGATTTTTTCGCAGCGGTTCAGAATCTCTTGGGTCAGCTCCGTATTGCCTTTTCCGGAGGAAGAAAGCTCTTCTACTTGTGCGGATATGGCCAGGATCTCATTCTTCATATAATGGCAGAACAGGCTGGAGGACACGTTGACGGCGCGGATATTCTTTACGACGTCCAGATTCAGGCGTTCTACTTTCTTTCTGTTCCATAGAAAGAAAAAGAAGCTAAGGGCTAGGAGGAACAGCAGGAAGGGGAACAGCTTCAACAGGTAGCGGTAGTAGTCCAGACGGATGGTCAGTACCAGAGAGCGAAAGCTGATCCAGTCGGCAACCCTGGAATATTTCACCAGCAATCGGGGAAGATGGTGAAAAAAGACTGCGTAAGAGACCAGTAAAAAAGTATAGGAAATAAAAACAAGCACCATGTTCAGGCGCAGCAGCAGCATCCTAGGCAAAGAAAAAAAGGCGAACAAGGGAGGGATCAGGCAGATCCCTAAAAAGGAATTGTTGAGAAAGTAGGTCACGCGCTGCAGGAGGACGTAAAAATCATGGATTCGCGCGGAAGAAATCACGGCAGGATAGACCAGGCGGTACCAGCTGCGGTAGAGGTAAGGGTCATACAGCAATGCCTGCAGCCCGAAAAAAACACCGCCGAAGATGGTGATCCCCCTGACGGTTCTCAGGTATCGCCTGGGAAAGAAGCAACGGAAAGAGAATCGCAGATTGCTCATTAAAAACGCGAGACAGAAAACATTCAGGAGCCGCAGCACGGACTCTTTGGAAATGGGAATCTCCCGCAGATCAGAAATAAAAATCTCGGGAATCGGAAAGTAATTCAGAAAGATTCCCAGATGGAGCGCATCCTGGCATAAATATAGGATGAAAAAGAACAGGGTACACGTATAAGTTGCGATACATAAGATCAGCAGCGCAATCCGGTGTACTTTGAATGCGGGGAACCTTGTGCCGGTAGGCAGCGTCTGATGTCGCGTCATTCGTTTCTCCTTTCTTGCCGCAAGCAGATTCTATCATATTCTTGGCATTCTGGCAACTCCATGGGGAAAAATCCCAGGGCGGCAGCGTTTCCTTTTTTCATGCAATACCGTAAAATAAGTCCCTGAGGACACAGGTATTCCCGGAAAGCAGAAACGAAACAAGGGATCCGCGCCGGGCATACGGAAATATACGCCGCCAGCTTACGGATTTTTCCTCATAGGGTTCTGCGCCGTCATGTGCCAAGGCGGGGGTCTCGCCGGTATGGAGGGCTTCGGAAACGCTTCGCTCATGTTTGGATGACAAAGTAACGTTTTTTGTCCATGTCTGCCGATCGCGCAAAAAAAAGACGGTCGTTTGCGCAACATTTCCCACAAGAAAATACTTTTATGCTATACTTAGGCAGGAAAGACAAGGGAATCACGTGGGAAGGAGAAAGCACAGAGGAAAAACAAACGCAGACAGGAAAGGATGGTTCCAGGATGAAACGAAAAAAGATTACCGGCATGATCACCGGCATCGCAGCTTCTCTGATACTGGGTACGGCCCTCTGTCCGGGGAGCGCAGCCGCATTGGGAGTGGAGGCCGTCTACGTCCCCCGGTGGATGCAGCCCGACACCGTCATCGTCTATGACGACGATCTCAACTACACGGTCGTCCGGGGCGGCGAACTGAGCAAGGCCGATCTGGTCGGCAGATGGGATATTGCCCTGACAGGCCTCACGACGACCGATCCGGGCCTCCGTGCGGAGCCGGATACGAAGGTGGAATACGACCTGCATGGATTCTGCTCGAACATCTATTATCTCGTCCCCGGCACAAGCGATGAATACCGGCTTTCCCCGCCGCAGGCCGAAGGGAGCGGGACGGGCTATCTGCCCAATGGCGGCAGTACCGGGGATTATGGGCAGTATACCAACCAGGATACCCAGACGCAGCAGCACAACCGCCTGAGCAGAAGCTGGTCTACGATTTCAGGCACAGGGCGGATCACATATTCTTACGGCACGACGGACGGCCACGGCAATGCGCTTGAAAAATACGATTGCGTGGTTAAGAAGTATGTCTGTGACGTAGAAACCGGCACTGTGGTGACGGTAAAGAATACCTACACAAGTCCGCAGAAAGCGCGGGCTTTCTACAAGCAGGACTGCGGGATGCTGACCGGCGCCATCCTGGACATATGGTGCGGGACAGGCTCCGGCGACACCGGCAATCAGGCCATTAAGGATCTTACCACCGACGGGACGCTGGATAACGTCTATTCCGCTTCGATCTTATTGACGGTGCCTTCGGATTAAGTATCGCGAAACAGCGTACGTGGAAGGCTTTCCCATGCCGCCCTGCGGACATGCGGCGGTGAAAACGAAAGGATCCCAATCCGATGAGAAAAAAGATGATTCCCTTAACGGCCGCGCTGATCGCGGCGATTGCCCTGGCGGCCTGCGGCGGCAGCCCGGAGGGCGGTTCCGCCGTCTCCGGCGAAGAGAGCGCCGTGCCGCCGGATTCCCCTGGCATTTCCGTCAGCGCCGGCGCAGAGGATCCCTCCGGCGGCGCGGCGCTCGAAGACCAGCCGCGCGACGGCGAAAGCCAGGCCGCCAACCCCTACCTCTCCATAACCGCGCGCCGCTTACAGCCCGGCGCGGAGGAGTATTATATCTGGGACGAGGTGTACTATACTTTCGATCTGGTCACCAAGGAGCTTCGGGAAATCTGCGTGCTGCCGCATTCCTCCGGCTATACGTGCGGCGTCGTCTCGCTCCGGGAGAACGCCGTCTACTTTTCCGCGAGGGAGAATGAGCAGTCGAACGACCGGCTGTGCCGCTACGACGTAGAAAGCGGCGAAACGGTCGTTCTTGAGGACGAGAACAGGACGTACAACGACATCACGGTCCTGGATCCGGACACGCTGCTGGTGATCGCCTCCACGCCCGCGCACACCCTCACGCCCGCGCTGTTCGATCTGGGCAGCGGCAGGTTCACGTACATGGCGGACGTGACCGGGGAGCCTTCCGACCTGTATACGGGAGGGCCTCAGCATCTGTACTACAATTACCGGTTCGACACGTTCCCGTGGCTGTATTACAAGCTGACCGACCGCTACTCGGAGGGCTATCTTTCCTTTGAAGAGGCCATTGACCATAACTTCACGCTGGTATCGACCCGTCTGGACAGGGCCGCCGCCGTCTTCACGGAGCGGTTTCTGGTCACGCGTCAGCTAGGGTTTATGGCGCAGATTGACGAGAAGGAAGTCCTGGTGTCCTTGCTCGCGAAAGCGCCTGACGAAGACGGCGTTCCTACGGCTGAAGTCGAATATGAATATTACCGCCTGACCTTTGACGGCGAGAGCGCCTCGTTCGTTCCGGTGGACAACCCGTTCCCCAAAGCATTGTACGTAGGCTCCGCCATGACCTTTGACGGCGGAAAGACCTATTACTGCCAGGGCGCCTTCACCAACGGGCGGGAGGAGGTTCATGGCCTGTTCGTCTACGACCGCGAGACCGACGGGATGACGAGCCTCCTGTCAACGTCTGACGGCATACTAGGCGTCGCCAACTTCCGGTCGGTCGGCTGAGCAAGGCGGAGGGCTTCCCGTTTCTTTTCCATGGCGCCGGCAGGCTCCCTGCGGCAGAGCCGTCCCATAGGCCTTTACGCTCCCCGGGAAAAAGCGCGCAGGGCAGCAGCGTCTCTTTTTTTTACGCAATACCGTAAAATAGGCTGGTCGCCGCAAAAGGCGGCTTGGGTGAGGCCGAACGCAGCCGGCGCGGTGAAATGCAGCGTTTTGAGAAACGCGTTCCATCCGGATCAACTTCTGCCGATCCGGTTTTCTCAAAAGGAAAGACTGCCGCCGTGGGGCGGCTCCGAATCCCGTTTGACAGGGAAAGACAGACGGGTGTACCATAACGATGTTTAGGCCCTCCTGATTGTATGCCCGCGAAAGACGCCGGATAGGATAAACGGGCGGATGGGAGCAAAGATGATAAAGAGAAGCAGAAGCTTCATCCTTCCGTTGCTGACGATCCTGTCTTGCTGCGCATGCTGCGCGTGTGGAAAGCAGCCCTCCGGGGGTACGCCGCGCGGCGGGGAGTCTTCCGCCTCGGAGGGAGGGAAGGTCATCCTGACCTTCTATGACGGGGTGGATAATTTTGAAGTTACCAATGAGATTGTGCAAAGCTTTAATCGGCAAAGCGATACGATCCAAGTGTCCGCCAGGTATCTGGACAATGATCTTTATGACGAGACGATTGCGGAAATATTGGAAAGCGACGTCACAGATCCGGATTGCCTGTTTCTGAGGCAGCCAAGCCAGGTGAATGATTTTGCGGGCAGCGGGGCGCTGGAGGATCTTTCTCCTTATCTGCGCTCTTCTGATCTGAAGCTGTCCAACTATGGCGCCACCTTGGAGATGGTTTCCGCAGACGACGGTATTTATGCCCTTCCCCGTATCCGAAGCACATGGGTGCTCTTTTACAACAAGGATCTTTTTGATGCGCTGCAGATCCCTTATCCGGAGCAGCTGACCTGGGAAGAGTATGCGCAGCTGGCGCAGCGTCTGACCGGCGGCGTGGGGAACACGAAGATCTATGGCGGACTGATCCCGCCCTGGACGCTGAATATCGGGGCGGTCGCGGCGGAAGAGTATCTCACGGACGACGAGCTGCCCCTGACCAGGCAGTATATAGAGCTTCTTCATCGGCTTTATGATGTGGAAAAGTCCCATCCGGATCTGGCTATGCTGCAAGGAACGCTGACCTCGCCGTATGACTTCTTTCTGGATGGGCGGGCGGCTATGATGATCAATGGGGATTGGAGCATTTCCTTCCTAAAAAACACGCTGCGAACAGACACAGAGGAAGTCTCCTGGGATATTGCTCCCCTGCCGGCCTTTGATTTTGTCAGAAAGGGGATTACGGTAGGCGCCTGTTCCTATCTCGCGATCTCGGCTTCCTGCCGATACAAGGCTGCTGCCGCGGCTTTCCTGTCCTATTACTGCGGGGAAGCGGGGGCAGAGATCATGGCTTCCCAGAGTGCTGTTCCGGCTTATTATACGGCGAAATCCGCGCAGATCTATTTAGACCATGCAGATGTGGAAGGAGCCGGCTATTTCTTTGAGTCTGTCATGCTGAGCGAGGAAGGCGGCCATCCGGCTTACCGGAGGGTGACAGAGACGTTCAGAACGGAGATGTTTGAATATTTAAGCGGCCATAAAAGCAGCGAAGAGGCATTTGAGGATTTTTACCGGCAGAGAGCGGCAATACTGGCTCAGTAGGGAAAGGCGCTTTGCCGCGAGAGAGGGGATGATATTTTTTCAACCTATGCAGAAATCCGGGAATCCTCTATCATCTTGATAGGAACCAGACAAAGCCGCATTTGGAAAGACGGTCGGTTAAAAAGAGGAGGAAACAGGATGAAGAAGCGTATGGTTGCAGCTATGCTGGCACTTGCCATGACGGTTTCCCTGAGCGCTTGCTCGGGAAATCAGGAGGAAGGAACAGGTAACGCGGGAGCGGATACGGGAGGAAACGCGCAGGGAGACGCCGCTGCCGCAGGAGATCTTGTGATCAATTTTTATGAGCATTCCGATGCCCAGGCGTTTGTGGACGCCCAGGTAGAAGCTTTTAATGCCTTGGACAACGGGATTACGGTAGTTCCCCATGTGATCGCCAATGATTCCTATGATGATAAAATCAAGGTACTGGCTTCCGGCAGCGGGGAAGACCTGGACGTCTTCTGGCTTCGCGGTTCCAGTGTCGTCAAGCAGTATATGGATAACAACGCTCTGGCGGATCTGTCCGGATTTGCGGCTGCCAGCGGACTGGACTTGTCTCCGATCCGGGATACCACGTTGGCGCTGGTGACGGATGAGAGCGGCGCGTTCTATGGACTGCCTACTACCGGTTCCGCCTGGATGCTCTTTTACAACAGGGATCTCTTCGACGCGAAAGGGCTTCCTTATCCGGAGAATCTGACGTGGGACGAATATGCCGAACTGGCCAAGGAGCTTACTTATGAAGAAGACGGAACCCAGTACTGGGGCGGCTTGCTTCCGGACTGGACGATGAACTTAGGCGCTACCGCGGCGGGAGAATATCTTACGGCGGATGAACCCATGCCGTATACGAGAAAATACATGGAAGTACTGCACCGTCTTTATGCGGAGGATCGGAGCCATCCGGGCATTGCGACGATTACCTCCGGCAGCTATGATTACAATGCCGTTTTTGAATCCGGAAATGTCTATATGATGATCAACGGGGACTGGGATTTCAATCTGTTATCCGAAGATCTCAATTACGGCACGGCTCCTTTGCCGGTCTTTGAGGATATTCCGGCGGAGTCCACGGTAGGCCAGGCATCCTACTTCTGTATTTCCGCAGCCTCTCAGAATCAGGAAGCTGCTTATGAGTTCATTGAATTCTGTACGGCTTCGGAAGCAGGCGGCGCCATCTATGCCGCCGAGAAGAATATACCCAGTTATCCGAGTGACCAGGCGTTGGAAATCTATCAGAAAGAAGTTACCGTGCCGGGTGTCGAATATCGTTTTTCCGCTAAGATCAACAGTGAAGTGGGAACGGAGTCTTACTATAATGACCTAAACGAGGCATTCAAGCAGGAAATGCAGCTCTATCTCCTGGATGAGCAGACCTTGGAGAAAGCGTTTGCTAATTATGATAAGCTGAGAGCGGAAAAGATGGCGGGATAGTCCTTACGATACGTCATCCGCAACAGTTCCTAGGGTCACGGATCGAACAGGCGGACGGGAAACGTCCGCCTGTTCCAAAGCGGAGGGAAGGAGATCAGGAAGATATGAAAGAGAGCGCTTTGAAACGGCCCCTCAAGAAAAAGATGAATGCTATGGAGAAGCGGGAAGCCATATCCGGCTATCTGTTCCTTCTGCCCAACCTGATCGGGTTCCTGGTCTTTATCGCGGTTCCGGTCGTTCTTGGGCTGGGGGTCAGCTTTACGGATTATACGGGCTTCCCCAATTTTGATTTCGTATTTCTGGAGAATTATCTGAAAATGTTCCGGGATTCTCAGTTTCGGGCGGCCTTGTTCAACAATATTTTTTACGCGCTGACCAGTGTGCCCTTGTCGCTTCTCGCAGGGCTGCTGCTGGCTTTGATGCTCAACCGCAGAAGGTTCTTAGGAGGCTTTTTCAAGACGGTTTATTTCTTCCCGAATCTGACCTCCATGGTTGCCATAGGCTGCGTGGCGATGCTGCTGTTTGATCCCGCGCAAGGGCCGGTCAACCGTCTGCTGCTGTTCCTGGGAGTACCGAAAGAGCGTCTGCCCGGATGGTTTGCGTCCACGAAGACGGCGATGCTTACGGTGGTGCTTACGGTGGTCTGGAAGCAGGCGGGATATTACATGGTGATGTTCCTGGGCGGACTGAAGACGATTCCGGAACATCTGTATGATGCGGCGAGAATCGACGGGGCAGGCACGTGGAAATGCTTCTGGAACGTGACGTGGCCCATGCTGAGTCCGACGACGTTCATGGTTACGATTCTATGCTTTATCGCCTCTTTTCAAGTGTTCGATATTATCAGCATTACCACGGACGGCGGGCCGGGGCGGGCGACGATGGTCTTGGTGCAGCGTATTTACCGGGAGGCTTTCCGGAATTTCAAAATGGGTTACGCGTCGGCCATTGCGTATTTTCTGTTCCTGATTATCCTGGCCGTCACGCTGATCCAGTGGCGGGGACAGAAGAGGTGGGTCAATGAATAGCGGACAGTCCTCGGAAGCATGATAAGGGAGATCATACACATGTATCTAAAAAATAAGAAAAACAGAATTTCTCGCTGCGTTGTTTTTGGAATGTGTCTCTTGGCCGCCTTCGTTATGCTGGTGCCTTTCGTATGGATGCTGAGCGCATCTTTTAAGTCGAATGTGGAAATTTTTGAATATCCGGTAAAATGGATTCCGGCCGTTTTCCGTAAAGACAATTATAGTAATGTCTGGACCGATATTCCTTTTCTGCAATATTTCTTAAACACCGCAAAGCTGTCGGCAGTGATTACGGCTATCCAGCTGGCGACCTGTTCCATGGGGGCCTACGCATTTTCCAAGCTGCGTTTTCCCGGAAGGGATCAACTGTTTCTGGGGTATCTGGCCACGATGATGGTACCCTGGCACGCGATTATGATTCCGCAGTTTATGGTAGTGCGTAATCTGGGGCTGTATAATACGCACCTGGCGCTGATCTTGCTGAAAGCGTTCAGCGCGTTCGGGGTTTTCGTCTTGCGCCAGAACATGATCAGTATTCCGGACAGCCTTCATGAGGCCGCAAAAATGGACGGCTGCGGGCCGGTGAAGACGTATCTGCATATTATGATACCACTGTGTAAAGCTGGGCTTGCTACGATCACGATTTTGACTTTTAATGATGTCTGGAACGATTATATGGCCCCGATGATTTACCTGGAAACAGGCAGGCTGTGGACGATACAGCTAGGGCTGGCTACTTTCCAGAAGGAATTCTCGGCGGATTATGGGGCGATCATGGCAGGAACGGTCTGCTCGATGATTCCGATTGTGCTTGTGTATGCCGCCGCGCAGAAATATATTATTGAGGGAGTCGCTTATAGCGGCGTGAAAGGGTAAATGACATGAAATTAGAGTTTCACCATCCGGCGCAATCCTGGCAGGAAGGGCTGCCGATCGGAAACGGGCGGCTGGGCGCGGTGGTATATGGCGGCGCGGCAAAGGAGATCTTAAAAATAAATGAAGATACTCTATGGTCCGGCTATCCGGCGGAGGAACGGCAAGATCTGTCCGCGGACGATCGGGAACGGATCAGAATGCTTGCGAAAGACGGCCGCTATGTTCAGGCCATGCGGCTGCTGGAAGAAAAAATGGCCGGGGCGGAAGAGGTGCAGATGTATGAGCCTTTCGGAACCGTGGTGATGGAATTCCAGGGAGAGCGTAAAATAACGGATTATCGCAGATGGCTGGATCTGGAAACGGCAGTCCTTACGGCGGAATATCAAAACGGCGGAAAGCGGTACCGGCAGGTCTGTTTCTGCAGCGCGCCGGCACAGGGAATCGTCTATCGCATTTGGGCGGAGGAAGCGTTCACGGTGAAGCTCTACGGAACGGAGGGGTTCCTGACACGGACGAGCTATGAGAAGGATGGGTTTGTCCTTTTCGGGCAATGCCCGGGCAGAAGCAGGCCCGCGGACGGGCAGGGAGGAGGCGGGGACGCTCTGGTCTTTTCAGAGAAGCCGGAAGAGAAAGGGATGTACTATGAAGCGTTTGGCAGGATCCGTATCAAGGGCGGGAAGACAGGAGCAAAACCGGGCGCGAGAGCGGAAGCGGGTCAGGATGGAATCCTATGCAGGGATGTCCGGGAAGTGACCTTGTTTTTAGCGGTGCGTTCGAGTTTTCAGGGATATGAGAAACATCCGTTTGTGGATGGGGTTCCTCCCAGGAAGCGGCTGGAAGAAGACTGCCAGGCATTTCGGCAAGGCTTTGACCAGCTGATGGAGGAGCATGTACGGGATTATCAGTCTTATTTTTCCAGAGTAAGCCTGGAATTGGAAAAAAGCGGAAGAGAACATAGGGACTTGAAGGAGCGCATTCGGGCGTTTGAACAGGATCCTTCCGACCCGTCCCTGTGCGCCTTATTGTTTGATTATGGGCGGTATCTCCTGATTGCTTCTTCTAGACCGGGAACGCAGGCGGCCAACCTGCAAGGGATATGGAATCAGGACAAAATCCCTCCTTGGCGCTGCGCTTATACGGTCAATATCAATACGCAGATGAATTACTGGCTGACGGGTCCATGCAATCTCCCGGAGCTTATCGAACCGTTGGTTACGATGAATCGGGAACTGATGGAACATGGGAGAAAAAGCGCGAAGCGGTTTTTTGGATGTGACGGGGTCGCCTGCTTTCACAACGTGGACATCTGGAGAAAAACATCCCCTGCGGCGGGGCGGGCCATGTGGGCTTTCTGGCCGTTCGGGGCGGCATGGATGTGCAGGAATTTATTTGACGCGTATCTTTTTCATGAGGATCGGTCGTATCTGGAAGGAATCATGCCGATCCTTAGGGAAAATGTGATCTTTTGCGTACAGGTGATGGAGAAGACGGAGCAAGGATACGCGCCCTGCCCTGCCACCTCCCCGGAAAACGAGTTCCTGCAAGAGGGGGAGAAGGTATCGGTTTCCTATTATACGGAAAATACCCTCGCGATCATACGGAATCTGTTTCGTGATTATATTCAGGCCTGTGAAGCGCTGGAACAGACAGGCCCGGCTTGGTCGGATCCGGTTCTGGCAGAGGTCAGACGCTTGCTGCCGCAGATCGTTCCTGTGGCTGTGGGAAAGGAAGGGCAGATCCTGGAGTGGAAGGAAGAAGTGGAAGAGGCGGACGTACATCACAGACACCTTTCCCATTTATACGAATTGCACCCGGGGTACGGAATCACGGCAAAGGAGCCGGAGCTTTGGAAAGCGGCCCGGACGAGCCTGTCCAGAAGGGGGCGGGAAGGAACGGGATGGAGCCTGGCGTGGAAGCTGATCCTATGGGCGAGGCTGGAAGACGCGGAACAGACAGAGCGGATGGTTCGTCGTCTGTTTCATCTGATAGAGCCGGAAGCGGCAACCAGGGAGCATGAAGGAGGGCTGTACGCGAATCTGTTTTGCGCCCACCCGCCCTTTCAGATCGACGGAAATTTCGGATATACCGCAGGGGTAGCGGAAATGCTGCTGCAGAGCCATGCGGGGGAACTGGTACTGCTTCCGGCGATCCCTTCGAGCTGGAAACGCGGAAAAGTAACAGGACTGATGGCGCGAGGGGGGATCCGCGTAGACATAGAATGGACGAAGGAGAGCGTGAAGTACGCTCTCTTCAGTCACAGGAGCCAGACGGTGGCGGTACGGATTCCGCACGTAGACGGCGCGGGGCTGGAAGGAAACAGACTGGAGCTGCGGGCGGGGGAAAGAGTGGCCGGGGAGAAGAGGCTGCTTCCGTTACCGTCCGGCTGATACCGCCGGACAGCCAGGAGATTTCCATAAAATAGAAATTTCTTTTTCGATTTTCCTATTGACAGTTCCCCGACGGCAGGTTATACTAGAAAAAGGTTAATCGATTAACTTCAATATATTTCTGACAGGGAGGACTGTCATGAATAGGGCCGTAAACGTCAAGGACGTCGCTCGGGAAGCAGGCGTTTCCGTGGCCACTGTGTCTTATGTCTTGAATCAGAAGCCGACAAAGACCATCAGCCCTGAAACGACCCAGAGGGTGCTGGAGGCGGCGCGTAAGCTCGGCTATGTGCCAAACCAGGCGGCGATCACGATCAATTCGGCGAAGAAGCAGGGCGTCGCCCGCTCGAAGCTGTTCGGCGTCGTGATCCCGCAGACGGAACCGGGGCGTGAGTTTATGTTCAGCAACCCGTTTTACAGCGAGTTTCTCAATGCTGTGGAGTACACATCCCGGACAAACGGGTATCATCTGCTGATTTCGGGAACCGCCGCTCATCAGAGTTACGCAGATATTGCGATTAACCGCTCACTCGACGGGATCATCGCAATGGGTGTTTATCCGAGCGAATACGTAGCGGATCTCCGCGCTCTGCGGATTCCTGTCGTAATGGTGGACTGCTACATAAACGACCATTATTTTCATAACGTAGGCACGAACGACCGGTATGGGAGTTTCTTGGCTACGAAATATCTGATTGACAGGAATCATCAGACCATCGCCTTTGTCACCGGCGCGGTCGACCGAAAAGGCGTGAACAAGGCCCGTCTGGCCGGATATGAGGACGCGCTCGCCGAAGCGGGCCTTGCGTTTTCCGACCGTTTGGTGATAGCCGATAGCGTGGGCTTTGAGGCCGGAGAGGAGGCGGCCGGAGTGATCGCGAAAATGGTTCCAAAGGTTACGGCAGTTCACGCAACGGCGGATGTTATCGCAGTCGGGCTGATCAAAGGACTCCGGCGGCTTGGCGTCAGGGTTCCGGAGGATGTTTCGGTCATAGGGTTCGACGACACAAGCATAGCGGTGATCTGCGAACCGTCGCTGACTACGGTTCGCCAGAATATCGCCCAAAAAGGGAGCGCGGCGGCGGAGCTTCTGATTGAGATGGTGGGCAAGTTCAGCGCACCCAAGCGCGAGGTCACGATACCGCTGTCGCTGGTCGAGAGGGCTTCCGTGGCGACAAGAGCGTGATTTTGGAGGGTCTTACCTATCGGTGGTTAAGCGTATAACTAATGAGTGACGTGGGAAGCAGCAAGGCAAAATATTATCTTCATTTTAGGAGGGAATCAACATGAAGGCAAAGAGGGTAAGAAAGATTTTGGGTTCCGCAGTATCACTGGTCTGCGCTGCGGCAATGCTGGCAGCCTGCTCCGCGCAAGAGACCGGCGGCAGCGCCGAAGAAACCTCGGGCGCGAGCGTGGCGGCAAGCCAGAGCGAGCAGGCCGCGTCTGAACAGGCCGCGCCTGAGCAGGCCGAAAAAGTAACCATACGGCTTGACCAGTTCTCCGGCAGCGGCTCGACCGAGGAAGCCTTAAAGTCGATGATCGCGGAGTTTAACGTCCAGAACCCGGACATCACGGTCGAGCTGCAAAGTTTCGGCTATGACGATTACTTCACGCAGCTCCAGACGAAAGTGGTCGGCGGGTCGGCGGCGGACGTTTACGAGCTGAACTTTGAGAATTTCGTGTCCTACGCGTCGGAAAACGTGCTTCTGGACATAGGCGGCCTGATAGGCGATACATCGGGCTTCAACCAGACCGCGCTGGAAGCGTTCCAGTATCAGGGCAAACAGTACGGCATACCCAACTCCTTCTCGAACGTCGTACTGATTTACAACAAGGCTTTGTTCGACCAGGCACAGATCGCTTACCCGACCAACGACTGGACGTGGGAGGAAATGCTTGACGCCGCCAAGAAGATTCGCGCTTTGGGCGACGATATTTATGGCTACTACCGCCCCATCAGCTTCACCGAGTTCTATAAGGGCGTAAAGCAGAACGGCGGGAGCATGATGAGCGACGACGGCACGAGTTTTACGGTCAACCTGCCGCAGAACGTCGAGACGCTGGAAATCATGGCCGGATGGGTAAATGACAGCAACGTCATGCCTTCCGATGCGCAGATGGGCGGCATGGGCGACTGGGATCTGTTCAAATCCGGACGTCTGGGCATGATCGTCACGGGCATCTGGGCTTTTTCGGACTTTACGGACAACTGCGATTTTGCTTGGGATGTCGCCGTAGAACCGGGCAACACGGCCAAAGCGACGCATTTCTTCTCCAACGCTTATGTCGTGAACAGCGAAACGAAATATCCCGAAGCCGCCGCGAAACTTGCCGCGTTCCTGGCGGGAAGCAAAGAAGCCGCCGCGATCCGCGTCGAAGCGAGCTGGGAACTTCCTCCCGTGACGTATCAGGATATTCTGGACGCGTATCTGCAGATCACGCCGCCGGATAACCGCGACGCCGTATTCACGTCATTGGATTATCTGGTTACGCCGCCGGTCGTAAAGCAGCAGTCGGAAATGCAGGAGATCATAGCGAAGCACCTGAACAACGCGCTCTCCGGTTCAAAGACCGCACAGGAAGCGCTTGACGAATGCCAGGCGGAACTGGAAAGCAAGATCAAACTGAATTAGTCCATTCGTCAACGTGTATGGGGAAAGGGTTACTGTTCGTTGCTGCTCAGCAGGAATATCCAGCGGAGTAATTTTGCACAAAATTACGAGGGCTGCGTGTGTGCTGAGTAGCAACGATTACAGGCGCATGGATCTGGAAATGGATGTCAAAAACTTATGGAAAGCTGCGGAGAGACTTCTGGAGAAAAGGCATACGCTCTCCACATTCCATCCAGCGAAGCTTTGGCCCTGCAAATAGACATGAACAGGCCGGTTCCTAGATGTTATTCTGTTGGCTCGTTTCAGTGGATTGCCGGAATGATTATCAAAAATTCGACATCATTTGACCATTTATCCCCAAACACTTGTAAGAAATCCTTAAAGTGCCTTATCATATCAGCTATAGTCCAGAAAGCGATAAGGTGGTATGGGAAAATGAAGGTTGCGGTCTGTGAAAGGGAACGATATTGGAGCGAAACATTGAAAACATCAGTAACCAAATGGGCGTCTTCCAGAAAAATCAGCGTCTTGGATTATTACTTTGCATCGCCTCAAGCGTTACTTGATTATATGGCAGTTCATGAGGATATGGATGTGGTATTCCTGGATGTTTTTCTGGGCGAGGAAGTCATGGATGGAATCGCTTTGGCGAAAAAAATCAGGAAGATAAGCAGTTCGATACCGATCATATTTGTGGCGGCCGATTCCCGTCGGGCCGCTGATGGCTATCTGGTAGAAGCAATGGGGTTTCTACAGAAGCCCGTTGATGATGGGAGACTCGGTCTGTTTCTGGACAGGCTCGCCAGACGGCAGGGAAAGCGGAACAATATCAGGATCACGACGGAGGGACGCGTGATCAATGTCCGTCAAGACGACCTCGTGTATGTGGAAATAACAGACCATACGGTGACGTGCCATACCCGGCAAGGCGAGGTAAGTTTTCGGGGAACACTCGGCAGAGTACAGACGATGTTGGATACAGACTGTTTTATTCAAGTCCACAGGTCGTACATCATTTCTATCGAAAAAATCGAAAGCGTTAAAAAAACCTATCCGTATTCGGTAAGTCTGATAAAAAATAATGAGGTGCTGAGCCTGCCGGTCGGCCGGAAATATATCAATCGTCTTTTGGAAGTATATTCTAATGATGCCTGGGAGAAGGTGATATAAATATTTGACGCCTTTCTTATGGAAGGGTAAACCCAAGCGTCTTATATTTCATTTCTGTCCGTCTCCTTTTTTACAAGAAACATCACTGCCAGCAGCAGCACAAGCACCCACGCCAGGACGGGTATGGTTGCGTAAAGGAAACCATACTTTTCAAAGTCAAGATTCATGCGGCTCAGCGAATAATGGTCTAAAGGCTGGCCGGCCAAGACACGGATGGCAACGGATGATATGCTGTTTCCGTCGGAAGGATTCGTAAGACCGAAACCGACAAAATTCAGGACGTCCATCAGCAGGAACAGGCCGTAGCCGGTCAGCGTGGCGGCCAGGGTTTTCTTGACGAGCAGCGAAAGCACGATTGCGAACAGGATGATAAATATCAGGCTCAGATTCACGGACACCAGGATCATGAGCAAATACGGATCATCGGTATTGCCGCTCATGATATTCGTCATAATAAGAAACAAATTGGTTCCCAGGAACGATACCAGATACATTGCGATCGCCTTTGTAAAGATACATTGGTTCAACGGGTATCCGACCTGCTTCATAAAGGCATAGATCCCTTTTGCGAAATCATCTGAAAACGTCGATACAAAAACATAGATCATAAAAAGAAAGGTAAACTGCGTATAGGAATTGTAAACGCTTACGAGCCACATTTTAGGCGAGGCGTCCTGTCCATAAAACAGGATCCCCAGTACAAGCCCCATAGCCCCGATCACCAGCAAGAGAATGGGCAGCAGGAGCAGGATTTTTCTGTTTTTTAATCGCTTCATTTGGAAAAGAAAGAGTTCTCTCATGCCTTCACCCCATATCCTAGGAAACGATACAGGCTGTCGCCCGTCAATTCCCCCGTAAACTGCCGGACAGCGCGGGCAGACGGAAACAGCGCGTATACTGTGCCGCCCAGGAAAACAGCATCGTGGATTTCGTGGGACGTATGGAAAAAGAGGATGTTTCCCTCGGACAGTTTTTTTACATAGGTTAAAAACAGCTGCCGGTTGCTGACATCAAGGGAATTCGTCGCCTCATCCAAGACAATGACTTTTTTTCCGGAAGCCAATACCGCGTAGATCTCCACGATCCTTCTCTGGCCGGAGCTTAAAGTGGCGATTCCTTGCGTCTGATACTGCATGATATAGGAATGAAGATCAGAATGGTTTTTTTCGGCAGCGCTTACTTTCTCAGGCCCGAGCAGGCAAAGAATATCCCGTACCGTGACTTCTTCCGGGAGATGCACGTAATCGGATACGACGGCGATCTGCCCTGCCAGGTCTTTGGGTACTTCACCCTTCACAGGAGGGATGATCCCCAGTAAAGTCTTATACAAGGTTGATTTTCCGCTGCCGTTATCGCCGAGGATAGACACTATGCCATTTTCGGGAACGGCAATTCTGACGTCTTCATATAAAATATGGTTCTGATAACCAATATCCATCTTTAATTCTTTTCTGGGCATGGACAGGCACCTCACGTTTCATGATGACAGCCGTTCTTTTCCTTTCATCCGGGACACGGAACGTTATGAAAAGACCTTGGTTTCCTGGTTTGCTTTGCGCTTCCGCACGTTCTTTTCCGGTTTTCGTTAAGGGCTGTCCCGATCGGAGATCAGTCGCTTCTTGTCTGCTATTATCGAACATCAAATTGCTCACGTCAAGACTTTGACGTGAACGGCAAGCTGGAGACGTGAACAGCATATTGCCGCTCGGTGCGGCCAACCGGACAACAGCTAATATATAGTATATATTTCCTGTCCCCCCTATTTCCCCAGCGTTTTGTGTGAAGTAACATATGGCGGTATGGAACATCTGATGCAAAGCGCTGATCGAAACATGGGCAGCGTATGCCGTCTGCCATGGCTTATGCAAAAAGCGTATGCCCTCCATATTTTCTCAAGCGAAACTTTGACCTTGCAGACGGGCACAAACAGGTCGATTTCTGGATTTTATGATTCTGACTTCTTCCATTTATTTCCTGATATTCAAAAACCGGACATCATTTTACCATTTATGCCAAAACACTTGTAAGAAATCCTGGAAGTGCATTATCATGTTTATGATAGCTTAGAAAAAACTCTGCTGTCAGGGGGGGAGAGAATATGGATTGCTTCTTTCATATGATTCACACAAAAGTTGATGGCATAAACATCAATATGATAATTCTATCGAATGGACTGGCAAATAATTTTAGAACGATCAGTTATGATAAGGAGCTGATTCGGATCAATGACGGCAGAGGATTTCTGGATTCCTTATTTTTTCTTGACCGGTTAAAAATAAGATACAGCTTGTCGTCCATCCACCAATTAAAAAAGGATGAGCAGGATCTTGGGTCTTATATAGTCTTGATGCCAAAATCCGTCCTTGAAAGGAATAGCAAACCTAAGATTCATGTCAGGCATCTGTTTCCTTTTTACTCAGCCTTTGCAATAAGACATATAGATGACAATATAATTATTTTAGAAGTGGCTGGTGAAGGTATTGAGGAAAAAAAAGTTTTTGAAATAACCTGGGAAGATTTCAATTATTATTCAACCCTGTATACGCTACCCCTTGAGCAACCGGTTTATCTTGTAAAACTGGCCAGACAAACTTTGAGGTTAAAGGAAGAGGAAATTCTCTTTCTCTTAAACGAAACAGTTAGTCGCTTTCTGGTGGATAAAAACAGAGTTTACGAAAACACGCAATGTTCCAGCGGCCCTCAATTTTACTCTTTTTTTTTAGAACAATTACAGGACTATGCCAATGATGTTGGACAAGTTTTCACGAAGAAAGATTATTTGAAACAGTATATTTTTGCAGCATCAATGAATAGCGGTTCCATAGGTTTTTACAGACAGGATTTTGCTGCTGCTTTGAAAAACAGCTTTATAGCAAAAAACGTGGATCTGGATATGTGTGTTCAGAATCTGGCAATCTGCGGCAATGGATGGAGAGAAGTAGGACGGTCAATTCGCTTTTATCAGAATAGCAGGAAATGCTTTGATCAGGCTTTGTTTCGTCAAATTTCAGAGATTATGGCGGATATATCAGAAAAGGAAATATCTTCTATGAATGATCTGGAAGATAAGTTAAAGAAAGGGTGGTACCAATGATACATCAAATGGACACGAATATCTGGTTTGATGCAGAAAAACTTTATATTATTACCGGGAAAGATCGCTATCATTCCTATCTTGAAAAGCAAAAGGATTACGCTTCTGCACGACTGCCAAAAGAAAAGAATAGAATGGCATTAGACTTGGTCTTTCTTTCTTCGACTGCCTGTAACCTGAAATGTTCATACTGTTATGCCGGACAAGGAACCTATCATGGAGTTTCGGAAACGAATACTCTGACAGCTGAAAATTATATAAAAGCGTTTGAACTGTTGCTTAAGATCCATAGTGAAATAAAAACGATAGGCTTTTTTGGCGGTGAGCCTCTGCTTGGTTTTCAAGAGATCAGGAGATTTGTGGAATATCTGCACAGTAATTACAGTCCTGCAAACATTCCTTACCTTTCGATTAGCAGCAACGGAACAATTATGAATGATGAAATTAAGGAGTTTATGTATAAATATGAGATCGGCTTCGGCACAAGTCTTGATGGCCCCAAGTGCTTGAATGATCGGTTCAGAAATGGACGTGGTATTCCAAGCGTATATGATGCGGTTAAGAATACATTACACCTTCTATCAGATATGCCAAGTCAAAGACGAGCATTGCAATTTACTTTTAGTCGTGTACATTTAGAGAACTACCAGGCAGGCGATATTACAAGATGGGCAAAGGAATTTGAATCGCTGCCAATTTTATGGTATGAGATGATAGCTGCTACAACAGAAGATTCTTACACTAAGATAGATTTAAATGAAGATAAGATACGGCGTAATTTTGAGATAATGTGTAATGAGCTTGCAGATCACTGCCTGAACTGCCTGATTACACAGGAAACAACCGTTATGCCTAATATTTTTATTGCCACTATTCTTTTAGTAGCCAAGCGAATACAATCGACGAGCTGCGGTGCTGGTTACAATATAACTATTACACCGGATCTGCAAGTCTATCCATGCCATGTTATTGCCAACGAACGTAGCAGAAGTGTTGATTTAAGCGAATATTATTTGCAGGCTGCGGAAGCAAATCAGTGCTTTCAGCAGATTAAATCATTAGAACGGCATAATCTTGAAGAATGTCAAAATTGTCCTGCTCTGAATGTATGTGGCGTATTTTGCAAAGGTATGACATTGGAAAATAATTTCAAACTGCAACCTGAACGGTGCCTTGTTATGAAATTGTTTTTAAAAAAGGTTATCTGTTTTATGGCGACCCAATATCAAGAGCATTCTGTCAGGATTAATGAATCCATTATCAAAATCAGCAGACGGCATCAGCAGAGGTGATAGAATGTTAGAATTGCGAGAATCATTTGTTTGTGTTAAAAATATTACCCTCACTGGTTCCAAATTATTAGCTGGTGACCGTGATTCCAATACCTATATTCATGTAAAAAAGAATATGGCAAGCATTTTTAAAGAATTTGTAACAATGATAGATTCAGGTATTGTGGATGATATTGATATGTTGAAGGATGATTATCGAAAAATTGCAAAACAGATGGATGCAAAAGGTTTTTTTAAAACCAGTAAAAAACCGAAAGGATCATTTAATGAAATAAACTCATATGCGAGAATAATATATAAAAAAGAATTCAGTATTAAGCAAAAGGCGAATAAAAATAATTACCTTGAAAACCTGTTATATTTCGTATCAATTATTGGTATGATGTGGTTTGTTTTATATAGCAGGAGCTTTTTAAATCGTCAATTTGATATACACTCTTTGTCGATGCCTATGGTTTTAGCATGTGTGTTTATTGTACCTGTTTCTGTATACCTTTTTCATGAAGCTGGTCACTACATAGCGGCGTCACTATTGGGCGTTCCAGTTGCCAGCCTTCAGATAGGTTTTTTTATTACTTATCCTACTGTTTTTCTGACCTACCGAGGATTAAACTTAAATACTGCTTTGAAAAAGGTCAGCATACTTCTGGGGGGAGCGGCAGGACATATGGCAGGAATTGTTATAGGGATTGTCTTGATGCGGTGTGGTGTTTATAATACGTTTATTGATGTATGGATTATTGGCAATACATCGATGATATTTGTTAATTTATCGGTTTTTGGTGCTACAGACGGATATTATATCATAACCACACTGCTGGGGATCTATAACCTTAGACTTTTAGGGTATTCGGCAATAAAAAAAGTCTTGCACCGCCAGGCTCCGGGGAAAAAGGAAGCCGCTTATGGTGCTGTGTTGTTGGTTTTGTGGACGTTATCTTTCTGTGGAATATATGAAAGCATAAAGATGAATACATCTTATTTTAACATTCCACCAGACATTACGTTTACAATAAGTATAGTTCTGATTGTCTTGTTGATTGTGCGGTTTATTTACAAAACATACAATCTGAAGCTTCAGTGATTAGATCTTATATCAGCCCTACGGATAACTTTTTGACAGTATACGAATACCGTAAAGAAAGGAGGGATGCTTATGGAAAACAAATTGCAGGATGAAGAAGTTATGATTTTCGATTTATTTGAAGAAATCGAAGAAATCGTAACACCCGGCGGATGGGGTACTATAGGTTGTTGCTACGCGTAATATTACCGCCACAATCAGCAGCATAGTAAACAGAAAGGAGGTTTTCGACATGAAAGAACAGGAAGATGTACAAGTTTATGAAACTTTTGAAGAAATTGAAGAAATTGTGACTCCTAGTAGCATGGGTACAATATTTTGCTGCAAAGGTTAAGCCGATGAGTTTCAAAAATCACTAAAAACTCAATGCCAACTGTTTGAAAAATAACAGATGTGTCCTACAGAAAAATGATCCGCAGGGGCATTATGTGTACTGTCAAAGTTATTGCGCTATAAATACTGTCAATGATTTTTGGCTTAAGAACAGCAGAAATCATTGGCAGTACTACTTGATCAAGGAGGGGGGAGATCAAAGGATGAAGGAATTAGCAAGGTGCCTGTATAAAAGTGAAAAGAGAAAGCAGTTCTTTTTACTGCTAGCCTATATGGTAAATATCATTGTTATTTTTATATTTTTAATGATTTCTACCAGCCTAAACAACAGCATCATCAATGCGTCATTGAGTTCCAGAGATTATGAGCAGTCTATGGCAATTATATTTTTGATGATATCGATATGCATTATTGTCATTCTTTTTTTTCAGTGGGTCATCCGTATGCTGTTTCATTCCTTATATGATGGGCGCAGCACGTTTCATATCAATATACGTTTAGCAGGTATCAGCAAGCGTATGCTCTACAGGATTTACCTGGCAGAGATGTTCAGGATGCAGGTCATTGCGATTCCTGCGGGGCTTGTTTTTGGTGAAGTACTATACCTGATGATCGCACGGCAGTTGGGCTTTCCAGACGGACATCTGACCTTGGCCAGTCTCATCGGAGCAGCCGCGATTCACTTTTTTGTAGTTCTGTTTTCCGTTACCAGAACATTTCAAAAGGCCAATATTTTATCTCCCATAGAATGGCTGAGGGCTGATACGTGGGTCGATTCTAAATCCAGGCTAAGCATCGGTAAAACAACTGTTGGAGTGGTTATTTTACTGTTCGTTTTTTTTGTCAGCAGAGCCAAGATGGATCCTCTTTTTATCCAATCCATACAATTACTGCTTATTGTGGCTTATTTCTTTTTACAGGAGTTCCTTTTTTATGTTTTCAATTATGTGGAAATCTTAGCGGGAAAGCTGTCAGGTTCCGGTATCTTCCGTTTATCACAGGCATTAAGCGAATCCAGTTATAAAAGAACGAAAACATTAGCCAAGATGATAGTCTTTAGTGTTATGCTTACCATCGGACTACAGTCTCTTTATCTGTCCACCAGGCAGGCGGCTGGACGGGTGTCGAAAGAGACTGTTCATTATGAATCACTCGCCTTATTTGATGAGCCATTTCAGCTGACAGAAGAACAACTCAAGTCCGATGATTTATATATGCTGAAATTTTTAGCGGGTTCCACCACGGCAGGGAATATCTGGGCGCAAGGGATAAACTCGGAATTTCTGAAACAACCATATGAAACGATACATCTAAACGATACACTCTCAGGTTTCGGCATAGAGGAGCTGCTGTCAAGAATTGATGATAAGGACTGGAATGGTGTTATTTTTCCAGAAAACCTGATTACCCGTGAAGATATTGGCAGAACGTTTACAGCCTCTATCAATGGCGTCAGTATCAACTTTGAAATCGTGGCAGGCTGTTATCTCAATCATTTCAATGAGGTCAGCTGCCTTGTCAGCAATGCTTTTCTGGAAGCAGTCCTTGGACTGAAAGGGTATGCCAATATTGCTTTTTCGTTAACCGGTTTTGAGACCTCGGCTTTTTCGTCTCATGCCGTCATACAGTCTAAAGAGGAACTGGAAAGAGCCAGTTACGATGAGGTGGTGAAAAGTACAGAGTTGATTGAACTGGCGGCAAACCTTACTTTTGTCTGTGCTTTGATCATGCTGCTGAATTACGTGTTTTTTATCTCCAGTGAGAAGAAAGCTGATTATATCAAGCTGTGCGCGATGGGCTTAACAGGTGGCACGGCAAATGGCATTTTTATCGTTCACTTTCTGCAGACTGTAATTTTTGCGTTGATCATCGGCATTCCGCTGGCAGGTGTCCTTTCAACGGTAGCCTGCGCTATTCTGATGTCTCCGTATTATTATCCGGAGGGCATCACATACCCGATACCTGTGGTGGTTACGGAGACTGTTCTCTTGCTAACATTACCCGTGCTGATTTTCATTGGCTGCATACGGGCGACGCACACGCAGATCGTTGGTTTTCTCCGTAACATGGCGAATGACTGATTTTATGAAGGAGGATTGTATCGTTATGTCAGTGGCAGTAGCGTTAAATAAGGTGCTGTATTCAGTGAAAGATGGATGTAATAAGCGGAATTTATTAAATGAAATATCCTGTTCCTTTGAAGAAAATAAGATTACAGCGATTTCGGGATCTTCCGGTTCCGGCAAGACGACCCTGCTTTATGCGATAGCCGGATTATTGTCGAGAATCGATTCCGGGGAGGTTTCTGTCTTTGGCACGTCGGTTTATCAATTATCGTCAAAGGAGAAAGATGCTTTCAGGCTGCATCATATCAGTATGATCTTTCAAGGATTGAACCTGTTTTCTTTTATGAACGTAAAGCAGAATATCTGTGTGCCACTATACGCTAAAAACAAAAAAGTAACCAAAGAGACTGACGAACGTATCAGCTATTATCTGGAGGTCATGGGTCTGGGGCAGATTCAGGAGAGGGAACTGAAAAGCCTTTCCGGCGGCGAGCAGCAGAGAATTGCGATTATCCGTGCCATCATTGACAAGCCTAAAATCGTTCTGTGCGACGAACCCACGGCGAGCCTGGATCAAGAAAACAGTGTGCTGTTCCTGGAGCAATTACGTAAGCTGATACTGGAGAATCATATGACCGCTATTCTTGTTTCACATGATGATATTGTGAAAAGCTATGCGGATGCAAGCATGAGAATGGCAGATGGGAGCAGAGATGAGTGAGCCGACTACTTTCAGAGAATTGTTTTTTCAGTCCCAAACAAAATTTGGCGAAATGGAAGCTTTTCAATATGTCAATGGGCAGGAGATGAAAAAAATATCATTTGGAAGGTTTTACGCTGACATGGTAAAAATGTCTAATTATATTTATCGTATTTCTGACGGCGGTATGATTGCTGTTGTTGCTAAAAACAGCTATGAGTACATCCTGGTCATGACGGCATGTTTGTGTGGAGCAGGCAGATTGTTTTTAGTGGACGGTGACAGCAGTGACGAATGGCTTTTAAATTTTTTTGATAAAACAGGCATTGATCTGATACTTTATGATCATTTTTATCAGAATAAAATAGAAAAAATAAAAAAACATATCAATCCGCTGAAATTTGTCAATATAAACAAATGTTGTGAAGTCCATGCTGAAGAAACAGATTTTATTTTTGATGATTATTCTTTTGATGGGATGAGAATTATCATTACTACATCAGGCACATCTCAAGGCAGTAAGAAAAAAGTTATGCTTTCTGGGCGCGCATTGCTTAACTGTCTGATGGCATTTACAAATGAAGTATTCAGTGATGAAAAGTCCCACGGCATTACCCAGCTGCTTGTATTGCCATTATTTCACATTTATGCTTTCGTGTGTGTTATATTACTTGGAGCTTATATAGGTAACCCTACATATATATCCGGCGGTTCCAATTATATTGAAAAAGAACTGCTTATGTATAACCCTCATTATATTTGCGTGGTTCCATCTATACTAAATTATTTATACAATCGCTGTCAAAGTAAATTAGCCAATGGAGTCATCAGCAATGTACAGGAGTATTTCGGAACTAATTTATTTCGTTTTATCTGTGGCGGAGCAAAAAATAACATACAAATTCTACAGGGATATCACGATATAGGCATAGAAGTTATACGAGGCTATGGGATGTCAGAAGCAGCTCCGTTAATATCAGTCAACAACTCCAAAACGGCTAAAGTTGACTTTGAAAATGTAGGGAGTCCTGCGAAATGCCATGAGCTTAATATCATAAATGGGGAGATATGCATACGTGGAGAAAATCTTATGCTGGGTTACTATAAAGAAGCCGAGCTTACAGAAAATGCTTATGCGGATGGATGGTTCCGAACCGGTGATATCGGCTACATAGGCCACAATGGATTGCTTTATATTACCGGAAGGATAAAAAACGTGATAGTGCTATCGTCAGGGAAAAAAATCATACCGGAAGAAATCGAAGAAGCAGTGTGTAGATTTCCTGGGGTGATGGAATGTGCGATATATTCTGTTGATGATAGATCGCTCTCACTTTACCTATATTGCGAGGATGTAATATCTTATCGTGATGAGCTGTTGAAAAATATAGATAGATACAATGATGGACAACCTATTTATAAAAAAATTAGGCATATTATAATTGGCGATGTCCAACTGCCTAAAACTTCAATCAATAAAATAGATCGGTCAAAAATTGTTCAACATGCTTGCTTGATGGAAATTAATAATAAATTACGCACAATACTGATGGAGAGGTTATATTTTAAGGCCTACGTTTCATCAAACGATTTATTTTCTGAGAAACTGAATTTTGATTCCATAGAGCTGACTTCTTTTATGTGTGAAATTGAGGAGACCATGAACTGTAGTCTGGATATCAACAAATTCCTGACAATGGATACTTTGATGGATTTCAGCAATTATGTTTATGGGCTGGTTTCGAGTAATCAGGCTTGATCAGAACGTTATCGGCACTAGACTGTCCTTCTTCCTGCCGGTTTGGAACAGGGCTTCTGATCTCCCGGAAAGTTTCGAGTTTTGCGTAAATGCGGAAAACTGATGTAAGATGTATCCATCATTACCAAAGGACGGAAGCGCGTTTCTGTGGTTCTGTTGTAGGCAGACATTCTTGGCGGCTCTGGAACCCCCTTCCCCGCAGAAACGTAAGACTTGATTTTTCTCGAAAGATTGTCTATAATATAAAATATGAAGCCAGTCATCAAGACAGAGGAAAAGGTATGCTGCTATATGCGGCGCCATGGGATGCTGCGGCCGGGAGACCGGGTCGTGGCGGGCGTTTCCGGAGGGGCGGACTCGGTCTGCCTCTTGTTTGTGCTGCTGGAATGGGCCAAAAAATACCCTCTGGAGCTTGCGGTCGCGCATGTGAACCATGGACTCCGCAGGGAAGCGGAGCAGGACGCCCTGTTCGTGGAGGGGCTGTGCCGGGCGCAGGGGCTGCCCTTTTATTTAGAAGAAGCGGATGTCAAGGGCGCGGCAAAACAGCGGAAGCTGTCGGAAGAAGAAGCCGGGCGTCTGATCCGGCAGGAAGTTTTTGAAAGGGTTGCCGAAAAGACCGGAGCCTCTAAGGTTGCGGTGGCGCATAACGCGGGCGACCAGGCGGAAACCATGCTGTTCCATCTGTTCCGGGGAAGCGGCCTGGGCGGCCTGGCGGGGATCCGCCCGGTGCGGACGTGGCGGAGCGGACGGCAGATCCTCCGCCCGCTCCTGTGTCTGGAACGCGGCGAGATCGAGGCTTATTTAAGGGAACGGGGCATTGCGTACCGGACGGACGCCACCAACCGGACGGACGCCTATACCCGGAACCGTATCCGGCGCCACATTCTGCCCTACGCGGAGGAAGCCGTTGCGAGAGGCTGTGTTTCCCACATGGCGCAGACGGCGGACATCCTGGCGGAAACGGAAGATTTTCTGGAAATGCAGACCGGGCGGGCCTATGAGCGGTGCGTGGTCTGTGAAAAAGCGGGAAACAGAGACGGCGGCTGCCAGAATCCGGCGGCACAGCAGACGAGGCTGCGGATCCGGATCGCCGATTTTTCGAGTCTCCATCCGGCGATCGGCAAAAGGCTGCTCTTTGCCATGGTGAAAGCCCTGGCTCCCGGACAGAAAGACATTACCTATCGCCATGTGTCAAGCCTGCTTCCTTTATTTCAGGAAGCCGGAAACCGCGTGATCTGTCTGCCCCATGGGATCCGGTGCCGGAGACAGTATGAAGAAGTGATCCTGGAAGACGCTTTTCCGTTACAGCTTCCTGGGAATATCCCGTACAGTCAGTCAAGTATCTCTAAAAATTATGTTTTCGGAGAGATCACGCTTCCGGATTTTCCTGTAAATGGGAAGTTTCCTGAAAATTGCAAGGCCCGTATGCGCGCATACGGCTGCTGTCCCGCCGCTTTTGCCGAACATGTCCGGCTGACCCTGCTGAACGATGACGCTTTTTCCAAAAAAGACAAAGAGATTCCAGAAAAACAGTATACGAAATCGTTTGATTATGATAAAATAAAAAAACCTCTGATGTTGCGAACTCGTCAGACGGGAGATTATTTTCTGATAAAGAGCCTAAACCCGTCCGGAACATCCCGTAAGACAATCAAGGAGTACATGATAGGGGAAAAAATACCTGCCGGGGAACGGGATCGGGTGCCGCTGCTTGCGGAAGAAAATCATATTTTATGGGTGGTGGGATACCGTGTAAGTGAATATTATAAAATCACCGGGGATACCAGGCGTATTCTGCGGGTGGAGTTCAGGCAATGACTTTCCATGGCGGCTTCGCAGCCATGGCCCGTCCGGGGGCTGCGCACGGTTTCCGTTGGGAGATCCGCCGCTTGCCGCGTAAGCGGGAAAGGGCCGCCGTCCAGGGCAGCCCTGGCTGGGGAGCCCAGGGGAGCCGCCTGTCGCGCAAACCGGAGAAAGTGGAACGGCAAAGATGGGATCGGAGAAACGGAGGAAAAAATGGCGGAACATATCAGGGTGCTTTTGAGCGAAAAGGAAGTGGACGACAGGATTCAGCAGATCGGGGACCAGATCAGCGCGGATTACGCGGGGAAGCAGGTACATCTGCTCTGTGTCCTGAAAGGCGGCGCCTTTTTCATGTGTGAACTGGCCAAGCGGATCCGGATCCCGGTGTCTTTGGACTTCATGTCCGTATCCAGCTATGGAAGCGACACCAAATCCAGCGGCATCGTGAAGATCACGAAAGACCTGGATGAATCCTTGAAGGGGAAAGAGGTCGTCGTGGTGGAGGATATTGTGGACTCCGGCAGGACGCTGAACTATCTGCTGGAAATGCTAAGAGACAGGGAACCGAAATCCCTGCGCCTGTGTACCCTGCTGGATAAACCCGACAGACGCGTGACAGCTGTGAAAGTGGATTATACAGGGTTTGAGATCCCGGATGAGTTCGTGGTCGGCTATGGGCTGGACTACGATCAGAAGTACCGGAACCTTCCGTATATCGGGGTGCTGGAACGGATATGACAGATTAGCTTAGGAGGCTTGGAATTGAAAAAGAATGGAAGGATCTTTAATTCTTATTTTATGCTGCTCATCATGCTGCTGCTGGTGGCGGCCATCCTGAATCTGGTCAAAAGCAGGGAGGAAAGCTACACCAGAGCCGAGTTCGCCGTGGACATGGAAGCGGGCAGGATCGATGAAATCGCCGTCTACCCCAACAGGGAGACGCCGACCGGGTATCTGATGGTGTCCATGAAGGACGGGAGCAGCAAGAAGCTTTATGTGACGGACGTCATAGAAGCGGAGGAAATGGTCAGAAGTTACGGCTTCAATCCCATCGTCAAGGACGTAAAGCGGGAGAACTGGTTCCTGAATGACCTGCTGCCCATGCTGATCGTGGTCGCGGTGGGGATTTTCCTCTTTTCCATGTTCAACGCGCAGAACATGGCGGGGAGTACGGGCGGCAAGATGATGAATTTCGGAAAAAACAGGGCAAGACTGTCCGTCGGCGACAATAAGACGGGTTTCGGGCAAGTCGCGGGCCTGAAGGAAGAGAAGGAAGAGCTTCAGGAGATCGTGGATTTCCTGAAAGAACCGGCAAAATTTACCATGGTAGGAGCCAGGATCCCCAAAGGAGTCCTGTTAGAGGGGCCGCCCGGCACCGGTAAGACCCTGCTTGCCAAGGCGGTGGCGGGGGAAGCGGGAGTTCCGTTTTTCAGTATTTCCGGTTCGGATTTCGTGGAAATGTTCGTAGGCGTAGGCGCGTCCCGTGTCCGGGATCTGTTCGAGGACGCCAAGAAGAACGCGCCCTGCATTATTTTCATTGATGAAATCGACGCGGTGGCAAGGCGGCGGGGAACCGGAATGGGCGGCGGCCATGACGAGCGGGAGCAGACGCTGAATCAGCTGCTGGTGGAAATGGACGGCTTCGGGGTGAACGAGGGGATCATCGTGATGGCGGCGACGAACCGCGTGGACATTCTCGACCCCGCTATCCTGCGTCCCGGACGGTTTGACCGCAAAGTGGCGGTGGGGACGCCGGATATAGGCGGCAGGGAGGAAATCCTAAAGGTTCATTCCAGAAATAAGCCCCTTGGGGAGGACGTGGATCTGAAGCAGATCGCCCAGACGACGGCGGGCTTCACCGGGGCGGATCTGGAGAATCTGCTCAACGAGGCGGCTATTTTCGCGGCGAAGGTCGGGCGCCGCTATCTGATACAGGCGGACATCCGGAAAGCTTTCGTGAAAGTGGGGATCGGCACGGAGAAAAAGAGCCGTATCATCTCCGACAAGGAGAAGAGGATCACGGCGTACCATGAAGCCGGACACGCGATCCTGTTCCACGTGCTGCCGGACGTCGGCCCGGTCTACACGGTCTCCATCATCCCTACGGGAGTAGGAGCCGCCGGTTATACCATGCCTTTGCCGGAAAGGGATGAGATGTTCCTGACCAAAGGGAAGATGAAGCAGGACATCATGGTGTCCTTGGGCGGGCGGATCGCGGAGGAAATCGTTTTCCATGATATTACCACCGGGGCTTCCAGCGACATCAAGAGGGCGACGAAGACTGCCCGCAAGATGGTGACGCGGTTCGGGATGTCCGAAAACATCGGCATCATCCATTATGACAGCGACGACGAGGAAGTGTTCATCGGCAGGGATCTGGCACATGCCAAGGCCCACAGCGAAGCGGTGGCGGGGGAAATCGACCGGGAAGTCAAGCTGATCATTGATGAATGCTATGCCAAAGCCAAAGAACTGATTTTAGAGAATGAAACAGTGCTTCACAGCTGCGCGGATCTGCTGCTGGAAAAAGAGAAGATTTCAAGAGAGGAGCTGGAGGGGCTTTTTGAACGCGGATAAGCCTTTCCCCGCTTCCGGCGCGCAAAGGGCTGAGCGGGGGCCGGGTACGGAGGGATGCTGGTCGCTGCGAAGCAGCCTGCGTTCCTGAGTATGCAGCGCGGCGGAATGCGAATATCCGCTTTACTCCTGATAACCGGGAGAATCAGAAAGGTTGCGGAAGAAATGATGGTAGAACGACTCAAAAGGGCGGAGCAGAACCAGCAGTACATTGCCGGTATGCGTCCTATTTTCAATGGGAAGGCCCTGTACAGTGATACGACGCAGAACTTTGTTTCCCCGGCGGAACCGGCGCCCTATGACCGAATCGGCATCCGCTTCCGGACGGCGAGGAACAATGTGGATCTGGTGTTCTTCGTATCTAAGGGCGTGAGATACCTGATGAACAAGGCGGAAACGGACGAGAATTTTGACTATTACGTCCATGAATACCAGCTGGAAAACGAGAAGATCTCCTATCATTTCCAGGTGCTGGCCGGAAAGGTGACAGGGTATTTCGATACGCGGGGGCTGGCCCGGGAAGTCAATGAGTATTATGACTTCGTGATCCTGCCGGGCTTTAAGACGCCGGACTGGGCGAAAGGCGCGGTCATGTACCAGATCTATGCGGATCGGTTCTGTAACGGCGATCCGTCAAATGATGTACAGACAAACGAATACTGCTATATCGGGGAGCCTGTGAATCACGTGGCGGACTGGTACAAATATCCGGCGCAGGTGGGCGTCCGGGAGTTTTACGGAGGGGATCTCCAAGGCGTCATAGACAAACTGGACTATTTAGAGCAGCTTGGCGTGGAAGTGATTTATTTCACTCCGCTGTTCGTATCCCCATCCAACCACAAGTACGACATTCAGGATTATGATTATATTGACCCGCATTTCGGCAGGATCGTGACGGAAGAGGGGAAGAACCCGATTCCGGATGAAGCGGTGCAGGGCTTCCGCCGCGGACGGGTGGAGAACCGTTTCGCCGAGCGCTACAAGCGCCGCGTCACCGACCGGAGGAATCTGGAAGCCAGTAACGAGCTGTTTATCCGGATGGTGGAGGAAGCCCACCGGAGGAACATCCGGGTGATACTGGACGGGGTGTTCAACCACTGCGGCTCTTTCAATAAATGGATGGACAGGGAGCGGATTTACGAAGCCGCCGAGGGATACGAGAAAGGGGCTTTCGTTTCGGCGGACAGTCCTTACCGGAATTATTTCTCTTTCCGCAGGGAGTATGACTGGCCATACAATGCTTCTTATGATGGCTGGTGGGGGCATGACACCTTACCGAAGCTCAATTACGAGGGTTCCAGAGAGCTGTTCGACTACATCATGAAGATCGCCGCGAAGTGGGTGTCTCCGCCCTATAACGCGGACGGCTGGCGGCTGGACGTGGCGGCGGATCTGGGGCATAGCCTCAGCTATAACCATTTTTTCTGGCAGGAATTCCGCAAGGCGGTCAAGGCCGCCAACCCGGACGCGATCATCCTGGCGGAGCATTACGGGAACACGAGAGACTGGCTCCAAGGGAACGAATGGGATACGGTCATGAACTACGATGCGTTCATGGAGCCTGTGACTTGGTTCCTGACCGGGATGGAGAAGCATAGCGACGATTTCCGGGAGGATCTGCTGGGGAACGCGGAAAGCTTCTGGGGAGCCATACGCCACCACAGCGCAAGTTTTTCCATGCCAAGCTGGCAGGTAGCAATGAACCAGCTGTCCAATCATGACCATTCCCGTTTCCTGACCCGCACCAGTCATAAGGTGGGGCGCACGAATACCCTCGGCGCCCAGGCCGCCGATGAGGGTGTGCGCAGAGCCGTCTTTCTGGAGGGAGTGGTCATGCAGATGACCTGGCCCGGGGCGCCCACGCTTTATTACGGCGACGAAGCCGGGCTGTGCGGTTTTACTGACCCGGATAACCGCAGGACTTATCCTTGGGGCAGGGAGGATCTGGAACTGATCGCGTTCCACAAGGACATCATCCGTCTGCGCAGGGAAAACGACGAGCTGCGCTTTGGCTCCATCAAGCCGGTGGATGAGGACTACAATTTTCTGGCATACGGACGTTTCCACAAGACAGGGCAGTGCCTGATCCTGATCAACAACAACAATCAGGAACTTACCAGGGAACTGTCCGTCTGGGAGCTGAACATCCCGAAAGAGGGGAAGATGGTACAGCTGATCCAGACCGGGGAGGGAGGGTATACCTTGGAGCGCAGGATCTATCCTCTGCGTATGGGGAAAATGCTGATCACCTTGCCTAAGACCTCCGGAACGATCCTGAAATGTGAGCGGGAGACGCGGCAAGCAGCAGAGGAAGAAACGGAACTGATGTTTGAGATCTAGGGAGCCGGAATCGGCGGCTCCGGAATCGGGCGGACGAAGGGAAGGCGCGCCGCGAAGATGAAAAGGGGAACAGTATGAAAAAATACGTCATCGTAATGCTTGTGCTGGCCGGGGCGGTGCTGGCCGGCTGTCAAAAAGAGGAAGGGATCCCGGCAGCGTATACGGTGGAGGCAGAGCCGATTCTGGCTCCACCCACACAAGAGGAAGCAGAGCCGGAGGAGGAAACGGCGGATACCGCAGTCATCCAGGAACGAACCGTGGTGGACGGAAAAATGCAGAGCTACCTGACCGGGGAGTGGAAGGACGAGGAAGTGGCCAGGAGACGGAGCATGGCGGTCATGATCCCCAACAACAAACCCGCTCTTCCCCAGTATGGGCTTTCCCAGGCAAGCATGATCTACGAAGCTCCGGTGGAGGGGCGCACCACCCGGCTCATGGCTTTTTTTGAAGACTATGACGAGCTGGACCGTATCGGCCCGGTACGCAGCAGCCGGGATTATTATGTCTATGAAGCGATGTCCTATGACGCCATCTATGTCAACTGGGGCCTGGCGATTCCTTTCGTGAAGGATCTGATCAACAGTGACCGGGTAGACAACGTCAGCCAGGCGCTGGAGGGGATCGACCGTCCGGCTCCGGAAGCCTTTGCCCGTGTTTCCAGGCCCGGCTACGCTACGGAGTTCACCGGGTACCTGATGGTAAAAGGCTATGAGGAAGCGGTGGAACGGCTGGGCTATGAAACGCGGTACCGGGATCGGTTCGTGCAGGCCTTTGCTTTCGCAAACGATGGGCAGCCTGCCGGGTACCCCGATCAGCCGGAGGCGACGAAAATCTATCCGGGCGGAACCTCCGCCAACAACAGCGGCTATGGGAACGCGAACCCTTATTTTGAGTATGACGAGGACGATCGGCTCTACTACCGCTACCAGTACGGCAAGGCACAGGAAGATGAAAGGAACGGGGAACAGCTCGCGGTGAGCAATGTGGTGTTCAAGATCTGCCACGGCGAAGTCCGGGAACCGTCCGCGAAGGACTACCTGGCGTTCGGCGTCCACGGCGAGGGGGAAGCTTATGTCTTTACCGGCGGCAGGGTGATCCACGGCACCTGGGAGCGCGACGGCGATTACGGGGCCAACCTCTTTCTGGACGAAGACGGCGACGAAATTATTTTCAACCAAGGCAAAACGTGGATCTGCAATATCTGGAAAGAATATTCGGAGTACCTGGCTTATGAATAAGCCATTCAGCTGCCTTTGCTGAATGTGGTCAGCTGCCTTTGCTGAATGCGTTCCGCAGGGGTCTTCCTCATACTTAGCCGATGAACAGCGTGCGTCAATGTACGCAGATAGGAGTGGCATGGTCATCCGAGCGTCAGCAGAAGATTATCTGGAAACGATCCTGCTTCTGTCCAAAAAGACAGGAGCCGTCCGTTCGATCGACATCGTAGGAGAGATGGGCTTCTCCAGGCCCAGCGTCAGCATCGCCATGAAAAAACTGCGCGAGGCGGAAATGATCCGCATGGACGAAAGCGGCTATATCACTTTGACGGAAAAAGGGATGAAGACCGCCGGTCAGGTCTACGAGCGCCATTCTACGCTATATGACTGGCTGACCCGCAGCGGCGTCAGCCCAAAGAACGCCGCCGCGGACGCCTGCCGGATGGAACACATCCTCAGCGAGGAGACCTTTCAGATGATCCGGAGCTTGCTGGAAACAGGATAAGCCGGTCTTCGTCAAGATCCCCCTGTATCCGCGTGAGAATCTTTCCTATCCGAAAAAGGTTCCTGTTCGGCTGCCCTTGCTGAATGTGTTCAGCTGCTCCTGCTGAATAGGAACCAAAAATCGAAAAATAACGATTTTCACGCATTTTTATCTTGACAAACTTCGTCTGCCTTGTTAAGATAAATAATGTAAGCGGTTAGGACAGTCTAACCGTATACTTTAAGACGACAGTCAGTCTTAGACAAAAGTTAGTTCCAACTTACTTAACGCGGACGGGAGTGTGACAATGATGCCTTTGACAATGGCGAAAATGGGCGAGGCCAATTCCATCAAACGGATCGGCGGTCAGCCGCAGACTCGGCAGTTTCTGGAAAATCTCGGCTTCGTTCCAGGAAGTCCGGTAACGATCGTTACGAAGAACGGGGGGAACGTGATCGTGAACATTAAGGAATCCCGCGTGGCGATCAGCCGCGAGATGGCGGATAAGATCATGGTGTGAACACACATGCGGGCCATGGCTGCGAAGCGATGATGGCTCAAAGAGAGGAGAGAGGGGTATGCAGACGCTGAAGACCACAAAGACCGGCAGCACGGTACGGGTCGCGAAAATCACAGGAATGGGCGCGGTCAAGCGCAGGATCATGGACATGGGCATTACCAAGGGTGTGGAGATTTTTGTCCGCAAGGTGGCTCCCTTAGGGGATCCGGTGGAGGTGACGGTGCGCGGCTACGAGCTTTCGCTCCGCAGGGAAGATGCGGAGATCATCGAAGTGGAAGAAGTCTCGGCGTAGGGGACCGAAGCGAAACGGGAATCTGGAAGCAGGGAAAGCGCCGCATTGCAGAGAGGGATTTTCTCTGCATTTTATCAGTACGGAGGTTAGGAAAAGCTAACAAAATTTTAGGAGGAAACGCAGAATGTCAATTAAAATCGCGCTTGCCGGAAATCCCAACAGCGGCAAGACCACTTTGTTCAACGCGCTGACCGGCTCGAACCAGTTCGTGGGCAACTGGCCGGGCGTCACGGTGGAGAAAAAAGAGGGCAGGCTGAAAGGCCGCAAGGATGTGGCGATCATGGATCTGCCGGGGATCTATTCCCTCTCGCCGTACACCTTAGAGGAAGTCGTCTCCCGGAATTATCTGATCGACGAGCGTCCGGACGTCATCCTGAACATCATCGACGGCACGAACCTGGAACGCAATCTGTACCTGACCACCCAGCTGACCGAACTGGGGATTCCGGTGGTCGTGGCGGTCAATATGATGGACGTGGTGCAGAAAAGCGGCGACAAAATCGATGCCGCGCGGCTTTCCAAGGAACTGGGCTGTAAGGTCGTGGAAATCTCGGCGCTGAAAGGCTCCGGCATACTGGATGCCGCCAAAGTCGCGGTCGAGATGGCAAACGGCGGGAAGACGGTGCCGCAGCATAGCTTCTCGGGCGAGGTGGAACACTGTCTGGCGCATATCGAAGAAGCCGTCCTGCACGAATTTCCGGAGGAAAGACAACGTTTTTTCGCCATCAAACTGTTTGAGCGGGATGGGAAGATCATAGAGAAACTGGGAATCAGCCCGGAGAAAATCGCCCACATAGAGGACGATATCCGCCGCTGTGAAGAGGAACTGAAAGACGATGCCGAGAGTATCATCACCGCGGAGCGGTATACATACATCGACTCGATCATCAAAGGCTGTGTAAAAGTCAGGAATAAGGGCAGGCTGTCCGTTTCCGACAGGATTGACAAGGTCGTCACGAACCGTTTTCTGGCGCTGCCGATCTTCGCTCTGGTCATGTTCCTCGTCTACTTTGTTTCGGTTACGACCGTGGGAACCATCGCTACCGACTGGGCGAACGACGGGGTGTTCGGCGATGGCTGGCATTTTCTGGGTATTGGTTCCGCAGATTATGAAGAGGCGGCGCTTACCGTGGAGGATGCCGACCCTGCCGACTATGGCCTGTGGATACCGGGCGTTCCCGTCGTCATCGGCGGCGCGCTGGAAGCGGTCAACTGTGCCGACTGGCTGCAAGGGCTGATCCTGGACGGCATTGTCGCCGGAGTGGGCGCGGTGCTTGGCTTCGTGCCGCAGATGCTGATCCTGTTCATCTTCCTGGCGGCCCTGGAAGCCTGCGGCTACATGGCGCGGATCGCCTTTATCATGGATCGGATCTTCCGGCGGTTCGGGCTTTCGGGGAAATCCTTCATTCCGATCCTGATCGGCACGGGCTGCGGTATTCCGGGCATTATGGCCTCCCGGACCATCGAGAATCAGCGTGACAGGCGTATGACCATCGTCACCACGACGTTCATCCCCTGCGGCGCGAAGCTGCCTATCATCGCGCTGATCGCGGGCGCGCTGTTCGACGGCGCGTGGTGGGTCGCGCCCAGCGCCTATTTCGTAGGGATCGCCGCCATCATCTGTTCCGGTATTATTCTGAAAAAAACCGCGCTGTTCGCGGGCGACGTGGCTCCTTTCGTGATGGAGCTGCCCGCCTACCACATGCCGACCGTGGTCAATGTCCTGCGCAGCATGTGGGAGCGCGGCTGGAGCTTTATCAAGAAAGCCGGGACGATTATCCTGCTCTCCACCATTTTTGTCTGGTTCACCTCAGGCTACGGCTGGGCGGACGGGGCGGCGTTCGGCGCGGTGGAAATGCAGGACAGCATCCTGGCGAAAATCGGTTCCGCCATCGCGTGGGTGTTTACGCCGCTTGGCTGGGGGAACTGGAAGTCGGCGGTGGCGACGATTACCGGGCTTGTGGCAAAAGAAAACGTGGTCGGCACTTTCGGGATCCTCTACGGCTTTGCCGAAGTGGCGGAGGACGGCGCGGAAATCTGGGGCAGCCTTGCGGCCAGCTTCGGCTCGGTCGCCGCGTATTCCTTCCTTGTGTTCAATCTGCTGTGCGCTCCCTGTTTCGCGGCGATCGGCGCCATCCGGCGGGAGATGAACAACGCGAAATGGTTCTGGTTCGCCATCGGCTATCAGACCGCGTTCGCCTATGTGGTCGCCTTCTGTGTCTACCAGATCGGGGCACTAGTCACCACGGGCGGCTTTGCCGTCGCGACGGCGGCGGCCTTTATCCTGCTGGCGGCGTTCCTGTTCCTGCTGTTTCGGAAAGCGCCGGCGGGCAGCCTACGGAAGAAGGCTCTGGCAAGCTGATCAGGGAACGAAGGCTGTTCCTAAGGAATGAAAAGGGAGGTGCGGAGGATGGCGGTATGGATAGCGCAGAACTTAGGCACGATCCTGACCGGGCTGGCCGTCGCGGGAATCGTCGCGGCGGTCGTGGCGGTTCTGGCGCGGGATCAACGAAAGGGCAGGCATCTTGGCTGCGGCTGCGGCTGTGACGGCTGTCCGCACTCGCTGGCCGGGGGATGTCAGGAGGGGGAAAACCGAAAGGCATCCTGAAGGCGTGAAACGGAAAGCAGGAAACTTGGAACGCTTTCCTCTGTATTTTTCAGGAAGCTCCCTCCGACAGCGGCTGATCACCCCCCTGTCGGAGGGAGCTTTTAGAAAGCGGGATGGCGGCTATGACGGAATCGGCAAGTCGGGCAGGGAAAGCGTGATCTCCTGCCCGTTTCCGGTCACTTCCAGGACATTTGTGCCGGTTCCGTCCAGATGCCCGTCCTCGCGCAGTTTGCGCGCGAGGGAATATACGCCCCACATATGCATGGGAACCGCGTACCTCACCTTGGCGGCCTTGAGCATGGACTCGAACCCTAGATAATAATATTCCTCCTGCCTGGGATCCAAGGGAAGGAACGCCAGGTCGATGGGAACATCCCTCATCTTTTCCAGTTCTTTTTGATAGCGGGCAGTCATGTCGTTGTTCCACTGCCTGCTTTCTTCTTTCCAGAACCACCAGTTCAGATCCCCGGCGTGATAGACCGTGATCCCCTCTGTTTCCACCAAAAAGGCCACCCCCGCGTCCGTTGACCGGAGAGTGGTAATGCGGAGATCCGCCAGGTCATAACTCTGATCCGGTTTTACGGAAAGGATTCTTTCCGGCGCGAGGTTTTTGCGGTTTTCGCGGTACCCGGGCTTCCTGACGACGTCGTCGGAGAGGACGTAAAAGACCTGAGGAAAGATCTCCGGCAGACGGAATATTTCCGGATTGAAATGATCCCCGTGGGAATGGCTGACAAAGACATAAAAGGGCTTGCCCGAGGAGGGAGGCCCGCCGCTTGCCAGGCCGGGAAGCTTCCCCGTGGAATAATCGAATAAGAGATCATGCCGCTCGGTTTCGACCAGGAAGCCGCTGTGCGCGAGATAGGTTACTTTGATCTGTTTTTCCATAGTTTGTTACTCCTCGAAATTCTGCTCCCCTCTGTCCGCTCTGATCCGCAAAGCGTCTTTGGATGGTGGTCCCCATTTTCCTGTTGTGTTCCGGAGCGTTATCTGCTATGCTGGACATATCCCACTTTATGAGAAAGGAATGGTCTTAGCTATGCCAAAAACACAAGTCATTTACGCGACCATGACCGGACACAGCCGCAAATATGCCCAAGCCATCGCCAAAGCGCGGAACGTAGTGCCGGAGGACGTCAAAACGGATCCGAGGGCGGTGAACGTGGACACGCTTTTTGTGGTCGGCGGGATCTATGGCGGCGCCGAAAGCAAAAAGCTGGTTTCCTATTTACAGGGCGACCATGTCAAAAACGTGAAAAAGGCGGTGCTGGTCACTTCCAGTACCAGAGGAGCCGCGCGGCAGGCCAAAGCGCGTGAGGTACTGGAAGCGAAGGGGGTTTCTGTGGTCGATGAAAAACTGCTCCCCGGAAGCTTTCTGTTCCTGAACAGAGGACGACCCAACGAGGCGGATCTGAAAGCCGCCGCCGACTATGCCCGGAAGATCAAATAAAACAGGGGTACTGTCCGGCTGTTCCCGTAAGGCTCCGGCTTCTTGAGCGGGGTCTTCCGGAGTCCGGCTTTCCCGGCTGTTCCTGCTGATGGTACCAAGCCGCCTTTACGGAATACGTTCAGCAAGAGCGGCTGTTTCGTAAAGGCTTCTTTTCAGAACCCCGACCGCACGTCCGATCCTGCCGCCGCTTAGGAGCCTCTGTTTCAGGTTCCGCTGTAGGGAGGTATCCTCCGGCAGTTCTGCCACAGGAAGTTTTTCGGTTTGGAATACCCACAGGAGGAACCCTTGGTCGTCCGGATCGACAGATCGGATTTCATATTCTCTCTGGAAAGCCAGGATATGGGAGTCCTCCGGCAATACTTCTTTTAGCGCCGGGGCTAACAGCCAGGAATCGCAGATATACGGCACCTGGGCGAAATCCGGGTAGTAAGTACGGAAAAATTCCCCGGCCGCCTGGTAAGACTCCTTGCGGGAGACGGCATCCAGAGGGCAGCCGGACGGGATGTGTACGCTGACGGCCGGTTGGCCGTCCAGGGCGGCCATTTCATATTCCAAGGTTCCGATCCGGAACAGCTTCATCCCGACCTGCCGGTAGGTCCACCAGGCCCTGTCGAAGCCGAACCGCCCGAAGCTTGCGCGGTGTTCCCGGACGAACCGGGGAAAACAGCGGAATGTATCATAAAAAACCATGTCGCTGATTCCTTTTTCCCGGTATTTTTCCCGGGTGGCTTCCCCGGCCAGCAGCATACAGGCCAGCATTTGATAGCCATCCTCGTCCTCTCCCAGAAGCTTGCCCAGTTCTTCCGCTCCGTCCGGCACGGAGAGCCTTCGTTGCAGCTGTACCCGCCGGGAGAAAGGCTCCTGGCGAAACAGGTCGCTGCCCGCCAGATGCAGGATCCGTTCCGTTACCTGCTCCGGCATGTCCAGGCGCTTGCATAACCGCGCTAGTTCCCGCATTTTTGGCATGTCCTTTCCAAATGAAGTCTACGATAGAATCTTAGCCTGGACGCTTTCATGCTCATCATCATGCTCCTTCCAAAGTCTGGAGACTTTGTGCGCAGCACAAATCTCCGGTGGAAAGAATGCAATTCTTTCCACCTTCACCCATCCCATATAGCTTGCAGGCGTTTCCCCAAGTGATCCGCTCCACCTCTTTTTCCGGAATCCCCTTGATCTCGGCGACGGCCCTTACCACATAGGGCAGGTTCCGCGAAGAGTTGCGTTTTCCGCGATAGGGTTCCGGAGAAAGGTAAGGGCAGTCCGTTTCCAGAACCAGAGTGTCCATGGGAAGGTACGCCACGACTTCGCGCAGTTTCTTGGCGTTCTGAAAGGTCACGACGCCGCCGATACCGAAAAAGAATCCCATTTCCAGCAAGGACTTTGCCATTTCCTTGGAATAGGAATAACAGTGCATGACGCCGCCCAGATCCTTTGCCCCCGCCGCCCGCAGGATTTCCAGCGTATCCTGGGCGGCATCACGGGAATGGATCACCACGGGCAGCCGCGCTTCCTTTGCCAGATCCAGAAATCGGCGGAACCAGTTTTTCTGTGTCCGGACGTCGGCTTCTTTCCAGTGATAGTCCAGACCGACCTCGCCGACCGCCACGCATTTTTCCAGGCCGCACTGGCCTTTCAGCCAGGCGAAAGAAGCTTCGTCCAGTTCTCCGGTTTCACTGGGATGTACGCCCAATGCCCCGTAGATGTATGGGTAGCGTTCCGTCAGCGCGATTGTCCGCCGGCAGGAAGCCAGATCGGCGCCGATGTTCACGACTCTTGCGATCCCCGCCCCCGGCAGCCCGGCAAGAAGCGTCTCCCGGTCTTGGTCAAACGCTTCGTCATCATAATGGGCATGTGTGTCAAATATCATAATTCTGGCCGTTCCTTTCGCGCCGGGCGGGATCGTCTGTCCGGCAATCAAAAATAAAAGTCCCGAAACCCGCGCCAAGTGCGAGTCCCAGAACCTTTATGCGCCGTCAGGGGCTCGAACCCTGGACACCCTGATTAAGAGTCAGGTGCTCTACCAACTGAGCTAACAGCGCCTTTCTATCAAGCGGCTTTGCAACGCAAAAATTATTATAGTATAGGCGGATCAAAAATGCAAGCGTTTTCTTAAAGTTTTATAAATAATTTTGAAGACAAGCAGCGCAAACGCAGGCACAGTACCCACGCCGTCCGCGACCTCCCTGCGGCGGTCGGGAAGAGCCTTGCGGATCAGGAAAAACGTCTCGGCCAAGAAAGTCGGCAGGAACGGTTCAGTGGGGCTGATGGAGCGGAAGCCGGACGGCAGATGGAAGAAAAGAAACACGCGTATGGGTTCGGGCCTGGACAGCCGGAGTGGCCGCATTCGGCTGCTTTGGCCTCAGACCAGTTCCCACGCCGCCCTTGGCTCCACCGGAATGATTTCCGTGTCACGCTGGATGAAACAGTCAATTCATCCGCCATCAGGAATCAATATAAAAAAAATAAGAAATTCATAAAATCACTTAAGTATAAGGGCAATCATGCCGATAATATAAAAGACAGCATAAGAAGCGGCGCATGGATGCGGAAAAGGGAGCGAGGGGACCGTTCTTTTTTTCGCATATTTCTTGGGACAGAACCGCGCTGAAGATTCTTGAGGAATTTTTTTCAGAAAGACCTATAAAAATTTTTTCATGAAAATCTATGAAAAAAGAAAACTTTAAGGTATAATATGCGTAGACAGTGAGCCAAGCGGCTGCGAAGCGCGCTTTGCATGAAACGGGAACGTCAAAGGACTGGCAACGGGGGTTTTCGGTAAATAGGTAGGAGAGACGTCGGGCAGCTGTCCGGGTTTGCCAGCCGGTTTCAGATACAGATCAAGCGGCGGACAGCCGTACCATCAGAAAGGGGTTACGATTTATGCAGTGTACAGACATCGGTATTGACTTGGGCACAGCCAGCATACTGGTCTACATCAGGGGGAAAGGCGTCGTATTGAAAGAGCCTTCCGTTGTAGCTTTTGATAGAGATACCAACAAGATCAAGGCGATCGGGGAAGACGCCCGGCTGATGCTGGGCAGGACGCCAGGCAATATCATTGCGGTCAGGCCTCTGCGCCAAGGCGTGATTTCCGATTATACCGTAACGGAAAAGATGATGAAATATTTCATTCAAAAGGCATTGGGGAAAAGGACTTTCCGGAAGCCTAGGATTGCAGTCTGTGTGCCGAGCGGCGTGACGGAGGTCGAGAAGAAAGCCGTGGAGGACGCCACATACCAGGCGGGCGCCCGGGAAGTGTCCATCATTGAGGAACCGATCGCGGCGGCGATCGGGGCGGGCATCGATATTTCCAAGCCCTGCGGCAACATGATCGTGGACATCGGAGGCGGCACTTCGGATATTGCGGTGATTTCCTTGGGCGGCACCGTAGTCAGCGCGTCCATTAAGATCGCGGGAGATGATTTTGACGAAGCAATCGTGCGTTATATGAGGAAGAAACACAATCTTCTGATCGGGGAAAGGACCGCGGAGGATCTGAAAATAAAGATCGGTTCCGCCTACAAACGCCCGGAAGTGGACTACATGGACGTAAGGGGGCGCAACCTAGTGACCGGGCTTCCTAAGACCGTGAAAGTCTCTTCCGAGGAAACGGAGGAGGCCTTGAAGGAAACCACTTCCCAGATCGTGGAAACCATCCATAGCGTACTGGAGAAGACCCCCCCGGAACTGGCGGCGGACATCGCGGACAGAGGGATCGTCCTCACCGGCGGCGGCAGCCTGCTCCGGGGCCTGGAGGATCTGATTTCTTCCAGGACGGGGATCAATACCATGACGGCGGAGGATCCCATGACGGCGGTGGCGATCGGAACCGGGAAATATGTGGAGTTTTTAGCCGGATACCGGGAAGACTAAGGGCAGGCTCTTTTTCACCGAGGACTCCGGACACATTCGGCAGAGCCGGATAGAACGATAGGGGTGTCCCCGCAGGGGCATACCTTTACAGGGACACTGCTTCCTTGCGGAGGCTTCCCGCAGAATCTGACGGGATCCTGGCACGGGACGGGCAGGGAACGTAACGGTGCGGGACGGGCGGCGTGCATCCGCGCAGAGCGGGCGAAAGAGGTGTTTTATGCTGAAAGGGCTTTACACTGCTTATACGGGCATGATCCACGAGCAGAAACGTCTGGATACGATGACCAACAATCTGGCGAACGCGTCCACGGTGGGCTTCAAAAAGGAAGGGACAACCAGTGAAGCGTTTGAAGATATTCTGGCTTATAAATTAAAAGACTCTTCCGTCGGCCTGGCTGCGATCCAGCAGAACGGCTGGAACAATCCCGGGGTGAAGATCGGCGAGAATTATACGGATTATTCCCAAGGCTCTTTCCGGGCCACGGATAACGTCTATGACCTGGCGCTTTCCGGGGAGGGCTTCTTCGCCGTCGAGTTTACCAACAAGGCGGGGGAAACCTCCACGAAGTACACCCGCGACGGCTCTTTCACCTTGACCCAGGAAGGATACCTGGCGACGAAGGACGGGGATTTCGTGCTGGATGCCCAGAACCGCCGGATCCGGCTCAATGCCAATTCGGAGACGGAAATCGATCAAGAGGGCTATCTCATTCAGAATAATCTCCGTGTGGCGCAGATCCAGGTGGCGGATTTTGAAGACTACGACTACTTGGAAAAATACGGAGAGAATTATTATCAGCCGGCAGAGGGCGCCGTCTTGGCGGACAGCAGCGCGACGGTGAACTCCGGATACCTGGAGATGGCCAATGTGAACACGGTGGCGGAAATGGTGAACCTGATCGCCATTACCAGGGCATACGAAGCCAACCAGAAGATCCTCCAGGCATATGATTCCGGCCTGGACATCGCGGTGAACCAGCTCGGGAAACTCTAAAGCGCGCTCTTGTGAAAAGGAGGACAGGATAAATGGTACGTAGTTTGTGGACGGCGGCGACCGGCATGGCGGCCCAGCAGGTCAATCTGGACGTCATAGCTAACAACCTGGCCAATGTGAACACCACCGGATACAAGACGGAGGTCAACGGCTTCAAGTCCTTATTGTATCAGACGATCCAGACCAGAACCACCACGGCGAACGGCGAGAACAAGCCCATCGGCTCACAGGTGGGGCTGGGGGTACGGAATGCTTCCGTGACTTCCGTTTTCAAGACAGGCAGTATGCTTGCTTCGGAAAGCGATTCCTCCTTTGCCGTCAATGGGAAAGGCTTTTTCGCCGTCCGGGGGGAAGATGGCAATCCCTATTATACCAGGGCGGGGGATTTCCAGTGGACGACGGCGGCGAACGGCGGGAACATGCTGGCTGACTCGGACGGGCGTCCGGTAATGGCTTCCAACGGAAATCCTATTATCTTGAACCAGAATTATGTCGTCAGCCAGGTGAGCGTCACCGGCGACGGACAGCTTGTCTATCCGGACGCGAACAATAACCCGCAGTCGCTGGGGATCCAGATCGGGCTGTTCCAGTTCCGTAATCCCGCCGGACTGGAAAAGCAAGGCGACAATCTCTTTCAGCAGACTGCCGCCAGCGGTCAGCCGATCAATGAAGCCGCCAACAACGAGGTGGAGAAAAGCGTGATCCTGCAAGGCTACCTGGAAGGCTCCAATGTCCAGGTAGCGGACGAGATGGTCAGCATGATCGTGACCCAGCGCGCTTACGAGCTGAATTCCAAGGCGATCACGGCCTCGGATGAAATGCTCCAGCAGGCCAATAATCTGCGGCGTTAAATCTTAGAAAAGCTCCGCGGTTTTTTTCTTACGACATTGCCGGGGTTGTTTTTTCCTTTCGAGTGGAAAAGGAAGCGCGCTTCTGCTGTACCGGCACGAATCCGGCGGTACCGGCGGACAGAGTATCCCGTTTTGCGGCACGGGGAAAGGATGGTCATATAGCATGGATATTTCCAGTCTTACGAGCGCCTATGGCGACCTGTACGGCACGGTGGCGCAGCAGCAGACCGCTTCCAAACTGGAAAACGCGCTGGGTGCGGATACCCAGCCTACGGATCAGGAGCTGATGGACGTCTGTAAGCAGTTCGAGTCTTATTTTCTGGAGCAAGTCTTGAAACAGATGTGGAAGACGGTTCCCGAGTCGGAAACGGTGACAGGGGCGGATGCGACGTTGCTGGATTTTCACAAAGAGCGGATGATTCAGGATCTGGCCGCTCAGTCTACGGAGCGGAACAGCCTGGGGCTGGCACAGAGCCTGTATGAGCAGATGAAGCGCAACTATGGCCTATGAGGAAACCGCCGCTGTTCGGCGGGAGTATCCCGCGGAGCCATAGCGCAGATAGGCAGGTGCGTCATTTCGCGCAACATTGCGAGGATGGCATACGCGCATAGTTCCATTCAGCTGGTTTTGCTGAATGTGTTCAGCTGGTTTTGCTGAATGTGTTCAGCTGGTTTTGCTGAATGTGTTCAGCTGGTTTTGCTGAATGTGTCCGGCCGGTTTTGCTGAATGTGTCCGGCCGGTTTTGCCGGATGTGTCCGGTCGGCTCTGTCGGACGGAAAGCGGTGTGCAGATAGGAGCAGATGGAAACAGTAAGCGGCTATATTGACCATATCGTTTATCAGAACAGCGAGAACGGCTATACGGTGATGAGCCTGGTATGCAAAGAGGAAGAGATCACCTGTGTGGGAACGCTGAAAGGGGCGGCGGCGGGAGAAACCATCTGCGCGCAGGGGGAGTATGTGGAGCATTCGGTATATGGGAAACAGTTCCAGATCCGCTCCTATCAGGCTATTGCGCCTACGAGCAGCATCGATATGGAGCGTTACCTTAGCTTCGGCGCGGTCAAAGGCGTGGGCGCGGCACTGGCGAAGAGGATCGTCAGCCGTTTCGGGGAGGACACCGCCCGCATTCTCGAAGAAGAGCCGGAGCGGCTTGCGCAGATCCGGGGGATCAGCCAGAGGATGGCACAGGAGATCGGCGCGCAGCTCAGCGAAAAGAAAGAGCAGAGGGCGGCGTTCGTCTATCTGCGGCAGTACGGGATCTCCAATGCCCTGGCGGTCAAGATATACGATACCTACGGCGCGCAGCTGTACCGGGTGATGAAAGAGAACCCGTACCAGCTAGCGGAGGACATCCGGGGGATCGGCTTCCGGATCGCGGACGAGATTGCGGCGAAGACCGGGATCCATGCAGATTCGGATTACCGGATCCGGAGCGGGATCCTGCATATTCTACAGCAGTCCGTCGGGGAAGGGCATTGCTATCTCCCCCTCCGGCTCCTGCTGGAGAGGGCTGGGCAGCTTCTCGGCGTGGAGCAGGAGGACATCCGTATCCAGACACAGAACCTGATGATGGATAGGAAGCTGGTCATCCGCGGCGGCTCGGAAGCGGACGGGCATGGTGTCTTTCTGCCGGGCCATTATTACGCGGAACTCAGCTGCGCCAGGCTGCTCCATGAGCTGAACATCCCCCTGTGGGAGAGGGCGCGGGAAGCCGGGGAGCCGGACATGTTTTCCGGCGGGGAAGCGGCTCTGCGGAAAAGCATCGGGGAGCTGGCGCTCAGGCTTCACATGGAGCTGGACGAACTCCAGCAGCAGACGGTACTGGAATGTATCAAGAACGGCCTGTTCATCTTATCCGGCGGGCCGGGAACGGGGAAGACCACGACCATCAACATGATCATCCGTTACTTTGACGCGCAGGGTCTGGACATCTGCCTGGCGGCGCCCACAGGGCGGGCGGCGAAGCGCATGACGGAAGCGACCGGATATGAAGCCAGGACGATCCACCGTATGCTGGAGCTGAACTCCGCCCTGTCGGATGAGGAGCTGGGCAAAGTCCGGTTCGAGCGCAACGAGCAGAATCCCCTGGCTGCTGATGTGGTGATCATTGACGAAATGTCCATGGTGGATCTGAAACTGTTCGAGGCACTCCTGAAAGCGGTCGTTCCGGGCGTCCGCCTGATCCTGGTGGGCGACGTCAACCAGCTGCCCAGCGTAGGGGCCGGACAAGTACTGCGCGACCTCATGAACAGCGGCGCGTTTCCGATGGTCGTTCTGCGCAGGATCTTCCGGCAGGCGGGAGAAAGCGACATTGTCGTCAATGCCCACCGGATCAACCGGGGGGAGCAGATCGCTCTGGACAACAGGAGCAAAGATTTTTTCCTGTTGGAGAGAAATGACGTGAACGTCATATACAAACACATGATACAGCTGATCCGGGAAAAGCTTCCGGGCTATGTGGGGACGTCTTCGTATGAGATCCAGGTGCTGACGCCCATGCGTAAGGGCAGCCTAGGCGTGGAGACGCTGAATACGGTTCTGCAGAAATACCTGAATCCGCCGGGCGACGGGAAAAAGGAGCATATCAGCGGGAGCGTCACTTACCGGGAGGGGGATAAGGTCATGCAGGTGAAGAACAACTATCAGCTGGAATGGGAAGTGGCCGGACGTTGCGGAATCCCCGTTGACAGCGGGGCGGGAGTATTTAACGGAGACATGGGGAAAATCCTTGAAATCAACGAACACGCTTCCCAGATGGTGGTGGAGTTCGATGAACACCGGCGGGTGACGTATCCTTTTTCCCAGCTGGGCGAACTGGAGCTTTCTTATGCGATCACCATCCACAAATCCCAGGGGAGCGAATACCCGGCGGTGGTCATGCCCCTCCTGGGCGGGCCGAAGCTGCTGTTCAACCGCAACCTCTTATACACCGGGGTGACGCGGGCGCGAAACTGTGTCATGATCCTGGGCAACAGCGGCACAGTACGCGGCATGATCGAAAATGAAAGCGAGAACCGCCGCTACACGGCTCTCGCCGGGCGTATCCGGGAATTCGGCAAGGGAGAAAGCCTGTAGAAAGCAGGAGTATGAAATGGCGCGTTTTGCTGTCCTTGGTATACCCCCTGCGGTGTCCGGTCTGCGACGGGATCGTGACGCCTTTCGGGGAAAAGATCTGCCTGGAGTGTCTTCCCAGGCTGCGGTATGTGACGTCTCCCAGATGTTTCCGCTGCGGGAAGACGCTCCTTCTGGAAGAAGAGGAATACTGCCGTGACTGTCGGAGCCGCCGCGTCCATTTTATACAGGGCCGGGCCTTGTATCAGTATGAAAGCGTTGCGGCGAGTATCTACCGTTTCAAATACGGGAACCGGAGGGAATACGCGGATTTCTACGGGGAGGAGATCGCCCGGTATCTGGGGGATTTTATCCGCCGCGTACAGCCGGACGCCCTTCTGCCGGTGCCGCTCCACAGGAACAGGCAGAGGGCGCGGGGATATAACCAGTCCTTGCTTCTGGCCCGCGCTGTCGGACGTTATACCGGGATCCCCGTATATGGGCAGCTGTTGAAAAGAAAACGGGATACGCTCCCCATGAAGCGGCTGGATCTCAGGGAGCGGCAAAATAATTTGAAAAAAGCTTTTCATATGGCCGGAAATAAGGTAAAATTAGAAACAGTAATCATAATTGACGATATTTATACTACCGGCAGCACCATGGAGGAGATCGCGGTCGTGCTGTCGGAACGCGGAGTGCGGAAGGTGTATTTTGTTGCTTTGGCCTGCGGCGTTTTGTGAGAAAGGATGGTACTTTTATGAACGTAAAGAATTGCAAGCTGTGCGGACGGATCTTCAATTATATCGGCGGGCCGCCCACGTGTCCGAAATGCAGAGAGAAGATGGAAGAAAAGTTCCAGGAAGTAAAGGGATATATCCGTGAGCATCCGGGAGTAGGGATAACGGATGTGGCGGAAGCCTGTGAAGTGGATCCGGGGCAGATCCGCCAGTGGCTGAGGGAGGAACGCCTGGAGCTGACGGAAAGCTCCGCTAGCGTCCTTGTCTGCGAGACCTGCGGGGCGCCGATCCGGAGCGGGCGCTTCTGTGAAAAATGCAAGAACAGGACGGCCAATGACCTGCAGGAACTGATAGACGCCAACAAGCCTAAGCCGCAGCCTAAGAAAGGGAATGACAAGGAAAGCCCGAGAATGCGGTTCCTGTAGAGGGGCTTCCGGCAGAATGGAAAGAAGACCAGCGGATGTTAAGTGAAGAGCGCATTATCTTAATGACGAAAATGACCTCTTACGAGGAACACGAGGGAAAAAAGAATGTGGCAATAGGAAAATATTTCCGCAGTGATTATCTCGCCATACAGGTGCTGAAATCCGTTGCCAGCGCCACTTTGGCTTATGGGATTCTGTTTGCCTTGTTCATTTTCTATGATTTTGAGGCGTTCATACAGGACATTTATAAGATGGATCTGATAGCCTTTGCCAAAAATGTACTGATCTGGTATGGAGTAACGGTGGTATCCTACGGCGTCCTCTCTTATCTGGTGTGTTCCTACCGCTATCTGCGGGCAAAAAAGAGCCTGAAGGCATATTACCGCAACTTAAAGAAACTGAGTTCCCTGTACCAGGATTCCCCGGGCAGATCCCGGAAAGGATTGTGAAAATGACAAGCTTACTCGAATTCAGAGAGATATGCAAGCGGATCTACAGCAAGAACGAAGTCTTTATGATCCCCGTCATGAAGTTCTTTCTTGCTTTTCTTGCATTGCATATCGTGAATGACAGATTAGGATACATGTCCAGATTAGACAGCCTGCCGATTGTGCTGATGGTTTCCCTGCTTTCCTCTTTTCTGCCCAACGGCTGTATCCTCCTGTTTGCCGCTTTGTTCAGTCTCCTGCATCTGTATGCCCTTTCCCTGGAAGCGGCCTTGGTGGGGCTGTGCCTGTATCTGGTGATGTTCCTGCTGTTTTTCCGCTTCGCGCCTAAGAACCTGCTGGCAGTCCTCCTGATGCCGCTCCTGTTCGTGATGAAGGTTCCTTATGTCATGCCTATCGTGATGGGGCTGATCGGGAGTCCGGCGGCGGCGGTCTCCGTGGCCTGCGGCGTGGTGATCTATTATTTCCTGGAAAGCGTGGCGGCGCAAGCTCCGGTCATCGGCGAGATGGGGACGGAAGAAGCGGCCGCGAAGCTGCGGCTTCTGATAGACGGCCTACTGGACAACAAGACCATGCTTGTGGTCATCGCGGCATTTTCCATTACGATCATCGCGGTCTATCTGATCCGCAGGATGGCAGTCGCCCATTCCTGGACCCTCGCGATGGTGGCCGGAGCGATCCTGAATCTGGTGATCCTGCTGGTGGGCGATCTGCTCTATGATACCAATACTTCGCTGCCGGTCGCCCTGCTGGGTTCCTTTCTGGCGCTGCTGGCCGCGAAGGTCCTGGAATTTTTCAGGTTCTGCGTGGACTACAGCCGGACGGAAAAAGTCCAGTTTGAGGACGACGAATATTATTATTATGTGAAAGCAGTGCCTAAGATGATGGTAGCCGCCCAGACCAAGACCGTAAAAAAGATCAACCCGTCCAGGAGCCTGGCGGCCGCTTCCGCAGGGGAGCGCGGCAGAAGCGTGATGACGGAGAACCTGTCGGCAAGAGGGAGCGCTGCCCGGAGCGGCCGGAAGGGAGCCGGGGGAAAGAGCGTCACGATCGTTCACGGCAGGCAGGATAACGGGCCGGACGATTATGAGGGCCTGGATTAAGGGCGCCGCATGGCAGATGGAAACGGTATTTTCAGAGTGATTGACAGACAGGATTGAGACAGTGATGGAGTGGATAGAACAAGGAATCAGCTGGTTAAAACGGTTTATTGCAACGATAGGGCCGGGCGACGTCGTGGAGATTTTCCTGGTCGCCTTTTTGGTATATCATATCATGATCTGGATCAAGACCAGCCGGGCCTGGTCTCTGCTGAAAGGGCTGCTGGTGATCGCTTTCTTCCTGCTGTTGGCGACTCTTTTCAAAATGCACACCATTCTTTGGATCGCGTCGAACGTACTCGGCTTTGCCGTCACCGCGCTGATCGTGGTCTTACAGCCGGAACTCCGCAAGGCTCTGGAGGAACTGGGGAAGAAGAATCTTCTCTCTGCGGTTCTTCCTTTTGAGGTGGGCAGACATGAGGCCGCCCTGTTTTCCGACAAGACCGTGCATGAGATCGTGAGGGCAGCGGTGGAGATGGGGAAAGTGAAGACAGGCGCGCTGATCGTCATCGAGCAGAAAGACTCTTTGAGCCACTATGAACGTACCGGGATCGATCTGGACGGACTCGTGTCCAGCCAGCTGTTAGTCAATATTTTTGAGCATAACACGCCCCTTCATGACGGGGCCGTGATCATCCGGGGCAACCGCATTACCTCCGCTACCTGTTATCTGCCGCTGTCCGACAATCTTACCTTAGGCAAGGAACTGGGAACCAGGCACCGGGCGGGCGTAGGGATCTCGGAGGTGACGGATTCCCTGACGGTGGTCGTATCGGAAGAGACCGGGAAGATCAGCGTGGCTTACGACGGGAGGCTGGAGAGGGGACTGGACGGGGACCGGCTCCGGGCGCGTCTGGAACAGATACAGAACAAGGGAGAAGAGGAAATCAAAGGGAAGCGCAAAAGAACGGGAAGGAGCAGGCAGAAAGGTTGAAAGAATTGCGTTCTTTCAACCGGAGATTTGTGTTACGCACAAAGTCTCCAGACTTTGGAAGGAGCATAGTTATCACAATGAAAAAGAAACTGTTGTCCAACTGGGGACTCAAGCTGGTTTCCCTGGCGTTTGCTTTTGTCCTGTGGCTGGTGGTGATGAGCGTGACGGATCCGCTGGAAACGAAGGTATTCAGCAATGTGCCCGTAACCCTGCTCAATACGCAGCTTCTGACGGACGAGAATAAGGTGTACGCGGTTCTGGATCAGACCGACGTCGTCCGGAGCGTGAAGGTGCTTGTGTCGAACAGCCTGGTCAATGAACTGAAGATCACGGACATTGTGGCGACGGCGGATTTCAAGAACCTGACGGCTACCAACACTGTGCAGATCGAGTACAGCGTACCGCAGTACAGCAACCAGATAGGATCCATTGAGGGGAGCATGTCCACCGTGCGTCTGGAGATCGAGGACCGGGCTTCCAAATCCCTGAATCTGCGGGTCAATACGGGAGGACAGGTCGCGGAGGATTATGAGCTGGTGTCGGCGACGGCGGAGCAGAACCGGATCTCCATCTCCGGCGCACAGTCGAAAGTGTCTGCGGCAAGCTATGCCGCCGTGGAGGTGGATGTCAGCAATATCACACAGGATCTGGCCACGAGGGAGAAGATTTATCTCTATGACGCGGAGGGCGCTCTGCTGGATGAAGCTCCCATTGAAATGAACATCCAGATGGTAAACGTGAATGTACAGGTACTGCCTACCAAGACCGTGCCGATTCAATATACGGTGACAGGTACGCCGGAGGACGGCTATTTGGAAACCGGAGAGGTGGAGTGCAGGCCGGGGAAGGTGAAACTGGTGGGCAGCGCCTACGCGCTGAACAATGTCCAGAAGCTCGTGATACCGGAAGCGGAACTGGATATTACCGGGCAGACGCAGGATCTGGTACGCAGCCTGAACCTCGGCGACTTCCTGCCGGAAGATGTGAAGCTGGCAAAAGACGAACCAAACAGCAAAGTCAGTATCCGGGTGTCGATAGAGCCGGAACAGACCAGACAGCTGGAGATACCGGCGGAGAACGTCCGGATCATCAACGTGCCTTCCGACTATACGGCGGAGATCGCGGATGAGGAGGACATATACGCGCTGGAAGTAAAAGGGCTGGCGGATCTGGTTTCCCTGCTGCAGGCAAGCCAGATACACCCGACGGTAGATGTGGCGGACTGGATGGACGAGACGGAGAGAACCGGTTTAAGCCCCGGCACCCACTCCATCCAGGCGGAGCTGGATCTGGGAGAGGGGCTTATCGTCAGCCAGCCGATTCAGGTACAGCTGACGTTTTCGGAAAGGGAATAAGGTCTATAGGTTTTGTAAAAAGATGGAAAAAGATGTGGAGAAGAGGATGGAGGAAGTACATTCCATGGAAAAGAGGACGGAAAGATTATTTGGGACGGACGGGGTGAGAGGTGTCGCCAACGACGAGCTGACCCCGTCTCTGGCGATGAAGCTGGGGCAGGCGGGAGCCTATGTCCTGACGAGGGAGAAGGAACATAAGCCCACGCTTATGGTAGGCTGCGATACCCGGATTTCCGGCGATATGCTGGCAAACGCACTGATGGCGGGAGCCTGCTCGGTAGGCGCCAACTGTATTTTTGTAGGAGTGCTTCCCACTCCGGCGGTGGCATACCTGACCAGAAAGTACAAAGTGGATGCCGGGGTAGTGGTTTCCGCTTCTCATAATTCCCTGGAATTTAACGGGATCAAATTTTTCGACGGCGACGGCTATAAACTGCCGGACGCTCTGGAAGATGAAATCGAAGAGATGATCGTCAAGGATATGCAAGGGATCCGGTTCCCTATCGGCTCCGGGGTGGGCAAGGTCAAGTACCGCACCGATGCGCGGGAAGAATACATCAACCACGCCATGCAGTCGGTCGGTGTGAACCTGTCCGATCTGAAGATCGTCGTGGACTGCGCGGAAGGGGCTTCCTATTATACTTCGGTAGAAGCTCTGAAAGAGCTGGGCGGCAAGGTGGTGGCGATCCATAACAGCCCGGACGGCACCAACATCAACGCCAACTGCGGCTCCACCCATCTGGAGGAGCTACAGGCCCGGGTGGTTTATGAGAAAGCAAGTATCGGCCTGGCATTTGACGGGGATGCGGATCGGCTTCTGGCGGTGGATGAAAACGGCGACGTCGTAAACGGCGACCAGATTCTGGCTGTCGTAGGGAATCATATGCGGGAGCAGGGCAGGCTGAAGAACGATACGATTGTCGCGACCATCATGAGCAACCAAGGCTTTTTCCTGATGGGGCAGCGCAACGGGCTTACGATAGAACAGACCAAGGTCGGGGATCGGTATGTGCTGGAGCGGATGAAAGAGATCGGAGCGAGCCTGGGGGGAGAGCAGTCCGGCCACATTATCTTCCTGGATGAAAATACCACCGGAGACGGGCTTTTGAGCGCCCTGCACTTGCTGCAGGTCATGGTGGAAACCGGGAAACCTTTGTCGGAACTGACCAAGGTGATGGAGGTGCTTCCCCAGGCGCTGATGAACGCGAAAGTGGCGAACCACAAAAAAGAAAAGTACATGGAATATCCGGAGATCGCACGGGCGGTGAAGGCTGTGGAGGATCGGTTCGCCGGGGAAGGCAGGGTGCTGATCCGCCCGTCCGGAACAGAGCCTTTGGTCAGGGTCATGATCGAAGGCAAGGACAAGGAGACGATCCATGCGGAAGCGGCCAAACTGGCGAACCTGATTCAGGACATTATGTTCTGAAAGTTCCGCTCAGCGGGAGTATCCCGTGAGCTAGCGAGTGTCCATGTATGGTCATGCCCATGTATGGTCATGCCCATGTATGGGCATATCCATACATGGGTATACGGATTTGCGTACCATTGCGAGGACAGCGCGCGCCAAGCTGCCATGTCGCTGTCCTGGCTGAGTGGCGCCGGCGGCACTTGCCGGCTGTCGTCAGCTGTTCTTGCTGAACAGTGACTTCTGAGAAGTTTTCGAGAAAAGAGGTTGAGATTGCCTCGCGGTCATGATATAGTTTAAGAGGGATAGAGCGGAGAATGATGAAAAACAGATCGGGAAACGAACCCGCCGGAAAGGTACATACGGATGATCGGGAAATACCGGACGGAAGTAGGATGGCGGGCGGTTCGGCTTGTACGGCGGGAGAAAGCGGAGGGAAGACAGAGTATGGTGAACCAGAAGGTAACAATCAATAATCCCACGGGATTACATCTGAGACCGGCAGGTATCCTATGCAAAGAAGCGATGCAGTTCAAATCATTGATTACCTTTACTTTTCGGGATAATACCGCGAATGCAAAAAGCGTTCTGAGTGTCCTGGGCGCCTGCGTAAAGTGCGGCGACGAGATTGAGTTTGTCTGCGACGGAGAGGATGAGGAGCTTGCCTTACAGACTCTGGTCGCGGCAGTGGAAAGCGGCCTTGGCGAATAAAAAGACGAAGCGGCGGCTCATCTACTGGATGAGCTGATTTTTTGTGACTGTTTGACAAGGACAGTTCCCTCGTCCCAGCGGAAGAAAGTCAAGAACGGGAAAGGAGCGGGCGGCATGTTACATTATCAGAGGTATCGTAAAAATCCGGTGGTGGACTATCCGGAAAGAAAATGGCCGGGGCTGGAGATCACAAAGGCGCCTGTCTGGTGCAGCGTGGATCTGCGCGACGGGAATCAGGCCTTGATCGACCCGATGGTGGTGGAAGAAAAAATCGAGATGTTCCAGTATCTGATCAAGCTGGGTTTCCGGGAGATCGAGGTCGGCTTCCCCGCCGCCAGCCAGATCGAATTTGATTTCCTGCGCCAGCTCATCGACCGGAAGCTGATTCCGGACGATGTCTGGGTACAGGTGCTGACGCAGTGCCGGGAAGATCTGATCGGCCGGACGTTTGAAGCGATCGAGGGCTGCAAGCAGGCGATCGTGCATATCTACAACTCCACCTCCGCCCTACAGAGGGACGTGGTCTTCCAGATGGACAGAGAGCAGGTCACACAGATCGCGGTACGGGGAACGGAGCTGGTGAAAGAACGGGCGAAGCGGTTCCCGGGCAGGATCCGGCTGGAGTATTCGCCGGAAAGCTTTACCGGGACGGAACTGGATTACGCGCTGGAAGTCTGTGACGCGGTACGGAGTACCTGGGGCGCGACGGCGCAGGATCCGATGATCCTGAACCTGCCTTCCACAGTGGAGATGAATACGCCCAACGTGTATGCGGATCAGATTGAGTGGATGATCCGGCATCTGGAACACCGGGAAAGCCTGATCATCAGCGTACATCCCCACAACGACCGAGGGACGGGCGTAGCGAGCGCGGAGCTTGCCCTGCTCGCGGGGGCGGAGCGGGTGGAAGGAACCCTGTTCGGCAACGGGGAGCGCACGGGCAACGTGGACATCCTGAATATCGCCTACAATCTGTTTTCCCAAGGAATCGACCCTAAGCTGGATCTGGATCGGATAAACGATACGATAGAAATATATGAACGCTGCTGCAAGCTTCCCGTCCATCCAAGACATCCTTATGCCGGGAAGCTGGTGTTCACCGCTTTTTCCGGCTCCCATCAGGATGCCATCAACAAAGGGGTAAAGGCGATGAAGGAGCGGGGCGGCAAGGTGTGGAGAGTGCCGTATCTCCCCATCGACCCGGCGGACATCGGGAGGGAGTACGAACCTGTCGTCCGGATCAATTCCCAGTCCGGCAAAGGCGGGGTGGCGTTTATCATGGATACTTATTTCGGCTTCAAGCTGCCCAAGGCCATGCAGAAAGAGTTTGCCCAGGTCATCCAGAAGATTTCCGAGCGGCAGGGAGAAGTGTCGCCCGCGCAGATCATGGACCGGTTCCGTGAAGAGTACCTGAACCGGAAGGAACCGCTTCATTTCCGGACGCTGACCAAAGTGGAGGATCTGGGCAAAGAAGCGGAAAAAAGCCTGGCTACCAGGGTATTGGTGGTCTATACGGATCACGGAACGGAAAAATCCTTCCAGGCGGTAGGGAACGGGCCGATCGACGCGGTGCAGCGAGGGCTTTCCGAAACGTTCGGGATGCGGATCAAGGTACTGGATTATGTGGAACACGCCCTGCAGAGCGGCGCCAATTCCCAGGCGGCGGCCTACGTCCATCTGCTGGACGCGGACAGCGGGAGGGTGACTTATGGAGCCGGGGTCAGCTCCGACATTACCAGGGCTGCTATGAGGGCGATCTTCTCGGCGGTGAACCGGCTGGGACTTGGAAGCTGACGTGACATAGCCTGTAAAAAACCATCCCGGCGCGGGAGCCTGCGAATAGGTTCCCGCGCCGGGATGGCTGGTTTCTGTGCTGTGGCTGCTCCTTATTCGTATGCAAAGGAGTCGCCTTCTTCTACGATGAGTACCATGGTCTTTCCCGTGTTCAGCACGATCTCGTTCCCGCTGTCGTCATAGTAGCGCGTCGCGCTGTAATCGGAGGTCTTTTTCCACTTCACATGGATCCCCTTGCCGTTGGTAAAATACCAGCCGTCCCGGGTGGTGTCATGGCACTGGAACGCCAGGTAGCCTTTGCCCAGATCCTCATATTTGGTGTACTGCACGAGGATGTTCTTGAAAGCAAGCTGTTTTCCGGTCACGGCGTCTATGTGGGGCCCTTCCTCGGAGCCGGACAGGTGCTGCGAGCGGTAATAAAGCCCGTCCTCCGGACGGTATTCAAAGGTGCATCTGGTCAAAGGATAGCAGCTTGACATATCGATATTCCGGGCGGTCACGGCATTGGAATACTGCTCTAAGGTGTTCGGCACGGCTTTGGGAGTGAACCGGTAGTGCTCTTCGTCCGCCAGGCCCCGGTAAGAAAGGCTGTATCCTTTCTGGTTGATAACCTTGAGCAGGCCTTGGCCGGAAGCGTAAGCGTTGTGAGGAGCTTTCCGGTCGCTGGTACGAAAGAAGGCGTCGGTATCCGTGCCGCTGTTGCCGTTGATATTCTGGGTAGTGGGCTGGTTCAGCAGGTCGTCTACAAAGAAAGGCCCGCCGAAATGTACGAGGAACGCATCCCATTCCAAAGCCCAGAACCCATAATAAAGGCGCAGGCTCCGGACATTCCCGATCTTTTCTAAATTTTGCCAATCTTCGTAAATGGCCAGCAGACGGGTATAGCGCCCCTCTACGTTGGCTTCGTAAAGGATGGAAGCCTCGGAGAGGCTGTAGTGGGGCATCGCGGCTTTTTCGACGGGCGTCATGACGGCAATCGGCCGGGTATTCGCCACATCGGCGTCCACCCACTCATTGGTCAGGCGGCTCCGGAGCATCCCCGCCCGGGGCGGAAGCGTATCGTCTTCCTCCTGCGCTTCGGGCGTACCGCTGCCCTGCGCGTCGCCGCCGTTCTCCTGCCCCGTGTCGGAAGGGATCGTTTCCGGCGGCGCCGTAATCGGATCCGGAAGCCCCTCTTGGGCACACGCGCCAAGCAGCATGACGGAAACGGCGATCAGCAGTCCGGTCTGGAATGCCGCGCCGCGGATTCTTCGTGACAGGCCGTCACATAACCGGGTAAACATAGGTTTTAGTGTCTTCATAAAACTTCCTTTCTGTCCGCGGTGCGGACATTGATTTCCAAGCGGCATCGACGTACCCGCACAGCGAAAATGCCGCACGGACGCTGATCCGGTCAAAGCCCAAGCCCGGCATACAGGAAAACGGCGACGAGGATGCCCAGCAGTGCGCCCGCCAGAACCTGTAGGGGAGTATGTCCGACAAATTCTTTCAATTTGTCATGGGCGGAAATATCGCTGTGGCCCATGTCCTCAAATACTTTCATGATGTCGTTGAGCAGCCTGGCCTGAATGCCGGTCTCCCGGCGGACACCCATCGCATCGTACATCACGATCAGAGCAAACAAGAGGGCGATCGCGAATTCAAATCCGCCCGCGCCGTATTCGTAGCCGACGGAAGTCGCCAGCGCGCATACGGTGGAAGAGTGGGAACTGGGCATTCCCCCGCTTCCCACCAGGCGTTCGGCCACAAATTCCCTGTTCAGGAACATGTGGACGCACGTCTTCAGAATCTGGGCGACCAGCCAGCCGGCCACTCCCGCCGTCAGAATACGGTTGCTGAAAAGCTCGTGAAGAAAATTCATGCAAATGCTCCCCTCTGTCCGTTTCAGCATGGGCGCCGGCTCACTCCGGATCTTTCCGGACAGAGACCGCGGCGACCAGGGACAAAAACTGACTTTAATCAACATTATACACGAATCTGTCGCAGATAGCTACCTAAAATTTTGGAAAGCCTGACAATCCAAAAGAAAAGGTTGTTCTTGCTGAGCAGCCGCAAGAAAACCTTGCGGGTCAGGTTCTGAAATAGTATACTGGAACCAAATAAGATAGCGGAAAAGCCGGAAATCAATTCAGGAAGCGCAGAACCGGATACGCGTAGGACGGATCTGCCAAGGAGGGATACGGAATGCTTCTGAGCGTGATCGTGCCATGTTATAATGAGGAAGAGAACGTGGCGGATTTTTATAAAGAACTGACGGAGAACGAGTCCTTTTTCCGGGAAAACGGAGTGGAGATGGAGATCCTGTATATTGACGACGGTTCCCGGGACAGGACGGCGGAGGAAATCAAGAAGCTCCGGGAAAGCGACGGGCGTGTCCGCCTGGTTTCTTTTTCGCGGAATTTCGGGAAAGAAGCCGCCATGTATGCGGGGATGGAAAAGGCAAAGGGCGACTATGTGGTGCTGATGGACGCGGATCTACAGGATCCGCCCTCGCTCCTTCCGAAGATGTGGTCGTATGCGCGTCAGGGCTATGACTCGGTGGCCACCAGACGGGTGAGCCGCGCCGGGGAACCGCTTATCCGGAGTTTTTTCGCAAGAAGATTCTACAGCCTGATGAAGCACATTTCCAGGACGGAGATCGTGGACGGAGCCAGGGATTTCCGGCTGATGAAGCGGTGCGTGGTGGATGCGGTGCTGTCCATGCGGGAGTACCACCGTTTCACCAAAGGGATTTTCAGCTGGGTGGGTTATGAAACGAAGTGGCTTGAATATGAGAACATCGAACGGGCGAAAGGGGAAACCAAGTGGAGCTTCTGGAAACTGTTCAAATACTCCCTGGAGGGCATTGCCGCGTTCTCCACGGTTCCGCTGATGATCGCCTCTTTCATTGGGGTGCTGTTCTGCGTTCTGGCGTTTGTCATGATCCTGTTCATCATCGTTCGCAAGCTGATTCTGGGGGATCCGGTTTCCGGCTGGCCGTCCCTGGTCTGCATTATCCTGCTGGTCAGCGGAGTGCAGTTCTTCTGTATGGGCATCATCGGGCAATACCTTGCCAAAACCTACATGGAAGTAAAAAATCGCCCGATTTATTTGGTAAAAGAGGAATTACAGTAAAAATTTATACTTTTTCGCGATTAAAATCACTTTTCATTTTTCGACAGATATGATAAAATTACTTCGACAGTCGCGGTAAAGGCGAATACTCGACATATGAAAGGGGAAATTCATGATGGAGATTACAGCTCTAAAGGACTACGAGTTAGAAAAGTACATTACAAGCATTATGCTGGATATAGGGGTTCCGGCACATCTGAAAGGCTACCATTATCTAAGGGATGCGATCCTCATATCCGGGAAAGATATAGAAGTGGTGAGTAGTGTGACGAAATTATTATATCCGACCATTGCCAAACGCTTCAAGACCACGGATCAGAAAGTGGAGAGGGCGATCCGCAACGCGATCGAGGTATCGTGGACCAGGGGAAATACGGACACTTTTGAAAAGCTTTTCGGGTATTCGGTGCAGTCCGGCAAGAACAGGCCGACCAACAGCGAGTACATAGCGAGAATAGCTGATAAGATCAGACTGGATGTGAAAGGGATGTAAAGGCGTGTCCGTAGGATGATACAAGCGCGGAGGCTCCCTCGCCGATAAAAAAATGACCTCTTTATTGCGATATGTCAAGGGTTCGATACACAAAAGAACTGCAGTCATGTGGGACAAGGTTACTACTCAGCAAGAACAGCGGATCCTATTCAGCAGGAACAGCTGACGGCATTCAGCAAAGGCAGCTGACGATGTTCAGCAGGGGCTGCTGAATGGCAGCTTGGCGCAAGCTGTCCTCGAAATTTTGCGCGGAATCATGCACATTCCTATCTACGGGAATGCCCGTGTATGGGTCTTGCTTCGCAGGATCTTCCTGCTGAGTAGTAACGGAATAAGCACATACTGCGTTTTTTTGTCTTTCTTTACGAGGAGCGGAATGGTGAAAAATTTCACGAAAACAGACGGGGGAAATAAGAAGCTTCTTTTCAGAACAGGGTTTTCTTTCTGTAGCCGTTATCTTGTTCCCCTGCTTCTGTTCCTGTACTCGCTGCGGCATATCCACTGGGGGGTGGATCTGTGGGATACGGGATATAATTACGGCAATTTCCATTACAGGGGCCTGCAATACATGGATTCCATGTGGTTCTTCGCGACCTACGGAGCGACGGCGGTCGGCGCTTTCCTGACGAAGCTGCCGTTTGCCGGATCCCTGCTGGGAATGAATTTCTACACTGCCCTCATTGTGGGCGCCTTGGCATTTCTGGGATACCGGTTCTGCACGGCAAAAGTGAAGATGTGGGCGCCGGCCGTCTTCGCGGGGGAGATCGCCGCGCTTAGCCTTTGCTGGCTGCCGAGTGCCGTTTTATATACTTATCTGACCTATCTTCTGTTTCTGGCGGGAAGCGTCCTGCTGTATCTGGGGCTGACGGAAGACGACCGGAAGGCTTTGCTGGCGGCGGGTGTCCTGTTCGGGCTGAACATGAGCGTCCGCTTCTCCAATCTGCCGGAAATGGCTATGCTGCTGTGCATCGGGCTGTCCGGCTTCTGGTACCGGAGAAAAAAAAAGGAAGTTCTGGCGCAGACCGGATGGTGCCTCCTGGGCTTTGCGGGCGCGTATGGAAGTTTTCTTGCCTATATCGCGCTGCGGTACGGCCTGGGGGAATATGCGGGCGCGGTCCTGCGCTTGTTCCGGATGACGGAGACCGCCACGGATTACACCGTCTCATCCATGCTGCTGGGGATGGTCTGGTATTATAAACATAATCTTTACTGGGGGAAATGGCTGCTGCTGGCGGCCACACTGGGCAGCGCCGTTCTGTTCCTCTTCTCGGAGCGGCTGATCCGCAGAGTTTCGGAGCGGCTGACCCGAAAAGTTTCACTGCCGTTCCTTGGAAGGTTTTCCGCAGGCTCTTGGCCCGGAAGCATTTTCCGGAAAGGAGCCGGATATTGGGAAAAAGCGCTCTGCATCGCCGTGACGCTGTTTCTGGCCCGGTGGCTTTATCGGAACGCTTTTTACACGGCCAGGTATACGGAGTACAGTTCCATTTTAGAGCCGTGCGTGCTGTTCCTGACTGTGACGCTGTGCATGGCGGCAGTCCGGATTCTGCTTCCGGACGGGAACATGGAAAAAATGCTTTCCATGGAAAAAATGCTTTCCATGGAAAAAATACCTTCCACGGAAGAAGTACCTTCCATGGGAGGAATCGGTTTCCAAGAGGAAAAACTGCTGTCTGCCATGGTCATTCTGATGATCCTGCTGTCCTCGCTGGGAAGCAACAACGCGATCTATTCCAGCATCAATAACCTGTTTCTGGCAGCGCCCTATACGTTCTGGATGGCCTGGAAGTTCTGCCGGTACGGGAAGGGCAAGGACGTTCTCCCGCTGTTCCCATGGAAATGCCTGGTCGCCCTCTCGGTGCTTCTGCTGCTGTTCCAGAGCGTCCGTTTCGGGCTTCGGTTCGTCTATGCGGAAGCGGCGGGAGTGCCGGAAGTCACGGCAAAAGTGGAACATAACCCCATTCTTGCCGGTATTGGTACCAATGAGGAGAAAGCGCGGTGGCTGTCGGGGATCAGCGAGTATGTTTCCAGCCGGAACCTCGCGGGCAAAGAAGTCCTGCTGTACGGACAGATTCCGGCGCTGTCCTATTATCTGCGGCTGCCCCCAGCGCTCAACTCGTGGAGCGATATTCCCTCTTACCGTTACGAGGTCATGGAAGCGGATCTGGAAAAACTGCGCGTGAAGATCGCGCAAGGAGACGATCCTCCGGTGGTGATTCTGGACAGCTACAGAAGCCAGGTGGGAAAGGCGGAAGGCGATCTGAAATGGGGTCTGATCTGGAAATTTTTAGAAGACTATGGATACCGGCCCACTTATGAGAATGAAAAGTTTGTTGTTTGGGAAATCTGAGCTGCCGCTTATCATCCGGGCTGCGTTCAGATGGCACAGGTCTATTTCGGGAGAGAAACGTGATGGGAAAGTTTTCAAAAATAACCACTCTTCATTTTTGGTGGAAGATTCTGCCTTTTGTAGGATGGGCGGTCTGGGGCGTCCTGGGGTTTTCGAGGAACCTCTGGTATGACGAGGCTTATTCCGCCGCCTTGGTTTCCAACAGCTGGTTTGATATGCTCCGGATCACGGCGGCGGACACCCATTCCCCGTTCTACTATGCCCTGCTGAAACTGTGCTACCACCTGGCGGGGGGCGCAGCCGCAGCTGGCGGGGCCGGTTTCTGGGTACTCAAGCAGCTGTCGGTCCTGTTCATGGCGGGGTATTTATTTCTGGGGAAATATTATGTCAGGAAGCTCTTCGATGAAACCATATCGGTATATTTCATGTTTGCTTCCATTGCGATGCCGAGCATGGCGGTACAGGCGGCGAATGTCCGAATGTACGCGCTCGCCCTGTTCTGCATGACCTTGACGGGGCTTGCCGCCTGCGACCTCTATCGGGAGCCTAAGCGGTGGAAATGGCTGGTTTTCTGCACAGCCAGCGTCGCCAGTGTGTACTGCCATACTTTTTCCATGATACAGACCGCTTTTTGGTACCTTCTGTTTCTGGCCGTCATTTTGCTCCGCAAACGGTATGAACTGCTGAAAGGATTTCTCTGGAACGCGCTCGTGGTCAGCGTCTCCTTTTCGCCCTGGCTGGTGGTCACTTATATCCAGCTTCGCCTGCGTATGGGCGACAATCCGCTTGGAACCGCTTCGGGGGTTCCCACGCTGTACACGTTCATGGATTACTGCAAAGAATGGTTCTCCGCGTTGGAGACGCCGATTTCCTTGGTGGTGCTTTTAGGGATGGGGCTGGCGCTGCTCTTAGGGTACTGCGCGATAGAGCAGATGCGCCGCAGAGCCTGTTACATACCGGCGCTGGGGCTGACCGGGGCCGCTCTGACCGCGCTGACGGGAACCCTGCTGTCGCTGTATGTCAATCCCTGTTTCCTGGGAAGGTATATCTTCCCAGGCTTTGGCTCCCTGGCGCTGCTCTATGCGTTCGGGCTGAAAGAAATCATTTCCCCGCAGCTCAAGAGCGTGACCGTGGCACTGGTGCTGACCTGCTTCCTGCTACAGTACCGCTCGGAATTTTTGCTGGAATATGACGAAGGGCTGAAAACCTATGAGGAATTTTACGCACGGAACGTGACGGAACAGGACGGCTTCCTTTCGCCGAATCAGCACAGTGTTTTTTTGAGCGTCTACCATCCGCAGATACCGCATTTCCTCTATGCCTATAAGCCCGGCAATCTCCCATTCCAAAACATCGCCGCGCTTCTGGAATGGGAGCAGCTGGACGAGATAGAGGGGAGCCTCTGGTTCATCTGTCTTTCGGGAGGCACGCCGAAGCTGCTGGAGCCGCTGTATACATATGAGAAGGTGCTTTCTTTCCATTATATGTATTATGATTTCGTGATCTATCGATGTGAGAAAGCGTTTTAGGGGCAGGCTCCCCAAAATCATCCGACGGATTGCCGCCGTCCACTGGTACCATGCCGATCGCAGCATCCTGCGTCTCTTCGTCTGCCATAGCCGTGGCACATTGGATCTATTATGAAATGGCAGTTTTTCAACTATTATTTTTTCATAGGCGGCCAATCCGCTTGTGGCAAAGAGTTTTGGCTGTTTGGGGAGGTGATGACCGGAAGCGGACAAGGTGTTTACGGCGGCGGGTTTCGGGGTTGTTTCACCGCCGCCGCAGGACATCGGATCATGCTTCTCCTGTGTCTGGCTGTATTTTATAATTTTTTCATCATTTTGGGGTTGACATAATGAATTATTTGTGATATAACATACTTAAACAACAAGTACATTCCATCACAAAAAAAGGAAGATTTTAGTGGAAATCATCATCAGCAGTAATACGAGTAAGCCTATTTATGAGCAGATCACCACACAGATAAAGGCGCTGATTATGAGCGGCGAACTGCAGACGGGCGATCCCGTTCCTTCTATGCGGGCATTGGCAAAATCGCTTCACGTGAGCGTGATAACCGTCCAAAAGGCTTATGAAGATTTGCAGAGGGACGGATTTATAGAAACCACTGTTGGGCGCGGCAGCTTTGTGTCGGCTCAGAACAGAGACTTTTTGCAAGAAGAACAGCAGCGAAAAGCGGAAGGGTACTTGCAGGAAGCCGTGCAAATCGGAAAAACAAGCGGCATACCTGTTGAGAAACTTGTTGAGATGTTAAGGCTGTTCTATCAGGAGGGAGAATCATCATGAGCAATCACGTTTTAGCGGTAGATGGATTGACTAAAAAATATCCGGACTTTGTTTTAGACAAGGTATCTTTTGAAGTGCCTCAAGGAGGGATTGTCGGGCTTATCGGAGAAAACGGAGCGGGAAAAAGCACAACCATCAACGCAATCCTCGGCTTGATTCAGAAAGACGCGGGCGTTGTGTCCATTTTGGGGAAACAGGAGCAGGAAATAGACCATACGGTTCGTGAACAAATAGGGGTTGTGTTCGATGCAAGCAATTTCCCGGAAGCCCTATCCCCGCGAAAGCTCGGTAAAGTTCTGCAGAACATCTACGCTTCCTGGGATGAACATATTTATAGCTCATTACTGAAAAAACTCTCCTTGCCTTTGGATAAAAAAATCAGGCGGTTTTCTAAAGGAATGAAGATGAAGCTGTCTATTGCCGTGCAGCTGTCCCATCATTCAAAGCTTTTGATTCTGGACGAAGCGACAAGCGGGCTTGACCCTGTTATCCGCGACGATATTTTAGATATGTTTTTGGATTTTGTACAGGACGAAGAACACTCTATCCTTGTGTCCTCTCACATCACAAGCGATTTGGAAAAGGTAGCGGATTATATCGTCTTTATCCATAACGGCAGAGTTGTTTTTGAAAAGACCAAACATGAATTGATTTATCAATATGGAATTATGAAATGCGGCTCCGCGCAGTTTGACAGTCTTGATAAAAGCGATATTGTCGCCTATCGTAAACAGGATTATGAGTGGCAGGTGTTAGTCGCGGACAGAGCGGACGCACAAAAGAAGTATCCAAAGGCTCTCATAGACCCCGCGACGATTGACGAAATCATGCTGCTTTATGTGAAAGGAGAAAAATGATGAAAGGCTTATTATTAAAGGATTACTATATTGCAAAGAGCAATCTTTTTATTACAGCGGTCAGCTTGATTGTGATCGGATTCGGGCTTTCCTTTTTGATGGAATCCAGTGCCATCTTGGTGCTTTCACCCGCAGTCTTTACAACCGCCGTCTTCCAAAGCATTACGGCTGACGCAAGCTCAAAATGGAATAGACTTGCGGTTACAACGCCCATATCAAGACGACAGATTATTGCAGGTAAATATATCATATACCTTATTCTCGCATTGACAGGTATTGTTACTGGTCTTTTTCCTTGCGCTGTCCTGTGGCTGATACGGCATGACGTAACCTTACAGTCCATATTGCTGTACGGCTTATTGGGGCTTGGAGTATCTTTTTTCGCGGGCAGCATTAGCCTGTTGTGCGCTTATATGTTTGACCCGGAAAATTCACAGGTGGTTTTTATGTTGTCGTTTGTCGGCGCGGCGGTCATCATAGCCGGAATAACCCTGCTGACCAATCTATTCCTCCCTGTCAAAGGGAATATCCTTCTGCCATTTTCTGTTGCGCTCGTGGTTTCCATTCTGTCATTCTTATGCTCCTATCAAGTCGCGGCAAATAGGTATCTTAAAAAAGATATTGATTAAGCGTTCCAGAACACAAAAATCAGGCGGCTTCGGGCCAAGCCGGCCCGAAGTCCATGACAGCAAAATACGGCAAAAACGCCCGCCGCGCAAGCGGAAAAGAACCCCCCCCCCGTTGTTCGGCGGGGTTCGTTGTGCCATAAAAGGCGTATCCTGGAATCAAAGACAGCTTTCCCGGGTCGGAAGCTGTGCGGCAGCTTCCGATAAAAGGCGCCGCCCTTGCGCCGTCATTCGATACCAAGAAGCGGTCTCCCGCTTCTTGGTATCTGTATTATGATTTCGTGAGCTATCAATGTGGGAAAGCGTCTTAGGGGCTTTTCTAAATCAGAGCCGCTTTTTTCAGGCGGTTCCTGACCTGCGGGCCGAGGAGCATGACCAGAAGCATCTTTGCCAGGTCTCCGGGGATATAGGGAATGACGCCCGCCATGAGGGCGGCGGGAAAGGCCATGCCGGCCTGCCACGCGAGCCAGACGGTGCCGAAGGTATAGTTTACCAAGGTGCCCAGCGCCATGCCCAGGAAGCAGAGAAGCATTCTGGACGGCCACCGATCGATAAAGCAGCCGCAGACGGCCGCCATCAGCAGCATCCCGATCAGATAGCCTCCGGTCGGGCCAAGAAGCTTGCCCGGCCCGCCGCTGAAACCGGAGAAGACCGGAAGCCCGGCCAGGCCGAGCAGGAGATAGATCAGGTAACTGAAGGCTCCCTGTTTCATCCCCAGTACGTAGATGGAAAAGTAGACGACCAGGGGGGTGAGGGAAAAGGGAACGGGGCTGAAGGGCAGGGGAATGCTCATCGGGGCCAGTATGCAGGTAAGGGCGGCCATCAGGCCGACCAGCGCCATGCGCCGGAGCCTGGCTCGGGAAGAAGTGTCCGGCGCGGTGTTTTTGGGTGTGACTGTGTCCATCAGTAGAATCCTTTCTGATCTGGAGGATCGTGTCAGGGTTTTCGGGATACCGGAAGCGGGGGCGCGGACACTGCGGGGGGGTCGACCCGCGGAACGGGGACGCGCGCGGGGGTGTGAGAAGGTGATAAATGGGTAAAAAAAATTATTGAAAA
>JAISOV010000046.1 GCA_031275405.1 Clostridium sp. | reverse complement strand
TAGGTTCGAGCCCTACTCGGGGAGCTTGCCCTGCGGGGCAGGGCGCGGCTCCGTGGTCAAGCGGTCAAGACACCGCCCTTTCACGGCGGTAGCACGGGTTCGATTCCCGTCGGAGTCATTGCCCGAAAGAGTTTTGGACCTTTAGCTCAGTTGGTTAGAGCAACCGGCTCATAACCGGTCGGTCCTGGGTTCGAGTCCCCGAAGGTCCATTTGGCAGGATGTTTTATTGTGTTTTTGGCCCAGTGGCTCAGTTGGTTAGAGCGCCGCCCTGTCACGGCGGAGGCCGAGGGTTCGAGTCCCTTCTGGGTCGTTTTCCTTTGATTTCATCAGGGAAGGCGAAAAATGCGCCGGCCGCTGTGGCGGAATAGGCAGACGCAAAGGACTTAAAATCCTTCGGGAGCAATCCCGTACCGGTTCAAGTCCGGTCAGCGGCACGACTGTTCTCGAACTCTTATGATGATGAGGATCTGAAAAAATCCCCGCTTTTTCATATTAGAAGCGGGGATTTTTCAATCTATCTTTATGGATGGATCTGTTCGCAGCCACAAGCCGTATTCCACAGCGTCCTTTTCGTTGTCACCGCAGATAATCCGGTACCACCTGAATGCGTTGCCCGGCAGGTAGTCAGCTGAGTTTGAGCTTAAGGCGTCGCCGAAGTGGAGTCCGATGCGGAACGTCGCCAAATTACTGCCGGAATACTCTACTTCCAGCGTTCGATCCGTGGCGTCATGGTATTTGCGCGAACCGTCCGCTTTTGCGATCACTTCTATGACGCTTACCGATGCGGGGCGCTTTTCGCCGAAATTAAGGCTGATGACAGAGCCAAGTTCGACATAGGGGATGCTTTTGCTGTCGCCGAGCGTCAAGACGGCGGATTTCCCTTCGTAGCTGATAGTAGCTTCCGGGAGATGTTTGCCGCCGGTTCCCGCGCCAAGAACTGCGGCACAGCCCGCGATCAGCAGCACGAGCGCGGCGCTCACGATTACCGCGAGCCGCGTTGTCTTTTTGTGTTCCATAATTGCACCAAGCCTTTCTTTGAGGAACTTTTTGCGCTCGCACATCATCGTTGACAGGGCAGTGTGCGGCATCCTGCGGTCGGCGGCTATGGCGATCAGCGTATCGCCGTAGCTCTGCCTGCCCTTTTTGTCAAGCTTGCCGATCACCGCTTCGTCGCAGGCAAGCTCGCAGGCGCGCTCAATTTCGCGGCGCACAAGGCAGACGAGCGGATTGAACCAGTGAAGCGCTCCCGCAAGCAGCGAGATCCACTTGATCCATACATCGCCGCGCCGGTCATGTGTCCATTCGTGCAGGATGATGTTCCGCAATTCCGAATCGGTATACTCTCGGTCGGGGAGAATGACGATAGGGCAGAACAGGCCGATCAGTATGGGTGTTTCTGCAAACGCGTTGCGGTAAACAGGCAAGCGGCATTCCGTATTCGCAGCTTTGTTGGACATTTTCAGCTTTGCCATAAAAGAAAGATAGCCGGTCAGATGCACGGAAATGAAAAGCAATGCCCCAAAACACCAAACAAACGGGATATCATCCAGCGCTTCCTGCCACCACGCAGGTGGGATGAGAGCATCAACCGCTTCCTCGTGATAGCCGTTACGCCCGACCTCGGCATCCACGCGGTCAAAAATTTCCTCCTTCGAGAGGACATATTTCTCTACGGTATCGTGTATCACGGTGATGGACACACCCGGTCTTTCAGGCAGTTTCACAAACATAGACGCGGGAACGAGAAACGCCGCCAGCACGGTCAGCCACAGAACGTATTGCGCCGACTTCGGCAGACGGTTCCCGACCAGCGGTTTCAGCGCGAACATCAGCGCAGCAAGCACACTCCCGACGACCGTCATCGTTATCATAGCGCGGATCGTAGTCGCTTTCATCAGGAATCCGGTAACGTCAAGCATTTTTGTCTCCCTCTACTTTGAAATAGTCACGCAGTTCGGCTATGTCGCCCGAGGTCAGTTTGCCGCTGTCTACGAGCGCGGCAACCAGTTTTTTCGCGCTGCCCTCGAACACGCGGTTGAGGAAAGCTGGCGTTTCGGCGCGGATGTACTCTTTCTCGGCGACGACCGGCACGAATTGCGCCGCGCCGTACTGGTCAAGATTTGTGATGACGCCCTTGTCGCGTAGACGGAACACGAGCGTCTTTATCGTGGAGCGGTTCCATTTCGTTGTCTGCAAGAGTTCCGTGCGGATCTGGGCAAGCGTCATCGGGCGCTTCTCGCGCCAAAGCAGCCGCATGACTGCCAGTTCCGCATCGGTTATGGTCTTGGTGGTGGTCATTGTCATCCGTCCCCTTCCTTGATTATTGTTGTAGCTACATTCTACATGTGTAACCACTGTTTGTCAATGGTGCTTTTTGGAAAGAACTCAAAGTCGGAAACAGCTGGTTCGTCGGTAAGGGGGCTTGACTTTGCGGGGAAGGTGTTTTATCATATACGGAAAGCCGTTTGGGATCAGCGTGGTCATGAGTGCGCCGAGAACAAACGGAACAAACTGTTCCTCGGCGTCAAGGCAATCATGGATAGCCGGGAGCTTTCCAAAATAGGAGAGACGAGGGAAATTCTATGCTCTACGAATATGCGCTTCAGACGCCCAAGCAGGACTTCTACAGCATTACCGCGCAAGTGCGCGAGGCGGTGCGCAGATCCGGCGTGACGGACGGGATAGCGATCGTCTTCTGCCCTCACACCACTGCCGGCGTCACGATCAACGAGAACGCTGACCCGGACGTGGTGCGTGACCTGCTGCTTGGGCTGGATCAAGCGTTTCCCGACCGCAGAGAGTTCCGGCACGCAGAGGGCAACAGCGCGGCGCACCTGAAAGCGAGCGCAATCGGTTCGAGCGCGACGGTGATGGTAGGAGGCGGCAGACTTATCCTTGGCACCTGGCAGGGCGTGTACTTCTGCGAGTTTGACCCGCCGAGAAGCCGGAAGTTCTATGTCAAGATCCTGGGTGGGGAAATACTTGGAACCTTGGAACCGGGGGAAACATGTCCGCCGCAACAATAGCCGACGACAGGAACGCTATGGGTGAGGATTCTTTACCAATTCCCTACCGGAGCGGAAAAGGATCTGTGGCTGTCGCCGTCTGGAGGGCAACGTGAACCGATTCCTGCTGATTTACCTTATCGCCGTCAGTCTGCTCGCGGTGCTTCTGACCGTTTACGACAAAAACGCCGCCAGAAAACACGCTTGGCGCGTAAGGGAACGGACTTTGCTCACGGTTTCGGCGCTTGGCGGTTCGGCGGCAATGTTTTTGGCGCTGCTTGCTGTCCGTCACAAAACGCGTCGCGCAAAGTTTATGGTCGGGATACCTCTGATCATACTGGCTCAAATCGCAATCCTGGCGTTTGCGCTTCCATGTTGAACGCGGGTCAGCATTCCCCGCTTCCGGTACGCGGAGGACTAGGCGGGGGAGTATAGGGGGCTGCTTTCCGGTTGCGAAACAGCCTGCGTTCATGAGCATGTAGCCTATCGGAATGCGAAAAAATGTTTTACGGAACAGCCCGTGCCGCTGCGCGGAGCCTGGATTGAGAGAAAATATAGAAATTACGGAGGTTACGTTATGAATCCCAAATCCGCAATGGATATGGAACAAATCCATACTCTGCTGAACCGTCTGCCGGTCGGAACGCTTGCAAGCGTAAACGCGGACGGCTCGCCGTATGCCGTGCCTGTACATTTTGTTTCCATGGATAACAGGGTCTACCTTCACAGCGGGTATCACGGGCAAAAGTTTGAAAATCTCTGCCATGACGGCAGGGTCTGCTTTACGGCATGGGAAATGTTCGGACTGCGGCTGCCAGGGGGCGACGAGCCGTGCCGTACAGCGACGAATTACGAGAGCGTGGTGATTACGGGCACTGCGGATGTTGTTGAGGAGCTGCCGCTCAAACGCGCCGTGCTGCGTGAGTTTGCCGCCAAATACACGCCGGATAAAAATGCCGATCATATTCCGGATCCGGCGGTGGAGCGGACCTGTGTCATTGCCATAGAGGCAGGGCGGATAACCGGGAAAAGGAAAGCAGAAAAAACAGTCACGAAAAAATAAAAAAACAGTTGACAGGGAAAAATTTTGTGGTATAATATAGCTGTGTATGTAGGCAATGAGCCTGCCGCTACATAATAACCCGATCAGCCATGTTGCTAGGAAGGGGCTGAAGGGAGGTCAGGGTGTTAGAATATGTCAAATGTCATTGTAAAAGAAAATGAAACTTTAGACAGCGCGTTACGCCGCTTTAAGAGAAGCTGCGCAAAAGCAGGCATTCAACAGGAGATCCGTAAGAGAGAACATTACGAGAAGCCAAGCGTGAAGCGTAAAAAGAAGTCTGAAGCGGCAAGAAAACGCAAATATAACTAGTGTGCAAAAGTTCTCGGTCGGCAGACTGGGAACTTTTTGTTTTCTGTGGGAAGCGCAAGATGCCCCGCCAAGATGCAGAGTCTCACGAAAGTACAGGAGGTAGGAGGTGAAAGCTATGTGGACAATGGAACTGTTTGGAACCGATCTGTATCATCTGATTGCTGCGTTTATCGTGTATAGTATGCTTGGCTGGCTGGTCGAATCCGTCTACATGTCCTTCTGCAACAAGGAGCTGACGAACAGAGGGTTTACCAAAAGCCCTTTCTGTCCGATTTACGGCTTCGGCGCGGTAGCAGGGTATCTGGTTCTATCCCCCCTGGGTGGGCAGTACATGAAACTGTACGTGACGGGGGCTTTTTTGGCGACTGTTTTTGAGTATCTGGTGGGGAAGCTGATGATCCATATCTTTGGGGAACTGTGGTGGGACTACCACAACAAGCCCTTTAATTTCCGGGGGATCATCTGCCTGGAAAGCACAGTCGCCTGGGGCTTTTATGCGCTGATCGTGGTGACGTTCCTCCATCAAAGAATTTACGAGCTGATCGACGGAGTTCCGTATACCGTGGGAAGTCGTATGATCGTCGTGATCCTGGCCGTCGTGGCCATTGATTTCAGCGTCCAGCTGCTTCACGCGCTGAAAGTGGACATCAAAGAAAAAAGAGCCTGGCTGATAGAGCAGTGCCATCTTTTTAAGGCAAGATGGTACTAAGGAACCATTATGGAAGAAACGTACCTCTTAGCGGCTTGTTTTCGCCAATGCTTGGTCGCAAAAAAATTTACACAGCCCCCGTCATGCGCGTTTTTTGCTCCTTGTCTTGACGCAAACCGTTCGCTTGCCTGCACAAAATGATTCCGTGACACTTCCTAAAAAGCAGAAGAAGTCTCGATTTCTGGTCATATCCGGTCATATTAGACGCCGCAGTTCCATATTCTTTAATTAGAAAAAGGGAAGTTTTCCGCAGAGGAAGGCATTCCCGGCTTTGTAAATAAAGGATAAGGAGCGTGGCGTTTTTTGATGGATAGAAACGAGAAGTGTTCCGGGAAAAGAAAGCTTTTGGAACAAAAAGGGCATTTTGGGAAAAGAGAGTATTCCAGGAAAAGAGGGGACTTCACACAGAACGGAGGCTTTCTGTGGAAAAGGCGGCTGTTTGCCTGTCTGTGTGCCGTGCTGTGCATGGTTCCGGCTATGGACGCAAGGGCAGACCTGGCGATTTCAGCGCCTTCCGCTATTTTAATAGAGGCTTCCACTGGGCAGATTATCTATGAGCTGAATGCCGATCAGCACAGGAGTCCGGCCAGTATTACCAAGATCATGACGCTGTTGCTGGCGTTTGAGCAGTTAGGAGCCGGAAAAATCAAATTGGACGACATCGTGGTGGTCAGCCAGTACGCCAGTTCCATGGGCGGCTCCCAGGTGTTTCTGGCGGAGGGGGAAACGCAGGATCTGGAAACCATGCTGAAATGCGTCGTCGTAGCTTCCGGAAACGATGCCAGCGTGGCGGTGGCGGAACATATCGCCGGAAGCGAGGAAGCCTTTGTGCAGATGATGAACGAAAAGGCGGCCTCGTTAGGAATGACGGACACCCATTTCGAGGACTGCTGCGGGCTGACTGATTCCGACGGCCATTATACCACGGCCAAAGATGTGGCGCTGATGTCCAGGGAGCTGATCACCCTGTACCCGGAAGTATATGAGTATACCAAGATATGGATGGAAGACATCACCCATGTGACTCCAAAGGGAAGCAGCCTCTTTACCCTGTCCAGCACTAATAAGCTTTTGAAGCGTTATCAATGGGCGACCGGGTTGAAAACCGGCTCCACCAGCAAGGCTCTGTACTGCCTGTCCGCCACGGCGCGTAAAAACGACATCGACCTGATCGCGGTGGTCATGGCAGCGCCGAGCAGTGAAGGGCGGTTCAAGGATGCCGCCGCTATGCTGAACTATGGATTCAGCGTCAGCGATCTTTACATAGATGAAAACACGGAAGCGCTTCCGGAACTTCCGGTCAAAGGCGGCGTGGAAGAAACAGTTTCGCTCCGGTTCCAAGGGGAGTTCCGTTATCTGGATACTTCCGGGATTTCTCTGGATCAGGTGGAAGAGGTGATCGAACTGCCGGAAACAGTCCTTGCCCCAGTCAGACAGGGGGAAGAAGCCGGAAAGGCCGTCTATCGCCTGGGCGGCACACAGATCGGATCCGTGCCGATCCTGTACTGTGCGGACATTGAGAAAGCTGTCTATAAGGACTATCTGATGAAAATGTTCAAAGCTTTTCTGCTGTAGCCTTGTTCGAGATCCTGCCGCTGCCAGATTTTCGTTGCAAAACTTTGCGGGTTTATGGTATCATATCCGCAGGATAGGAGATAGGCCGAATGGCCATGCCCTTGCCATGACTGCGGAGCAGTCATGGCATCATACGCGTAAGCAGCAAGCCAAGTGTGCGAAGTACACTTTGTGCCGCGGAGCGGCCAAAACGGTTGCGGGGCAACCAAACGCCGGATCCCAGATAAGCTGCGAATAGGAAGGAAAAAATGGAGGAAACTATGGAAGAAAAGAATATCGCGGAGAAGCCGGCGGCTCAGGAGGAAACATTCGCCTTCGGCAAGCCGGAGGCCTCTGCCGAAGGCGCCCTGCCAAAGACCTACGACCCTAAGGGGATCGAGGATAAATGGTATGCCTACTGGCTGTCCAAGGGGTATTTCCATGCTGAGGCGGATCCGTCTCGGAAGCCTTTTACCATCGTGAGTCCGCCTCCCAATATCACCGGGCGGCTTCACATGGGTCACGCGCTGGACAACACCATGCAGGACATTCTGATCCGCTTCAAGAGAATGCAGGGCTGCAACACCCTGTGGCAGCCGGGAACGGATCATGCCAGCATTGCCACCGAGGTCAGGATCATCGAGAAACTGAAAGAAGAGGGAATCGACAAGCAGGATCTGGGACGGGAGAAATTCCTGGAAAGAGCCTGGGAATGGAAAGAAGAGTATGGCGGACACATTGTCTCCCAGCTGAAAAAACTAGGCAGTTCCTGCGACTGGGAGCGGCTCCGTTTCACCATGGACGCAGGCTGTAACGAAGCGGTGACGGAAGTGTTCCTAAGGCTGTACCGGAAAGGCTATCTTTACAAAGGGAAGCGCATGATCAACTGGTGTCCGGTCTGCGGCACCTCCATTTCCGACGCGGAAGTGGAGTACCGGGAACAGGCGGGGCATTTCTGGCATATCCGGTATCCGTTGGTCACGCAAGGCGGGACAGCTAGTACCACGGAGTTTGTCACCTTTGCCACCACCAGGCCGGAAACCATGCTCGGCGATACGGCTGTGGCGGTTCATCCGCAGGACGAGCGGTACCGGCGCCTGGTCGGGCGCAAGGTCCTTCTGCCTTTTGTGAACCGCGAGATTCCGATTGTCGCGGACGACTATGTGGACAGAGAGTTCGGAACCGGGGTGGTGAAAATCACGCCTGCCCATGACCCGAACGACTATGAGGTGGGGAAACGCCATGACCTGCCGCTCGTCAACATTCTGGACGACCATGCCGTGATCAACGAAAACGGCGGGAAATTCCAGGGGATGGGGCGTTATCAGGCGCGGAAAGCCATTGTGGAGGAACTGGAGCGCTCCGGCCTGTTGGTGAAGACCGAAGCCCATGTACACAACGTCGGAACCCACGACCGCTGTCAGACGGTCGTCGAGCCGCTGGTGAAAGAACAGTGGTTCGTGAACATGCAGGAGCTGATCCGGCCCGCAGTCAGAGCGGTGCAGGACGGAGAGATCCGCCTGGTGCCGAAACGCATGGAAAAGCTGTATTTCCACTGGACAGACAATATCCGTGACTGGTGCGTGAGCAGGCAGCTTTGGTGGGGACACCGGATTCCGGCCTACACCTGTGACGAGTGCCATACGCTGGCCGTGGAAAAGGAAAGGCCGCAAGTCTGCCCTCAATGCGGCGGCACCCATCTCACGCAGGATCCGGACACCTTGGACACCTGGTTTTCCTCCGCGCTCTGGCCCTTTGAAACACTCGGATGGCCTAAGCAGACCCAGGATCTGAGCTACTTTTATCCTACGGATGTCCTGGTGACAGGCTATGACATCATTTTCTTCTGGGTCATCCGGATGATTTTCTCCAGTTATGAGCAGCTGGGACAGAAGCCGTTTCACACGGTCTTGCTCCATGGGCTGGTGCGGGACGAGCAGGGGCGGAAGATGTCCAAATCCCTAGGGAACGGGATCGACCCTCTGGAAGTGATCGAGAGATACGGCGCGGATGCGCTCCGGCTGACCCTGATTACCGGAAACGCTCCGGGAAATGATATGCGTTTTTCGTATGAAAGGATGGATAAAAGCCGCAATTTTGCCAATAAAGTCTGGAATGCTTCCAGATTTATCCTGATGAATCTAGGGGGAAGGGAAGCCGCTCCGCGCGGAGGGGCAGAAGACGAGCCTGTACGCCTGGAGCCGGTGGACAAGTGGATTCTTTCTAAGCTCAATACCCTGATAAAAGAAGCAACGGACAACCTGGAGGGCTTTGAACTGGGAATGGCGGCTTCCAAAGTGTATGATTTCCTTTGGGACGAGTTCTGCGACTGGTATATCGAAATGGTGAAGCCGCGCCTTTATACGTCCGGGCAGACCGCAGAAGCCGCCGCTAGCCGCAGAAGCGCCTTGTGGACGCTGGAAACGGTCTTAAAAGACGTGCTGAAGCTTCTGCACCCCTATATGCCGTTCCTGACGGAAGAAATTTTCTCTGCCTTGCAGAGCCGTACTTTGCAGGGCGGCTGTGAACCCTCCGTCATGGTCGGCAGCTGGCCCCTCTATGCGCGGGAGCGCAGCTTCCCCAGGGAGGAAAAGGCGATTGAGACCATCAAGGAAGCGGTGCGGGGGATCCGCAGTGTCCGCACGCAGAGGAACGTGGCGCCTAGCCGCAAGGCAACTGTGTTCGTGGTCAGCCGGGAAGAGGAAATCCGGAACATCTTTACGGAGGGACGGCTGTTTTTTGCCCGTCTGGCCTATGCCGATGAAGTGTTCGTGCGTGAGGATAAGGCGGAAATTGCCCAAGACGCCGTATCCGTGGTGATCCCCGGCGCGACGCTCTGCATTCCCTTCGCGGAGCTGGTGGACGTGCCGCGGGAGATCGGGCGGCTGCGGAAAGAGGAAAAGCGTCTGGAGGGAGAGCTTGCCCGGGTCAATGCCCTGCTTTCCAATGAAAACTTCGTATCGAAGGCTCCGGAAGCCAAACTGGCGCAGGAGCGGGAGAAACGCGGGAATTACGCGCAGATGATGGAACAGGTGAAGCTTAGGTTAGGACAGCTTGAGCATACCGATGTTCCCGGTGCCGAAAAAAAGACCGTATCTTTTTAAATTTTAGGAATAAAAGCATTGATTTTTGTTTTCAATGCCGTTATTATGGAGATAGCGAATTCACGTTTCCAGGAAAGAGCCTGTATTTACCGGGGTAATACAGGAGCTGCTGCCTAGTAGGGGCGTCCGTGCCTATAAAGGAGTATCTGCATGATAAATTTTGAAGAAGAACTGAAGAAATTTCGCCCTAGCCTGGAGGTGGGGGAAGCGGAGGAAGCGATTTATAATCAGGATATGACGGATATAGCGGATCTGCTGGTCAAAATCGTCAAGGAGTCTGAGGAAACGAATCTGCAGCCATCCAAAGAAAGCAAGGAGTAGACAGGTTGGAAGGATGCTTTTTGATGGGAAATGATGGAATATATGTCCGCCAAGGCGGACGAAGGATGTAGGTTTTGAAAGAAAAGCGTTTTTCAGGTTTGGAAGAAGGGCGCTTTTAATTAGGAAATGATAGAATGCATGTCCGCTAAGGCGGACAAGGGGTGTACGCATGTTTTGTTATCACTGTGGCTGCCATTTATCGGAATATGATTTCTGTACCGCCTGTGGGACCGAAGTGTCCCTTTATAAAAAAATCATGTTCGCATCCAACCGTCTGTATAATGAAGGACTGGAGAAAGCCGGGGTTCGGGATTTGACCGGGGCGGTCATCAGTCTGCGGCAGTGCCTGAGGCTCAATAAAAACCACATTAAAGCCCGGAACCTTCTGGGGCTGATCTACTTTGAAATGGGCGAAGTGGTGGCGGCGCTGAGCGAATGGGTGATCAGCAAGAATCTGCATTCCCATAAAAACATCGCGGACGTTTACATTGCCATGATACAGGAAAACTCTTCCAGACTGGAGGCCATGAATCAGACCATCAAAAAATACAATCAGGCGCTTACGTACTGCCGGCAGGACAGCAAGGATCTGGCGGTCATCCAGCTGAAAAAAGTCCTGTCCCTGAACCCGAATTTCATCCGCGCACACCAGCTTCTGGCGCTGCTGTATCTTGACGGGGAGCAGTGGGAGAAGGCAGGCCGCGAGCTGACAAAGTGCCTGAACATCGACCGGAACAATACCCTGGGTCTGCGCTACCGCAAAGAAGTGGACGGAGCGCTTTCAGACGGGGAAGACGGGGCGGCAAAGCCGAAATCCAAAGAAGTAATCCGTTACCGTTCCGACAATGAACTGATCATACAGCCGATGAATGTCAAAGAACCCAAGCGAAGCGGCGGAGCGGCGGTCCTGAATATTGGAATCGGGCTGATCATCGGGCTGGCCGCCATGTATTTCCTGGTAGTTCCGGCGGCGGTTTCCAAGGTACGCAACGAAGCGCAGGGGAAAGTGGTGGATCTAGGCAACCAGATGGATGCCAAGACTGCCCAGATTACACAGCTGGAAACACAGATCAAGACCATACAGGAGGAGAACGCGGGTCTGCATGAAGATCTGCAAGGCTATGTGGGTACGGACGGAACCTTGCGTAACCTTGACCTTCTGATGGGCGTCGCGGCGGGCTATCTGGAGACGCAGGATGTACGGCAGACAGCCGAGGGCCTGGAGAATGTCAAGAAGGCGGTCAACCTGGAGGAAGCATCGGAAGCTTTCCGAAAGCTGTATGACCTTCTGGTCGCCGGCATCGGGCCGGAAATATCCAGGATCTATGGGGCGGAAGGGGAAGACGCCCTGAACGACGACCGTTTTGCGGAAGCGATAGAGATCCTGGAAAAAGCGGTCTATTATGACGATACCAATGGAAACGCCTATTATCATCTGGCGCATTCTTACCGGAAGAACGAAGACAAGGAAAAAGCCGTCGCCGCTTACCAGAGGGTGATAGAGCTGCTGCCGGGCACGGAACGCGCCGCCCGGTCAAAACAGTACGTGGCCGATCTTACGGACTCATGACGGGTGCGGAAGATGAGGCGAAGCCGTGTGTTTCGGATGACATACCGCTTCCGTCCGCACCCTCGTGACAGGCGTGGGAAATGTGGAAAAACCGTGGCAGCCGCCTCGTACCGTGCCGTTTGCGGCGGCATATCTGGAAGCGTATGGTTTACGCGTCAGATCCGTTGTTCGCCAAGGCGGGCAGACGGAGATCAAAAAATGAAAGGATAAGGGTAATATGGGCAGAGAGGCTTCCGTGGAAGAAAAGAGTTTTTCGGAAAATTTCCAGGTGATCGACAACTGTCTGATGGTCAGGCTTCCGGAGGAAGTGGATCACCATAGGTCGGCTTACATCAGCCACAAGGCGGACTGGTATATCCTGAAAAAGAACGTGAGCCATGTGGTTTTTGATTTCGAGGATACCCGCTTCATGGATTCTTCCGGTGTGGGGATCATCATGGGCAGATATAAGAAAATCTCCTGCTTCGGCGGCAAGGTGTTCGCCATCCACGCCGACAGGCAGGTGAGACGGATCCTCTGCATTTCGGGGCTGGATAAGATCGTAGAGGTCATGGACGACTAGGTTGTAAAATTTTTGAAAAAAATAGATGAAAACGCGACAAATGGAGGGAAACCAATGAGTGAGAAACTGTACACGGATGAACAGGCGTCCGGGGAAGGAAGGAAGATGTCAGGTGCGGACAGCTCCAGGAAAAGAGGCAAGGAATGTAAGGATTGTACCGAAGAGATGCTGGAGGCTTATCAGGACCACGGTGAATGGACGGATCTGGCCGAAACCCGTTACAATGACAATGAGATGGAATTGTTCTTTGACGCTGTTTCCGACAATGAAGGCCTTGCGAGAATGGCTGTGGCGGCGTTTGTTTCTCCGCTGAACCCGACCCTGGAGGAGGTGTCGGACATCAAGACGGCGGTGTCCGAAGCGGTGACGAATTCCATCATCCATGGTTACGGGAACATCAGCGGCTATGGGCGCGGCGGAAAGGGCAGCCTGAGCGAGAAAAAGTCCCGCCCGGGGAAAGTGAGCGTCCACTGCGAGCTGATCGGCGGGGTGCTACATATCGAGGTCACGGATACGGGCAAGGGGATCGAAGACGTAGAAAAGGCAATGGAGCCGCTGTTTACCACAAAGCCGGAACTGGAACGCTCCGGTATGGGTTTTGCTTTTATGGAAGCCTTCATGGATGATCTGGAAGTGACAAGCACGGTCGGAAGAGGAACTGTAGTACGGATGCAAAAGAAAATCGGCGTCGGCTCCTGGATAGGCAGAGAGGATTGACTTATGGAAGAGATGGCGGTACTGATTGCAAAGTCACATGCGGGAGACAGGGAAGCAAGGAGGGCCTTGATTGAGGGGAACCTTGGGCTGGTACATCATATCGTGCGCAGGTTTGCCGGACGGGGGCATGAAGCGGAGGATCTCTTCCAGATCGGAACCATCGGCCTGATCAAAGCCATCGACAAGTTTGACCTTAGGATGAAAGTGCAGTTCTCCACTTACGCGGTGCCGATGATCACGGGAGAAATCAAGCGTTTCCTGAGAGACGACGGTATGATCAAGGTCTCCCGGACGCTGAAAGAGAACGCGAGGAAAATCAAGCTGTCCAGACGGATCCTACAGACAAAGTGGAACAGGGAACCCACGATACAGGAAATCGCCCGGGAAGCACAGCTGTCGGTGGAGGATATTGTGACGGCGATAGAAGCGGACGCTACCGTGGAATCCATTTACAGCAGGGTGGATCAGGATGACGGCAGCGAGATCTTCCTGGTGGACAAGGTGATCCGCGGGCATTCCGGCTCCGTAGGCAGCAGATTTACAGACGAAGGAGCGGGAAGCGGCGACTCCGAAAAAGAAGTGCTTCTGAACCATATCCTTCTGGAACAGCTTCTGCACAGTCTGTCGAAAAAAGAGAGGGATCTGATCGCCATGCGGTATTTCCAGAACAAGACCCAGGTGGAGATCGCGAAGGTCCTGGGAGTCAGCCAGGTACAGATCAGCCGGATGGAAAAGAAGATTCTGCAGCGGCTTCGTGAGCAGTGCAGAGAGGACAAGTGAACCCGTCGGAAGCAGTCATGGATCACGATTCGGCTTCACTTACAGGCTCATTGTGATACACGATGGTGGGCGCGAGGTAAGTCAGCTCATACGGGGCGTCCGGATGCTCCATCCGATACAGGATCTGCAGTGCCAGACGTTTTCCTAACAGGCTGGTGGGGATGTTGGCGGTGGTGATCTGATCCACCAAGTTGGCGTACTCTTTCATGTTGTCGAATCCGGTCAGGACGACGTCGGACGGGAGTCCGCGCCGATGGTCGTTTAGGTACTGCTTCACACATTTGGCTACAAAGTCGCTGACGCATACGAAAGCTTCCGGCCAGTCGCGCAGACGGGATAAGAAGCCGCCCAGTTCGCTGTCGTAGGAAAAGATGTCGATGGGTTCGGTCAGGCAGCAGGCAGGATTGATCGGCAGACCGTGTTTTTCCATACAGTCCGCATACCCCAGGTATCTGTCATAATTCGTCTGGGCATAGTGAATATCCCCGATGAAGCCGATCTTCCGGAAGCCCCTCTGAACCAGTGATTCCGTAATCAGATATTCGCTGCGGCGGCCCTCGATCAGGAACAGATCTCCGTTCAGGCTGTGGCTGTTCAGTTCCGGGATCGTGTCCAGGAAGACTTTCGGCGGGGTCAGGCTGTTGATCCGCGAAAGCATTTCCAGGTCATAGACATTCAGGACGATGATACCGTTTGCCGTGCCGTTGTAGAGATTGGAGGGAAGCGGGAAATCAGCTGTCTGGACGCTTGGGACATAAGTATACATCATGTTGATATGATGGACGGACAGTTCTTGCGCCGCCCGATGGATGATGTTAGTCCAGAAGGTAGAAGTTTCCGGTCTGGATACGATGAGAGATACCGTTTTTCCCGTTTCCTGCACGGTTTCCGTGGTTTTGTAGAAGCCCTTGCTGTACCCCATTTCCCTGGCTTTTTGAAAAATCCTGGCCTTTAACGCTTCCGACACGCCGGACTGATTGTTGAACGCTTTACAGACAGTTACTCTGGACACCGAGAGCGCGTCGGCGATATTCTGCATGGTTACTTTTTCCATATTTCCTCGCATTCTTGCCGTTTTAGGCGGTAGCTGTACCGCTTTTTTTCGATCTTCTTTTTTCTGTTCCATGAAGTCGCTTGACGGATCCATGGTTTGTATGCATCCGGTGAATGGATTAGTTGCAACCGTCTTGCTTACACGTAGTATACCATAAGGGAACAGGAAATCAATAAAAATAAATTTTCATCACATCGGATTCCGCTGTGTTTTCTGCGGTACACATGCAAGCCGTATTCAAGTCCAGGCAGGAAATTTTGTAAAAACGTAGGGGAAAAAATTCGTTGACGAATTTATAAACTTGATATAAAATAAAAGTAAAACAAAAAGTAAAGTGACGGGAAACATAATAAAGTAACGGAGAAAAAGAAGAGGGTTCATGAAAAAAATATTATTAGGCTACGTCAGCCAAGAGGGGGATGTTACGGAAGAGGACGCGAAGAAGCTCACGCATATTCATATCGCTTTTGGCAGGCTGCTGCCGGACGGGAAGCTGGAAGCCGGCGTCCGCAAGAAAGTGCGGATGGTTCCGCAGCTGCGCAGATGGAATCCGGATCTCAGAATCAGCCTGTCCATCGCTCCCGGCAGGCCGGAGGCCTTTTCCGTCTGCTCCGCGCGGGAACATCTGCGGGAAACGACGGCAAAGAACTTGGCGGACGCCATGCTCGCGTATGATTTGGACGGAGTGGATCTGGACTGGGAATTCCCCTGTTTCCCGTCCAACGGCTGTGAAGCGACGGCGGCGGACAAGCCCAACTTCACCCTGCTGTGCCGCGCCGTGCGCCGCCATCTGGACGGAATCGGCACAAAACATTATCTTTTTTCTATTGCGGCGGGGGCGGACCGGTATTATGTCGAAAGCGTGGAACTGAAACAGCTGGTTCCCTGCCTGGACTTTATCTGCCTGATGACCTATGACTTGAAATGCGGTTTCCACGCGCTGGCAGGACATCATACCGCCCTGTATTCCAGCCGGGGGGATGTGTTCCTGAACAGCTGTGACCAGGCGCTCCGCCTGTTTGTACAGGAGGGTGTTCCCAAGGAAAAACTGCTGATGGGCGCCGCTTTTTACTCCAGAAAGTGGGAGTGCCTGGAAGACCGCAACAACGGGTTTCTGCAGATCAGCCGGCAGGGCGGAACCTACGGGCCGGATTACGATGAGCTGCGGAAAAGCTATATCGATAAGAACGGCTTCGTACGGTACTGGGATGAGGAAGCGAAAGCCCCCTACCTGTTCGACGGCTCCACGTTCCTCTCCTATGACGACCGGCAGTCCTTGCGCTGCAAAGCGCGGTACGTCAAGGAAAAAGGCTATGCCGGGATCTTTTACTGGGAACATAAATGCGACGGAAGCAAAGAGCTTCTCGATGCCTTGTATGAAGAGCTGAAAGGACAGAGCGTTTCGCCGGAAGCGGCGGGCGCGGAGGAACGGGCCGCCCTGCCGCAAGCGGGGGCGGCTCCGGACATGGTGGAAGCGGGTGTGCATCACTACAGCCTGGAAGAAGCCTACGTCTGGCCTGCGGAAGCGGAAGTACTCAGGCAGCTGGAATGGTTCCAGGATCAGAAGTTCGGGCTGATGATCCATTGGGGTCCGTACTCCCAGCTGGGGGTCGTGGAATCCTGGGCGATGAGCGACGCGGACGCGTCCTGGTCGCGTACCGAGATCGACTGGGAGACGGATGCGGACGTCTTTAAGCGGCAGTACAGGGATCTGAACAAGACCTTCTGCCCGGTTCGCTTTGAACCGGAACGGTGGGCGGACGCGGCGGCGGACGCGGGGTTCCGTTATCTGGTCTTCACCACAAAGCACCACGACGGCTTCTGCATGTGGGATACGCGCTATTCCGACTACAGGATTACGGCGCCGGACTGTCCGTTCCATACCCACAAATACGCGGACATCTGCGGCCACCTCTTTGAAGCCATGCGCAAAAAAGGACTTGGCATAGCCGCCTATTTTTCCAAGGCCGACTGGCATACGGATACTTACTGGACAAAAAAAGCGTTCACTTCACGCAACCCGGATTATGACGTGAAAGAAGACCCGGAAAGATGGGAAGCTTTCGTCACGTTTACCCAGAACCAGGTGAAAGAACTGGCGGCCCGCTACGGACGTCTGGCTGCCCTGTGGTTTGACGCGGGCTGGGTCTGTGAAAAAAACGGGCAGGACATCCGGCTCGGAGAAATGATAGACGACATCCGCCGTCTCCAGCCGTGGATCTTGAGCGCCGACCGTACCGTGGGAGGAGCTTATGAAAACTATGTGACGCCGGAGCAGTGTGTACCCGAACAGCCCCTGCGGATTCCCTGGGAAAGCTGTATCACGCTGGGAACCTCTTTTTCGTTCCGCTATGAGGATACGTATAAAAGCGCCAGGGAAATCGCCTGCCTGCTGGTGGACGTCGTGGCAAAAGGGGGCAACCTCGCGCTGAACGTGGGGCCGCAGCCGGACGGCAGGCTTCCCGAGGGTGCGCTGAAAACTATGAAAGAACTGGGCGCGTGGCTTAGGCTGTACGGGGAGGCGATATACGGAACCAGGATCTGCGCCCCCTATCAAAAGGACGGCTTTGCCTTCACCCGGAAAGAAAAGGAGGGGCTGGTCTACGCCCTGCGGATGTACGCGGAGCAGGCTGCGCCCTGCGAAAGCAGCCTGCTGGTTCCCTACGAGGGGGAGATCTGCGGCGTGGACTGTATCGGCTCGCAGGCGTCCATAACTTACGAACGAACCAAGGGCGGCTGGCTCTTCACAGGCCTGCCCGAGCAGGAAAAAGCGCCGATCGGTCTGGTCTTCCGGATCCATCAGGCAGCGGAACGGAGTGGAATATGAAATTTCAGCAGGAAACCATAGACCGTATCGAACGGGATTATCAGGCGGCGCTTCCTTTTTTCGGCGAGTGCGGAGCCGGGATCGACAGAAGAATCCAGGAAGAGACTCCGGAACTGGCACGGCTTTTTCTGAAATACCTGTATGCCTATATGCCGGTCAGTGATGTGGGGGCCTACGAGTTTGAAACCTTTCTGGGCTATGCCGCCCACGGAGTCTTCCTCTTGCGCAGCTGTCCATGGACGGCGAAGATTCCGGAGGAGTATTTTCTCCACTACGTCCTGCAGTGCCGCGTCAATTCCGAGGACATTACGGACTGCCGCCGTTTTTTCTATGGACAGGTGATCGGACGTCTTCACGACATCCAGAAAGAGCACCCCTTTCTTCCGTATAAAGATTTTTTGGAAAAAGCAGTTCTGGAAATCAACAACTGGTGCTTTGAGGCAGCGACCTACCGGGATACTTCCATCCGGACGGCTTCGCCGCTTACGGTCTACAAAGGAGGCTGCGGACGCTGCGGGGAGGAATCCACCCTGCTTGTCACCGTGCTGCGCGGCGCTGGGATCCCGGCGCGGCAGATTTACGTTCCCCGCTGGAGCCACAGCGAGTCGAACCATGCCTGGGTGGAAGCCTGGCTAGGGGATCAGTGGAGCTATACCGGAGCCTGTGAGCCGGAGCCGGTCATGTGCTGCGGCTGGTTCACGAAGCCTGCCTCCAGAGCCATGATGGTTCATTCCAGAGTGACGGCGCCTTTCGGCTATCCCCGGTCCGCCGTGGCGGAAAAGGACGGGATCATCACCGCCTTGAACCATACGCATACCTATGCCGAGACCGCTCCTTTTACCGTCTTTGTCAAGGACCGGAACGGGCGGCCGGCGGAGGGGGCCTTGGTACGCTTCCTGGTACTCAACAGCGCGGAGTTTTTCCCGATTGCGTTTCTGGAAACGGACTGCGCCGGGAAAGTCAGCCTGAGCCTGGGCTTGGGGGAGCTGCTGGTGGAAGTCCTCCATCAAGGGGGCTGCGTGTCCTTTTTTGTAGACCATCGGACACAGAAACAACTCGCGGTCTGCTTGGATCAGACTCAGGAACCTGCCCGGGACAAATGGCTGGCCTTTTCTCTGGAAGCGCCGCAAGCCGCCCCGGAAACCGGAAACGTTCCTACGCCGGAGCAGGCGAAGGAGCAGGAAGAGCGAAACCGCATAGGGGAAGAAAGGCGGAGGGAACGCCTGCGCTCTTATTATGACGAAGACTATGCGCGCCGGTTCGAGGACGAGCCGGTCATTCGGCAGGTGCTGGAAGACTCCTTGGGAAACTTTGCGCAGATCCGTGAATTCCTGGACGCTCCTGTAGACGGGGTTTCCCTGGCGGACAAAAGCGCCATTCTGGGAACGATTTCTAAAAAAGACTGCCGCGACATCAGCGCCGCCGTCCTCTTGGACTGGCTGGGCGCTCTGGAATACCGGGGGGCTTTCCCGCAGGATATTTTTGAGCCATATCTGCTGGCTGGACGCATTTACCATGAAACGGCCACCCCCTACCGCAGCTTCTTAAAGGAATATTTCGGGGAGAGGGGGAAAGAACTGGTACGGGAGCCGGACGCCCTGTGGGAATGGATCGAGACGAACCTTGCCGCCTGTCCGCAAAGGCAGTATCCGACCTTGATCGGTACGCCCCGGAGCGTCCTGCTGACGAAAGCGGCGACGGACCTCTCCCGGAAGGTGCTGTTCGTGGCCGTCTGCCGTACCTTTGGAGTACCCGCCGGACTGGATTCGGTTTATCTGGAACCCCAGTATTACCAGGACGGCAAGTTCCGTTTCCCCCGGCAGATTCTTCTGCCGGACAAAAACGCGTCCTTGACCCTGAACGCTTTGGAAGACCAGACGCCCGTCTACTACCGCGATTTCACTTTGGGGCGCAGACAGCCGGAGGGAACCTACCGGACATTGCAGTTCCCTGAGGGAAGCTTCCCGGGCGGCACTTTTACCCTGCCCTTGGCTCCGGGAGAGTACCGGCTGATCACTTGTGACCGTATGCCCGATGGGAGCCTTGCCGGAAAATGGTACCATTTCCGCCTGGAAGCGGGAGAACACAGGCATCTTGCCTTTCCGGCAGGCAAGGGGAAAGTGGAAGATTTTCTGCTTCATCTGCCCTTGCCGGAATTTTATCTGACCGATTCCGACGGGCAGGAAAGGGCGAGCAGCTGTTTTGGCAAGGGAGGAAAGAGCCTCCTGCTCTTCGTGGAGCCGGGGCAGGAACCCACCGAGCATCTGTTTAATGAAATGCTGGAAATCGCGGGTACCTGCGGCTTCCCGGAAACAGAGCTGCATCTGATCCTGAAGCCGCAGTACCGCCTGACGGATGAGACCTATCGGAAAATGCTCCGCGCCTTTCCCCACGCAAGGGTCTGGCTTACGGAATTTGATCCCGCCGCGGATGTCCTGTGCAGAGCCGCCGGAGAGGAGGGCCGCAGGCTCCCGCTGACCGCCGTCTTAGACGGCAGCCGGACGCTGCTCTATTTTGGCTCCGGCTACCGGGTGGGAAGCGGGGAGATGGTTCGGAGGGTCTTAAAGTCCTAAACCGAAACCGTCTTTCCGTCCTGGAAGATGACCAGGGTACGGCTGCCGTCCGCGCAGGGGCAGGAAATTTCAAAGGAATGCGGGGCCGCTTCCAGCCGGTAAGGGAGCGGCCTCACCTGCGCGTTTTCTTCGATCGGGCTGATCCGGCGCAGAACCTCGGTCAGCTGTTCCAGATCCTTACAGAACACCCCTGTTTCGTCATAATAGGCGTGCTGGGCGTAATAGAGCTTGCGCAGTTCCCACTTGATCCGTTCTTCCTCCGGTATGCCGTAAGCCTGTCCGGATCTGCCGCCTTCTTTTCCCGCAAAGAATACAAACGCCCACAGCTCCGGATAATGGATGTCCACCACCCCGGTGGAGGCCCAGACCCAGTTGTCTTCCGGGAGGGGAAGCCCCGTGTCCTGGTCGAGACGTTTCCGGTAGCCGCCGTCCGCGACGTCCACTTTCCATTGCACCCGGGAAAAATTCATCCGGTAATATTCACCGTCCGCAGGGATACGCTTCTTCCGGGCGCATTCACCGATGGAAAGAAAAGGAATCACTACTTCGACAGACCAGAGACGGTTTTCCGCCGCCGGGTCGTTCAAGGCTCCGTCCAAAAAAACGGCGGTCCGCAGTCCCCGGAAGTCAAAGCCGTCCAGCGGCAGTCCTCCGTCTCGGTACGCTTTTGTCAGAAACAGGTCCCATACGGTGTTCAGCGCGTTCATTTCTAATTCATAGTATTGCTGCGAATCGGAATCGGGATCCAGGAAGATCTCAAAATCATTGTCCCGGAAAATCACAGCGTCTCGCTCCGTGATGGAAGCCCAGATCTCCGTTCCGGAAAGCTGCGCCCCGATGTACAGGTTCCGGTCGTCCCACAGCAGCTTGGCGCGGGTGCGAAACCGAGGGGCCGGGCGGATGTCTCCCTCGATGTCGGCGAAGAAATCGGTAAACTCCGCGTCGGCCCAGAAATCTTTGTCCAGCCTGCCGTCCAGGACGAAAGGCTTGTCGGTGTACCGGCAGACATAGAGCGGCGGGCAAAAGCCCACTTGAGGTACGGGAATACGATAAGGTTTCATAAAATCATCCTCCTGTTTTTCATGACTTCTTTCCTGATCATGGCTTCTTTCTTTTTGCCGCTCCTAAATCATAACACTACATGTAAACATTTTCAATTTGAAAATAAGAAAAGCAGATACTTTTTTCCCTAAAAAGTAAAGCAAAAAATAAAAATGTTAATACAAAAAAGAAAAAAAGATAAAGAAAAAATAAAAATTTTATCTTGACAACGAGAATAAGTATGGTGTATGATGTGGTTAAACAGAAAAGAAACAAAAAGCAAAGGAAAGATCCAGCCAAGGGTACGGGAACTTAATAAAAGTAAGCTAACAAAAATAAACATCATCTCCACGCATTGGTTTTGTACTTAGGTACGTTTCTTTGCAGGCACCAATTTGGCGCCTGCGGACACGGATTTGGCGCCTGTAGGCCCTGGGCTGTTACCTGCCAGCACAAGCTCATGTCTATGGTGTTTACATAGAGGACTGGTTCCGCGAAACGCAAACCTGAAAGGAGGTAGAAGCATGAAGAAAAAGATTTCACTATGGAAGCAGCTGAAAAAGGATATGCCTCTCTGGCTGTTCTGCGCTCCGGGACTGGTATTGACTTTTATTTTCAGCTACATTCCCATGTACGGCGTACAGCTTGCTTTCCGCAAGTTCAATGCCAGGGCCGGGATCTTGGGAAGCCCGTGGAGGGGGCTTTACTATTTTGAAAGGTTCGTCACCTCGCCTTATTTCGGAACAACACTGAAAAACACCCTGATCCTGAGCCTGTACGGGCTGGCGGTGTCCACCCCGATTTCCATCATGCTGGCGCTTATGCTCAATTCTTTCCGGCACAGGAGATACCGCAGGATCATCCAGACCATTACTTACGCGCCGAATTTCATTTCCGTGGTGGTGATGTGCGGTATGATCATCCTGTTCCTGTCTCCCTCCGTGGGGATCGTGAATAACCTGATCCGCCTGTTCGGCGGCGATCCGGTCAACTTCATGGCCAAGAAAGAGTTCTGGCGCCATATTTATACCTGGACGGGTATCTGGCAGAGGATGGGATGGAACTCCGTCATCTATTTCGCGGCGCTTTCCGGGATCAGTCCGGAGCTGCACGAAGCGGCGCGGTGCGACGGCGCGACGAAGTTTCAGCTGCTGCGGCACATCGATCTGCCCTCCATCCTGCCGACCGCGACGGTGCTGCTGATCCTGGACTGCGGGAGCATTCTCTCCGTAGGCTTTGAAAAAGCGTATCTGCTTCAGAACAATCTGAACCTGACAGTTTCGGAAATTATTTCCACCTATACTTACAAAGTCGGGCTGATCAACAACGACATGTCCTATTCGACCGCGATCGGGCTGTTCAATACGCTGGTGAATCTGGTGCTGCTGCTGATCGTCAACAAGACGGCGGACAAAATGTCGGGAACGAGCCTTTGGTAGGGCAGATGGGAGCAAGCTATGAATAGAAAGATCAAACGCTGTAAGGAAGATGTGATCTTTGACGCCATCCTCTTCGTGGTGCTGACGGTCGTCATGCTCGTCGTCGCCTACCCCCTGTACTGGGTGGTCATTTCCTCTATCAGCAAACCGGCGGCGGTGTCCGGCGGAAAAGTACTCTGGTATCCGGTGGGCATTACGTTTGAGGGTTATCTGGAGGTGCTTCGGACCAATACTGTCGTGAGAGGCTTCCTGAACTCTGTGTTCTACACGGTCTGCGGCGTCCTGGTGAACCTGACGGTGACGCTTCCTACCGCCTATGCCCTTTCCCGGAACCGTTTCGGGGGGAAAAAGATCGTCACAACCTTTTATATGATCACCATGTTCTTCGGCGGCGGCCTGATCCCGACCTATCTGGTGGTCAAGGGGCTTCATATGCTCAACAGTGTCTGGGCGCTGATCCTGCCGGGCTGCCTGAGCGTCTACAACATGATCGTGGCGAGGACGTTTTTTAAGAGCAATATTTCGGAAGAGCTGTACGAAGCGGCGGAAATCGACGGCTGTACCCATGCTCAGTTCTTTTTCCGGATCGCGCTTCCTCTGTCCGGCGCCATCATTGCCATCCTCGTGCTGTATTACGGAGTAGGTCACTGGAACGCTTATTTTTCCGCGCTGGTCTATATCTCCGAATCGGAAAAATATCCCCTGCAGCTGGTGCTGCGCAATATCCTGATCACCAACCAGACGGCTCTCGCGCAGGCCGCCACCACGCCGGAAGCGCGGGAAGCCATGCGCAAGCAGCTGGAGCTGATTGATCTGATGAAATATTCGCTGATCATCATCAGCAGTGTCCCGGTTCTGCTTCTGTATCCATTCATCCAGCGCCACTTTGTAAAAGGCGTCATGGTCGGCTCCATAAAAGGATGACGGGAAAAACGGGATCTGCGGTTACATGGGTATCCAACCGCACAGACAGACGCGAAGGAACGGAGTTATTTTTTGCCCGCAGGGACGCGGGTGAAAATTCTCATAGCACCATGGTAAAGCAACTGTAGAATTTTTTCTACCGAGGAAAGGAGATTCATTATGAAAAAGAAATGGATAAGTATCTTGCTAAGCGCCGCGATCTGCGGCAGTATGCTGGCCGGCTGCGCCGGCACGGGCGAGGAGACGGGTTCTGCGAGTTCGGCGGAAAAGTCCGGCGACCAGGCGACGGCCGACGTCAGCGTGGAGACAGGCACGGACGGCAAAGTGGACGGACTGATGTACGCGGAAGGGCTTCCCCTCGTGGATCCCGGAACCTACAGCTTTTCCATTTTCTGCGACGATTCCAGCTCCACCGGAGAGTTTTGGATGCTGGATGAGTTCGCGAAGCAGACCAACGTAGAAGTGGATCTGCGCTATTTCCCTTATGAAACGGCGACGGAACGGCTGAATCTGGATCTGAACTCCGGCGACTATGCCGACGTCATCGGCGGCTGGGTCTTGAGCGACAACATGATCCTGACCTACGGCGTGGAGCAGGGGGTTTTCATCCCTCTGGAGGATTATTTTGAGCAGTACTGTCCGAACATTTCCGCGATCCTGGATCTGCCGGGAGTACGGGAGAAAATGACGGCGCCGGACGGACATATTTATACGATCCCTTATGTATGCGATGACAGCATCATCTCCTATACCCCGTACATCAACGATGAGTGGCTGGCAAACGTCGGGATGGAAATGCCTTCCACCACCGAGGAGCTGACGGCGGTTCTGAAAGCGTTCAAAGCACAGGACGCCAACGGGAACGGGGATCGGACAGATGAGATCCCTCTTTCCGCAGACCCGAACAACCTCCATCTGGAAAGCTATGCGGGATATTTCGGAATGCCGATGAATAACAAAGGGCTGGCTGTCGTAGACGGCGAAACGGTTTATGGCGGCGTGAGCGCTCAGTACCGGGAGTTCCTGAAATGGTTCAGCAGCCTGTACAAGGACGGGCTGGTCGATTCGGAAATCTTTACGCAGGACAGCGCCACCTGGGCGGGCAAAGGGAACAAAGATCTGTATGGCATGTCCGGCGCTTGGGGCAGCAATGAGTTTTCCGGCATCCCGCAGGAAGTGACGAAACCTAAGTATTCCCCTCTTCCGGTGCTGAACGTGGAAAGCGGCGGACAGTGGCTCCGGGCGACCATGGGCAATTCCGTTTACCGGACGCAGGCGGTCATTACCGATAACGCAAAGAATCCGGAGATCATCTGCCGCTGGTTCGACAACGCGTTTTCCCTGGAAAACGGAATCGGCTGCAACAGAGGGCCGGTAGGCCTGGTGGTCTTTGAAGAAGGGGGCGAATACCGCGCTGTCGATACAGAGAAAGAGCTGGATGAGGCTACGCGGGAGAAGGTGTCATGGAGCAACCTGTGGCCGCAGTCTCTGCCCAAGTTTCTTCCGCCAGACTTCAAATTCAAAGAGGATAATCCTCTTTATGACGAGAAGAAAGCCGCCGAAGCAGTCTATGAGCCGAACCTGACCGAGGTCAGCGTGGATTCTTTCTGGGTCGCGCAGGACGATGTGGATCGGTATACGGAAGTGTACAACGCGGTACTGGATTACTATAAGCAGGCGCAGGCGCTCTTCATCTCCGGCGAACAGGATGTGAATGACGACGCGCAGTGGGAAAAATATGTGAGCGAGATCAAATCACTGGGTCTGGAAGACTGGGCGAGGATGATGGGAGATGTTCCCATCGCGCAGTAAAGGCGTGAAAGGTGTATGAAGGCCGTATCTTCACCGTCTGAGCGGCCGCGCGGGTCATTCCCATAAATGGTTTGTGCTGGAGTTCACAGAAAAGGCATACCGCGTGGAAACGGGGATATGCCTTTTCTGCGCCAGACATGGCTTGGCGGCGCAGCCAAGGTTCCGGCAGCCGCTAAAGCCGAAGGGTTCGCTCCATGCGATAGGAAAGGATGGGCTGTCATCATGATGCAGGAATGGTTTGAAAAAGCCAAGCTCGGTATTTTTATACATTACGGGATCTATGCGGTGGGAGATGTCTCGGAGTCGTGGTCTTTCCACAACGGGCATATTTCCTATGAAGACTATATGAAGCAGTGCGAGGGGTTCACCGCGGCGAAGTATGACCCGGCGAAGTGGGCGGAGCTGTTCCGGAAGGCGGGAGCGCAGTACGTGATCCTGACGGCAAAGCACCATGACGGCGTGGCGCTGTTCGATACCAAGTACAGCGACTTGAGCGTGGTGAAGAAGACTCCGGCGGCGAGGGATCTGGTCGCGGAGTATGTCAAGGCGGTCAGGCAAGCCGGGCTGAAAGTGGGACTCTATTATTCCTTGATCGACTGGTCGGATCCCCGTTACCGCAGTGTCTATCCGGAGGGCTGCCAGCCTGGCGATTGCCTGGAGGACATTTACGGAACCCCCGCGGGAGGGGAGGAAGACCCCGCAAGGTGGGAAGAATTTTTACGTTTCAACGACGACCAGCTGCGGGAGCTGATGACCGGATACGGAACCGTGGACTTACTATGGTTTGACGGAGACTGGGAAAGGAGCGCGCGGCAGTGGAACATGCCGCGTTTCCGGGAGTACCTTCATTCTCTGAACCAGGACGTGGTCTTAAATTCCAGGCTCCGGGGCTATGGGGATTATGAGACGCCGGAACAGGGCATTCCCCTGTACGGGCCGAAAGGGGTGTGGGAGTTCTGCACGACCATCAACGATTCGTGGGGCTACCGTCCGAGCGACAAGCATTATAAAAGCAGCGGACAGATCATCCGGATGTTTTGCGACTGTCTGACCCTGGGCGGGAAAATGCTGCTGGACGTAGGCCCGAAAGAGGACGGAACGCTGGATGAGCGCCAGGAGAAAGTGCTGCTGGACTTAGGCGCCTGGATCCATGCCAACGAGGAAGCGGTGTACGGAACCGGAAAGGGGCTGGACTACCGCCATTACCTGGGAGGCAGCACGCTCTCGGCGGATCGGAAGACCGTTTACCTGTTCGTCTATGACAGCCCGAGGGAAATGGTCTGCGTCAAAGGGATCGGAACTCCGGTGAAGCAGATCACGGTGCTGCATACGGGGGAAAAACTGCGGTTTGACTATACCGGAGCCTGGGAATCTTTGGGGATGCTAGGGACTTTGTGGATAGAGGCGGCGGGGATGTCGCTTTGCCCTTTCGTGACCGTGCTGAAAATGGAACTGACGGAGGAAATCACCTACCGTCTCGGACACGGGGAAGTCATGACGGAAAACTCCGGAAAGTAAAGGCGGACAGACGCAGACTCCCGGGTACCAAGCTGAGGATTCGCAGGAGAGGAACAGACCTTTAGGAACCGCAACAGTTCCTGAACGAAAGCCTGAATAGGAAAAGGGTAAAAAATATGAGCAGGATTATAGGAACGAACATACCTGATTTACCGTGGCAGGAAAAGCCGCAGGGCTGTACCCTGCCGGTGTGGCGGTATACGCACAACCCGATTATCGGGTCTTTTAACGTGCCGAGCGTCAACAGTATTTTCAACAGCGCCGTCGTGAAATACCAGGACGGCTACGCCGGGGTGTTCCGGTGCGACAGTTTCAGCATCAGCATGGACATCTTCGCGGGATTCAGCAAGGACGGAATCCACTGGGAGATCGAGACGGAGCCGATCGTTTTCCAAGGAGCCGATCCGGAGATCCTGAAAAGGGAATTCCGGTACGACCCTAGGGTGGTGTGGATCGAAGACCGCTATTACCTGACCTGGTGCAACGGCTACCACGGCCCCACCATCGGCGTGGGTTATACCTTTGATTTTCGGACTTTTTACCAGTGCGAGAACGCGTTCCTGCCCTATAACCGCAACGGGGTTCTGTTCCCCCGCAGGATCAACGGAAAATTCGCCATGCTGAGCCGCCCCAGCGACAACGGGCATACTTCCTTCGGGGATATTTTCTATTCCCAGAGCGGCGACTTGGAATACTGGGGGCATCACAGATATGTGTTCGGAACCATCCCGGGGGATACCTCCGCCTGGCAGTCCACGAAAATCGGGCCTGGCCCTTGCCCGGTGGAGACGGACGAGGGCTGGCTGGTGATCTACCACGGAGTACTCAGGACCTGCAGCGGCTTCGTATACCGCATGGGCTGTGCGCTCCTGGATCTGGAGGAACCGTGGAAGGTAAAAGCCCGTTCCCGCAATTATATCCTGGCGCCCTTGGAACTGTACGAAAGGTGCGGCGACGTGCCGAACGTCACCTTTCCCTGCGCGGCGCTTGCGGACGCGCAGACAGGCAGGATCGCCATCTATTACGGCTGCGCGGACACGGTGGTCGGGCTGGCGTTCACGACGGCGGACGGGCTGATAGACTGGATGAAGAAAGCGAATGTTTAACGGAATCGAATCTTTCAGACTGGGTGCGTAACGCACGGAGGGAGCGCCATGAAACTGCTGCCGCAGCCGCAGAAGCTACAGGAAACAGAGGGGAAGTTCTACACGGATTACCATACGGTCATTGTGATACAGAAAAACTGCGGGGACAATGTATTCCTGTATGCCCGTATGTTGCAGGAGACCATCCTGCAATGGGGCGGCGTGGAAGCGGACGTCCGCAAAGGCGAAGCCGGGCAGGGGAATATCCTGCTGACGCAGGATCCCGGCCTGTCCGTGGGGCGGTACCGGCTTGACATCGCCCCGGAAGGCATACGGGTGGCGGGAAGCACGGAGGAAGCCTTGTGTAACGGCGTACAGACGCTTCGCCAGATCTATTCCCAGTCGGGCGCGGTATTGGACGCGGCGCGGATCGAGGATTACCCCGATCTTCCGTCGCGGGGTTTTTATCACGATGTGTCCAGGGGGAGGGTTCCGCGTCTGGAACGGCTGAAGGAGCTTGCGGATGCCCTGTGCTATTATAAGCTGAACCAGCTGCAGCTTTATGTGGAGCATACCTACCTGTTTCGCGGGTTCTCGGAGGTCTGCCGCGGTACCACACCCTTGACGGCGCAGGAGATCCTGGAGCTGAAGCACTACTGCAAGGAGAGGCATATCGACCTGGTTCCTTCCCTGTCCACGTTCGGGCATCTCTATAGGATGTTGCGCACCTATACTTACGAGCAGCTCTGTGAGCTGGAAGGCTGCACATACCGCCCGTTTTCCTTTGTGGAACTCATGGATCATCACACCGTGAATGTCTCCCACCCGGAGACCCTCGGCGTGATCAAGGGCATGGTCAAGGAATACATGGCTCTGTTCGACAGCCCGTACTTTAATATCTGCGCGGACGAGACCTTTGATTTATGTAAAGGAAAGAGCCGCTTCCTGACACAGGAACAGGACGTGGAGGACATCTATACGCGGTATCTGGGGGAACTGTGCCGCTTCGTGCTGGAGCAGGGGAAGACGCCCATGTTCTGGGGAGATATTTTATGCGGTTTCCCGGAAAAAATAAAGGAACTGCCTGATGGGGTCGTCTGCCTGAACTGGGGATATGCTTCTGCGCAGAGCGAAGACGGCACCAGGAAGATTTTTCAGACCGGGGTGAAGCAGTATACCTGTCCGGGCGCGGGCGGCTGGAACCAGTGGGTCAACACCCTGCGGAGCGCCTATGAAAACATCACCCGTATGTGCGGCTATGCCAGGAAGTATCAGGCCATCGGCGTACTGAATACGGACTGGGGGGATTTCGGGCATATCAACCAGCCGGAATTTTCCAGGCCCGGTATGATATACGGGGCGGCGTTCTCCTGGAATACGGAGCCGCTGGATTTCGAGGAAACCAACCGCCGCATTTCCCTGCTGGAATTCCATGACCCGTCCATGGAGTTTGTTTCCATTCTGACCCGGTTAGAGGGAAACGCCGCTTTCGACTGGGAGTGCGTCGTTCGCTTCCGGGAGATGGAACTGCTGGGCGGATCCGAGGAAGAGCGCAAGGCCCTGTTCCTGAAAGAGCCGCCGGCTTCGGCGCGGGAGAAAAACAGCAGGCTGCGGGCCGCGCGCGCGCAGCTGCAGGAAAAGATCCGGGCTTTGGACAGCGTTTCCCGGAGCCTGCACCAGAAATATCTGCTGGGGATTGACGCCATGATCCTGTGGAACCGGGTCAAACCTGCCGTCGCCCGGATCGTCTACCAGACCGGCGAGGAAGGGGCCGATGACCGGCTGCTTGCCTGTGACCTGGAGCAGTGGCTCCTGAAATATCAGCGCGAGTGGCGCAAAGTCAGCAAGGAGGGGGATCTGGGGCAGCTGTCGGAGCTGGTCTTCTGGTACGCGGATCTGTTGCGGAAGGGGGAAGCGCGGCATCGATGTCCGCCGGAAGGAGCGCGGCAAGGCGCAGATCCGTGCGCCCATGCGTGATGTCCGCCGGGGCGGACAGGGGAGGTACAGGCACGGCGGGTACTGACGGCGCACGGATAACAAAGGAACAGGGGCTTTTCGGAGAACGGACGGTTCCCTTACGGCGCCTGCGGCGCTCCCGGCAGTTCCGGCCGGTATCTTGCGTCCGGGCTTCCGTATCGGAGCTTCGTGGGCGGAGTTTCGTATTCCGGCTTCCGATCCGGGTTGTCTGTGTTCAGTACCTCTGTGTCATCGTAAACCCTTCGCACTCCGCCACGTCAAAGACCTGTCCCATCTGTTCCAGCAGCTGCGGCGCGATGCTGACCTTGATCCCCTCCATCCTGACCTGGTCGGCATGGCGGGCGAAGACCGCGTTCACGGCGCCGGGCAGCATATCGCAGTCCATCGCGCAGGGGCGAAGGTCATGGAATTTCCGGGGCCAGTCAGTCTTTTTTTCCAGCCGGATAGACACGCTGTCAAAAGTGACGTCGGTGATGTTGTGCGACTCATCCCCGTACAGCAGGATCCCCTTTTCGCTGATACAGTTGATGTTTCGGAAACGGATCCCGGAGATGGTTCCCACAGGGGCGTCCGCGCTTCTTCTGACGGCGGTGATGGCGATCGGTTCCGCCTCCCCCCACCAGTGCAGGGTGGAAAAAAGGCGGGTGTCGATGTTCAGGTTGGAGAACGTCACGTTCTCGATCAGTCCTTTATCGCGCAGCATTAAAGAGATCCCGCGGTTGGAGCGGCTGATACAGCAGTTTGTCACCGTGATGTTGCGGAAAGGAGCCTCGCTCTCCGTGCCGAACTTGATCGCGGCGCTGGTGGAAATCAAGGTGCAGCCGGACACCAGGATATTTTCACAGGAACCGTACCGCAGGGCGGCGGCAGTGTTCTTGAAGACGATGCAGTCGTCGGCGGTCTCGATATGGCAGTTGGTGATCCGCACGTTCCGGCAGTGGTCCGGGTCGATCCCGTCGCAGTTGGCAAGGCGCAGATTGTTCAGGATACGGATCCCGTCGATCAGCACGTCATTACAGCCCACCATGTGGGTCGTCCAGAAAGCGCTCCCGGTCAGCGTCACATGCAGGAGGGTCAGATGAGTAATGTTTTCCAGGAACAGGAGCGGCACACGGGGATAAAAAGCGCCCTCGATGTGCCAAGGGGTGACGGCGCCGTAGAAGATTTTTTCGTTCCCGTCGATCCTGCCCAGTCCGGTGACGGAGACGGACTCGCTGTCCTTTGCGTAGAGGAAAAACAGGGTCGGCATCCCGCTGTATTCGCAGTTCTGGTAAGTCGGCGCGGAAAGCTCCGTAGCGGCCGGCCGGTCGGAACCGAACAGGTCATAATCCTCAAGGCGGTCGCTGCCTTTGAGGACTGCGCCCGCCTCCAGATGAAGCTCCACGAAAGAGCGCAGGATCAGGGAGCCGGAGCGGTAGGTCGCTCCGCCGGGCAGCAGCACGCGTCCGCCGCCGCTCGCGGCGCAGTGGTCAATGGCCGCCTGTATGGCGGGCGCGTCGTTAGTCGTGCCGTCGCCTGTCGCGCCGTAGTGCAGTACGTTGTAAATCATAAGGAAACCTCCGAGTATGTGTGTTCGGCTCCGGTGAGGGAAAAAGCGGGTTTCACCGGCCCGTTGGCAAAGGAATAGGATTTGGACTGCTTGCGGTAGGCCCTAGGGGAGATTCCGTTTATCTTGCGGAAGATGTCCTTGAAATAATTGCTGCTGTTGAAGCCGCAGTTCAGCGCGATCTTGGTGATCGAGTCGTCCGTGGTCAGGAGCGCCTGACACGCCTGCCGGATCCGGATGTAATTCACATACTCCTTGAAAGTCACTCCGGTGACTTTTTTGAATTTCCGGGAAAGGTAAGTAGGCGCCAGGCTGATCTGGCAGGCGACTTCCTCCAAGGTCAGGGGCAAGGCGTAGTTCTGGGCGATATAATGCAGGACTTCCTCGATGTCCATGCTGATGCTGCTGTTGTTCCTGATCTGCTCATAGACGAAGATCCCGCCTCGCTTGATACAGAGCAGCAGTTCCATGGTCAGGAGCGTCAGGAATTCATAGGAATATTCGTCCGGAAGGTTGTTCTCCTCCAGCATCCGGCACAGCAGGCCCTCCATCAGAAGCTTCCCTTTTTTGACCAGAACGACTTTTCCGGAACGCGCCAGCTTCTCCCGGATGTCCGGGTGCGCAAGCCAGAAGTGCGAGGATACCGCTTCCGGCTTGCAGTAGACCACGATCCGTTCACAGGCGACCAGCCCTTCATACTGGGTGCAGTGCGAATCCCCGGGAGCGACGATGAAAATATCCCCCGCCGTCAGGTGGTAGAGCGTATTTCTTACATAATAGATACAGCTGCCAGTCTGTAAGTAGAAAATTTCCAAATAAGGATGAAAATGCTCATAAGACATGGTAAAAGTAGGAACCCGCACCTGTTTTTCAATATAGATCCCATGGTCGGCATTGTCCGGAAAAGGAACGTCGCCGACCGGCTGCGTCTCCTGTGCCGGTCGGGCCGGAAGCGGTTCTTCCATGGAAAGATTTTCGGACGCCTGGCAGCCGCCGGGCAAAGCCGGATATTCCGCATATCGATACATCGTGACGCTCCGTTCTGCCGCTGTCGGCATCAACTCAGGAAGAAACACTTTGCTGCAAGAAGAAAAGCCCGGTCATTTCCCATGAGTCTTTCCAAAATAAGGATTTTTGGTCAGCCCCAAGGCGTAAAGGAAGGAGCCTGCCTGCCGTTCCGCGTGGGCCTTGCGAAAATAACGGTAGTGAAAGCCTATAAAAACAGGACTTCCCGCAAGGATCCGGTTGTTGAATTATACCACCCAATTGTCATAAGCGCAAGATGTAACGGTCAAAATTTTAAGAGAAGGCAAAAAAACAGTAGATTTTATACAAAATGCATATTATTTTAGTAGTATTTATGGGGAACGGAGGATAAAATAAACTTGTAATTTAGGCTGCGTTCAGAAACAGAAAGGGGTTACTTTTTATGAAAGCACACGCTATCAAGGGTTCTTTCAAAAAAAATGCGGTAGGTTATCTCTTCCTCGCGCCGTGGCTGATCGGCTTTCTGGTGCTGACGGCATTTCCGATGGTTTATTCGCTGGTTTTGAGCTTTACCGATTATGTATTTACCAACCCCGACGGGGCAAAGTTTATCGGTTTCGGCAATTACATCGAGATGTTCACCGACGACCCCGCGTATCTGAAATCACTGTCCGTTACGTTCTTCTATGTATTCGTGTCCGTGCCGACGAAGCTCGTTTTCGCGTTGTTCATAGCGGTGCTGATGAACAAAAAACTGCGTTTTTTGCCGTTTTACCGTGCGGTGTATTATATTCCGACATTGCTGGGAGGGTCTGTGGCAATCGCTGTGCTGTGGCGCAAGCTGTTCGCGAAGGACGGTGTTATGAACGGATTGCTGGCGCTGATCCCCGGTGTGGAAGCCGCTGATTTGCCCGGTTGGATCTCCAATGAAAAATACGCGTTAGGAACGCTTGTGCTGCTTACGGTATGGCAATTCGGCTCGTCCATGATTATCTTTTTGGCGGGGCTGAAACAGATCCCTTCCGACTATTACGAAGCGGCGGCAATTGACGGCGCCAGCAAGACGCAACAATTCTTTTCGATTACGATACCGTCACTTTCGCCCGTTATTCTGTTTAATTTGATCATGCAAATGATTTCGGCGTTCCAATCGTTTACGCAGGCGTATATCATAAGCGGGGGAAAAGGCGGTCCGCTTGACTCTACGTTGTTTTACACACTGCACCTGTACAACAAGGGCTTTGTTTATCATGACTTGAGCTATGCGTCGGCAATGGCGTGGGTGTTGCTGTTGATTATCGCATTCTTCACCGCCATCGTTTTCCGTACCTCGGACACGTGGGTATCTTACGGAACCGGGGAATAATTAAGGGGGAATCATTCGTTTGGAAAGAAGGCCGTTTTCAAAACGGGAGTTTTGTCGGCAAGGGTGGCCATAGTCATGTGAGAGAGCAAGCTTTCACACGGGGCTTTGTATCTGCGGCTTACGGGTTGCAGCTATGGAAAGGCATGGTTTGTTGCTATGACGAGGAAAACAAAAGGGCTTATCGCAGCCGGTGTCACGCATGTATTTATCATTTTGCTGGGAATGATTATGCTTTACCCCGTTATCTGGTTGGTCTTGAATTCGTTCAAGCCCAACAATATGATTTTCAGTGATCCCAGTCTCATTCCCAAGGTGTGGACCGTTGAGAACTATGTGGCGGGCTGGAAAGGCTACGCGGGCGTGAGTTTCGGCGTGTTCTTCCGCAATTCACTCATCATCTGTCTGGTTTGCGTCGTCGCGAATCTTTTCTCCTGTACGATGGCGGCATATGCCTTCGGGCGGCTCAGCTTTAAGCTGAGGGCATTTTGGTTCGCGATGATGATGATGACCCTGATGTTGCCGGGACATGTCGTCACCATACCGCGCTATATGATGTTTAACGCGTTCCACTGGATTGACTCGGCGCTCTATCTGCCGATTATCGCGCCGAAGTTTTTGGCGACGGACGCGTTCTTCGTATTCCTGCTCGTGCAGTTTATACGCGGTCTTCCAAAAGATTTAGACGAAGCGGCGACGATTGACGGCTGCGGCAAGATTGGTATTTTCTTCCGCATTATTATCCCTCTCGCCACACCCGCGATGATTACCACTGCGCTGTTTACGTTTTTGTGGACGTGGGACGACTTTTTCAACCAGCTGCTGTATCTGTCGTCGCCCGCAAAATTTACCGTATCCCGTGCTCTTCGGACGTTCGTCGGCGATTCGGGCGCCGTCTCCCAGTGGGGAAACGTGTTGGCTATGTCTAGCTTGGCGATGATTCCGTGCTTCGTGCTGTTCTTCTCCTTGCAGAAGTATTTCGTGCAGGGGATCGCTACTTCCGGTATTAAGGGCTGACAACCCTTCATATAAAAAAGAAAACATCATCAATAGGAGGAAAAGATGAAAAAGATGAAATCCAAACGTTTCACGGCAATGGTCGCAACCTTACTGGTATTCGCCTTCGCTTTGGCGGCCTGCGGCAGCAAGGACGACACCACGACGCAAGGCGCCTCTTCCCAGGCGGTCGATACCACGCCCGTCGAGTCGGCAGCAGAGCCTGCCGAAGAACCGGCTCCGGAAGCCCGGGCGGATGGTTTGCCCACTTACACGGGCGGACCCGCTGAAATTTCTTTCGGTTGGTGGGGCAATGACGAACGCGCCGCGCTGCAACAGGAAGTGATCGACGAGTTCCAAAAGGCCTATCCCGAAATCACGGTCGTTGGACAGCCTAACGGCGGCACCCCCGACCACCTTGCGATCATCGACCCGCAGTTAGCGTCCGGCGCGGGACCCGATCTGTTTACTCTGGGAGGGAACTGGCCTGATTATGTGCAGTATCTTGAAGTGCTGAATCAGTATGAGGGCAATCTGCTTCAGATCGACGACCCTGCAAAATTCGATGCTTCCGGCATTACCGCCGTTTCGGCGGCAAACGGTGATCTGTACGGCGTGAGCCTGGGGACCAACGCGCTCGCGATGATCTACAACCAAACCGTGTTGGAGGCTGCGGGTGTGGAGTTACCCAAGGATGATTGGACATGGGAGGAGTTTATCCAGTACGGCAAAGATATCAAGGACAAGCTGCCGGAAGGGGTGTACCCTTTTGCCGACAACGCCACCAATCAGGCCAACTTTATCAGCTATTTTCTGACGCAAAACGGCGAAACGATCTATGACGGGACCACGACGACCGCTACGGAAGAGACACTGACAAAGTGGTTTGACATTTGGGAAGGTCTTCGCGCCGACGGCGTAGTTCCCGACAAGGATACGACGGCAACTTATGCCGAAACCGGAGCGGACACTTCCGCGATTACCGCAGGCAAGGCTCTGTTTGGTATTATCTGGAGCAATCAGTTGGACGGCTATCAGGGAGCGACCACGGATGAAATCTCTCTTGTAGCGCCTCCGGCGGGAGCCAACAAAGCTTTGGTTCTTCAGCTTAGTCAGACTATTTGCCTGAACAAAAACAGCAAAAACAAAGAAGCGGCTGTACTGTTCATGAACTATCTGACGACCAGTGTGGAAGCCGGCAGAATCATGGGAACCAGCCGGGGCGTTCCGGCTTCTCCCGCCGTTCGTGAAGCGATTTCCGGCGAAGCCAGCGAAACAAGCAAGAAAATCTACGCTTATTATGATGTTCTGGACACGATCGGAACCGTTCCGCAGGGCTTGAACCTGCCAAACGACCAAGAATTTGTCGATGGACTGGCCAAAATCGGTGAAAGACTGCGGGCGGGCAGGATTGACAGCGCTGCCGCCGCCGCTGAAACACTGAAACTGATGAAGGAATTGATTGCGAAGTAAGAACGCTTCCAAGGTTCTTAGTAAGCGATCAGATGGAAAGAAAACTGCGTCCATGCGGCGCGGTTTTCTTTGTATTCCTGAGAGGAGAGAACTTTGATACACAATCCGATTTTAAGAGGTTTTTGTCCGGATCCCAGTATCCTCCGTGTGGGAGAGGATTATTATATCGCGACCTCTACTTTTGAATGGTGGCCGGGAGTGCGGCTGTTCCATTCCCGTGACTGGAAGACTTTCCGGCAGATCCCGTCTCCCCTGCGCAGGGAATCCCAGCTGAACATGCTGGGGAACCCTGCTTCCGGCGGAGTGTGGGCGCCCTGCCTAAGCTATGACGGGATTTATTTTTATCTGCTGTTCACGGACGCGAAGACCAAAAAAGGGCGGTATTACAACACGCACAACTATCTGGTGTACGCCAAGGAGATAGACGCAGAGTGGTCGGATCCCGTGTACCTGAACAGCATAGGGTTTGACCCGTCGCTTTTTCATGACCTGGATGGAAAGAAATACCTGATCAATATGGTGCATGGCTTCCAAGGGATTCTGGTGCAGGAAATAGAGCCGGAGACTTTCCGTCTGGTCGGGGAGCGCAGAAAAGTATATCCAGGCTCCGGGATCGGCTGCACCGAAGGGCCTCATATGTACCATATCGGCGACTGGTATTATCTTCTGACGGCGGAAGGCGGCACCGGGTACGACCACTGCGTCTCCTTGGCCCGCGCGAAAACCGTCTGGGGGCCTTTTGAGACGGCGCCCCAAAACCCTATCCTGACTTCCGACAGAAGCGACCCCTTGGCTTTGCAGAAATGCGGCCACGCGGATCTGGTGGAAACGCCGCTTGGGGAATGGTACATGGTACATCTGTGCGCCCGCCCCATACAGGGTACGGAGCGGTGCGTCCTCGGCAGGGAAACCGCTCTCCAGAAGATGGAGTGGAGTCCGGACGGATGGCTCCGTCTGGCGGGGGGCGAGAGGTACGCCCGGACTGCCGTGGAAGAGCCAAAGGGAGGGGCGGTTTCCGCAGGAAGCGGGGTTCTTAGTTTTTACGACGATTTTTCCGGTCAGGCTTTGGATGTTTCCTATGTATCGCCGAGGGTATCCTATGAATCTTTTGCCAGCCTTACCGCAAGGGCAGGGTATCTGCGGCTGACCGGACGGGAATCCATGAATTCCCGGCATCATGTTTCCCTGCTGGCGGTGCGGCAGCAGGAAGTTCTGGCCGAAGCCGAAACAGAAATGGAATTTTCGCCGGAATGCCCGGAGCAGCTTGCCGGGCTGGCCTACGTGTACGATGTCATGAACTTTTATATCTTTGCCAAGACGGTGACGGAAGAGGGGAAAGCGGTTCTGGTCTTGCTGAAAAGCGACAACGGCGTGATCACGGATGAGATACCGCCCATACCAATGGAGGAAGAGCCATCCATGGAGGAAGGGAAGTCCATGGAGGAAGAACCGTCCATGGAGGAAGAACCGTCCATGAACGGCTCTGTGCAGATCCTGGGGCTTCGCGCCACGGTGTCCTGCGGCGGACGGGAAGTCAGCTTCTCTTACCGGCTCCGGCCATCCACGGAGAAAAGGGAAAGGCCGTCCATGGAGGAAGGGAAGTCCATGGAGGAAGGAACGTCCATGGAGGAAGGGAAGTCCATGGAGGAAGGAACGTCCATGGAGGAAGGGAAGTCCATGGAGGAAGGGAAGTCCATGGAGGAAGAACCGTCCATGGAGGAAGAAACGTCCATGGAGGAAGGAACATCCATGGATGGCTGGAAAATCGCCGCCAGCGGCGCGACGACAGAAATCCTGACGGACGAATACTGCCGGGGCTTTACCGGAGCGCAGTTCGGAATGTATGTTCATGATATGGCGGGCCTGGGCGCGTATGCGGATTTCCGGTATTTTTCGGTTGCTTATGTTCCGGCGGCGGACAGAGGGGAGAAACGATGATCCAGAATACCAGCGTATCTTTTCAGACCTCGGACGAGCTGCTGCAGTCGCTTTTTTGTCTTGCGGAAGAAAAATGCCTCCAAAACCTGAAAGACTTTGCCGGGCGCACAGTCCTGATCGAAGGGGGAGGATATGAAAAAATATGGCTGGAAACCCAGCCGATGGGCGGGGAAATGTACGCCAAACGAAACATGGAGGCGGGCTTCCACAATCAGCTGCTGTTCATGGAATGCCAGAGGGAGGACGGGCGCCTTCCCGGGAGCATTGCCATGATAGACGGTGTGCTGACGCCGCAGTTCAACAAATTCCAAGGATTCTGCTTTCCGGCTCCCGCCTTGAACATGTACTATCTGATGGGGAAAGATCAGGCTTACCTGGATCTGCTCTATGCCGCTCTGGAAAAATTCGACGCATACCTGTGGCGGGTACGGGATTCCGACGGCGACGGCTGTCTGGAGACCTGGTGCAGATACGACACCGGGGAAGACCACGCTCTACGGTACGGAGACGCTCCGGACGCGTGGGCGGAGGAAACGCCGCCCCAGGGCTGCCGGGTGGTTCCTATGGCCTCGATGGACATGATGAGCTGGTCTTATTCCGCCAGAGAAACCCTGTCGGAGATCAGCCGGATCAACCGGGATGACCGCAAAGCGCTTTTCTGGGCGCGGAAAGCGAAAGACGTACAGGCTCACATGAAGGCGTACCTCTGGTCGGAGGAAAGAGGCGCCTACTTTGACCGCGACAAGAACCACCGGATCCTCCCGACGCTGCTCCACAACAATCTGCGGGCGATGTACTGGCACAGCCTGACCCCTGCCATGGCGGAGCGGTTCGTCAAGGAACATCTGCTGAACCCGGAAGAATTCTGGACGCCGATGCCCCTGCCCTCCGTGGCGGTGAACGACCCCTTGTTCCGGAATGTTACCACGAACAACTGGAGCGGACAGGTGGAAGCGCTGACCTACCAGAGGGCCATCCGCGCACTGGAAAATTACGGATATGAATACCTCATCCCGCAGCTAGGCAGGAAGCTGTTTGAGGCAATCGGGAAAAAGGGTGTCTTCGTGCAGCAGTACGATCCGTTTACCGGGGTTCCCTCCGCTGTTTCTCTGGAAGGAGAGCAGGATGCTTATGGGCCGGCCATGCTGTCCGTGCTGGAATACCTTTCCCGAATGTACGGCGTCCATGTGGAAAGAGAGTGCCTGTACTGGGGAACCTCCGGAGCTGCGGAAAGCAGCTATGAGCAGGTCTGGGGAGACTGGGTACTGCGCATGGAAAACACCGGAAGGGGCGGAACCGCCTACATCAACGGGCGCAAGGTCTTTGAAGCCGGCCCGAACCTGCGGGTCGTCACCGACTATCATGGAAACGTGCGGGAAGCCCGGCAGAAGGGAACCGCCGTACCGTAGAACCGGTTCTTTCTTAACATGGGGTAAGCACAGCAAAAATGAAAGCCTAATCTGTTCTTTAAGGTTAGGCTTTGCTATATCAGATTGAATAAGTTGAATTCCGGCTTTGTGATGGAAAACCCCAAGAGGCATTTCCGAGTCAGATGCGGAAGGTTCGCCCTGCCATACATTTCACGTTTTATAAGCTGGAATCTATTGTTGCCGCCTTCCACAAAACCGGAATTTGCATTCATCGAAATCGCATTTCTTATCGGGACAATATGCGGACGGAGTTATACGTCGAGACGCTCGTGAATGCGGCTCAGAGCCACGACTTGCGCGGCGCAATCAGCCACAGCGGCCGCGGCAGTCAGTACACGAGTTGCGTTTTTCGCGGTAAATTGGCGAAGTTGGGGCGGAAACTTTTATTGACTATTGCAATACGAGAATTACAAACAGCACAAGGCGGTATATCACAAGTACAGGCAGCTTGACCCCAAGAAGCGCGAAGCCTACCGCGACAAACACGAAGATGAAATCCAGAAGTACAAGGACGCGAAACAGTACCCTGACGGCGTTAGGGGAGATCACAAGACCCTGCCCCAAGGATGGCAGGCGGAGCAAAAGACGCTTACGGCGGCTAAATTCGCCCTCTGTGAGGGTATTACAGGCTACAGGACGAAGTGCGGAGCGTGGAGTTATTACGCAAGGGGACGGAGGGTATCATGCAACAGGAAGTGAGGGAAACGTACGTATATGAGGAAGCACAGTATTGAACACTGACCCCGCAACCGCAATGGGTAAGCGACATACTTGTCCGTTGCAGTAAAAAAATTTACAAAATGTTATTTACTCGGGAGTGGTTTTAATATATAATGGATATGACAAATCTTTCTACACCGTTCATGATGGTGTGAGAAGTATAAAAATAAACATTAGACAGGAGGAAAGTTATGAAAATCAATTTTTTACGCAAAAGGTTATTAGTTTTATTCTTGGCGGTTACACTGGTTATGTCGATGGGTGTTTCTATCGGCGCAGGGGCGGCTGACGGTACCTTAGACGATACTCATTCAGTGCCGCAGGTTTTCGCGTTACAGGCAAAAGCGTTAGAAGCCTACTCACTTTTAAACACGACTTTTACAGTCTACGAAGACGGAACTATCACATATCCTGACGATTATGCAGGAGTGTGGATAGCTGATTATAAACTACACGTTGCGACAACATCAACGAATAAAAACAATTACGGTGAACTCCTAAAAGATTTTGATTGTGTTGTATTTGAAACTGCGGAATATTCCGTGAATGAATTAGATAAAATACGTTACAGTATTTTTGAAGTCTTAAAAAAAGAACATTCGGCTGTAAGTCATTATGTGGACGTAGTAGAAAATAAGATCAATTTTGGATTTTTAGAATTGGACGAAAGCAATATTAGGTTGTCGTTAGCTTCGTTAATTTCATTATCCGAATCCAATATTGTAAAAGACAGTTTGCCCGAAAAAGCTATCAGTTTAGATTTATTTGTCCTAAGTACAGACGAATTGATACAAACCGAAGCTGAATTACGAGGCGGGATGGAAATTAATAGAGGTTCTTCAACGGGTCCGGGGAGAAGTATTGGAGTATGCGGAACATTTACGACAAACGGCACGACATATAATGGATTTGTTACTGCGGGACACAATTTTGCGATATCGGGTACAAATCAACAAGTATATCGTGGCGGCAGTGATTTTGGTAGAGTATCACAGCTTATGTGGCAAAATAACGCAAGTGGCGATTGGGCGCTTGTACGCATAACAAATAGTGACACTATTTCAAATAAAATTTATGGTTCTTCGTCAAGTGCTACAAGAAACATAACAGGCACGACAAATGACCTACCAAAAGGAACGGCAGTGATGAAATATGGTATGTCAAATGGATATGCAGAAGCGGAAGTTGAAGCACAAAATGTTTCACAAACAGATTCGTCAAATTATACCATAAATGGTCTTACAAGAGCAAAATTAACAACTGGAACATCTGGCGGCGGTGATAGCGGAGGTCCTTACTATACCCAAGCATCTGGCGGCGGAAACAGTTATAATTTTGTAGGAGTTCACTGGGGGAGCAATGTAGGTGACGGAGGAAATTTAATATGGTTTACTCCTTTTGTAAGATTTAGTAGCTCTTTTACAGTTAAAACGAGTTAATGTATAAACGCATAATGAAAAAATATTTATTGGCACGGTTAATCTACTTATGTATCATATTGTTACTTCCATTTATGTTGTGGAGTTGTTCTAATGATACCGATAATCTTCAAACAAGCGAGGCTTTGGAAGAGCATGATACAGATATTTCGTCTCCGTCTACTTCTACAAACGAAGGAGAAAACTTTATGTCTATTACTATAGAGGTTGAACCGAATCATATTCATCATACTGAAATCCCGAAATTTGTTATGGTTACAATACGCAACCTTTCTAAAAAATTAGAATATCGGGGCAGTTATCATTATGCAATAGAATATTATAACGGTACAGATTGGGTAAACATTGTTTCTCCCGCAGCCATAGAAGAAGAATTGGTTATTGAACCAAGTGGGGTGTTTGAACTGAATTACATTCAGTTAATGCCAGATACCTATCATTATACTATTGGTAAATACAGGGTTACGTATGATAAATGGTATGGCGAATTTGCAATTTATTAGTAAAACATCAAAAAACATTACCGCAATTTTATGAATATCAAACAGGAACGGCGGCTTCTTCCTTTTAAGCAACGAAAATTTCCCTGTTTTTTCCATTCCCCGCCATGAGGACGTGCTTTCCTAAGAACATAAATCTGTAACATCCTTCGGTTTCTGCACGGTTCGGCATGAGGTGGCGGCAGCCGGAACGCTGTCACAGAAACCTGCTTGACTTTGCTTTCCCCAAGGGTTACAATAAGGGTGTTGATTTTCACGCAAGTTTGCTAGTTACGGAAGATGATGGATACTCCCGGCATATGGCATAGGAGGTCGCGATGAGAGAGGAACTGACCGTTCATGAAATAGCTAAAGTAGCAGGAGTTTCCATCCGGACATTACAATATTATGACGAGATGGGCTTACTGCCGTCAGATGGTTATGATAAGAATGGAACGCGTACTTATCATCAAACTAGTTTGAATAAACTGGCACAAATATTGTATTATAAGACATTGGGTTATTCATTGCGTGAAATAAAAGACTTAATTCACAGGCAGCTGTTTGGAATCCTTGAATTGGCGGCAAAATACCTGGAAATCATGGAATTACAAGGAGAGGACTGGGATAACAGTGCTGAGATCATTGACAAGTTCCTCAATGATACGGAAGATCCTGATAAAAATATCATGTTAAAGCCGGAAGTCCAAGAACTGATCGACAAGAACAAAAAGGAAGTGGAATTTCGCTCAAATGTCTCAAAAACAGTAAATATTAGGTCTGAAAGGATATAAAAACTGTAAAAAATGCTGGACGGATTTACGAAACGGCATGATCATAAAAAAAGAAAGAAGGCATGAATGGCATGGGTGAACGTTATTGTGAGTTAAAAGAAATAGTCGATTACTTTAATTTGAAACTTTTAACTACCGAAGTAGATTATCATGGTATCAAGATCACTACAAAAGATATCAACCGCCCTGGAATACAGCTGACGGGATTCTTGGATTTTTTTGACAAAACGAGGATCCAGATCGTTGGCTATGTGGAGGCCATGTACCTCCAGCAGCTTGACCACAGGGAAAAGACAGACGTTTACAGTAAATTAATCAATCTGGGGTCTCCGTGCTATATTTTTTGCAGAGATCTTGTGCCGGACATAGAACTCATTGATATTGCAACAAAGGCGCAGATACCGATCTTTTCCACATCGGAAACCACGTCAGATTTTATGAGTTCGATTATCAGATGGCTAAGCGAGAGGCTTGCCCCGATTGTTACTTTACACGGCTGTTTAGTGGATGTAAACGGGGTGGGTGTGTTTATCAGGGGGGAAAGCGGGATTGGGAAGAGCGAAGCCGTCCTGGAGTTATTAAAACGTGGCCACCGGATGGTTTCCGATGATGTTGTGGAAATACACAAGGCAAGCGAAAAAACTTTGTTTGGGAAAGCGCCTGCTATTGTGAAGGATTATTTAGAGATCAGAGGAATCGGCCTGGTAGACATCAAGAATATGTTTGGCGTTCAGGCGGTGAAGGAAACGCAAAACATTGAATTGGTCGTTACCCTAAAAGAGTGGAACCCGAAAGATGAATATGACCGGTTAGGGAACGGGGATACTTATATTGAGATCTTAGGAAATAAAATCATTAATTATGAAGTTCCGTTGAGGCCAGGAAGAAACGTGGCAGTCATCCTGGAAGCGGCTGCGATCAGCCGCAGACAAAGGCAGATGGGTTACAATGATACCGCGAGGTTTATCGAAAGGGCAAATGAACAGTTCAAATTAAAATGACGTATGCTTCGGAGAGGAAATGGTTTGTGAAGCGGACAGCCAAGGGCAGGGAAGAGAAAAGAGGGGAGATAGGATGATGGATCCGGCGGATCAAGTCAATCAGATCAATCAAATAGATACGATGGGCATAAAACAGTTTCTCAACCATGAAAATCAGCTCATTGGCTTTCCGAAAAAACGTAAGCTACAGCTGACAGCTCTGTTTTATTTAGCTTCTAAGTTTGAGCCGGGCAAAGTCTATAGCGAGAAAGAAATCAACGGTATTTTAAATGACTGGCACACGTTTTTGGATTGCGCCATGCTAAGGCGGTATCTGATCGACATGAATCTGCTGTGCCGTAACGATGGTGGCCGAGAGTACTGGGTTCCCGCAAATAGTCCAACGCCGGAAGATTTTCAGATGTGGCTGATAGGGAAACATGGGATGTGAATCCATTTTGGACGATATCCGCCAAAAGTGAAGACGGTAAGCTTGCCTGGGCGCTGTTTCGTAAAAAAACGCCCAGTTCTGTGGATGGCACATAGTTTTTACTTACGGAGGATTCCGGGGCCAGATGCATCCGGCTCCGGAATCCTTGCCGGGAGTGGAGGAAAAACCCGTACGGAAAGACAAACTTCCGCAGCGGCAGGGCAGGGAGGTGCCGCGGTACGTGAACCTGTCGCTGCGGAAGGCCGTCTACGACAGGGAGGGAGGGGTCATTGAGGAGCCGAAGGACATCCATGCGCTGCCCATGCCGCTGACCCTGACGGCGGGGCGGCCTGCCTTGGGTCGGGCTGCTTTCCGCCTTCACCGCCGAGTTTCCCGTTCCCCTGATGACAGGGAAGCGACAGGGTGATAACGGATATTCAGTTCTGGTATCCGCGTGCTTCCCACGCTTCCCTGACGGCGGGCAGTGCTGCCGGGGCTGTCCCCGGAAGCGGGGAAACAAGATCAACAGCAGGAAGAAACGGCAAGCCGGAGACAGGCGGCAGGGAGAAACAGAGGCGGCCTCATGCCGTCAGCCAAGGAACCTCGCGGACTCTGTTCCGGACGCAGGCAGGGCCCCGGGAAGCGGCTCAGACCTTCCCCGGGCCTTGCCGAATGCTTTTGGATCTGTTTTTTGCCTGCTTTTCAGCAATCCGGCCTTGCAAACCCCATGGAACTGTGTTATCCTACGCGTAAGCAATGAGAGTTCAGCCACACGGAATTCAGAATGGAGGGTATCATGAGCAACTTACATGGAAGCAAGACGGAGCGGAATCTGCAGGAAGCCTTTGCGGGGGAATCCATGGCGCATAACAAGTATTCCTATTACGCGTCCAGAGCGCGTAAGGACGGGTACGTGCAGATTGCGGAGATCCTGGAGGAAACGGCCCATAACGAAAAAGAACACGCAAAAATCTGGTTCAAGCTGCTGCATGACGGAATCGGCCCCACGACGGAGAATCTGGCCGACGCGGCGCTGGGCGAGCATGGCGAATGGACGGACATGTATGCCAGATTTGCCGCGGAAGCGAGGGAAGAGGGCCTGGAATACGTCGCGAAGCTTTTTGAGGGCGTCCTGGCGATTGAGAAAGAGCATGAAGAGCGGTACCGCAGGCTGCTGGCCAATATCGAGGAGGGGCTTGTCTTTTCCAGAGACGGCGACCGTGTCTGGAAGTGTAAGAACTGCGGGCATCTCCATACAGGCCCCCAAGCGCCGGAACTATGCCCGGTATGCAGCCATCCGCAGGCTTATTTTGAACTACAGGCGCAGAACTATTAAAGGCGGGGTGAAAAGCCGTGCGGACAGAGGAAGCGCGACCGAAGCGGCCCTGCCGGAAATGCCTGACCAGTGACATGGCGGATCCGGAAGGGTACTTCCGTTCCCTGCGGGAATATCTGGCCAACCTGGACGCGGATCAGACAGTACGGACACGGCTCTATGAGAGCCGCCTGGACGTGTGCGGGAGCTGTGAGCTGCTCCTGGAAGGCCTGTGCCGGGCCTGCGGGTGCTATGTGGAATTAAGGGCGGCGATGAGGAAACATTCCTGCCCGTGGGGAAAGTGGTGAACCGGCCGAGCGCCGCGCATAGGCAGGGTTTTCCTGCCCGCGGGGAAGCGGTGAGAGCGCCGCAAGGCGTTCGCCTGTCCCGCTGTCGTCTGTCCAGAGGGCAGAACCGGTTTCTTTTTATGTTTTCTTGCGACAGACCGTCCGGCGACAGGCTGGCAGGAACGAAAAGAGTCCTGTCAGGAACAGGAAACAGAAAAGGAATGGCAGGCGAATAGGATGAAAGGTTATCTTGTGCCGCACCCGCCCCTGATCGTGCAAGGCGTGGGAGACGGAACTGAAATCCCCGGAACGCGGGCGGCTTATGAACAATCGGCGAAAGAAATCAGCGGGTATGCCCCCGAAACCGTTGTGGTCGTCTCGCCGCACAGTATTCTCTATGCCGATTATTTCCATATTTCCCCGGGAAACCGCGCAAAGGGAAGCTTCGCGCAGTTTCACGCGCCGCAGGTGAAGTTCGACGTAAGCTATGACAGCGAGCTTGCGGCGCGGATCGCGGAAACCGCCCGGCAGAGCGGGATCCCTGCGGGCTTTCTCGGCGAGCGTGACAGAAGCCTTGACCATGGCACGATGGTTCCCCTATGGTTCCTGCGGGCTTCTTCCCCTGCCTTGCCCTTGCTCGTGCGGGTTTCGCTGTCCGGCCTGCCCTTTGTGGAGCAGTACCGTTTCGGAAGGTGCATCCGGCAGGCGGCGGCTTCGCTGAACCGCAGGATTGCCGTCATAGCCAGCGGCGACCTGTCGCACAGGCTCGGAGGAAGCTACGGCTTTTCGCCTTCCGGCGCGGAACACGACCGTTTTGTCCGCGAATGCATCGAAGCCTCGGATCTGAGGCGTCTTTTTTCCATAGATCCGGCTCTCGCCGAAAACGCCGCCGAATGCGGCCTGCGTTCGGCGATGATTCTGGCGGGAGTGTTCGACGGGCTGCATGTCAGATCCGAAGTCCTGCATTATGAAGCGCCTTTCGGGGTCGGCTACCTGACGGCAAAGTTCGAGGGTACCGGCGAGGCGCAGAGCCTGCTTCCGCTCCTTCTGGCGGACAGAAGCGCCAGGATCCGGAGCCGCCGCCGGCAGGAAGACGCGTTCGTAAGGCTTGCGCGGGAAACGGTCGAGCGTTTTGTGAAAACCGGCCATGCCCTCCGCCTGCCGGAGGAGCTGCCCGCCGAAATGACGGGCAGCCGTGCCGGGGTCTTTGTCTCCATCCAGAAGAACGGCGGCCTGCGGGGCTGTATCGGCACGACCGCGCCGACCTGCCCGAATATCGCGCAGGAAATCATCCGCAACGGAATCTCCGCCTGTTCGCAGGATCCGCGTTTCGACCCGGTGGCTTCCGACGAGCTGGACGAGCTGACGTACAGCGTCGATGTCCTGTCCGAGCCGGAGCCGGTTCCCGACCGGTCGCTGCTGGATCCGCACAGATACGGCGTGATCGTGACGAGCGGTCGTCGGCGCGGACTGCTTCTGCCGGATCTGGACGGTGTGGAGACCGTGGACGAGCAGCTGGAAATCGCCCGGAAAAAAGGCGGTATCCGACCGGACGAACCCTGCTCCCTGGAACGTTTTGAGGTGGTGCGCCATAGATGAAAGCGGAATTTTATGAAAATGTCGGCAAGCGGATACAATGCAGGCTCTGTCCGCATCGCTGCGAGATTCCGGATCGTTCTTACGGCTTCTGTCGGGTGAGGAAGAACGAGGACGGCGAGCTGAAAGCGGAGAGCTATGGACGGCTTACGAGTCTTGCCCTGGATCCGGTGGAAAAGAAGCCGTTTTACCATTTCTGTCCGGGAAGCAGGATCCTCTCGGTCGGAAGCTACGGCTGCAATATGAAATGCGGCTTCTGCCAGAATCATGAAATTTCACAGCGCCGCGCAGAGTGGGAGTATCTCCCGCCGGAGAAGCTGGCGGATCTCGCGCGGCAGACGAAAGGGAACATCGGCGTCGCGTTCACTTACAACGAGCCGACCATCGGCATGGAATATCTTCTGGACGCGGCGCCTCTGGTGAAGAGGGCGGGGCTGAAAGTCGCGCTGGTCAGCAACGGGCAGGTCAGCGCCGAGCCGCTGGCGCGGCTCCTGCCGTTCACGGACGCTTGGAACATCGATCTCAAAGCGTTCACGGAGCGGTTTTACAGACTGCACGGCGGCGATCTGGAGACGGCGAAACAGAGCATTGCCATGGCGGCGCGGGCAGCTCACGTCGAGGTGACGACCCTCGTCATTCCGGGCGAGAACGACGGCGCAGAAGAGATCGCCGCTCTTTCCGGCTGGCTTGCCGGAATCTCCCCCGAAATACCGCTTCACCTTTCCCGTTTTTTCCCGCGCTACAGAATGGCGGACAGGCCTCCCACGCCGAAAGAAACGCTGTCTGGGCTTGCGGAGGTCGCCCGGAAGTATTTGAGGCATGTGTACCTCGGAAACGTGTAGCGAAGTTCAGCCCTCTATCCGGAACATCTGCTTTTTCCCCGCTTTCAGCACATTTTCGTTCCCTTCCAGAAGGATCCTGTTCAGATCCGTGACCCTTTCCTCGTTCCACCTCACGCCGCCCTGCTGCGTCAGCCGGCGGATCTCGTTTTTGGACTTGAATTTCCCGGTCGCCATCAGCGCCGACAGGATCCGCTCTTCCAGGGAACCTTCTTTCCCCAGATGTAAAATTTCCACGTCGTCCGGCACCAGATTCTTCTGGTAGACGTCAATAAAGCGTTTCCGGGCTTCCAGCGCGTTCGGTTCCCCGCAGTAAAGCCTCGTGATCTCAAAGGCCAGTTCCATCTTGACGTCTCGCGGGTTCTCGCCCTTTTCCAGGCGCTCCGCGATTTTTTCCACCTCGTCCGGATGGACGTCGGTGCATAGATTGTAATATTTCAGGATCAGCGGATCCGGGATCCGCATGACCTTATCATAGATGACATGCGGCTCTTCGTCGATCCCGATGTAATTCCCCAGGCTCTTGCTCATCTTTTCCACGCCGTCAATGCCTTCGAGCAAAGGCATGAACAGGGTCAGCTGCGGCTCCTGCCCGTAATCTTTCTGAATATTCCTGCCCATCAGGATGTTGAACGTCTGATCCGTGCCGCCCAGTTCGATGTCCGCTTTCACCGCCACCGAATCATACGCCTGCATGAGCGGATAAAAAAACTCATGGACGGACAGGGGCAGATGGTTGGCGTAGCGGTTGCTGAAATCATCCCGCTCCAGCATCCGGGCCACCGTGCATTTCGACGCCAGCAGAATGACGTCCGAGAAAAGCAGCTTCCCGAGCCATTCGCTGTTGAAGCGGACTTCGGTCTTTTCCGGGTCGATGATCTTGAAAATCTGATCCTGGTACGTCTGGGCGTTGCGCAGGACTTCTTCCTCAGTCATCGGCCGGCGGGTCTTGGATTTTCCGGAGGGGTCGCCGATCCTCCCGGTGTAGTCGCCGATGATGATGACCGCCCGCTGCCCCAGATCCTGGAGCTGCCGGATCTTGCGCAGCACGACGGAGTGGCCTAGGTGAATATCCGGCGCGGACGGATCCAGCCCCAGTTTCACGGTCAGGGGCCTTGACTCCCGCCTCGCTTTCAGCAGCCTGGCACGGATGTCGGAAACGGCGGTATGCTCCGCCACCCCTTTTAACAGGATCTTGAGGGTATTTTCGACCTCTTTCTCCTGCTCGTCCAGCTGTCCGAGCTTCACGGCGGGATGCTCGCTGTCCAGTAATTCGATCCGTGTGGAACACGCAAAATCCTGCTCCAGCAGGTTCGCCAGTTCCTCGCACGCCTTTAGGACTTCCTCTTTGCGTTCCGTGAAGCCGTCTATGGGAAACAGCAGGTCGGAAGCTTCCTCCGTCACCCTTCCGGACTCCATCTGCCTCCAGATCCAGCGGCGCGTACGGACGGAGCTTCCTACGGCGTAGACCGGCTCTCCTGCCGGCAGGGCGTCATTTTCAAGATGGTTCTGCGGATATACGGTATCTTCTTCGGTGGAAAACCTTACTTGCAGATCCGCCTCCAGCCTGCCGATGTCATGGATGCCTACCGGAAGCTTGTATTTCAGGGAAATGTAATTCCCGAGGTTGACTGCCGGACCAAGATCCGGGATGTTCCCCGTCTTGTCCAGCCGCGTCAGCAGCGCTTCCGTGGAACAGGGGAACCTGGAAGGGTGGATGCCTAAGTCCTTCATGGCTTTCTGATAAGGAACCAGGCAGGGCAGCTGCCGGACGGATCCCGCCTGTGCCAGTTCCTGCCTGGCCAGCGCGCTCTGCCTTTTCAGCAGTTCGGCGACATGAGCGCCCGTATCTTCCGGCCCTTCGGCGGCGCCCTTTTTTTTCACCCCCTCGGCAATGACGACGCCGACGCATAAATTAGGAATGTTCCCGAATATTTCGGCACTGACTTGAAACAGCATAATCCGACCTCACGATTCTTCCGGCGGTTCTTCCACCGCGACTTTTGCTGGGAATGTCACTTTTTCTACACTAACAAATCCGTCGCCTCTTGTCAATTGTTTTCCGGGGATTTTTCGCTGCCGTCCGGCAAAGGCGGCGGAATGGATCCGGCGGGAAGCCGCCCGCGGCATTCCGCAGAAGCAGCGGGACGGCAGCCGTATGGGAAATACTGGGCAAAAAGTATTGTTTGTATTTTATGGAACTTTGTGATATAATCGTAAAATGATTGTGGTGAAAACCATTTAAGGAGGAAATGCAAACAATGAGTCTGCAGGTAGAAAAACTGGGAAAAAGTATGGCTAAGCTGACCATCGAGGTTTCAGCCGAGACGTTCGACAAGGCGTTGGAAACTGCGTTTCAGAAGAACAAGCATAAAATCAGCGTTCCCGGTTTCCGGAAGGGAAAAGCCCCCCGTAAGATGGTGGAGAAGGTGTACGGCAAGGGAATGTTCTATGAGGACGCGGCGAATGAACTGGTCGCCAAGGAATATGAGAAGGCGCTCGAAGAGGAATGCGCCGAGGAAGTAGTGTCCTATCCTAAGTTCGGCGTAGAGCAGATGGAAGCCGGGAAGCCGTTCATTTTTACGGCGGAAGTGGCGCTGAAACCGCCGGTGGCTTTGGGGAAGTACAAGGGCGTGGAGGTCGCGAAAGCGGACACGCAGGTCAGCGACGGGGAAGTGGACGCGAAGATCGAGCAGGAGCGGGAGAGCAATGCCAGATCCGTTCCCGTGGAAGGCCGCCCGGTCAGGGACGGGGATACGGTGCTCCTGGATTATGAGGGGTTTCTGGACGGCACGGCGTTCCCCGGCGGCAAGGGCGAGGATCAGTCCTTGACCATCGGTTCCGGCGACTTCCTTCCGGGCTTTGAGGAAGGGCTGGTCGGGGCGCGGATCGGCGAAAAGAAAGCGGTGAGCGTGACGTTTCCGGACAACTACCAGGAACCGTCGTTAGCGGGGAAAGAGGCGGTCTTTGAATGCGTGGTGAAAGAGCTTCGTGAAAAGCTGCTTTCTCCTTTGGATGATGAGTTTGCGAGCGAGGTGTCGGAGTTTGACACTTTGGAAGATTACCGGGCGGACATCCGGCGGAAACTCAGCGAAGAGAAAGCGCGGCAGGCCCTGGCGGATAAAGAAGAGGCCGTGCTGGACGCTATCGTGGCGCAGGCGCAGATGGAGATCCCCTCCGCCATGGAGGAAACCAAGAAGGAACAGATGTTAGAAGATTTCTCTACGAAGCTGCGCCGCAGCGGCATAGACATAGAGAAGTACATGCAGTATACCGGGCTTACCCAGGAGGCGCTGGAGAGCCAGATCGGGAGCCGGGCACTGCAGAGCATTCAGCGCCGTCTGGTACTGGAAGCGGTTGCGGAGGCGGAACACCTGGAAGCCGGGGAGGAAGAGTTCCAGGCGGAAGCCGCGAAACTGGCGGAAGCGGACGGCAAAGGAACCGAAGAGATCCTGGAGGCGCTGGGGCAGGAGGGCAGGGAGCAGCTGCGGAAAGACCTCCGCGTCAATAAGGCACTCAGATGGGTGCTGGAAAACGCCGTGGAAATCTGACGGAAACAGCGGTTCACACCGGCATCGGCAGGAAGGAAGACTCGGAGGGCTTTCTTTCTAGGCAGCAACACTGTGATTGGATACGCCCGCCAAAGACACTTTTGAGACCAGAGCGGGCAGATAGGAGCGGAAATGAGTTTAGTACCTTATGTCATTGAGCAGACCAGCAGAGGAGAACGGTCTTACGATATTTATTCCAGGCTTCTGAAAGACCGGATCATCTTCCTGGGAGAGGAAGTCAACGACGTCACCGCGAGTCTGGTGGTGGCGCAGCTGCTGTTTCTGGAGGCGGAAGATCCGGAAAAAGATATTCAGCTGTACTTAAACAGCCCAGGGGGGAGCATCACGGCGGGTATGGCGATCTATGATACCATGCGTTTCGTAAAGTGCGACGTGTCCACTGTGTGTATCGGCATGGCGGCGAGCATGGGTGCGTTTCTCCTGGCGGGAGGGGCAAAAGGGAAACGGTTCGCCCTCCCGAACGCGGAAATCATGCTCCACCAGCCGTTAGGCGGCACGCAGGGGCAGGCGACGGAGATCGAGATCGCGGCAAAGCACATCCTGCGCAACAAGGAAAGGATCAACCGCCTGATGGCGGAGAATACGGGCCAGGATTATGAAACCATCTGCGCGGATACGGAGCGCGACAACTGGAAGACAGCGGAAGAAGCCTGTCAGTACGGGCTGATCGACAAAGTGATTTCTTCCCATGCCCTGTCCATCGTGACTTAAAAAAGGAATTCTGGAAAGAATATTTACGATAGAAAGCGGGAGTAGAGATGGCGGGAAAAATTTCCATTGGTGATGTCAGATGTTCTTTTTGTAATAAAGCCCAGTCACAGGTACGTAAGCTGATCGCCGGCCCGTCCGGGGTCTATATCTGCGATGAATGCATTGAGATCTGCACGAATATTCTGGAAGAGGAACTGGAAGAGGCGGAAGAGCCGGAAGAAGTTTCCCTTTCCGAAATCAACCTGCTGAAGCCTAAGGAAATCAAGCGGTTTCTGGACGACTATGTGATCGGGCAGGAAAGGGCAAAAAAAATCCTGTCGGTGGCGGTGTACAACCATTATAAGCGCGTGACCGCGCCGAGGGATCTGGATGATGTGGAGCTGCAGAAAAGCAACATCATCATGATAGGGCCTACGGGCTGCGGCAAGACCTATCTTGCCCAGACGCTGGCAAAAGTCATCAACGTTCCTTTTGCGATCGCGGACGCCACGACTCTGACGGAAGCCGGGTACGTCGGGGAAGACGTCGAAAACATCCTGCTGAAACTGATCCAGTCGGCGGACTATGACGTGGAACGCGCCCAGTACGGGATCGTGTATATTGACGAGATCGATAAGATCACCAAGAAGACGGAAAATGTTTCGATTACCCGGGATGTGTCCGGGGAGGGGGTACAGCAGGCCCTGCTGAAGATCATCGAGGGAACGGTGGCGAATGTTCCGCCTCAGGGAGGCAGGAAGCACCCTCATCAGGAACTGATCCAGATTGACACCTCCAATATCCTGTTCATCTGCGGAGGGGCGTTTGCCGGGATGGAGAAGATCGTGGAGGAACGGCTCAACCGTAAGGCCATCGGCTTCAATACACAGCTGGTTCAGAAGTCCACGAAAGAGATGAGTGAACTGCTTGCGGAAGTCTCCCCGAGGGATTTTGTGAAGTTCGGCCTGATCCCGGAATTTGTCGGGCGCGTACCCATCACCGTATCTTTGGAGGGTTTAAGCAAGGAAGCCTTGGTGAGAATCCTGCGCGAGCCGAAAAACGCCCTGATCAAACAGTACCGGAAGCTGTTCCAGATGGACGACGTGGAGCTGAGGTTTGAAGAGGACGCCGTGGAAGCCATCGCGGCGCAGGCGTTTGAGCGCAAGACCGGAGCCAGAGGCCTGCGTTCTATTTTGGAAGACGTCATGATGGACGTGATGTATCAGATCCCGTCCGACGACCAGATTGAAACCTGTATTATCACGAAATCCGCGGTGGAGAGGAAAAGCGAGCCGCTTACGCTCTACCGGGAAGCGCTCGCGCGCAAGGCGAGGTAGACGGGGGATTCAGTCATCGAGGTGTTTAGATGGAACAGAAAGAACAATTTCCAGAATCATTTTCGGGTTCGGCCATTCGCAGACTGCCGGCGGTTCCTCTTAGAGGGCTGACGATCCTGCCGGATCTGATCATTCATTTTGACTTGAGCCGCCCGAAATCCATCGTCGCGGTGGAGCAGGCGATGATCCGGGAAGAGAAGCTGTTTCTGATCACTCAGAAACAGCCGGAAACGGAGGATCCGGGAACCGATGAACTGTACCGGGTGGGAAGCATCGCCGCCATCCGTCAGGTGAGCAAGCTGCCGAACGGGATCGTCCGGATTCTGGTGGAGGGGGAAAAGAGGGGAACGCTGTTAGGGTTTCTAGGGCAGGAGGAAGAGTTCCTGTTCGCGGAAGTGGAAGAGGTTCCCTCCTGCGAGGGGGAAGTGGATGAGATCACGCAGGCGGCAATGATTCGGCAGCTGGCGGAGCTGTTTGCCGGATACAGTTTTTTCTACCCGAAAATCGGGCATAATTTCGAGAAACAGTTTCAGCTGATCAAAAACCTGGAAAGGCTGATGGATCTGCTGACCATGAGCATTCCGCTGGAATACGCCTCCAAGCAGAAAGTGCTGGAGCTGCCTACGCTGCGGGAGCGGTACGACTTTCTGACCAGCGTTCTTTCCAATGAGATCGAGATCGCGCGGGTCAAAGTGGAGCTGACGGAGCAGCTTAAGAATCGCGTGGAAAAGAACCAGAAAGAGTATCTGCTGCGGGAGCAGCTCTCTTATATCCAGGGAGAGCTGGGAGAGGACGACCCGTCGGACGCACAGCAGCTTGAGACTGCGGCGGGGGGACTCGAAGCCAGGCAGGAAATCAAAGACCGCATTCTCAAGGAAATCGCGAGATTCCGCCTGATGCATGGAAACAGCATGGAAAGCGCCATGCAGAGGACTTATATAGAGCTTCTGCTGGAGCTTCCATGGGATAAGACGGGAGTGGACCGCATGGATCTGATCCAGGCGGAGAAAGTACTGGAGGAACAGCATTACGGACTGGAGCAGGTCAAGACAAGGATCCTGGAGTTCCTGGCGGTACGCAGCCTGACCAAGGGGGGGGACAGTCCGATCATCTGCCTGGTAGGCCCGCCCGGCACCGGAAAGACCTCGGTGGCGAAGAGCGTGGCGGAAGCCCTGGGTAAGAAATATGTCCGGATCAGCCTGGGCGGCGTGAGGGATGAAGCGGAGATCCGGGGACACCGCCGGACGTATGTGGGCGCCATGCCTGGGCGGATTGCCGGGGCGCTGCGGCAGGCGGGCGTAAAGAATCCGCTGATTCTGCTGGATGAGATCGACAAGGCTTCCGGCGACTACAAGGGGGATACTTCGGCGGCGTTGCTGGAGGTACTGGACAGCGAGCAGAACAGCCGTTTCCGGGATCACTATGTGGAGCTGCCCATCGACCTGTCGGAAGTGCTGTTCATTGCCACCGCCAACAGCGCCTCCTCGATTCCGAGGCCTCTGCTGGATCGGATGGAGATCATGGAGGTACACAGCTATACCGCCAACGAGAAATTCCACATCGCCAAGGAACATCTGGTGGCGAAGCAGTGGAAGAAGAACGGGCTTTCCCGGGAAAGCCTTACGATCAGCGACGGCGCGATCCGGAAAATCATCCAAGGCTACACCAAGGAAGCGGGAGTACGGGAAGTGGAGCGGAAACTGGGGGAAATCTGCCGGAAAGCGGCAGTACAGATCCTCAAGAGCGAGGGGAGCCGAAAGGGCAGAGGGCAAGGCGCGGAAAACCCGGACGGCGCGGCCGGGAGAGGCGAAAGCCGCAGCGGCGGGACGTATGCCGGGGGAAGCTGCGACACGGAAATCTGCATGGATGAGGTGCATTCCTGGGGGGAACCGGGCGGGGAAGATGGGAGCGGAGGAAGCCGGAGCCAGACGCTTCGGAAAGAAGAAACCCGGCGGGAGGAGGAAAGTCCGCGGGAGAGGGACGTTTCTCTGGGGAAAGAAGCCCGGCATGTGACGACCAAAAATCTGGAGAAATATTTGGGAAAGCCAAAATACCGCCCCAATGTCAGAAACGAGACGGATGAAGTGGGCATTGTGCGGGGTCTGGCATGGACGAGCGTGGGGGGAGAAACCTTACAGATTGAGGTGAACATGATGCCCGGCAAGGGAGAGATCGAGCTGACCGGGCAGATGGGCGACGTGATGAAGGAATCCGCCATCACCGGAATGAGTTATGTCCGTTCCGTGAGCAAGAAACACCAGATCAAACAGGAAATATTCCGGAAACATGATTTCCATATACATATTCCGGAGGGAGCGGTTCCGAAAGACGGGCCGAGCGCCGGAATCACCATGGCGACGGCGCTGCTGTCCGCCATCACCGGCGTACCGGTCTATGCGGACGTCGCCATGACCGGAGAAATCACCTTGCGCGGGCGTGTGCTGCCCATCGGCGGCCTGAAAGAAAAACTTCTGGCGGCGAAAGCGGCGGGAATGAAGAAAGTGCTGGTTCCGGAGAAAAACCGGAGGGATGTGGAGGAAATCTCCAAAGAAATCAGAAGCGGCCTGGAGATCGTGTTCGTGGAGAAGATGGAACAGGTGATTGCCCATGCGCTGCGGCAGGACGTCAGCTGAAACGGACGGATAGAGGCAGAATACGAGACAATGGGGATTTTGCATTGTCCGGAAAGGTAGCGTCCGCGAAAGCGGACGGGCGGGAGCGCTATGATCATCAAGAATGTAAGTTTGGAAACGGTCTGCGGCATTACCAGCCGCATTCCGCAGAATCTTTATCCGGAGGTGGCTTTCGCGGGAAGAAGCAATGTCGGCAAGTCCTCGCTGATCAACGCCCTGATGAACCGGAAATCTCTGGCAAGAACCAGTTCACAGCCGGGCAAGACGCAGACCATTAATTATTATAACATCAATCAGGAACTTTATCTGGTGGATCTGCCGGGCTACGGTTACACCCATGCCAACGTGAAGATCAAAGCCAAATGGGGAAAGATGACAGAAAATTATCTGCGCAGCTCCCGGCAGCTGAAAACCGTGTTCCTGCTGCTGGATATCCGCCACGCGCCCTCCGCCAATGATCGGCTGATGTATGACTGGATCCTGGAGAACGGCTATCTCCCGACCTTGATTGCCACCAAGCGGGATAAAATCAAACCCAGCCGTCTTCCCGAACACATCAGCCTGATCAAAGAAACATTGGAAGCCGATGACAGGATAAGACTGATTCCTTTTTCCGCCCTGACCAAGGACGGGCGGGAGGAGATCTATGCCGTCCTGGACGAGCTGGTCGCGCAGGCAAGGACGGAAGCAGTCTCCCTGACCGGCGGCACGCCCGCCAAAGACGCTTGACGGGCCAAGCGGGCAGATGGGAGCGAACATGGAATCACCTCTGATCAAATATGGAAAAGCGTTCATCAACCTGGCGATAGGGGCGGGAGTGCTGGCCCTGGCGATTCTGCTGCTGCCCAGGCTGCTTCTCTTCTTTGCGCCCTTCGTGACAGGCTGGGTGATTGCCTTGATTGCGGCTCCGCTGGTTCAGTTTCTGGAAAAAAAGGTAAAGATCAAGCGCAAAGCCGGAAGCGCCTTTGTCATTATCGTCGTCATCGGGCTGGTGGTGCTGGTTCTCTACCTTGTCGGGAGCAGACTGTGGGCGGAGCTGAAGAACTTTATCCTGGAACTGCCGGATATGTGGGAACAGACGCAGGAGCGTCTGGCGGAAATCGGGCGCAACCTGGGGGTCGTCTATGGCCGCTTTCCGAAAGATCTGCAGAATACCATTCAGGATGCCGTAGAACAGGCCAGCGCTTCTTTGGGAGAGTGGTTCGGCGGCATCGGCAGCCCTACGCTGATTTCCGTGGGGAACTTTGCCAAACAGCTGCCTTCTATGCTCATCGGGGTGATCATGTGTCTGCTGTCCGCCTATTTCTTTGTGGCGGATCGAGGGGCGGTCTATGGGTGGTTTCGCAGATACACGCCGAAATCGCTCCGCTCAAGCTGGCTCATCATCAAAAACAGCCTGGTAAAAGCGGTCGGCGGATATTTGAAGGCACAGCTGAAAATCGAAATCTGGATGTACATCCTGCTGGTGATTGGCCTGAGTGTCCTGCGGGTGGAGTACGCGCTGCTGATTGCCCTGGGGATCGCGGCGCTGGATTTCATTCCTTTTTTTGGAACAGGAACGGTCTTGGTGCCTTGGGCGGTGATGTCCATTCTGGGCACGGATTACAAGATGGCCGTCGGCCTGCTGATCATCTGGGGGGGCGGGCAGCTGGCAAGGCAGATCATCCAGCCGAAAATCATGGGGGATTCCATCGGAGTGCCGCCTATCCCCACGCTGTTTCTGCTGTATATCGGCTATAAGCTGAGCGGCGTATTAGGGATGATCCTCGCGGTTCCCCTTGGGCTGATTGCCTATACTCTGTTCCGGGAGGGCGTTTTTGATACCACGAAAAACAGCGTGCTGCTCCTGGCGGCGGGCCTGAACCGTTTCCGGAGGCTGAACAGCAGGGATATAGACGTTTTGAAAGACACGGCGGCGGAGCGGACGGAAAAGAAACCGTAAAAACGCCAAGCCGGGCGTAAGAACCGGGCGGGGAGCCTGGTCGCGCAAGGCGAACAGGAGAAAAGGTTGAAAGGAGCATGGTTAGAAACATGAGAAATATCCGGTTATTGTTGCAGTATGAGGGTACCCGCTACCAAGGCTGGCAGCGGCAGGAATCTTCTTCCAATACCATCCAGGCCAAACTGGAGCAGCTATTAAGCAAAATGTGCGGAGAACCCATCGAACTCCAGAGCAGCGGCAGGACGGACAGCGGCGTCCATGCCAAAGGGCAGGTAGCCAACTTCCATACGGACTGCCAGCTGACGCCGGAAGAGGTGCTTGCCTACTGCAACCGTTACCTGCCGGAGGACATTGCGGTCGTCGAAGTCAGGGAAGTTTCGCCGCGTTTCCACAGCAGGCTCCATGCCACAGGAAAGGCTTACCGCTACCAGATCCTCAACAGCAGGATCCCGGATGTGTTCCTGCGCAGATATGCCCAGGAGATCGAAGAGGAACTGGATGTGGCCGCCATGCGCCGCGCTGCCGAATTCCTGACAGGGGAGCATGATTTCAGATCCTTTACTTCCTCGAAAAAAGGGAACAAGCCTACCGTGCGGCGCCTTGATGAAATCCGCATTGAAAAGAAAGGGGCGCTGATTACCATATTCTTCCGTGGAAACGGCTTCCTGTACCATATGGCGCGGATCCTTGCGGGAACGCTGGTGGAGGTCGGTATGAAGAAACGCGCCCCGGAGAGCATGGAGGAAGTCCTGAAAGCGGGCGACAGGGAGCAGGCGGGGCGCCTGCTCCCCGCTAAGGGGCTGACCTTGGTGGAAGTGTACTATTAATGCGATGTGACTTATGCGATGTGATCTAAGTGGTATGATTCGTATGAGGTGATCCATACGATGTGACTCATGCAATATGATTCATGCGCCGCGGCGGCCACCTAGGGGGCTTTGTCAGGAGCCGCCCGCTGAATGGGCCGCAGACGGCGGCTGTTTTGCGAAGCCGTCCGCGGCGCGGCCTGAAGTCTGGAGAAGGAGGAAATCTTATGCCGACGATTTATCATGTGGCAGGCAACGGCTCCGACGCGAACGCCGGCTTGGCGCAAAGCCCGTTCCGCACGATCGGGGCGGCGGCTCTGGCTGCCCGCGCGGGGGATACCGTTACCGTCCACGAGGGCATATACCGGGAGTGGGTCAAGCCGAAAGAGGGCGGATTCAGCGACACGCGGCGCATTACTTATCAAGCGGCGGCGGGCGAAAAGGTCGTCATAAAAGGTTCCGAGCAGGTGACTGACTGGGAGAGGGTCGAAGGCTCCATCTGGAAAACCGTTCTGGACAACGGGATATTCGGGAACTGGAACCCCTATCGGGAAATCGTTGCCGGCGACTGGATGATCTACCCGCAGGGACGGCGCGTCCACTTAGGCGACGTATACCTGAACGGGAAATCTTTTTACGAAGCGCAGGACTATGACGCCCTGCGCGATCCGCAGATCCGCCGGAAGGTGCTGGATCACTGGACGCAGGAAGTGGTTCCGGTCGAGGATCCGGAGCAGACGAAATACCTCTGGTTCGCCGAGACGGACGACCGGCACACCACGATCTACGCCAATTTCCACGCTGCGGATCCCCGCCGGGAGTGCGTGGAGGTCCATGTACGCAAGTGCTGTTTTTATCCGGAAAGACCGGGGGTGAACTACCTCACTGTCCGGGGGTTTGAAATGGCTCACGCCGCCGTTCCTTGGGCGCCGCCCACGGGCGACCAGCCGGGGCTGCTGGGTACGAACTGGAGCAAAGGCTGGATCATCGAGGGGAACCACATCCATGACGCGAAATGCAGCGCCGTCAGTATCGGCAAGGAAGCATCGACGGGCGACAACCGCCGTACGTTCAGAAGAGACAAGCCAGGCTACCAGTACCAGCTGGAAGCGGTCTTTTCCGCACTGAAAATCGGCTGGTCGAAGGAGAAGATCGGCTCCCATATCATACGCCATAACGAGATCCACGACTGCGGACAGAACGGCGTGGTGGGTCATCTGGGCTGCGTGTTCAGTGAAATTTACGGCAACCATATCCATCATATCGCGCTGAAACGGGAATTTTATGGGCATGAGATTGCGGGAATCAAGCTGCACGCGGCAATTGACGTGCAGATCCGCCATAATTTCATCCACGACTGCTCCCTGGGTACATGGCTCGACTGGCAGGCGCAGGGAACGCGGGTCAGCAAGAACCTCTATCTTCGGAATAACCGAGATCTGTTTGTGGAGGTATCCCATGGCCCTTACCTCGTGGATCACAATATTTTTACCGCCGGATACGCGCTGGACAACCACGCCCAGGGCGGCGCGTATGTGAACAATCTTTTCGCGGGAAAGATCGTCCTCCGGAAAATGCTTAACCGCGCGACGCCTTATCACGCGCCCCACAGCACGGAGGTGGCGGGATATGCCATGGTCTACGGGGCGGACGACAGGCTTTTCGGGAATCTTTTTATCGGAGGGCAGATCCGGGAGATGGTAGGAACCGCCGGTTATGACGGCTGTACCTCCTCCCTGGACGAGTATATGAGGGCGGTGGACGCGGTAGACAGGTACGGCGACCTGGAGGCCTTCGAGAAAGTCGAGCAGCCTGCCTATCTGGCGGACAATGCTTACTTCAATGGCGCAAAGGCGTTTGCGGGGGAGAGGGAGAAAGTCGATCTGCCCGAGTTCGACGCGCAGTTTTGGATCGAAGAGGGCAGTGACGGGATCTATCTGAATATCCGTCTGCCGGAAGAATGTTTGGATGGCTGCGCGGTCCCTGACACCCTTTCCTTGGGGAGGGTGCGTATCGCGGACGCCGACTTTGAAAATCCGGACGGAAGCCCGGTCGCGCTGGACACAGATTACACAGACCAGGCGGTTGGCGCAAGAACGGTGGCGGGGCCTGTCGCGGGGCTTCGCCCCGGCGCGAACCGGGTAAAGCTCTGGTAAGGTTCCGGCGGACGCCTGCCAAGGCTCCGATGAAAACCGCGGCCATTGCGGGGCGGACAAAGGGCCGCAGCCTGGCGGGAGTGTCCTTTTTGTCATGGAAGCGCTGAAAGACGCAGCCGTAAAAACGAGACGGCTGGGAAGTCTGGCGGGAGTACCTTTCCTATCGTGGAAGCGCTGATCAGACTGCCAAAAGCAGGGAAGACGTACCGGCAGAAGGAGAAAATTTGAACAGAGAAATGACCAAACAGGAAAACCGAAAAGAAGGACACTTGCAAAAGAAGCTGATCTGTCCGTCGGCAAAAAAGTGCGGGGGCTGTCATTGGCTCTATAAGCCATATTCGGTGCAGCTGGCGGAAAAGGACAGATGGGTCAGGGAACTGCTGCACCCCTTCTGTACGCCGGAGCCGATCATCGGAATGAAAGATCCCAGACATTACCGGAACAAGGTACACGCGGTATTCGGCGAAGACCAGAGACACCGCCCCATATCGGGTACTTATGAAGCCGGAACGCATAGGATCGTTCCGGTGGATTCCTGCTTCCTGGAAAACGAGAAGGCCTCCGCCATTATCGTATCCATACGCGGTCTGCTGCCGTCTTTCAAAATCCGCCCTTATAACGAGGATACCGGCTATGGCCTGCTGCGGCACGTCCTTGTGCGCACCGCCCATGCGACCGGGGAAATCATGGTCGTACTGGTGCTGCGTTCGCCGATCCTGCCTTCCAAAAATAATTTCGTGAAAGCGCTCCTGAAACTGCACCCGGAGATCACCACCGTCATTCTGAATGAAAATAACCGGGCGACCAGTATGGTTCTGGGCGAAAAAGGGAAAGTCCTGTATGGCAAAGGCTATATTGAAGATGTGCTGTGCGGCAGGACGTTCCGGATTTCCCCCAGATCCTTTTACCAGGTGAATCCGGAGCAGACCGAGAAGCTGTATGGGGAAGCGATCCGGATGGCGGCGCTGACCGGAAAGGAGCGGGTCGTGGATGCCTACTGCGGCATCGGCACGCTCGCGATCATTGCCGCTTCCCACGCGAAGGAGGTGTTCGGCGTGGAGCTGAGCGCCGAAGCGGTGCGCGACGCCAGGAGCAACGCGAAACGCAACGGAGTTTCCAACGTCCGTTTCTATCAGGACGATGCGCAGATCTTTCTGGAAACCATGGCGCAGCAGGAGAAGGCAGACGTGCTTTTCCTGGATCCGCCGCGGAAAGGGAGCGGCGAAGAAGTTCTGGCGGCCGCGGTCAGGCTGGCGCCCAAGAAAATCATATATATTTCCTGCCATCCGGAGACTTTGGCGAAGGATCTGCGCCATCTGGCGAAAAGCCGGTACCGGGTGGAAAAAGGGGCGGTCGTGGATATGTTTCCGTATACGCAGCATGTGGAGACCGTTGTATTGATGTCAAAAATTGAGAAATAATGTACTTATTCTCCGGCACTGGTGATTTTCCCCTTGATTTTGTTCATCACATCCCGCAGGGGGCGTTTTCGACCTTCCTTCACAGCCGCGCGGCCTTCATCAAGCAAGCGGCATAATTTCAGCTTGCCATTGAGCGTTTCAAACATTTCAATGCTCATAACCGCCAGATCGCCCTGACCGTTTTTTGTGATAAAGATCGGCTCGCGTTTTTGTGACAGCAAAATAGGAAAAAGCGCCCTGAATACTTTCTATAGATCGTGTTTTGTTCTGCGATGAGAAGCTTCTTGATATACCTGATGATCAGCTCTAACGGACACAACGATAATTGTCATCACACTATTTCGCTCTTCTATAGAGTAAACAACACGGATTCCGATTCCACGGAATTTAATTTTAAAAAGTCCAGCCAGATTTGAGCCATCTTTGTTGCCAAGTGGCTTTCCGTATCCTCCCTGATAGATAGAAACTGGGTTCTGGCTGACCTTTTGGATTCCCTTGGCAACTTGAGGACGGACAGAATGATCCAATTTTTTGATATCATTCAGTGCTTCAGGCAGGAAGTTGATTTGGTAGTTCATTCGATTTCTACATCCTCCGCCTCGTTAAGTTCGGTCTCGGAAATTCCAAGGTCAACCATCGCATCGTTAAAAGTCGCCGTGCGTTCCATGTCGCCATTCACAATACGTTGCTGTGCAAGAAGCAGAAGCTGATAGTCTTCTTCAATCTCAGCCAGGCGTTCATATTCCTCTGGTGAAAGAATCACGGCAGAAGGAGCATTGTTTTTTAGTACAAAAAGCTGACGTTCCGTACGCAGTCTGTCAAAGATTTTGGAAGCCTGCCCTTTGTTAAATTGAGTGATAGAAATTAGGCTGTTTAATACATCGGTAGTGATAGCCATTTACGATTCCTCCGTTCTTTATGTTTACTATTAGTATATGCGGAAAAACAATGATTGTCAACACAATCTTAGAAAATTTATAGATAAATTAATTGACATTTTTAATAATGAATCACGCTTTCCAGGATCCAGCACATGAAACACTTCATGGTTTTTCATGATGATCCCTTTGTTTGTGAGATATACTTTCCTCCATATCATCCATAATAAGCTTAGTTTCAAATCAATTTTACGATATGTTTTTCTGTTTTATGACAAAACATCATTTTTACATTCCATTTCCAGCCTCTCCATGAACCTTCCAAAAACATCCTATCTTCAAATATTTTCAGATGATCGAGTGTTTGAAACGATTCACCATTTTCAGTCGTGTCCTATATTTTTAAGATTGTTGGAAGGTGAAGCTCGCAGTCATATAGGCGAAAGCCCTATCTGAAACTTTTTTGCCTTACCCCATATAAAAAAATAATAACGATAAACGGATTATCAAAAAACATAATTTCATTTTTTCAAAAAATCCCTTAAGGCCGCATCAAATCCAAAATATGGATCAAACGTCTGTAATAAGGCAAAAAATATAGAGATTGTTGGATAATTTATTGGTAATTTCATGTAAAAATGAACGCCAATAGCAATTTCGTCCCTTTGTTTTACATTTTTTGCACATCCTCTTGTAATGGTCTTGCTAAGGTCATATAGTGTAACTTACAAGAAGCAGATCTTGCTTCTTCCATAAAAAAAGGCGCTGACTTTTGCGCCGCATTCGAGATGACAAGAAGCAGATCTTGAGACGGGATGAAAGGCGCCACGGCGCCAGGGGTACGATAGGAGGAAGAGGATGGCAGAAGACCTGCTGTTTTCAGGCAACGCAAGATTTGTCACCCACAATCGCCAGGTGGTGGCAACGAATCAATTCGTAGGCGAATGGATCCGGTTTTCAGAAGAATGCTATCGTTATCTGCTGCAGGCCATGGAAGCGGGCTTCTCCAGAAGTGCTTTCCTGGCTTGTTTCCGCGACAGGGATGACCGGCTGTATATGGAGAAGCTCCTGCGCGGTCTGGAAAGCATCAAAGTGCTGGCAGACTCGGAGCAGCTGGAAAAAGAGAAAGAGGTTTCTCTGAGATCCGTCACGCTGATGCTGACGAACCGCTGCAACCTCTCCTGCAGGCACTGCGCGGCCAATGCCGCCGACGGCACGAAGCGGGATTTTCTCAGCACTGCGGCCATCAAAGGGATCATTGATAAAGTCATGGTGTGCCATCCGGAATCGATCATACTGACCGGCGGAGAACCGCTCATCCGCAAAGATTTTTTAGAGATCCTAAGACACATCGTATCCTATGGGGAGGCCAGGGTGGTGGTGATGACAAACGCCACTTTGATCACCCCTCTGATGGCCAAGGAGCTTGCCGGCTGCGTGGAATCCGTCGATATCAGTCTGGACGGGTTTGATGAAGAAAGCTGCTGCGGGATTCGGGGGAAGGGGGTTTTTGACAGAGTCTTACGGAGCATAAGCCTTCTGCAGCAGAACGGGCTGGACAAAATCTCTCTTTCGATGGTCTCCCTTGGGCGTGACCAGGCGGCGGAGAAGAAATTCCATGATCTGTGTGAGGGCTTACGTGTCAAGCCGGTGGTCAGAAGGCTCAGCTACACCGGAAGGGCAAAAGAGAATGAGGAATATTTCGACGGCAGGGAGAAAGAACAGAGGATCTGTGACCGGCATCTTCCGTCTGAACAGCAGATCAAAAGCGTCATGAAAGCCTGTTCGTGCAGGGCGGGTGTGGAAACGCTCAACGTCAGTGACACGGGGGAGATTTATCCGTGCGGTACTTTTGACGGCGAGATGGACAGCCTGGGCAATATGATGGAGATCGAATCCGTTCGGAAATTCCTGGAAGAACAGCGGCAGCGCGTCTCTCGGAACGCGGAAAAGTTTTATCGGTATCTTCCGTACAAAGGGGATATCTGCGCAGACTGCTGCGTGCGGTATTTCTGCTGGACCTGTCCCTATGCCGCTTTGGACAGGTTGGAGAAAAGCCATAAGCTCGCCGCTTATTGCGCGGGTCAGAAGGCTTTTTTAAGCCGTATGGTCTGGGGGGAGGAATGCCATGGATAAGCTGAGCTTTACGATCTATGTAACCACCAGATGCAACATGGCTTGCCGGTATTGCTATGAGAGGGAGTTCGCGCCGATGGCGATGCCTTTGGACGTGGCCGGCCGGACGCTTTCCTTCGTGCTGGACAAAGTATCCGGCAGCGCGGCGCGGCATGTGAACATCAAGTTCCATGGCGGGGAACCGCTGCTGTCTTTTCCGGTCGTCCGCTTTTTGATGGCGGAGCTGGAAAAGCGAGCGGCCGGCGGAGCCGCCAGGTTCCATTATTCCATGACGACCAACGGGACTTTGCTCAGCCCGGACATGCTCCCGACACTCGGCCGGCTGGATGAACTGTCGGTCAGCATAGACGGAGAAGAAGACACCCATGACCGGAACCGGACTTTCCCGGATCGGAAAGGCACTTACGGGATGGTAAGCGGAAATATCAAGGCTCTGCTGGCAGTCTGCCCGCATGTCACGGGGCGGATGACGCTCACGCCGCACACCTATGAGACGGCGTATGCCGGGTTCCTGCACCTCCTGTCTCTTGGTCTCCGGAAGGTGGAAATGGAGCTGGATTTTCGGGATCCCTCCTGGACGGAGAGCATGATTGCGGGATATTTAGAGCAGCTGAAAAAAGTGGCGGACGAAGTGAGCCGACGGAAGCGGGCGGGAGCCAGCCTCGATGTCCCTCTGCTGGGTTTTGCGAGAGGAAAGACCCGAAATGCCGTATGCGGAGGCGGAAGAAGCTCTTTTGTGATCGCTCCGAACGGCGAGGTCTATCCCTGCCTGATGTCTGTTTCCGAAAAACGTTTCCTGCTGGGGAACGTCGGCGGCCAGATCAGCGGGGAGGTTCTGGCCGAACTTTCCAAGATGGGGCGGACGGAGAATCCGGCTTGCGCGGGCTGCGCCCGGTACGATTACTGCAGGTCTGCCAGATGCAAACTGATCAACTATCTGTGTACCGGGGATTATCTCATGCCGAATCCGGTCTTGTGCGCCGAGGAACGTCTCAGCGTGGCGGTCGGAAGCTATTTTGCGGATCTGGCGTGAGCAAAGGATGTCTATATGATATGGCCATATCTTATATAGAGTGTCGCGTGCCGGAATACGCCGGAAAGGAGGAGATCAGTATGCTGGAAATCCAAAAGATCGAGGACAAGAGCCTGAACCTGGACGTTCAGGGGCAGGGCTGCGATGACGATTGCTACATCGGCGCACACTGGGAGTTGAAATCTGACTTTAGCACCCCTGGCTGTGTACGCTATAATGAAGCATGGACCGCAGTAAGCACTATCTTCTGGTAGGCCGGGTCCCTGCCTTACGGCGGTGAAGGGTTTCACAGGATGTTTCCCGCCGGGAGGCGGAAGGGGAGGCGGAAGTGGCGCTTCCCCGCCTTCCGGGCGGCTGTGTTTCAGGAAAGGAGGAGTATGGCTTTTATCATCAAGAAAGAACTGATCCGGTACCTCAAGAACCCCCTCTACTATATCGGGGCTGTTCTGGTATTCCTTTTGGCCTATTTACAATGCCAAACGTATCTGACGGTTCGCTATTTTCAGCCGGACGCGTCCATCGCCGACCTGTCAGGGGCCGAACTGGTGGATGTGGGTATCATGGACGGGTACCTTCCCGCAGTCCCGGACGGCAGCCTTGGCGCCGGCCTGGAAAGGCTGCGGCGGGAGCTGGTCAACGAAATGGGGATGGACGAAGAAGAGGTCGCCCGGCTCATCCGGACGGTGGAGAGCCGGGCGATGGACCAGGCTCAGGCCATCGCCTACCTGGAATCGGAGCTTCCTTTCATGGCGGAGGTGACATCCTTTTTTTATCCGCCGGAAGGGCTGAAGAAAGGAACCCCGGAAGAGCTCAACGCTTATATCCGGGCGGCTCTGGAGAGGGAAAATTACGCCGCTTATTTCGGGCGGAAATATATCGACTACCTGGGCGTGGGCCTGTTTCCTTATATGCTCGTGCTGTTCGCCTTTCTGGCCGTCTACGACTACAGAAAAGATATGTACGAGCTGCTCCACACGAAGCCGGTTCCCGCGTGGAAATACATCCTCGGGAAGGGTCTGGGGGGAAGCCTGGCGGTCTTCCTGGCTCTCGCCGCCATGACGGCGGTCTTTGACGTCCTGCTGGCGGCCGCGGCCAAGAAGGCCTCCTTCCCGGTGAATCTCTTGGAAATCTGGAGCTATGCGGGGGTCTTTGCCGTCCCGGTCGTGCTGTATGCCGCGATGAGTTACCTGTTCTGCTGCGGCCTGTTCCGGACGCCGCTTCCGGCGATCCCCGCCCTGTTCCTACAGTATTTTTACTCCAACATGATGCAAGGGCGGGATCAGACTGGGGTTCTCCGGTATGTGCAGTCGCCGCTTTACATCCTGATGAGGTTCCCCGAGGAGTTTTTTGAAACGGAACCTCTCCGGATGATGCATTACAGGTGCCAAGGCCTCCTGCTCCTGCTGGCGGCTGCCTTCGCCGTCCTCACGGCCGCGCTCTGGAAACGGAGGAGCTTATGAAATCCTTGAAAACGCAGATCAAGCTGGCCCTGCCTTGGTACATAACCGGCGTGGGGGTGCTGTTCGCCCTGGTGTATCCCCTGGTGCGCGGGATTACCTTTTATGATGAAATAGGGATCGCCTTGGACCGCATTTTCCCCTTCCTTTCCCTTGTCCTGTTCGCGGATACTTATCATGGGGACATCCTGGGCAAGACCGCGGAGAACTTCTATCTGCGGGAGAGCGGGCGGCAGACGGGCGCTCTCCTGGCAAGGCTGCTCTGGAAGCTGGGCTTCCTGTCCCTGCTGTTCCTGGTGTCTTACCGGCTGTTCCTGTTCCGGAGTCCCCGTCTGTTTTCGGTGGAGGAAATCCCTGCCGTCCTGTTCTGGGAAGCCGCCTTTGCGGTCGTCGTCGGCGCCCTGTTCTGGGGAGGGCTTTCCTGCTTCCTGGTCAATGCCTTGCGCAGCCTCTGGGCGGGGGTCGGACTGGGCATCGTGCTGTACCTTGCGCTAGCCTCGAAGCATGCGGAGAAGCTTCCGGCTGCCGTCAATATGTTTGCTTACGGGATCAGGCCCGACTGGCAATCCGGAAAGATTTTCGAGGCGTCCGCGGGCGTGGCTCTGGCCCTGCTCAGTGCCAGGCTGGCGGCAAAAAGCCCGTTCAGGCCCAGGTGGTGATCCGGATGCCCTGCACGGTCGCGCTGGTAGACAGCGGCATCGACCCGGATCTCTATGGGGATCGGGTGACGGAATGGCTGGATTTTGCGAAAGAGGGTGAAAAGGCCTCCGCCTGCGACTCCAGCGGCCATGGAACCCTGTGCGCCTCCGCCCTGCTTTCCGCCAACCCGGACACGGAGCTTGTCGTGGTCAGGGCGCTGGATGCGGGGAACCGCTGCTCGTCGGATACCGTCGTCCTGGCCCTGGAGCGGCTGGCCGAATCGGACGCGGACATCGTAAGCCTCAGCCTCTGCACGGATCACCGGGAGCATGAGGGAAGATACCGGAAAGCCATCGACCGGCTGAACCGGCGGGGGAAGCTGGTTCTTGCCGCAGGCTCCAACAGAGGGCAGCTCTCCCTTCCGGCGGAGCTGCCCCGGGTGGTAGGGGTCGCCGGAAACAGGTTCCGCGACCCTGAGGAATACTGGTATCAATCCGCGGCAGGGCTGCAATGCGTCGCTGACCACAAGCCGGTGCTGCTGCCGGGCCTGGGCGGGCGCTACGAGTTATTCGGGGGGAACAGCAAGGCGTGCGCCTTGTTTGCCGGAATCCTCTCCCGGCACTGGGAGGAGCTTGACGGCGCCGCCTGGAAAGAAAGGGAGGCCGTCATGCAAAGCTATGCAAAAAGGGTCGGCTGGAAGCCGGAGGACATCGTGCCACAGGAGCCTCATCTGCCGCCTGCGGCATGGCGCGGAGAGGACGCGGAGATTTTTGCCAAGCTGAAACGGATTGTCTGCGCCTATCTCGGCATCCCGCGGGAGGACGCAGAGACGCTCCGGTCAAAGCCCTTGTATGAATTCGGCATCACCAGGCGCGGCGCGGCCGACTTCCTCCGGGCGGTGGAAGACGGGCTGGGCATAGGAATAGACTATTCCCAGGTCAGCTTTTATTGGTTTTATTCCGTGGAGCTGCTTTATTCCTACATCGCACAGAAAGGCGTGGGAGCGCAGGATGGATAAGAAGCATCGAAGTCTTCTGAAACGCTATCTGAAGGAAATCTGCCTGACACAGAACAGGAAGCCGTTTGCGCTTGTTTTCCTGCTGTCCCTGCTGAAAGTAGGCGTCGTCCTGGTTCCGCCTGTTTATATCATGAAGATCATGGATCATGCCATCCCCAGGAACGATCCGGGGAAAATCCTGTTTTACATCGGCGTCATCCTGGCTTTTACGGTTTCCGACGCCGGTATCGGCATTGCGCTGGCACGGCTGTACAGCTTATTGAGGAAAAGGGTCTATCTTTTTTATCAGAAAAAGTGTATTGACCATATGTTCCGGCTGGGCGGGAGCTATTTCAGTTCCATGTCAACCGGGAATGGCTTCACGACGATGATGAGCGATGTTTCCGAAGTCCGGAACCTGGTTTCCCCGGCGCTTTTTACGTTTGCCGCCGATGCCATAACGGCGCTGGCCATGTTTGGTTTCCTGGCTTCGATACAGGCCGACCTGATCGTCGTCGTACTGTGCCTCCTTCCCGTGATCTATCTGTGCCAGTCCTATTTCCAGAAGAAAGGCAGGAAAAAAGCGGAAGAAGTCCGGGAGTCTTATGGCACGCTGACGGGCGCCATGGAAAACATGGTATCCAACACCCTGCTGTGTATCCTGTGCAACGGGGCCGGATATTTCCGGGAAAGGTATCACGCGTCCGTAGAAAAGGCGACGGATCAAGAAATGGAAATGCAGATGGTCTTCGCGAAGAACAGCGGCGTGCTGACCTTCCTGGCGACGCTCTTCACGATCCTGATCCTGGGCTTCGGAGGCATGAAAGTCCTGCAGGGGAGCCTTACCATAGGCGGGCTTGTCGCGTTTAATATGTATGCCCAGAAGCTGGCCGTTCCGCTGCTGAAAATTTCTAACGTTCTGCTGATGTTCCAGAGTACTTTTGTGTCCATGGAACGGGTAGAAGCCTTTCTGGAGGAGCCTGAGGTGCCGGAACGGGAACATGCGCTCGCCTCCGGGATCCGGGAAGGCGGAAATCTGCTTGCTTTCCAGGAGGTCGGGTTCTCCTACGGAAACAAGACGGACGTGCTGAAAGAGGTGACGGCCAGCTTCCGGCCCGGTATCATCCATGCTGTCGTAGGCGGCAGCGGCAGCGGGAAATCCACGTTGGTTTCGCTCCTGTACCGCGTCTGGGATGCCCAGAAAGGGCAGATCACGATCAATGGCCACAGCAGCCGGGATTTCAGCCTCAGGTATCTGCGGAGCAGGATCGCAGTCGTGGGCCAGGAATCCTATCTGTTCGATGATACGGTGATGAACAATCTGGTCATGGGGGAAGACGTCACGAAAGAGCGGGTGTTTGAATGCGCCAGGACAGCGCAGATCCATGACTATATCATGTCTCTGCCGACCGGATATGACAGCATGGCGGGAGAGAGGGGCGTGAAGCTGTCAGGGGGAGAAAAGCAACGGATCTGCCTGGCGCGGGCCCTGATCCGGAACACGCCGATCCTGATCCTGGACGAAGCCACGTCGGCGCTGGACCAGCTGACGGAAAAGCGGATCTTAGACCGCCTGGCCGATGAAACAAGCGGGAGGATCCTCATTATGATCACGCATCGCCTGCAGTCCGTCATGCGGGCGGAAGCCATCCATGTCCTGAAGGACGGCAGAATGGAAGCCGCCGGAACGCATGAGGAGCTGATGGCCGGATCGCCTTATTATAAGACAATCTTTGAACGCGGCCTTGCGGCCGAGAAATCGGAGGGATAGCAGAATGAGCATCCAGATTGAAAATGTTTCCATGCAGTTCAAGGGAACCAGAGCTTTGGACGACGTGTCCTTACAGATCGGAGAGGGGATTTTCGGGCTTCTGGGAGAAAACGGCGCGGGGAAGACGACCCTGATGAGAATCCTCTGTACCCTGCTGAAGCCCACCGAAGGCGCCGTGTCCGTTTACGGCAGGCAGATACGGAAAGAGAATATCGAGGAAATCAAACGCTGGGTGGGTTATCTGCCGCAGGAATTAGGGCTTTATCCCAGCCTTACGGTGAGGGAGTCCCTGGACTACATCGGCGGACTCTGCGGCATGTCCAAAGGACGAAGGCGGGAACGCATAGATCTGCTGCTGGAAATGACCAACCTCACGGAACATCAGAAAAAAAAGAACCGGCAGCTGTCCGGCGGCATGAAAAGGCGCGTCGGCCTGGTTCAGGCCATGCTGCACTCCCCCAGGCTGCTGATCGTGGATGAGCCTACGGCGGGACTGGATCCGGAGGAGCGGATCCGGATCCGTAACCTCCTGGTTGATTTCGCGCAGGGGCGCACCGTGCTGTTCTCAACCCACGTGGTGGAGGATCTGAGCGCGACCAGCCATGAGCTGTGCATGCTGAACAAGGGGAAAGTCCGATACATCGGGACGATCGATGAGATGCTGCGGAAAGCGGAGGGACACGTCTACCAGTGCGCCCTGAAAAAGGAACAGGAGATCCTGGAGATGAGGAAGAACTATTTCGTCACGGGGAATGTGTATAGCGGCACGGAAATCCAGGTGCGGTTCCTCTCGGAGGAAGAGCCGGAGATTCCTTGTGCCAGAGCAGCCGCGACCCTGGAAGACGCGTACATTTACCTGAATCATTGAAACGGTCGGTTCTGAAATACATTGCCCTGCCGGAACGGAAGGAAGTTCCGGTTCCGGACGTCCCTTGGTTTCTTTCCGCCGAAGAAGAGAACGAAGTATACGATACCGGTAAATCCGTGCGTCTCGGTGGCAGCGCGGGCGGATCCGAATGTGAGGATATGCGCGTCGAATTCGGTGAGCGGACGGTAGTGAGGATGGGAAAAGGTTCGGCGGGATGAATGAGAAAAGAAGGTTTGGCGGGATGAATGAGAAAAGAAAGTTCGGCGGGATAATGGGGAGCAAGAAACCGGCGCGGCTGATGGTCGCGCTGTCCGCTGCCGTCGTCCTCGCGCTGTCCGCCGTTGCCGTGGTATTAGGCGCAAGGAGCGGCGGCAGCGGGACGATAGACGACCTCATCTCCAGGAACGAACCGCATTTTCGCGGTATCGTGACAGAAAGATCCGGGAACTCGATTTTGGTGGAAGTCAGCGAGGGCGAGGAAGTCCGAAGAAGTGCGGATCTGATCTGGGTGTCGCTGGATGTCGTGAGGAAGGATGGCGCCTTTGCCGGGAAGGTCGGCGATGAGGTGACTGTTTACTATGACGGGATGATCGCCGAGAGTTATCCCGCGCAGATCCACAAGGTTTACGCGATCCTGACCGAATAGAGAGGCTTCCTCCGGCTCGGGCAGGGAGGAAACAGGCAAGAAGCTTTCGCGGCCGGCGCGGGCAGGCCGCGGCAGACGTGAAGGGAAACAGGAAATAAAAAAGGCGGAAAACTGCGATTTTTAGGCATGTTTCTTCACTGGACATTTGTCGAGGACTGGATTATTCTAGAGAAAGAAGGTGAAAAGAGGGCTTTCATCTTCTCTGCACGGTCGGCAGGGCAGATCAAAAAACCTAACGTAGAAAGAGAAAACAAAATGAAAACCAAAAGAAGATTCATGAACAGTATCCTATCAAAAGAAAGCATATCACGCACGAAAAGAATTTTATCATACATTCTGCCGCTCACGCTTGCCGCGCTGCTTCTTGCCGCGTGTTCGCCCGATGAGCGCCGGCCGGAACCGCCGGAGCAGGCGTCCTCTGCGGCCGCGGCGGACAGTCCCGTCCGGACAGACCCGCCGGGCCAGGCTTCCGGCGTACCCGGCCATCTGACCCGTGAACTGGCCGAGAACGTGTTCGTTGACGCGGAGCTTTCCGTGCCGGATACGGATGAGTGTGCCGAGTACCGCCTGGTTCCGAAGGTCTACACCCCTGCTTTTCTGTCCGGGCTTTTTCTGGCGGACGACGGCAGCGCACAGACCATATCGTCAGAAGAAAGCGGTTCCGACAGCTTTTTGCTGACGACCGAGAACGGGAGCAGCCTTACATCCAGCGCTTACGGTCTTTATTTTTCTTCGCCTACCTCCTCCGTCGATCTGGACATTCTAGACGTCATGAAGCAGTACGCGTCGGGGAAGCAGGCTGCCGACGACAAAGAACTCTCGTTTATGAGCCGCGGCGAAGCGCTGGACTCCGCTTTGGCGGCTGCTTGGCAAGCTTGAGGTCTGGGGAGAGCCGGCCGTGCGTTATTTTGTCGCGATGTCCCATACGGATCTTGCCGCATATCAGGCGGAACTGATGAAGGACGAGGGCTACGCGGCTTTCGTAGACCTGGGCAAGACCGCCCGGCTGGATCAGCTGGGGGAGACGGACGACGCCTATTATATCCAATTTTCGTTTTCGCGGGCTTCGGTGCCTCTGTTTGACCAGTGGCACGAACAGTCGCCTATGTCAGCGGGCGATGTTGTGCCGCCCGTTTCGACCTATGCGGAGATCCTGCTTACCGGAGGCGGGATCAGAGGCTTTGCGTTAGTCGGGGCTTATGCGGACGCCGGGAATCCGCCGGAGGTCAGGCCGCTGCTTGGCGTGGAGGAAATGCTGGCGATCGTCGCGGAAAAATACAGTCTTCAGATCGTGACGGATCCGTTCACCATCACGCGGATCTATCTGGAGTATCTGCCTCTTTATGCAAAGGATACCCTGCAATTTGGGACAGAGCTTACGCTGACTCCTTACTGGTGTTTTGAGTTCAGTACGACTTTTACCAACGACGCGGGACTTCCCGTCACCAATACGGCGGGGGCCGATCGGTTCAACGCCTTCACCGGAGAGGATTACGCTTATGGCGGCTGACATCGTTACGGCGAACCTGCGCCGGGCGTTCCGCGCGAAGTTCTGGCTGGCGGCGGTTCTGTTCGCCGCCGCGCTGGGGTTTGATTCGGGCGGGAGTATTGTTTGGGCGCTTCGCAATCCCGTCGATCCGCAGAGTGTGACCAGCGTACATTATTTCTACTTCAACGCGGTCTCTTTCGGCGGAGCATACAGCCACTATCTGGCGGCCATGCTTGCCGGCCTGCCGTTTGCCGGAAGTTACGCCGAGGAACTGGCGATGTTCCCCTACCTCCTCAGCCGTACCAGAACCGTACGGTACTGCCTGTCCAAAATGGCGTGCGCCGCGCTGTCCGGAGGACTTGCGCTGACGGCGGGAGCGTTCCTGTTCTTGGCGGTTCTGTCGCTGAAGCTTCCGCTCGTGACGGAGGCTAAGCTGTTTGAATCGCAGTGGATCCCGTTTTATGAACTGCTAAGCACCGGCAGCGGTATTTCCTATTTTGTCGTGTGCCTGTATTTTGCGTTCCTGAGCGGCGCGTTATGGAGCGGCGCCGCCATGCTGGTCTCCGTGTATCTGCCCGATAAGCTGGTGGTGACGGTGTCGCCGTTTGTATTGTCGTTCGTCCTCACGCAGATCTGCCGGCTGACGAAACTGGACGATCATTTCCGGCTGGATCGGATGCTGAGCGTCAGGGTATGGCTGGGTTCCGTGGGGGCGACCATCGCCGCCGCGACCCTGGCGGTCGCTGGCATATGGCTTGTCTGCTGCGTCTGGTTTACCCGCAGAGTAAAGCGAGGGTTGCGATGAAGAACAGATTTTTTTACAAGGTATTCGCGGTATGGTGTTTTCAGGTTCGTCAGATGTTCTGCGGATGGAAAAACATAGGCGTGTTTCTTCTGACGGGGATCTTTGTTTTCTCCAATGCGCAGCAGGTGGGCGATTTTGCGGATCTGGTGCAGCTTGGGACGCGCCCGTGGATCTTTCCTCACCTTACCAATGATTTTATCTGCCAGCTGGTGTTTGTGGCGGCTTGCGTGGCTTTGTTCTGCGACGCCCCATGGGATACCGATATGAGTCCTTATGTGCTTGCGCGTTCCGGCAGATCGGCACAGACGGCGGGGCAGCTGCTTTTTATCCTGACGCTGGGGCTGGCGTTTACGCTTTATCTCTTCGCGGTCAGTGTCGCCGCCATCCTGCCCAGTGCGGAATTTGCCCCGGGCTGGGGGAAAGTCCTGGGAACACTTGCCCGAACCAACGCGGGTATGCAGATCGGCCTGTCCTTTACCGTGAGCGACTACCTGATCGGAGCTTATTCGCCCGGCGAGGCGACCTGCCTGAGCCTTGCCCTGGAATGGGGATGTTTTGTATGGCTCGGTTTGGCCGTTTATCTTTTCAACCGGAACTTTGTCAGGCGGAGCGGTATCTATATCGCTGCCGCGTTTGTTTTGCTGGACATTACCATCGCCAACGCGCTGACTCCGTTCGCGTACCGTTTTTCGCCGGTTACGCTGGCTCAGCTTTCAGCGCTTTCCGGGCTGAACGCCCGTTACGGTATCTCTCTGAACTATGCGGTCGGCTTCTTTGCCGCCGGAAATCTGCTGATGGCCATCACAGCATTATTGCTTAGCAGGAGGAAATCGAAATGACGGATCTTGTCTTGAGCGTCCATAAGGTAACAAAGTCCTTCGGGGCGCAGATGGTTCTGGACCATGTGAGCCTGGAGTGCGCGGCCGGCCATATATACGGTCTGATCGGCCGCAACGGCAGCGGTAAGACCGTCCTGATGAAATGTATCCTTGGTTTGCTGGCGCCGGACAAAGGGGAGGTTGTCGTGTGCGGCAGACGAATCGGCAAAGACGCGGACTTTGCGGAAAATGTCGGCTTTATTATTGAGCAGCCGGGTTTTCTGCCGCACGAAACGGCTTTCTCCAACCTGAAATATCTTGCTTCCATTCGTGGCCGCATCACTCCCAGACAGATCCGAGAATGCATTTCCGCCGTCGGGCTGGATCCCGACAGCAGAAAACGCGTCATGAAATACTCTATGGGAATGCGCCAGCGGCTCGGTATCGCGCAGGCGCTCATGGAGAACCCGGACGTCCTGATCCTGGACGAACCGATGAACGGTCTGGACAATTCCGGCGTCGAGGAAATGCGCAGGCTGTTTCTGGGCCTGAAACGCGAGGGGAAAACCATCCTTCTCGCCAGCCACAACCGTGAGGACGTGGACGTTTTGTGTGACGCTGTGTATGAAATGGACGGAGGGGTTCTGCGCCCGAAGTAATCCTCCTTAGGTTTGGTCTGTAGTCAGGACATTTTTGCCATAAAAAAACACGAGCAAAGACCCACAGTTACCTGTGGGCCTTTGCTCGTGTAAAAGGGGAATTCTTCCGGAATTCTTGCTATATAGCAGCCAGCATCTCTACTGACAAGGAAAAGTATAAATAAAAAGTCGAAAAAAGTCTAGTAAAATATTGCTCAAAAATATAAAAATAATAGCCAATGAAATGACATCAAAAAAAGCATACCAGGAAAGCAGAAGCAGAAAAATATCCGAACAAAAACCAAGAACCCCACAGCTGCTCTGTGAGGTTCTTGATCGTGTAAAAGGGGAATTCTTCCGGAATTTATACTATATAGCAGTCCAGCATCACTGCCGAACAATTGTATTATATGCAGAAAACAGCAGAATGTCTATAAATATATTGATCAGAAATACAAATATACTAGCGAGATGAAAAATGAAAGAAGCTTTCAACCTCCCTGATCGATACGTCCGCCAATGGCGCTTTACAGACCAAAGCGGGCGGAGGGAAGCAAGGCTGAAAGAATTACATTCTTTCAGCCGGAGCTTTGTGCTATGCACAAAGTCTCCAGACTTTGGAAAGGGTATTCATAAACAGGAAACGGATCTTCCGAACCTAGGAGAAAACACGGAACGGATCTGTCAAGCCCAAGAAGGGTGCGGCCTAAAAATCATAGAAATTTCTACTGTACTTTTCAGGAAAGTATGATAAAATAATGATAATCGGGATCAGTTCCGGCAGGGGCGCCCCGGGCTTTTACGAAACCGGACCGGAGGTGTTTTGGTGGAACAGGATGTAAGGTACAGACAACAGCTTGTGCAGGAATGTGAACAGGCCGCCCGTCCTCTTTTTTCTTATCTGCCTTGGCTGGAGGGCATAGGGGGAACGGTACCCAGTTCCACATATGCCGGGCAGGAGCTTGCAGGGCATTCCATGACGTTTCCGGTGTACGACGGCAATCTGATGAGGTTCGTGAAAGAGGCGGCGAAAAGCCCGCTGATGGATCGCAACTATCGCTACCTATATACCCGGAAACGGCTGAAGACGCCGGACGACGAGCGCAAAGCTATTGCCGCGGCCACTTGGAAAGAGTGGGATGTTCTGAGGGGAATCCTCTCCAGATACGTGCTGGAGGGGATGGTCAAAGGTTCCTTGTGGAACCAGGCGGTCAAAGAGAACATCTTTTATCTGGTGCTGCGGCAGATGAAGTTCGTGCTGCAATACTGGGGCAAGCCTTTTGCCGATTAGCCTTGCGGCGGATTTTCCAAGAATGCGAAAGATGGGAGATAAGAGAGCCACCATGGGTGAAAAATCACTACAGAAAAAAAAGTATATCGTGGAAACCGCCAGGCAGGTCTTTGTACGGAAAGGCTTCAAGAAAGTGACCATGAAAGACATCGTGGAAGCCTGTGAGATCAGCCGGGGCGGCCTGTATCTGTACTTTGACAATACGGGAGATATTTTTCTGGAGGTGCTGAAACTGGAATCCCAGGAGGCGGACGACGTGTTTTCGGACAGTATCACGGAGGACGCCACGGCGGCGGACATCCTGATCCTGTTCCTGACGGAGCAGAAGAAAGAACTGCTGCGCAGGCAGAATACCCTGACACAGGCGGTGTATGAATTTTATTTTGAAAATGAACTCCCTAAAAAATATAATATCCTGAAAAAACAGTTCGATTCCGCAGTAAAGATCATCCAGAAGCTGATTGAAGCCGGGTCGGAGAGCGGGGAATTTTCCTGCGAGGACTGTGAGGGAACGGCCCGTCATATCATGTTCGTTCTGGAGGGGCTGAAAATATCGGCACAGACCATCGGCGTCACGTCTCAGATGGTGGATCGGGAACTTCTTTATATCATGCGTGGATTGGGCGTGGAAACGTGAGAAGAAAATTCTGTAAATCTTCTTCCGCTCTGTTCTTCTGCCCGTGTCAGTGCGCCCGGCTGCGCTCCCTCTCCCTGCCTAAAACATCCGCGAAAGACGCTCTGCGGGACAAAGCGGGCGGACGGGAAGGGGAACACAAAACGGTATCGGAGGACATGCTTCCAGGAGGAAGACCTTGGGGCATTTACAGTGAAAATTGATCCGGAGGATCTCCATGGGAAAGGTAAGACGTATCTATGTGGAAAAAAAGGCGCCTTTTGCGGTGAAGGCAAAGGAGCTGAAAGAGGAGCTGAGAAGCTATCTGCGTCTGGAGGGGGTGGAAGGCGTGCGCAGATTCCTGCGTTACGACGTGGAGAACATCTCGGAGGAAGTGTTTGCCCGCGCTTGCCGGTCGGTGTTCTGCGAGCCTCCGGTAGACGACTGTTATGAGGAACATCTGCCTGTTCCAGACACGAGCAGGCGGTTCACCGTGGAATATCTGCCGGGGCAGTTCGACCAGAGGGCGGATTCCGCCGCGCAGTGTATCCAGCTTCTGGATGAGAGGGAGGAACCGCTCATCCGTACCGCCGAAACATATGTCTTAGAGGGGAAGCTGACGGAGGAACAGTTTTCTGAAATAAAGGCCTACTGTATCAACCCGGTGGACAGCCGGGAAGCGCAGGAAACCAAGCCGGACACCCTGGCCGCCGATTTCGAGGAGCCGCCGGACATCGCCGTTTTCCAGGGTTTCTGCAAGATGGAGGAAAGAGAGCTGGAGAAGCTCTATGTCTCCTTGGGACTGGCGATGACGTTTCGGGATTTCCTCCATATCCGGAAATACTTTCGTGACGAGGAAGCGCGGGATCCGTCGGCAACGGAAATCCGCGTCCTGGACACTTACTGGTCCGACCACTGCCGCCATACGACGTTTTCCACGGAATTAAAGGAAGTGGAGTTTGAAGAGGGATATTACCGGACGCCCATTGAAACGGCGTACCAGAGTTATCTGGACACCCGTGCGGAGCTTTACGCGGATCGTCCGGACAAATATGTGTGCCTGATGGATCTGGCCTTGATGGGCATGAAGAAACTCAAAGACGAGGGGAAGCTGAAGGATCTGGAAGAGTCGGAGGAAATCAACGCCTGTTCGGTGGTGGTCCCGATCGAAGCGGATTATGGCAGCGGGAAAGTGACGGAAGAGTGGCTGGTCTTTTTTAAGAACGAAACCCATAACCATCCTACGGAGATCGAGCCTTTCGGCGGCGCGGCGACCTGTCTGGGAGGGGCGATCCGTGATCCTCTGTCCGGGCGGGGGTATGTGTACCAGGCCATGCGCGTGACCGGGGCGGCGGATCCGACCGTTCCGGCGGAAGAGACCCTCCGGGGGAAGCTGCCGCAGAAAAAGCTTGTCCGGGGCGCGGCGCAGGGATATTCCTCCTACGGGAACCAGATCGGCCTTGCGACCGGGTTCGTCAAGGAGATCTATCATCCGGCGTATGTGGCGAAGCGGATGGAAATCGGCGCGGTGCTGGGCGCCGCTCCCAGGGAAAATGTGGTAAGGGCTTCTTCCGAGCCGGGGGATGTCGTTATTTTACTGGGCGGGCGAACCGGAAGAGACGGCTGCGGCGGCGCGACCGGTTCCTCGAAAGCGCATACGGAAGACTCCCTGGAGACCTGCGGCGCCCAGGTGCAGAAAGGCAATGCCCTCACGGAGCGCAAGATCCAGCGGCTGTTTCGCAGGAGGGAAGCGAGCCGCCTGATCAAGAAGTGCAACGACTTTGGCGCCGGGGGCGTGTCCGTGGCGATCGGGGAACTGGCGGCCGGGCTGGAAGTGGATCTGGACAGGGTGCCTAAGAAATACGCCGGGCTGGACGGAACGGAGCTGGCGATTTCCGAATCCCAGGAACGGATGGCGGTGGTCGTGGAGCCGCAGAACGTGACAGCGTTCCTTGCTTTTGCCGATTCGGAGAATCTGGAAGCCGTTCCCGTGGCGAGGGTGACGCGCAAGCCAAGGCTCGTGCTGACATGGCGCGGCAGGAAGATCGTGGATCTGTCCAGGGCCTTTCTGGACACCAACGGGGCGCGGCAGGAAACCCGCGTGAAAGTGGAGATCCCCTCAAGGGAAGAGAATGTCCTGGAGAAATGGGCGGTGGAAGAGACCGGGAAACGGCTGGAAGCGGGAGATGTGAAAGGGGCGTGGCTTGCCCTGCTGAAGGATCTGAACGTCTGCTCCCAAAAGGGGCTTGTGGAAATGTTCGATTCGACCATCGGCGCGGCGAGCGTCCTGCTGCCTTACGGAGGCCGGTATCAGCTGACGGAGACCCAGGTGATGGCGGCGGTCTTGCCGCTCCTGCGCGGGCAGACGCAGGCCGCGACTCTGATGAGCTATGGCTTCGACCCTTACCTTTCTTCCTGGAGCCCTTATCACGGGGCGGTCTACGCAGTGCTGGAGTCCGTGGCAAAGATCGTGGCGGCAGGCGGGGATTACCGCAGGATCCGCTTCACGTTTCAGGAATACTTCCGCCGGATGACTGCGGAACCCTCCCGCTGGAGCCAGCCTTTTGCGTCTTTGCTGGGAGCCTATGACGCGCAGATCGGCTTCGGGCTGCCCTCCATCGGCGGAAAAGACAGTATGTCCGGTACGTTCCAGGGACTGGACGTGCCGCCGACTTTGGTTTCGTTCGCGGTACAGGTCACGGAGTGCGGCAGAGTGCTGACGCCGGAGCTGAAATATCCGGGCAGCCGTGTCGTCCGTTTTCCAGTAAAGAAAGATGAATTTTCCATACCAAAATATGAACAGGTCAAGAAGCTGTACCGGGAGATCCAGGAGCTGATCCAGGAGGGCATGATCGTTTCCGCTTATGCCCTGGACAGCAAGGGCGCGGCGGCGGCTGTTTCCAAGATGGCGTTCGGGAACAGGCTGGGCGTGGCGTTCGGGGAGGACGTGAAGGGGGACGACCTGTTTGAGAACGCGCTGGGCGACATCGTGGCGGAGATTCCGGGGCGGCGGTGGGAAGACTTCGTAAAGCAGGAATCCCAGGCTGTTCTCCTTGGTGTGGTGACGGAAGAACCGGCCTTTGTGTATGGGGATACCAAGCTTCTTTTGGAGGAAGCCTTGGAAGCCTGGACGGGAAGATTGGACAAGGTGTTCCCTGCCAAGGCGGCTCCGGAGAGCGGCTTGGATTCCGAGGGCGGTTCGGATCGGAAAGACGGCTGCTATGAGGCGAAGCGGTTTTTTGTCTGCAAGCGCAAAACCGCCCGTCCTACCGTCTTGATCCCGGTCTTTCCGGGAACCAACTGCGAGTATGACTCTGCCCGTGCGTTTGAACGGGCGGGCGCGCAGGTGAATACCCTGGTGTTCCGCAACCTGACGGCGCGGGGGATCCTGGACAGCGTGGAGGAATTTGAAAGAGCCATCGGGCAGGCGCAGATCCTGATGTTCCCCGGCGGGTTTTCCGCGGGGGATGAGCCGGACGGGAGCGCGAAATTCTTCGCGACCGCTTTTGGCAACGCGAAGCTCAAAGAAGCCACCCGGAAGCTGCTGGAGGAACGCGACGGACTGATCCTGGGGATCTGCAACGGCTTCCAGGCGCTGATTAAGCTGGGTCTGGTTCCTTACGGCAGAATCACCGGGCAGCGGGAAGACTCCCCTACTTTGACTTACAATACCGTCAACCGCCATATTTCCCGGCTGGTGCATACCAAAGTCGTGTCCGGCCAGTCGCCCTGGCTGATGAAAGCGGAGCTTGGCGCGGTTTATACCGACGCGGTGTCTCATGGGGAGGGGCGTTTCGTGGCGCCGGAGAAAGAGCTGGAACGGCTGTTCCGAAACGGACAGGTGGCGACCAGATATGCCGACCTGGACGGGAACGTATCCATGGATCCGGAATACAATGTGAATGGCTCCTATCAGGCGGTGGAGGGGATCACCTCGCCGGACGGACGCGTGTTCGGGAAGATGGCGCATTGTGAAAGAAGAGCGCCTTATGTGGCGATCAATCACTGCCGTTACGCGCAGTCGGATCTGAAGATTTTTGAAGCCGGAGTGGAATACTTCCAGTAAAGACGTAAGGCAGCCTGCCGCGACTATCCGCGGGCAAGGGCGGTCGGCTGGGATCACGTGGAACGCGGCGCTCCGACAACTTTCGATAAATTATCCTTTCTGAACGTACCGAATGACGGCTCATAGAATACAATATACTAACAATACGAATTGGTAGGTATTCTATGAGTTATCTTTATTGGGCTTTGATTGCCTTGGGAGGGGCGGGAGGAGGCGTCCTGCTGGTCTGCCTGGTGGTGTGCGGCATCAGGAGGCGGGCCTACTACAAGGTTAAGAGCATGGCTCAGGCGCAGAAGGTGCGGGAACTGGATAACGTCCTGAACCCTTTTGGTTTCATGTATATACCAAAAGGGGATTTTGTAGGCTCCACCATGAATAACTGGCAGCGGGAGATGGGATACTGCTGGCAGTATGACGAAGCGGCTCCGGCCATGTTTATGATGATCGACTGCGAACCCATCTATTTCAATTATGCCGGAAAACGCTGGCTCCTGGAATTTTGGAAAGGGCAGTACGGCATGACCACGGGGGCGGAGATCGGCCTGTACGTCAATGACACGGCGGGCGAAAACGAACTGCCCAAGCACCTGTTCTACTCCTGTGCCGCAGACGAGGAACGGCTGCAGATGAAGTTCACTTTGCGCAAGCACGGCAAGGTGATTATGGAAAGGAGCGATCTCCACTGGTGGCTGACCGGTTTCCTGGTAGGAGAATATTCCAAGGCGGCGGAACTGACGATGGACATCTGTATCTGCTTCCCTAACATGGCGATGAAGAAAGCGGTCTACAAAGGACTGCTCCGCGCCGGGTATGCCTCGGAGGAAATCATCGACAGCCAGTGCGCGCTGAAAGTGCATTTTGACAGACCTCACTGCAAACAGCCGCGCAGATGTCGCTTCTGCAGCTGCTACCACCGTTTTGTCAACTGGCGCAACCGCCGCAACTGTAAGATTTATCTGAGGGCGACCAGAAAATTCCGGCTGACCCTGGATAAGATTGTCTATATCGGGCATTGTTTCCCCTGTCTCTACCGCAGAGTGGTCCGGGTCGGTATGAGGTACAACCGCCGCAGGCTGCGTAAGTACGGCAGGAGGAAGTGCTGGGAATGAGTACGCAGAGCCGCCTGGATAAAGTCTACCGGGAGGCGGAAAGATACTATATCGACCAGAACACCAGGATCGTCTGTATGAGCGACTGCCATAGGGGAGTAGGGAACCATGCGGACAATTTCCTGCCTAACCAGAACCTGTTTTTCGCGGCGCTGAAATATTACTATGAGCGGCAGTACGTGTACATGGAACTGGGGGATGGCGACGAACTCTGGGAGAACAGGAGCCTGAAGCGGATCGTGGATTTCCATAGCGACAGCTTCTGGATGCTTTCCCAGTTTTATAAACAGGGCAGGTTCCATATGCTTTATGGCAACCATGACCGCAAGAAACAGAAGAAACGTTTTTTGAAAGAACACTGCGGCGAATACTACTGCCAAAGCCGGGATTGTTTCTGCGACCTGCTCAAAGGGATTCAGGCGAAAGAAGGTATCGTGCTGAAAGAGAAACATTCGGGGAATGAGATTCTGCTGGTACATGGCCATCAAGGCTCTTTGATCAACGATACCCTATGGCGGCTCGGGCGTTTCCTGGTGCGGTACGTATGGCGCCCTCTGGAACTGCTGGGCGTATACGACCCCACCAATGCCGCCAGGAACTATAGGGAACGGAAGAAGACGGAACTGGAACTGGACTGCTGGGCGGAGAGGAACCAGGTCATGGTCATTGCCGGGCATACCCATCGTCCGGTGCTGCCGAAGCCGGGCGAAAGTCTGTACTTCAACGACGGAAGCTGCGTACATCCCCGGTGCATTACCGCCCTGGAGATGGAAAACGCGATGTTGACTCTGGTGAAGTGGCACGTGATGGTCCGGCACGGGCGGATGCTGTCGGTGGAACGGGAAGTGCTGGCCGGGCCGGTGGCGCTCGGCCAGTATTGGAACTGAAAAACAGGTCGGCTGCATGAGGGGGAGAGTTCTGTTTTTCCATGGCAGACACGGTTCCGGTCTGACCGAAGCCGGACAGAACTCCCCGCTCTGCGAGAAAGGAGATCCTGGATGCTGGAACGTTTTTTCCCGGATCATGAAGCGAAGTCCGCTTACGCGATAGACTATGAGGCTCTGTACCGGGAAGGCTACCGGGGCATTATTTTTGACATTGACAATACTCTCGTCATGCACGGGGCGGCGGCGGACGTACGGGCCGTCGGCCTGTTCCGGTCGCTGCGCGGGATGGGCTTTGGGCTGCTCCTCCTGTCGAACAACAAAGAGCCAAGGGTGAGATCCTTTGCCGACCGCGTGGGAGCGGAGTATATCTTCAAGGCGGGCAAGCCTGCGGCGAAAGGGTATCTGCGGGCCATGGCGGCGCTCGCGACGACACAGGCGGACACCCTGTTTGTGGGCGACCAGCTGTTCACGGACATATGGGGAGCGAAGAAAGCCGGGATCATGACTTATCTGGTGGAGCCGATACATCCGAAAGAGGAAATACAGATCGTGCTGAAAAGGAAGCTGGAAAAGATCGTGCTGTATTTTTACCACAAGGGAAGCGGAAGAAGGAAAAAAGGACAAAAAAGGCACTGAGAGCGGTCGCGGAGCCGACATTTTTCGCAGGAAACGTTCTTGCAAATTTCGAGGTTTTGACGTATCATAATACCGGGGGCGGAAAAGAAAGAAGACCTATCGCTTGTTTCCGTTGACGCAGAAAAGAAAAAAGCTCCATGACGGGCGAACGAAAGGAGAGAAATGTCTCCGATGAAGAAGATTCTGATGATGGAAGACGACGAGACCATCCGGGCGCAGCAAAAAAGCCTGCTGGAAAAGTACGGTTATGAAGTGCTTGCGCCGGATTCTTTCTCGGACATCGTGGAAACGGCTCTTGCCGCCGCACCCCATCTGATTCTGCTTGATTTAGGGCTGCCTTTGCGTGACGGCCATTACATCTGCCGTGAAATCCGTAAGCGGTCAAGCGTTCCCATCGTGGTTGTCACCAGCCGGAACACCGAAATCGATGAACTGAGAGCCATGAATCTGGGCGCGGATGACTTTATCGCCAAGCCGTACAATACGCAGATCCTGCTGGCCCGGATAGAAAGCGTGCTGCGGCGGGCATATGGAGACCGGCCGGAAAACGTGCTGCAGATCGGTGACGTAACGCTCCGCTTGCACGACGGCACCGTCAGCGCAAACGGCGGAACGCGGGAGCTGACCAAAAACGAGCTGCGTATCCTGCGCCTGCTGATGAAGAACCAGGGCAGCATTCTTTCCCGTGACCAAATCATGGAGGAACTGTGGCAGACCGACGAGTTTGTGGACGATAACACACTGACCGTCAACATCAACCGTCTGCGCAAAAAACTGGAAGAGGTCGGGCTGACGGAATTCATCAAAACCAGACGCGGACAGGGGTACCTGATATGAATTTCATCACTTTTTGCCGGGACAAGCTGTTTTATGCCGTTGCCGCCTTGCTGACCGCCGGGTTTGGCGGTTTTGTTTTATGGGCGCTTCACTGTCCGCCGGTTTTTATCGCGCTCACCAGCTTCCTTTATTTGTCGGGCGGTCTGTCCGCCCTGCTTCGGGAATATATCATCAAAAAGTCCTATTACCGCTCGCTTTACGCTTCTTTGGACGCGTTGGAGCAAAAGCACTATATAGCGGACGTTCTTCCGCCGCCCTCTTTTTCGGAAGGAGAAATTCTGTCGGATGTGCTGCAAGCCGCGGTGAAATCCATGAATGATGAAATCGCGGTTCATCGAAAGGGGAACCGGGAATACCGGGAATATGTGGAGCTGTGGGTACATGAGATCAAGACACCCATCAGCGGGGCAAAGCTGGTCTGTGAAAACAACGGCTATGCGGAAGTGTCCGCCGAGCTGGCCAAGGTAGAGCGGTATGTGGAGCAGGCGCTGTTTTACGCCCGCAGCAGCGCGGTGGAAAAGGATTATGTTCTCAGGGAAATCAGTCTTAAGGAATTGCTCCATACGCTGCTGCGGGACAACGCGAAAATACTGATTGCCCATAAAATCAAGGTTGAGGCGCAGGCGGAGGGAACGGTTGCCGGCGACCCCAAATGGCTCGGCTTCATCTTGCGGCAGCTTTTGGACAACTCCGTAAAATACGGCGCAAAAACGCTGCGGTTTACCTTTGGGAACCATACGCTGACGGTGCGGGACGACGGCATCGGGATCCCGTCCGGCGATCTGCCCCGCATCTTTGAGCGGGGATTCACCGGGGAAAACGGGCGCGGCGCGGCCAGATCGACCGGCATGGGCCTGTACATCTGCAAGGAACTATGCGTGAAAATGGGGCTGGAAATATCGGCGCGTTCGGAAGACGGAACCGCTGTTTCCATTGTTTTCCCGCAGAATCCTTATGTGACATTTTTGTAAGGAAACTGTAAGGGAAAGCGATGGTACATGTCGGCACGGAGACGTATCCTGAAAACGAAAAAGAAAAAAAGGAGTTTTTCTATGCGGCCCGTTGTTTTACAGGTTCGTGATTTAGAAAAGATATACGGCGGGAAAGGCAGCGTGACCAGAGCGTTGAATGGCGTCAGCTTTGAGGTGCGTCAAGGGGAATACGTAGGCATTATGGGCGCGTCCGGCAGCGGCAAGACCACGCTGCTCAACTGTATCTCCACGATTGACACGGCGACCGCCGGAAAGATTTATATTGAGGGTGTGGACATTACCGCGCTGAAAAAAAATCAGCTTGCTTATTTCCGCTGCCACAAGCTGGGCTTTATTTTTCAGGACTATAATCTGCTGGATGCCCTGACTTCCTTTGAGAATATCGCGATTGCGCTGACGATTGCGGGACAGAGTTCCAAAACGGTGGAACAGCGGGTGGGCATGGTGGCAAAACGGTTTGGCATAGAGGACGTCCTGGATAAATACCCCATGCAGCTGTCAGGCGGCCAGCGGCAGCGGGTAGCTTCGGCCCGGGCGATTGTGACAGATCCCGCTTTCGTGCTGGCGGATGAACCAACGGGCGCGTTGGACAGTAAATCCGCCCGCGCCCTGCTTGCCAGTTTCCAGGCAATGGTGAAGGAGCTGCAAAGCACTATTCTTATGGTAACGCACGATCCTTTTTCGGCCAGCTACTGTGACCGCATTTTGTTTATCCGGGACGGCAGGATTTTCACGGAATTGCGGCGCGGCGGGGACGGCCGCAGGGACTTCTTTGATAAAATCATGGAGGTCATGGCGGTGCTGGGAGGTGACATCGCATGAATGTCTTTGTGCTGGCGGTTCGCAATGTCCGCAGGAACTGCAAGGATTACAGCGTTTACTTCCTTACGATCATCCTTGGCGTATCCATGTTTTACATTTTCAATTCGATCGGCAGCCAACGCGTGATGTTTGCCGGGGCGCAGGACGAAGCCATCGCGACCGTGGGCATTGAACGGCTCATGGACGGGCTTTCCGTCTTTGTCGCGGCTGTCTTGGGATTTTTGATCCTGTACGCCAACGCTTTTCTGATTCGCCGCCGCAAACAAGAACTGGGGCTTTGTATCCTGCTTGGCATGAAAAAAGGCAGAATTTCAGCAGTCCTCATCTGCGAAACCTTTTTGATCGGACTGCTTTCCCTCGCTGCGGGCCTGGCGCTTGGCGTGTTTCTTTCTCAAGGCATGGCATTGGTTACGGCAAAAATGCTGGGTGTTTCGGTCAGCCACTATGCCTTTGTATTTTCCGGAACAGCGCTGACAAAGAGTACCTGTTATTTCGGCACGGCATTTTTCATCGTGATCCTCTTTCATACGGTTCATGTCAGCCGTCAAAAACTGCTGCATTTACTGTACGCCGGCGAACGAAAAGTCTGTTTGGCGGCAATGCCCCTGTGGACTTCGGTTCTGCTGTTTTGCGTCAGCGCGGCAATGCTCCTGGTTTCCTATGGCATGATTCTGAACGTCGGCATTGTCGGCGCGTCCAGTGAAGGCAGAACGAAAATACAGACCGTTTCTATGCTCATGGGGACGGCGGGAACGTTCCTGTTTTTCTTTTCTCTGTCCGGTTTCTTCCTGAAATTGGTTTCCGGGATGAAGGGCGTGTATTTCAAGGATCTCAACCTGCTTACGGTAAAACAGCTGAACCGTAACATCCATGCCGCGTGGATTTCCATGAGTTTTCTTTGCCTGCTGCTGTTTCTGGCACTTTCTGCGATCTCGGCGGGAAGCTCTCTTTCGGCTGCCATCCGCGAATACCGTTCCGATGAGGTTCCTGTTGCCGCCGGCGTGTCTTATATGACGGTTTATCTGGGGATGACCTTCCTGCTCACCTGCGCCAGCATACTGGCGATCGGGCAGCTGTCCGAAGCCAGCGACCATCAGGAGCGTTACCGGCTGCTTTCCAAACTGGGGGCAAACGAAAGAATGATCGCGGGAAGCGTGCTGCGGCAGGTGCTGATTACTTTTTCCGCGCCGCTGGCGCTTGCCGTCGTCCATTGGCTTGTGGCGATGAAACTGGTAAGCGGACTGGTGGAGGTGCTTGGAGATTTCCATCTGTTCTCTAGGAGCCTGACAGCCGGCGCGGTCATTCTGCTTCTTTACGGCGGCTATTTGATGATGACTTATCAGAACGCGAAGAAAATAATTTTGAACGCTTTACAAAACAGATTAGATGGTAGGAGGTGCCACCGATGAGTCCCTATTATTTCCCAATCTTTACAGCGGCGTTGATGTTTCCGCTGGTTGCCGGTTTGTTTTCCCTGCCTTATGCCATCCATAGCTATCGCAGATATGGCGCGGTTTCGCTCTGGCGTACATTGGTTCTGTTTTCCTTTGTGTTCTATCTGCAATGCGCTTATTATCTGATCATCCTGCCGCTGCCGGATCCGGCAGCGGCTGCGGTGCGAACCGGACCTTTTTATGATCTGCTGCCGTTCCGTTTCGTGCAGAACTTTCTGACAAAATCCCCGTTTCAGCTGTTTCAGCCGCGTACCTGGATACCGGCGCTGAAAAGCTCTTCGTTTCTGGAGCCTTCTTTCAACTTTTTCCTGCTGCTGCCCTTTGGCGTCTATTTAGCCTATTATTTCAGGAAAAACTGGAAAAAGGTGCTGCTTCTTTCCTTCCTGCTCTCTCTGTTTTTTGAGGTGACACAGCTGACGGGGCTGTTTTGGCTCTATCCAAAGCCCTATCGCCTGTTTTCCGCAGACGATCTGCTGCTGAATTCCCTCGGCGGGCTGGTCGGATATTTTATTTTTATCAAACTGCTGCGCTTTTTGCCGAAACGGGAGCGGATAGACCAAAAAAGCAGGGAACGCGGCAGATCGGTCAGTTTTTCCAGGCGGGCGGCCGCCTTGTTTCTGGATCATCTGCTGATTTCCTTTTTGCAGATCCCGCTGGCGGCCTTTCTGGGGTTGGATCCTGTTCCCGTGTTCGGTCTTACGCTGTGCGTTTATACGCTGGGCTTTGCTCTGCTGACCAAAGGCCGAACGCCGGGCAAGGCATTGGTACGGGTCAAGGTGTCGCAGACCGCTCCGGGGCTGCCTTTTGTACCGGCGGTTGCTTTACGCTATCTGCTGCGCGACGCCGTGCTGTTCGGAGGGTCATTTTTCCGGGAGATGGTTGATACGTCCGAAGAGCGGCAGGCGCTTTGGCTGGCGCTGCTCCTTGCCCTGCTTGCTTTTTCACTGGCCGATTTTTTTTACAGTCTGCGAAACCGCCGCCGGCTCTGGTATGAACGCCTGAGCCGGACAGAAAATGTCAGCACGGTGAAGCGAAAAGGTTGAAAGCATGGCTGGGAAAGACCCTTATGTGACGTTTTTGTAAGGAAGCTGTAAGGCAAATCAATGGTACGCAGCTGCCGGGCTTGATAAAATAGAACGGTAATCCAATCAAACCAAAGGAGAAACACGGATGGTACAGACGCTTTTACAGACCCGTGGCCTGACCAAACAATACGGCGAATTTACAGCGCTTCATCAAGTATCGCTGGCCTTACGAAAGGGCGATATTTATGGTCTTGTCGGACGCAACGGCGCGGGGAAAACCACTTTTTTCAAGTGCGTCATGGGCTTGGCAAAACCCACGGCGGGGGAAATCGAAATCGGAGACGGACAAAACGGGCCGAACGCGGCGCGGCGGCATATCGGGTTTATGATCAGCCCGTCCTTCTTTCCCTACCTGGATCCAAGGCAGAATCTGGAATACCTCTGCCGGATCAAGGGGATACGGGAGAAAGGAGAAACCCTGCGCCTGCTGGAGCTTGTGGGGCTTGCAGGCGTGAAAAAGCCTTTCAAAGCCTTTTCGCTGGGCATGAAGCAGCGGCTGGGGCTGGCCGGAGCCATGCTGGGCAGGCCGCCTGTCGTTGTGCTGGATGAGCCGGTAAACGGGCTTGACCCGCAGGGCATTGCCGATATCAGAGCGGTCATTCAGAGGGAGAATCAGGAACGCGGCACGACCTTTCTTGTGTCTTCCCACATTTTAAGCGAGCTGGATTTGGTGGCGACCCGCTTCGGTTTCATCGAGCAGGGAAATCTGGTACAGGAAATCACCCATGCCGACTTGCATGAACGCACCAAAAGGTCGCTGGTCATCGATGTGGACAGCGGCGACAAGGCGGCTGCGCTTCTGCGGTCCAGGCTGGGCATTACAGACGTCAGGGCAAAGGGCGGCCGGCTGATCCTGGAATCGCACCTGGATCGGCCAGACGCGGTCGCGCGTGTGCTGGTGTCCGAGGGTGTGGCGCTTTATCGGCTTTCCCCTAAGGAAACCACGCTGGAAGAATATTTTATGCATTTGATTGGAGGTGTTCGGAATGTTTCCTTATCTGCGCGGTGAAATCTATCGCCTGCTCTGTAAAAAGAGCCTGTATCTCTATTTTGGCGCGTTTGCGCTCGCCTATCTTCTGCTGATGTTTATCCGCATGGGAAGCAGCGGCGCGGAGCAGATGCTGACGGACGCGGAAACGCTCTTTGGCTTCCTGCCGCCAGTGATCGGCGGTTATCTGTTTGCGGCCATTTATACCGACGACCTGAACGCCAGGAATCTCGCGACCCTCATCGGCTTCGGCATGAACAAGGCTCAAATCATCCTTTCCAAGCTCCTGCTCATGGCGCTGTTTGGCACGGTGATGGTCGGGCTGGTTCCGCTTTTTATGTACGCGGCCTACGCGGTGTTGGGTACTCCGGCTTCCTTCGCGATTCTCGGAGAAGTATCTGTATGGGGGCTGAAAGCCCTGATGGAAATCCTCGCGTTTGCTTCCCTGTCGGCCGCTGTGGTTTACGGCTTGCAGCGGGCGACCTTTGGCATGGTGACTTATCTGCTGCTGGCGCTCGGTATTGTCAGCCAGCTGCTGGAGGCGCTTCTGAACTGGGATATGGTCAGCGGCCTGTTGCCCGGACTGTCCAGACATCTGATGGCAGGCATTTTACTCAGAACGCTTGTGGGGATTCTCACGGGGGAATCCGTCCTGCTGCCGGCGTCTGAATATGTGGTTTATGTGGCTGTGACGGTGGTTCTGTCGTCTTTGGCGTTCCATAAAAAAGAATTGGAGTTTTGAGGATGAAGACAGGGAAAAAAATGATTCTGGGAGCTTTTGGCGTTGCGGCTCTGGTACTGACTGCGGCGGCTGCCCTTTGGCTGAAGGGATATTACGGCGACCGTTACGCGCTGGAGGCTGCTTACTATACCGTTGTTCCGCTGGCTTACGATAACACGCCCGTATACGCGCTGGACAGCAACGGCCAGGCGCAGGGACTCAAGGCGGAGTACAGACTGATGTGCTACAATGCGGAAGGTGAGGCAAGAGAGCTGGAATTTGACGCGTATTTGGACTTTCATGATGTGTACCCGCCTGGAACGTATCTCAAGGTGAGTGTCAGTAAACTTTGGACGATTGGCAAGGAAGCGCTGGATGTATCCGAAGTTCCCGCGAAGGCATTAGAAAAGATCAAAGAAAATTTCGAGCCTTCCTCCGCCTCGACGCTGGACGAATACGCCGGGGAAAGAACGCGCCAGCTCAGCGCGAGAAATACGCCTTCCCTTACCATTTCCTGCGACGCGGAGGAAACCGGGCTGGTGTATACTTATGTTTACAGCGCCAACGCGAAGACGTTAGCAGAAGAAGCGGCGGAATTTCTCGACCCTGTTTACCGATCTCAGTTCAGGACGGATCAGGAGGCTTTTCCGGAGCTTCCCGCGATTTTCCTGGAGATCAAGCTGGAGGGGGGAACGACGATTTTTTCTCAGAAATACGACAGGCGAGTCGAGTTTGGCTATGAACTGAAAGAAAAAAGCAAGGAGAGTCCATCGCAAATCAACTAAAAAAAGGAACCCTTCGTATGACCGGCATCGTGATTCTCGCGCTGGTCGTTACGGCTGCGGTCTTTGGACGGCAATATGATCAGGATCGTTATGTCAGCTCGGATCATTTTGGGATGAAAAGGTCAGCCTTTCCGTTGTTTCAGGATCCGCCCGCTATAAGGCGCAAACGCAACCACGCCGCCCGAAAGCTCCTCTTCGTTCAGCACATCCCGGAAACACGAGCCGCAGCGCGACAGATCCACGCTCGCGGAAGTCTCGAAAGGATGGATCGCGACCGTCACGGTTTCGCCGCCGTACCTGCGCTCGAACACAAACGGAGCCATATACCCGATCGAGACCTCCCGATAGGCGCCCCATTTCAGGGCGGGGCTTTCCGCCCGGAGATCCGCCAGCTTCCGGAGGAAGCCTTCCAGCCGCGGTATTTCTTTCGTGAGCTGGTCGATGTCAAAATACGGACGCAGCGGCTGATCCGAATCCTTTGCCTTCACCCCTTTCGTTCCCCATTCACTGCCATAGTAGATGGACGGCAGCCCGGGAAGGGTATACAGCATAAGATAAATCGTCCGCAGATATTCGGGCCGTTTCACCACGCTGGCAAGGCGGGGCTGGTCGTGGTTGTCCACGAAGTTGTAAAGAGGAAGATGATTCCAGATACCGCCGTCGCCGAAGCCGCGCCCCAGCGTATGCGCAAGCTCATATAGGTTGCTGTCGTTGTGGCTGGAAAACAGCGCCTTAAAAAGCTGGTAATTCGTCACGGAATGCAGAAGTCCGTCGTTGACCCAGCGGCTGTAATCCCCCGACACGACCTCGCCCATCAGCCAGAAATCTTCTTTCGCGCCCGTCGTGACTTTCCGCAGCTCTCTCATGAAATCAAAGTCCAGTACATTGGCGGAATCCAGACGCATTCCGTCGATGCCGAATTCCCGGATGGCAAACAGGGCGGCGTCCAGAAGATAGGCTTTTGTTTCCGGATTGCGCAGATTGAATTTGACCAGTTCATCATAGCCGCTCCAGGTGTCATAGGTAAAACAGTCGCCAAGGGAGCTGTTCCTGCCGAAATCCACCCCCGAAAACCAGGAAGCGTAAGAGCGGTTCCCCTCACGCAGTTCCCGGAAAGCGAAGAAGTCGCGTCCGCAGTGGTTGAACACGCTGTCCAAGACGACCCTCAGCCCGTTTTCATGGAGTTTGTCCACTAAGGCGCGAAAATCATCGTTCGTGCCGAGCCGGTTGTCTATTTTATAATAATCCGTGACGTCGTAGCCGTGGGTTCTGGACAGCATGACGGGGCTGAAAAGCACGCTGCTGCAGCCTAGGTTCTTGATGTGCGGGATCCATTTCCCGATCTCCCCGAGCTTTTTTGCAGACTTCGCGTAATCGTTCTCAAAAGGAGCCTTGCACAGCCCGAACGTGTAAATATGATAAAAAACAGCTTCCTGGTACCAGTGCATCCCTCTGCCCATCCTTTCCCATAAAATCATTTCCAACGGATCACCTGGAAATCATGATAACACTTTATAACGTCTCTGACAATCCCAAATCTGCGCTCTTTGCACCGATTTGCCTAACTCCCGGAGAAAATAAATTTTTATTGAGAATGCGGTGAATTTATGCTATCTTAATGACTGGGGCGATAAACACCTTAAGCTTCCTAAATTAAAATATATCGGAATAGAGACAGAGCGGTCGTTTTCCGGAAAGAAGGAGAAGAATTGATGTCAGCCATCCATGTCAGCAAGCTGACTTTTGCTTATGACGGCGGGGAGAATCTTTTCGAGGAAGTGTCGTTTGACATCGACACTTCTTGGAAACTCGGCTTGGTCGGGCGCAACGGACGCGGCAAGACGACTTTGCTGAACCTGCTGCTTGGCAGATATGCATACCAGGGCCGCATCGACACCGACGTCCACTTTGACTGCTTTCCTATGGAAGTAGAGGACAAGACCCGCGACACGCTGGAAGTCCTGTATCAGATCCATCCTGGCGTTGTGTTCTGGGAATTGGAAAAAGAGCTGAACTTCTTACAGGTAGACAGCGAAGTTCTATCCCGTCCTTTCGATACGCTCTCAAACGGAGAGCAGACAAAAATACTGCTTGCGGCGCTGTTTTTGAAGCCTGCGAATTTCCTGCTGATTGACGAACCGACGAACCACCTGGATCAGAAGGCGCGGGAGCAGGTTCGTCAGTATCTTACGAGACAGAGCGGGTTTATCCTAGTGAGCCACGACCGGGATTTTCTGGATTCTTGTGTTACCCACATCCTCGCCATCAACAAAACAGGCATTGATGTGCAGGCAGGAAATTTCTCACAATGGTGGGCAAACAAAGAACGGCAGGACAGCTTTGAACTGGCCGAAAACGAAAAACTGCGAAAGGAAATCAGGCGTCTGAACCAAGCCGCCGCCCGCACGGCAAACTGGGCGGACAAGGTGGAAGCGGACAAGTACCGGAGCCGTGAGCGCAATAGCGGGAACGCCGTGGACCGTGGCTACGTCGGGCATAAATCCGCGAAGATGATGAAACGGGCCAAGAACCTGGAAAACCGTCAGGGCGCGGCGATAGAAAGCAAATCCCAGCTTCTCAAAAACATAGAGACAGCGGACAGCCTGCTGCTGCGCCCCCTTGCGTATCACAAAAACACCTTGCTCGCCTGTGCTGGTTTCGAGGTACACAGCGGCGAGCGAATCTGGGTACGCGGCCAAAACGGCTGCGGGAAAACGACTTTGGTTCGGAAAATCATGGCGGACAATCCCCAGCTGACCATCAGCTATATCCCGCAAGACACCTCTTTTCTGTGCGGAGACTTAGACGCGTTCGCCAGCGGACACGCCCTTAACAGAAGCCTGTTCCTTGCCATGCTCCGCAAGCTTGATTTCGGGCGGAACCTGTTTGAGAAGGATCTGGGGGATTTTTCGGCCGGGCAGAAGAAAAAGGTGCTGCTTGCGCGCAGTCTCTGCGAATCCGCGCACCTGTATCTCTGGGACGAACCCTTGAACTTTATCGACATCTTTTCCCGGAAACAAATCGAAGCCGCCGTCCTGAGCTGTGAGCCGACCATGATCTTCATAGAGCATGACATCGCATTCGGTGAGAATGTCGCGACCAAGACGGTGGAAATAGGAAAGAGCGGACACGGCAGGGAACAGCCGGATCTTTCCTTGCCGGAAAGCGGACTCCGCCCTCAGAAGTGGATGGCCGGAATGGATGGCGTTCCCCCTGCATATACATAGTACAGGATAGGCAGGAGGTTTTGTTATGGAAAATTACGCCGCGAATACCTATGATCTTTATCACGATATACAAGCCAGAACCGGGGGGGAAATCTACATCGGAGTACTCGGGCCGGTCAGGACGGGGAAGTCCACCTTCATCAAGCGGTTCATGGACGTCATGGTGCTGCCCTACATGGAGAACGAACACGAGCGGACGAGGGCGCAGGATGAACTGCCGCAGAGCGCGGGGGGCAGGACTATTACGACCACCGAACCGAAATTCATCCCCAAAGAGGCCGCCAGGCTGACGCTGAACGGCGATGTGCCGGTGTCCGTGCGCCTGATCGACTGCGTGGGCTATATGGTAGAGGGCGCCGCCGGGCATATGGAGGAAAACGAGGAGCGGATGGTGCGGACGCCTTGGTTCGACTACGAGATCCCTTTTACCCAGGCGGCGGAGATCGGGACGGATAAGGTCATGAACGACCATTCTACCATCGGACTGGTAGTCACCACGGACGGAAGCTTCGGGGAACTGCCTAGGAACAGCTACCTAGGCGCGGAAGAGAAGACCATTACGGCCCTGAAAAGACTACATAAGCCCTTTCTGGTCCTGCTGAACAGCCAGAAGCCTTACTCAGAGGAAAGCAGGCGGCTGGCGGAGGAAATCAGCAATAAATATGAAGTCGCGGCACTGCCGGTGAACTGCGAACAGCTGAAAAAGGATGACATCCATCTGATCCTGGAAAACATTTTATATGAGTTCCCGATCTCCGTCATGGAATTTTATATGCCCAAATGGGTGGAAATGCTGCCTTCGGATAACCGCATGAAGCAGGATCTCATTGTGAAGGTGCGGGATCTGATGAAGGATTACAACACTGTGAGGGATGCCGTCAACATGCCCCTTGAGATCGACAGCGAATATGTGAAGCGTACCAAGACCGACGCCGTGAGCATGTCGGACGGCTCGATCAAAGTCGTGCTGGACGTGGATGAGGCTTATTATTATGAAATGCTGACGGAGATGATCGGGGAAGAGATCCGGGATGAGTATCAGCTTCTGGGAAGGCTCAAGGAGTTTGCGGCGATGAAGAGGGAGTATTCCAAGGTTTTAGGCGCGGTGAGCCTGGTACGCATGAAAGGATACGGCGTAGTCACCCCGGAAAAGAGCGAAATCCGGCTGGACGCTCCGGAAATCATCCGCCACGGAAATAAATACGGCGTGAAGATCAAGGCGTTCAGCCCTTCCATCCACATGATCCGCGCCAACATCGAAACAGAGATCGCGCCGATCGTAGGAACGCAGGATCAGGCGGAAGACCTGATCCGTTATGTCAACAACGCCGACACCTCGGAAGAGGGGATCTGGGAGACCAATATTTTCGGGAAGACGGTGGAACAGCTGGTAAATGACGGCATCACAAGCAAAATTGCCGCCATCGGAGACGAAAGCCAGATCAAGCTGCAAGATACCATGCAAAAAATCGTCAATGACAGCAACGGCGGAATGGTATGCATTATTATTTAAGCGGTTTCCGGCGGGAGAGGGCAGCAGCAGAAAGGAGGGTGAAAAACGGGTTCCCTTTTTCGCCCTCCTTTTTGGTGGGAGAGGTGCAGGACTGCGCAACAGAATAGATCTCCTGATGATGATGATGATGCCGGCAGTTTCTGAAAAATATTTCGGAGAATCTGGAGCTTCTGTGCTGCGGGGCAGGCTCGCGCAGACAGGCGATGGATTCCGTTTCCTGGGTGGCGCCGGGAACCCCGGGCTTTCCGTCTGCCCAAGAGGGAACCGGGACGCCGATCGCCCCAGCCCGTATCGGCTGCGGAGGCCGCCGGAAAACGGGCAGCCGCGCAGTGAAAAAAAGCCGCGCCCTCCTCTGGGAAGGCGCGGCTTAGGACGTGCTGTTTTATTCTGATGTGTCGGCAGTCCATGAGCTGTAGAAATCCCCCCGGTCTGAGAAGGCGGGGCTTTCTTTTTTCGTAGTATGATTAGCTGTCCAGGTACCAGCAATCGTACAGGAATCTTGGTTGCAGCCGAAGGGGTGCTGGTTGTTTTTCGGGACAATGTTTCCGTTTACAGTGACCGCTGAGGCGGGTTTTTGCGTGTCTCCGCCCTGCCCCTTGCCGCCTGTCAGGCCCGGCTGCCCGTAGAATCGCCCCTCAAACGAACCTTGGTTGTCGTTGGTGCCGCTCAGGAAAGCCAGGGTCGCGCCTTGGGCAATCGTCACGGACGAACCGGCTGTCAGGTAGACGTCGTACATGAGGCTGACACTGCTGTTCACCGTCGCCGCGCCGTTCAGGAGCACCCCGGCGGCCGCCACGTCGATGTAGTGTCCCGCCGTCGCTTCCGACCCGTCGAAAGTGATCTTTCCTCCGATCAGCCAGCCGCTGTAATAACTGGAAGCAGTCTCTGCTGCGCCATTTGTTAAACGGCTGTCCGCCCATGTCCCTTCGCGGGTGCCGGGGCCGACCGCGAGCTTCCCGCCCGCCGAGACGGTGATGATGCTGCCTTCGCCGAGCGGCCATGCCTTGTACGCGCTGTCGCGGATGCTGCCGCCGGGCGCTGCCATCACGGTCCCGTTCTTGAACTTGCCTGCCGTGCCTGCCGAGAAAGTCTGGCCGAATGCGTTATCCCAGGTCTGGTCGCTGACGATGTCCAGGTACGCCCCGCTGTTGACGACGATCCATGTGCCTTTATAGTCACCACCATCGCTTCCCAGCCCTCCCGCCGGGATCGTGAAACCGGGCAGACGGGCATTGCCCGCGGCATTGTCCACGCCGGGCTTGCCGACCTGGATGTAGACTTTCGACCCGTTTTGCGCGGTCGGTACGTTGGTTCCTTGGAGTGCGATCGAGTCGTTTTTGGACTCCGTGCCGACTGTGACGTGGAACAGGGCCGCCGCGCCCGTTACGTCCCGGTTCGGCGTGTAGACCGCGTCGAAGATCCCGTAGGCGGCCTCTGTCTTAGGCACGGCATACCATCTGGAGCTGTCATCGGAAATCAGCTGGGCGACGCCCGTTACGGTGTCAAAGGACTGAACCGTGTAAATGACGCTGCCGCTCTCCGGCCGCCGGAACAGGCCCGTTATGGCGGTGAACGGCGTCTTGCTGGAGACCTCCGGGCCGCCGCCCGCCGCGCGGGTCTTGACCTGGATCTGGTAGCCCGCTCCCGGCGTCAGGGGCGAGCCTGTGCCGTGGCTCTTCGGAACCGTGACGGTGATTTTGCGGGGTTCGGCCGCTATCTCCGGTGTGATGCCGCCCACCGGCTGGTTGCCTGTACCCGTCAGTGCCGCCGAGACGAACTCGACAGGGCGGTCATAGAGAAAGGTGGCGGAAACGGAACTCTCCCCGTAGGTGATGTCCGTCTGCCGAGAGGGCGCGGAAACAGACGGCTCATCCGCTTTGGGCGGCGTGTGGGAAGGGCCTGGAGAGGGGGCCGGGGAAAGGATCGCCGACCCGTCAGGCCGCCGCAGCTCGACCTTCTGTCCCGCCGTCTCTCCGACCGTCACATAATATTCGGCGATGGCGGCCGGGTCTTCGCCGACCAGCTCCAGGACTTCCGGATACAGGTCGATGTACCTGGCGATGGGGAATTCCCCTCCCGCGTCCCGGCGCTCTTTCAGGCCGAAAGCGGCGAAGTGCGCCGCATAGGACTCCAGGTCCGTCCCGAACGCCTCATACAGATCCGGATAGGCCTCCCGGTAGGCTCTGGCGTTGAAGAAGATGCTGGCGGAGCGCCCTTCCTCGCCGCCGTGGCGCAGGTAATGCCCGTAAAGGTCTTCCTCGCCCTCCCCGAGGGCCTCCTTGACGTCCGCGTAGGTGCGGGCGTAATACCTGGCGTCGAACAGCCCGGAAGGGTCTGTCGCCGCTGCCGCCGTGAGCCCGGCCCCGGCCGCGAGGCCGACGGCCAGCGCCAGCGAGACGGCGCGAAGCAGGGTCTTTCTGGTAAGTTTCTTAGACATGCATGATCCTCCTTTAAGATAAGATGGGGTATCCCGGAGGCTGCCGGAAGGTCTGGGCCTTGGGGGGCTGCCAGAAGGTGTACCTTTTGACAGTGCGGCATTTTTGTGTCCCGTCTCAGAAAATACCATATTTATGAATTAAATGAAATTTTTTCTCATCATTTTCTCTGGAAACTACTTGAAATGTGTGCGGAATCCTGATAAGATTACAAAGAAAGCACAGGATCCGGTGGCTGCCAGCTGTCAGAAGGCGGCTGTCAAAAGGTACACCTTTTGACAGTTCCCTCAAAGGCTCATATCTGCCGCCATTTTTATGGATACTGAAAAATCCCCGCTTCTGACGGCAGGGATGAATCTTGTTCGTAAATTTTGCTACATTTGACATTGCAATCGATCTATGTAAAATGCGGAAAGAACTTTGTGATCCCGCCCGACACGCCCGTGACAATGAAGACGCTTGACGATGTTCTGTTTATGGACAGGGTGAACGACCTCGCGTTCCTTGTGGGTGATCTGCTCATCGTACTGATGGAACACCAATCGTCGTTGAACGAGAATCTGCCGCTGCGTCTGCTGCTGTACGTCGCCCGCGTATAGGAAAAGATTGTATGGATACAAAAAGGAAAGCCTATGCTAAGGATTTGTTTGGCCGCAGCGGTAGTTCCGATTACAGCCTTGCGCGACCATAAGAACAAGATGTCTGATACCATCCTCCAACCCATAAAATCCAAAAAAATATGAAAAAAAATTGCATTTTCATAAGGTATTGCATATAATAGAAATTATCGGAAGCTGCGGAGCGGCTTCCGATAAAAGGCGCTGTTCTTGCGCCGTAATTGGATGACAAGAAGCCGTCCTTGCTTCTTGTAATATAACTTATTGGAAGCTGCGAAGCAGCTTCCGATAAAAGGCGCTGTTCTTGCGCCGTAATTGGATGACAAGAAGCCGTCCTTGCTTCTTGTCATAGAAATTATCGGAAGCCACGGGAAAACGGGGGAAATGCGGATGAATCCGGTCATGGAAAAGCTGACAGGCTGTTTGGCGCAGATACGCGGGAAGACGGATTTCTGTCCGCAGGTCGCCCTTGTGCTGGGTTCCGGCCTGGGAGGCTACGCGGAGCGGCTCAAGGCGGAGCGGGTGGTTTCCTATCAAGAAATCGAAGGCTTCCCGGTTTCCACCGTTGCCGGACATGCCGGGAAGTTTTTGTTCGGCTATCTGGACAGGCTTCCTATCGTATGCATGAAAGGGAGAGTCCATTTTTATGAGGGGTACCGCGTTTCGGACGTGGTGCTTCCCATCCGGCTGATGGGGCTGCTTGGCGCGAAGGTTCTGTTTCTGACCAACGCGGCGGGCGGGCTGGGGGCGGCTTTTCGCCCGGGAGACCTGATGCTGCTGACGGATCATATTTCCTGCTTTGTCCCCAATCCTTTGGTCGGGCCGGAAGACGAAGCGCTCGGCGCGCGCTTTCCGGACATGAGCCATGTCTATGATCTGGAATTACAGAGCCTGATCCGGGAAGCGGCGAAGGAAAACGAAGTCCCCCTACAGGAGGGCGTTTATGCGCAGTTAAGCGGCCCCTCCTATGAAACGCCTGCGGAAATCCGTATGCTGCGCGCCCTCGGCGCGGACGCGGTAGGGATGAGTACGGCGGTGGAAGCGGTCGCCGGACACCACATGGGCATGAGGGTCTGCGGACTTTCCTGTATCAGCAACCTGGCGGCGGGAATGACGGAACATCCTTTGAACCATAAAGAAGTTCAGGAAGCCGCCGACGAAGCGGTGCCAAGGTTCGCCAGACTCGTGACGGCGAGCCTGGAAAAGTTCGGGGCGGAAAGGGGATTATGACGGACAGGGAACTGATTCAGGCCGCGATAGACGCCAGGAAAAAGGCATATGCCCCTTACTCCCGTTATCTGGTAGGCGCGGCGCTTCTGGCGGGAAACGGCTGCGTCTATACGGGCTGCAACGTGGAAAACGCTTCCTACGGGGCGACCTGCTGCGCGGAGCGGACGGCTCTGTTCAAGGCGGTCAGCGAGGGACAGACCTCGTTCCGGGCGATTGCCGTCGTGGGCGGCGCGGACGGGGAAGACCCTCCGGCGTATGCCTATCCCTGCGGCATATGCCGGCAGGTCCTGCGGGAATTTGCGGCAGGGGATTTCCGGGTTCTGACCGCCAGAAGCGCGGACGAGTTCCGGGAGCATTCTCTCGCGGAGCTGCTGCCGGCGGCCTTTGGACTGGGAAGAAGCGAAAGCGGGCGGGAGTGCGGATGAATATTCGGCTATATCATGCCAGAATCCTGACGATGGAAAAGGACAGGCCGGTCTTCTGGGGAGAAATCTGGATCCGGAACGAAAAGATCGTCCTTGTGGCTCGGGAAGAAGAGCTGGAAGAGTTCCGGAAGCAGCCGGAAGGTCTTTTCGGGCGGCAGGGGGAAGTTCCTGTTTCGTGGGATCTGGAACTGGACTGCCGGGGCAATCTGCTGCTGCCGGGCTTCAAGGACGCGCATACGCATTCCGGCATGACGTTCCTGCGTTCCCACGCGGACGACCTGCCGCTGCGGCAGTGGCTGGAGGAAAGGGTGTTCCCGATGGAAGCCAGACTGACGGGAGAGGATATTTACCACTTCGTGAAACTGGCGGTTCTGGAGTACCTGACTTCCGGGATCACGGCTGTTTTCGACATGTACCTGACGCCGGACACGGTGGCTCAGGCCTGTCTGGACATGGGGATGCGCTGTGTGCTGACCAGCGGGCTGAACCGCTTTGTTTCCGGCATCGAACAGGTAGAGGAAGAGTACCGGAAATGGAACCGGAAGAATCTTTCCCTGATTACCTACCAGTTAGGTTTCCACGCGGAATATACCTGTTCCAGGGAACTGCTCCGTCAGATGGCGGAGCTGGCGCATAAGTACCGCGCCCCGGTCTATACCCATATGGCGGAAACAAGGCAGGAGACGGAGGAATGTAAAAAACGCCACGGAATGACCCCGGCGGTGTTTCTGGATTCCCTGGGGCTGTTTGAATATGGCGGAGGCGGCTTTCACTGTGTGCATATGACGGCGCAGGATATGGAGGTCTTCCGGAAACGGCGGCTGTTCGTGGTCACGAACCCTGCTTCTAATATGAAGCTGGCGAGCGGCATCGCGCCGATCATGGAGTATGAGAGGAAAAAAATCCCGGTCGCTATCGGCACGGACGGGGCCGCCAGCAACAACTGTCTGGATATGTTCCGGGAAATGTTTCTGGTGACGGGATTAAGCAAGCTGAAAGAACAGGACGCCGCCGGGCTGGACGCCCTGCGGGTGCTGCAGATGGCGACGGTCAACGGAGCCAAGGCTATGCGGCTGAACCGCTCGGATGTGCTGGCAAGAGGGAAACTGGCGGACATCATCATGATAGACCTGAATCAGCCGAATATGCGGCCGTTCCATAATATTCCGAAAAATCTGGTCTACAGCGGCAGCAAGTCCAACGTGTGCATGACCATGGTCAACGGACGGATCCTGTACCGTAACGGCGAATATTTTGTGGGAGAAAGCCCGGAAGCGATCTACCGGCAGTGTGAAGCGATTGTGAAACGCGTGTTTTCCGCCTGAGGCAGGGCGGACATGCTTTTACAATAAAAAAGCGCCGTAGGAAGCGGCGGAAACGGAGGAAAAGAAATTGGAGAAATTTTTCAAACTCAAGGAAAACAGAACGGATGTCCGGACGGAGGTCATCGGAGGGCTTGCGACCTTTATGACCATGGCCTACATTATCCAGCTGAATCCGAACCTGCTGACCAACTTTGCGGTGGGTACGCCTTTGTGGAACGCGGTTTTCCTTGCGACGGTTCTCTCGGCGTTTGCCGGGACGATCCTGATGGCGTTTCTGGCAAACAGGCCCTTCGCGCTGGCGCCGGGCATGGGCCTGAACAGTTACTTCGCGGCGGTGGTGGCGGGGATCGCGGCAGCGGCGGGGCTATCCTATGAGGACGCTTTTCAGGGAGGGCTGGCGATCATACTGATTTCCGGTCTGCTGTTCACCGTGTTGACCCTGCTGAAAATCCGTGAAAAAATCGTGGAAGCGATCCCGAAATCCGTGCGTCTCGGTATTTCGGCAGGGATCGGGCTGATGCTGGTACATATCGGACTGACCAGCAACGCGGCAGTGTATTACGCCGACGGTTCCCAGACGATGCTCGGGTTCTTTTCCGATGGGGCGGGTACGTCCAAAGCCGCGATGGGCGATGCCTACGGCACCATGATCCTGTATCTGCTCACGTTCTTTGTGGGTCTGTTCGCCATCGTGATCCTGAACCACAAAAAAGTGAAAGGTTCGATCCTGTACGGCATGGGCATCGCGGCTGTCATTTACTGGATCGGTTCCTTCCTCCTAGGATCGAACCCGTTTTCTTCTCTGGGGAACGCCAGCTTCCTGCCTCCTTTCGGGGATCTGTTCTCCATGACGTTCCTGCGCTTTGACTTCGGCGCCCTGTTCCAGCTTGGCTGGCTGACGGCGATCCTGACGATCATTTCTTTCTGTATGGTCGATATGTTCGACACCATCGGAACGTTGCTCGGTACGGCGAAAAAGGCGAACATGCTTGACAGCAAGGGCAGGCTTCCGGAAATGAACAACGCCATGCTGGCGGACGCGCTGGCGACCTGCGTGGGCGCCTGCACCGGAACTTCTACCGTGACCACGTTCATCGAGTCGGCGGCGGGAGTAGGAGAGGGCGCGAGGACAGGGCTGGCTTCCTTGGTGACGGGGCTGTGCTTCCTGGCCTGCATCTTCGTGGCTCCGATCGCGGCGCTGATCCCCGCTCCCGCGACCAGCGCGGCGCTGGTCTTCGTGGGCGTGCTGATGATCAGTTCCCTGAAAGAAGTGGATTATTCGGATCTTGCCTCTTCGGTTCCGGTGGTTCTGATGCTGGTCTTCATGATGATCACCAGCGGCATCGGAAACGGTATCGGCATCGGGCTGATCTCTTACAGCATTATCAAGATCTTTACCGGGAAAGGAAAAGAGGTCTCCGTCCTGACGATCGTCCTGTCGGTTCTGTTTATCGGGAAGTTCTTCATCGCGTTCTAAGGGCTGTGCCGTGCAGGCTTAAGGCGCCTGTCTGGAGGGAAGATCCCGTGAAGCAATGAGTTTCGCGGGATCTTCCCGTTTGGCCCTAACGCGCCTTGCTGCCGGAAACCCTGGGACGCCGCCGGAAATTCGTCGGGCAGGCAGAGATTTTCCGGAGCCGTCGGACGGTCAGAACAGCCGGAAGCAGGAGGGAGCGGAGCCGAGGGCGGATTCCAATTGCAGCTTGCTTTTTCCTGCGGTTTTGTTATAATAGGATACGAAAGCACAAAGATACGGCAAGGGAGGTAGACTATGATTCAGTTTATCAATGCTTTTCTGTCTTACGCAGTTCTGCTGCTCATGATTGCGGCGCTCATCAGCGTGGCCGTAGCGGCAGGGATCTCCATGAGGAAAAAGAAAAACCGGGAGCAGGAGAAGCAGGATCTGACGGCGTCTGAAACTTCCTAGGTATTTCTTGTTCGGGGAAGGCGCGGAAACATGAAACAAGGTGCTTCGGATCGGGAGGCACCATCGGGAGGTACCACATGGACACAATCCAGATGATCCTGTTGGGGATGATTCTGCTTGGCATGATCGTCGCCGCCCTCGTCGTGTATACCGTCCTGGCCGCAGTCCGGAAACCGTCGAAGGCTTCCGACGACAGACGCTTTTTTCAGCTGGAGCAGTCGATGGAAAAAATCCTGCGCGACGAGTTTGAGCGGGGACACGAAGCCAGCGACAGGGCGGCTAAGGACAGCCGCGAAGAAAACAGCCGTGCCTCGCGGGAGAGCCGGGAAGAGCTGATGAACTCGTTCGGCGTGCTCAACCGCAGCCTTGCGGCGAACATGGCCAGCCTTTCCGACACGCAGAAGAAGCAGTTTGAAGCGTTTTCGGTACAGCTGAAAGATCTGACGGAGACTTTTGCGGGCCATTCCGAGCAGCTGCGGAAAACGCTTTCGCAGACCGCGAAAGAGGGCCGTGAGGAACAGAGCAGGTCTCTGAAATCCTTTGAAGAAAGCGTAAACCTGCGTTTTCAGGAAATCCGCGTGGAAAACGCCAAGAAGCTGGACGAGATGAAGCGGACGGTCGATGAGAACCTCAAGGAAGCGGTCGAGAAGCGGTTCAATGATTCTTTCCGGCTGATCAGCGACCGGCTGGAGCAGGTACATAAAGGACTGGGCGAAATGCAGCAGCTGGCGAACGGCGTCGGCGACCTCAAAAAGATCATGTCCAACGTCAAGACGCGCGGCAGTCTCGGCGAGATCCAGCTTGGCTCGATTCTGGAACAGATCCTCGCCCCGGAACAGTACGAAGCGCAGGTCTCTGTCGGCAAGAACGGCGCCGAGCGCGTGGACTATGTGATCAAGCTGCCGGACAAGAATACGGACAGCCGGGAGCTTCTGCTGCCGATCGACTCCAAGTTCCCGCTTGAGGATTACCGGCGGCTGACGGACGCTTATGAGCGCAACGAGAACGCGGACGCCGCCGCAAGGCTTTTCGAGAATGCCGTCAGGCTGAACGCGAAGTCCATCAGCGCGAAATACATCAATCCTCCGGTGACGACGGATTTTGCCATTCTGTTCGTGCCGACGGAGGGGCTGTATGCGGAGATCGTGCGCAGGACGGCGCTGTTCGAGCAGCTGCAACGGGAGTTCAAGGTCACGGTGGTCGGCCCGACAAATCTGGCGGCGTTCCTCAACAGCCTCCAGATGGGCTTCCGGACCCTTGCGATTGAAAGGCGTTCCAGCGAGGTCTGGGGGCTTCTCGGGGCGGTTAAGACAGAATTTGGGAAGTTCGGCGATGTGATCGATAAAATAAAGAACAGGCTGAACACAGCGGTGAATGAGATCGACCAGGTGGGCGTCAGGACACGGGCCATCGAGCGGAAGCTGAAAGGAGTGGAAGAACTGCCGGCTGAGAAGAGCGCGCAGCTGCTGGAGTAAAGCAGGTTACGCGGACGGAGCAAACAGCCGGATCAGAGTCCTTTTCGGAGCGTTTCATACTTCCGGATCCCGTCGCAGGCGGTCTTCGACAGCAGGAGAACGCCGAGCAGGTTCGGCACCGCCATCAGAGCGTTCATGATGTCGGAGAAATCCCAGACGATCTCCAAGGTGCAGACGGCTCCGATAAAACAGAAGAATCCGTATAAGAATCGGTAGGCCAGGCAGCAGCCAGGTTTTTTTGCCAGATATTCAAACGCCTTTTCGCCTTGGTATGCCCAGCCGATGATGGTGGCAAAGGCGAACAGAGAGATCCCTATGCTGACGATACCCGCGCCGTAGGCTCCGAACGCCGTGGAAAAGGCGGCGATCGTCAGCGCCGTTCCGGTGAGCAGTTCCCCGGAAGCGTCCTTTGCCCCCAGTACCCCGGAAGCCGCCAGCATCAGCCCCGTGACGGTGCAGATGACCGCCGTGTCCAGAAAGACTCCGGTCATGCTGATATAGCCCTGCCTGACCGGGTCGTCGGTGTCCGCCGCCGCCGCGCTGATCCCAGCGGCGCCCAGCCCGGCTTCATTGGAAAAGACCCCTCGGGAGACCCCCCACCGCATGGCCTGGCTCATGGACGCCACCAGGTTCCCCCCGATTCCTCCGGCGACCGCTTCCCGCGAGAACGCCATCTTCCAGATCATCGCCGCCCCTTCCGGCAGATTACCCAGATTCTTCCAGATCACCAGGCCGGCGCCGAGTACATAGAAGACCGCCATCGCCGGAACCAAGACCTGCGTCACTTTCCCGATGGTCGAGATTCCCCCCAGAACCGCCAGGATGGTCAGGCTGCTCACCGCCAGCCCTGTGCAGGCCGGAGGAATTCCAAAAGCGGCTTCCAGAGAAGCGGAAATCGAGTTGGCCTGCGTCATGTTCCCCATACCGAAAGAAGCCAGTACGGCAAACACGGCGAACAGCGCGCCCAGCCGTTTCCCGAGCCGCCTGTCCGGCAAGGCCCGCGCCAAGGTATACATCGGCCCGCCGGACACTTTTCCCTGTTCATTGTACGTCCGGTATGTCACGGACAACATGCTTTCCGCAAATTTGGTGGACAGGCCGAGCAGGGCGGACAGCACCATCCATACCAAAGCCCCCGGCCCGCCCAGCACCATGGCGGTGGCCACGCCCACGATGTTGCCCGTTCCGATGGTCGCCGCCAGTTCCGTCATCAGCGAGGAAAACGGAGAGACATCCCCTCGCGGCGCCTTTCCCCGTCCGGTCTTTTTCCCGGCGGCTCCCCGTGTGCCGGAGCGTTTTCCCGGCTGCCCGCCGTCCAGCCCCACCACGCATTTCAGGGCATAGCCCAGGTTGCGCAGCGGCAGGAACCTCATCCGGATCATAAGATAGACGCCTGTTCCCAGCAAAAAAGCAAGCATATAGGGGCCCCATACCACATCATTCACAAGCCGCAGCCATTTTCCGATTCTTTCCATTCATCCATTTCCCTGTGACAGTCTTTTCCGCCTGCATTTGCCGGGTAGCCATACTTTTTTTCAGTATCAGTTCCTTCACACCTTTCAGATTATGCCGTCCGAAAAACGAATATGCCCACGGCGGGATTTCTCCTTGACGGGCAGTCGGGATTCACATTTCAGAAGCTTTTTCATATGATAAAAGGAACAGCAAATGACAGGAAAGAAAGGGAAAACCATGCAGGATTATCGTTGCGATGAACACAATGATAAAATTGACCAATATCCGCTCGCAATGGCATATGTGCCCTGGCAGCATTTTGAGAAGATCTACGACAATCTGGAAGAAGCCTACCGGTGCGGCACGATCTTCCCGGAACTGAACAAACCTTTCACAGGAAGGAGATGTGTCTGATGGGTCACAAGGAACAGCTGCTCCAAGATATCGGAATCGTTGATTTCGTACTGGTGGAACTGACGGAATATCTGGACACCCACCCGAGGGATCGGGAAGCGATGGAGTATTTCAACCACTATGCCCGGCTCAAGAACCAGATGATGAGAGAGTTTTCCCAGAAATACTATCCCCTGATCAAGGAACTGGCGGAAAGCAACAAAGAATGGAGATGGGGTCTGGCTCCACTTCCATGGGAAGGAGCGTGCGGATAATGTGGAATTATGAAAGAAGGCTGCAGTTCCCGGTTTCCATCAAAGAGCCAAACGCCAAGCTGGCGCAGGACATCATCTCCCAGTTCGGCGGGCCGGACGGCGAGCTTGCCGCCAGTATGCGCTATCTGTCGCAGCGTTACTCCATGCCCTACAAAGAGGTGGCCTGTCTGCTGACCGACATCGGTACCGAGGAACTGGCGCATTTAGAGATGATCGGAGCCATCGTTTTCCAGCTGACCCGGAATCTCTCCATGGAAGAGATCGAAAAGAGCGGCTTCGACAGATATTATGTGGATCACACCATCGGCGTCTGGCCGCAGGCCGCCGGGGGCATTCCGTTCAATGCCTGTGAGTTTCAGGTAAAAGGCGACATCATCACGGATCTTTATGAAGACATGGCGGCGGAGCAGAAAGCCCGCTCCACTTATGACAACATCCTGCGGCTGGCCAAAGACCCGGACGTGGCCGCTCCGATCCGATTCCTCCGGCAACGGGAACTGGTACATTTCCAGCGTTTCGGGGAAGCCCTGCGGCTCACGCAGGAGAAGCTGAACAGCAAGAACTTCTACGCGTTCAATCCCAGCTTCGACAAAGCTGCCGACAGCGACTGCAAGACCTGCAAATAAACGGAAGACGCCGCCCCGGGCGGTACGAATACTTGTGGGCAGAAGGCTTGAGAGGCTTCTGCCCTGTGCCATTCCCTGATCGCAGCGGCAGTCAGCCCGAACCGCCATAGGCAGCATCGGAAAAACCTATGAACCCATTGCCCCATTGCTATTTCAGATATTCCATTCCTTTGTCGATCGTGAAAGGAAAGATCGTCATAAACAATCTGTAAACATTCTGTAAAAGGAGAGGATCCGTCCCGGACAGACGGCTCCATAGGAGTTCCTGCTCAGTAAGGACTGCCGAGCAGTCGCCCAAAGGAACAAAAGTTTTGAAATTTTTTCAAAAGAGCTTGCCTGTCCGCTGATTCTGTTATATAATATTTTCTGTGTAAAAGCCGGATAGATCCGGTGTGTTTTTACGCTTCGGATAGAGAGGGAGGTTGCCATGTCTTCCAAAACAGATACCAAAGTCATTATCGGAGGCAAGGTCTTCACGTTAAGCGGCTACGAGAGCGAGGAATATCTGCAAAAAATAGCTTCTTATGTCAATCATAAGATGAACGAATACGGCAAGGTAGACAGCTTCCGCAGACAGCCGCTGGATACCCAGAGCGTACTGCTGCAGCTGAACATCGCCGATGATTATTTCAAGGCGAAGCGCCAGATCGCTTTGCTGGAAGAGGATCTCCAATCCCGGGAGAAGGATCTGTACGACTTGAAGCATGAGCTGATTTCTTCCCAGATCAAACTGGAGCATGTGGAGAAGCAGTACCAGGGACTACAGGCGGAAATGAACGAAAGCGCCAAAAAGATCGTCCGTCTGGAAACCAGGCTGAACGAGCCGCCGGGAGCGGAAAAGGGAAAAAGCGTCAGGAAGACAAAAGACACCAGGGAAGGCAAAAAAACCGATTTTACCGTTTTGCAAACCGATCAAGAAACATAAGGCTGTCCGGAATCGGACAGCTTTTCTGTATGACAGGGTATGCCGAATATGAGAAGAAACGAGGCCACATTTCAGAAAGCGGAGCTTCTTGCCCCCGCCGGTTCCCCGGAGGGGTTTTATGGCGCCGTCCACGCGGGGGCGGACGCGGTATACCTAGGGGGAGCGAAGTTCGGCGCCAGGGCTTATGCCCGGAATTTCACGGAACGGGAAATTTTGGATGGTATCCAATATGCCCATGCGCTGGGCCGGAAAGTATACCTGACAGTGAATACTCTGGTCAAGGAAAGGGAATTCGGCGAACTTTACGGATACCTTCTGCCTTATTGCGAAGCCGGGCTGGACGGGATCATTGTCCAGGACGTCGGCGTATTTTGCGCCATCCGGCGGTGGTTTCCGGACATAAGGCTTCACGCCAGCACTCAGATGACGCTGACGGGGAAATATGGCGCGAAAATGCTTTTGGAAATGGGCGCCGCCAGGATCGTTCCCTCCCGGGAGCTGTCACTGGGGGAGATCCGGGAGATCAGGCATACTTCCGGACTGGAAAAACTGGAAATCGAGACATTCATCCACGGCGCCCTGTGCTACGGGTATTCCGGGCAGTGCCTGTTCAGCAGTACGTTGGGCGGGCGCAGCGGAAACCGGGGGCGCTGCGCGCAGCCCTGCCGCCTGCCCTATGGCGTCAGCCTGTCCGCGGAAGACGTGTCGGGACGAGTGACGTCGGAGCGGCCGGTATCCTGCCGGACTGTGCCTGCCGGGGCAGCGTCTGTTTTACCCGTTTCCGCCCGGTGCTATCTCTTGAGCCTGAAAGACCTCTGCACCCTCGAATACCTTCCGCAGCTGATCGAAGCGGGGATTGACTCCTTCAAAATCGAGGGGCGGATGAAGAAGCCGGAATACGCCGCCGGCGTGACCGCCATTTACCGGAAATATATCGACCGGTACTATGCGTCCAAACATCCGCGAGCCGAAACCGGCCAGCCGGCGCCTTTCTTTTCCGTGGACGAAGAAGACCTGGCAAAACTGTCGGCGCACTACATCCGCAGCGGGAGCGGGAGCGGGTACTATTTTCAAAGAAACGGCCGTTCTATGGTGACATTGGACAGCCCGGGGTATACCAAGAGCGGCGAGGCTTTTCTTGCCGAAATCCGGGAACGCTTCCCCTTCCGGAAGAAGAAGCTTCCGGAAGCGAAAAAGAAGATCGACATCTACGGGAATTTTTCCTTGGGAGAACGCGCCCAGCTGACCTTCGTATGGGAAGGGGCGGCGGCGACGGTTGCCGGAGACAGCGTACAGGAAGCCGGGAATCAGGCAATAACGGCTTTGCAGCTAGAGGGACAGCTGAAAAAACTGGGCGGAACCCCTTTTGAGGCGGGACATCTTTTCCTGTCGCTGGACGCCAATGTCTTTTATCCGTTAAAAGAGCTGAACAGACTTCGCCGGGAAGCCGCAAAGACACTGGAGGAGGAAATTGCCGGAATCCAGAAAACCCTTTCTGCCAAAGAGCGGAAAGAGGGCGGCGGGGACGGCTCCGGCTTTCCTGCCAGAACCGCCCAGGCTGCGCGGAACAGGCCGGGAAACGGATCTGCCGACGGCGCGGGCTTGCCCGCCGGAGCCGCCCAGGCCAGCCTTGCGAAACGGAGAAGATTCGGTTTCTCTGTTTCCGTCACGACTCCGGAGCAGTGGGAGGCATGGGATGAGTTCTGCGTTTCCGAACAGTGCCTGCTGCGGGAAGTACCCTGCTACGGACTTTACGCGGACGGGGAGTTATGCGGCGCGGACAGGGTAAAACGGCTTCAGGCGCCTGCCGCCGGGAAGACGGAGATTCCGCTCTATCTTTCGTTGCCTTACATCCTCCGAAAAGAGGATGCCGCCGGTCTGGCGGAAACTTGGAAACTTTTATCCCTGCCCGGAGTCTCCGGCTGCGTGGCGCGCTCTCTCGAGGGCTACGCTTACCTAAAGGAACGTGGATACCGACGTCCTGTGGTCGCGGATGCCGGGATCTACCAATGGAACCGGGACACCATACGGTTCTGGCAGGACAGGCTTGACGGTGCCTGTCTGCCCTTGGAGCTGACGGCTCAGGAACAGCTGGAGCTATTGCCGGGAGAGCCTGAGCCGGCAGCCCTGCCTTTTGAAAAAATGGTATATGGGCGAATCCCGATGATGGTTACGGCGAACTGCGTGGCGCGGACTGCCGCAGGCTGTCCCGCCCGGGAGCCGGGCAGCCGCTTCCTCTCGGATCCAGGCACGCTCCGATCCGCGCGTTCCCAGAACAGACTTGTCTTTCTGACGGACCGGCTGGGGAAGAAGTTTCCGGTGGCGTGCCATTGTCTTCCTTGCAGGAATATCATTTACAACTGCGTTCCCTTGTCCTTGCATAAGGAACTGGCAAAGTGGAAGGATAAGGTGGGACTTCGTCTGAACTTTACCATAGAAGGCAAGGCGGAGACCATGGAAATGCTCCGGTTCTACTTTACCTTATGGAAACAGCTACAGACAGGAAACGGGGTTTCCCTCCCTTTCCCGCAGAAAGAGTACACCACCGGACAGGAAAGGCGCGGCGTAGAGTAAAGGCGGGAGACGCCGCCGGCTGCGAAGGCAGCATGGCAAAGTACGCGAACAAAGTCTTTGGAAGGAAGCTTATGGAAACATATCTTCAATATTTTGAATACTTTATGGAATTTTCCAGGTACGCCATCACCCTATGCATGGCTTTTTATACTTATGAATGCTTCGCGGTGTTTCGTCTGCCGAACGAAACGGCGCGGAAGGGCGTTTATCTGCGTCAGAACCTCTGTAGCTTCCTGATCCAGCTGTTCTGTTTTCTGGATCTGCTGCTGGCAAGCAAAAAACGGGAATACTTTTTCTTCTATCTGTTCGTGCAGATCTTCTTGTTTTCCGCCATCTCCATGGTCAGGATGATCTATGAAAGAATGAACCGGCTGCTGCTGAACAACCTGAGCTTCCTGCTGGGAATCGGCTTCTGTGTGATTTCCAGGATTTCCTTGGAAAGAGCGGTTCGGCAGTATGTCATCGCTCTGGTGTCGCTGGTGGTCGCCGCGTTTGTGCCGTATCTTCTGGAGCGGCTCCGGTTCTGGAAAAAAATCACCTGGCTGTACGCCGCGGCGGGGATTTTTCTGTTAGGCGGCGTGCTGATCCTGGGACAGATGACCAACGGCTCCAAGATTTCCGTTCGGCTGGGGGGAATTTCTTTTCAGCCTGCGGAATTTGTCAAGCTGATTTTCATTTTTTTCCTGGCAGCCGCCCTGCGGGAAAAGATTTCCCTGCCGCGTGTCGCGCTCACCGCCGCCCTGGCGGGCGTTCACGTCCTGCTGCTGGTGGTTTCCAAGGACTTGGGGAGCGCCCTGATTTTTTTCGTCAGTTTCGTACTGGTGGTCTTCATTGCCACCAAAAACTGCTGGTATCTCCTGGCGGGCGCCGTGGGCGGAAGCCTGTCCGCCTGGGGAGCTTACTCCCTGTTCGCCCATGTGAGGGTCAGGATCCTGGCATGGAAAAATCCTTGGGAGTACATTGACAACCAAGGCTACCAAATCACCCAGTCTCTGTTTGCCATCAGCAGCGGCGGGTTTTTCGGCGCGGGGCTGTACCAAGGCGACCCCAAGGCCATCCCTTATGTGGACGCAGACTTCATCTTTTCCGCTGTCTGTGAGGAACTGGGACTGTTCTTCGGCATTTCGCTGATTTTCGTCTGCGTCAGCTGTTTTGTGATGATGATGAGCATTTCCGCCCGTCTGGAAGACCGTTTCTTCCAACTGACGGTATACGGCTTGGGAGTCCTTTATATTTTCCAGATTTTTCTTACCATCGGCGGAGGGATCAAGTTCATCCCTTTGACCGGCGTGACCCTGCCTTTCGTCAGCTATGGGGGAAGCTCGGTCATGTCCACCATGGTCTTGTTTTTCATTGTGCAGGGAAGTTACCGAAAAATGCAACAGGAAGGAGCAGAACTTGTCCGAAAACGAAAACAAAAAACATCCTCAGGCGGCAAACGGCAGCTTACCGCCCAGCCGCAGCCCTCGGCCGCTTCCGGAGAAGCAGGCAGTTTCAAAGAACCGGACGCTTCCCAAGAAACATAACGGGATCCTGCTGACGACTTATCTGTTCCTCCTGCTTTTTCTAGGAATGATCGGGCATCTTAGCTATCTGGTTTTATCGGATCAGCAGGAAATGCTGAACAACAGCTACAATTCCAGGCAGGAAATTCTTTCCTCTCGCAATTTCCGGGGAACCATTTATTCCCATGACGGCCTGGTGCTGGCGCAGACGGTGCAGACTGCCCAAGGGCAAGACGTGCGGATCTATCCGTACAAGAATCTGTTCGCCCATGTGGTAGGTTATTCCACGAAAGGCAGGACGGGAGTGGAAGCGGCGGCGAACCATTTTTTGATCCAGACGAATATCCCGCTTGCCGACAAGGCGGCCAATGACGCGGCAGGGCGCAAAAATCCGGGCGACAGCGTATATACGACCTTAGATGTCGAGCTACAGCAGACGGCTTCCGATGAAATGGGAATCTATAAAGGCGCCGTCATCGTGACGGAGGTCGCGACTGGGAAAATTCTTTCCATGGTTTCCCAGCCGGATTTTGACCCCAATCAAATCGCGGACATGTGGGAAGATCTGTTGGAAAGAAAAGACAGCAGCATCCTTCTGAACCGCGCCGTCAGAGGGCTGTATCCTCCCGGCTCTACTTTCAAGATCGTCACCGCGCTGGAATATATCCGGGAAAGACCGGAAACTTTTGGGAATTATCGTTATGAATGCAATGGTTCTTACAAAAGTGGGGATATTAAAATCAGCTGTTATCATGGAATCAAGCATGGCACGGTCGATTTGGTTCAGTCCTTTGCCGAATCCTGTAATTCCTCGTTTGCGAACATCGGGCTGAATCTGGACAGGAAGCGGCTGGCTTCCACCTTGGAGAGCCTGCTGTTCAACCGCAAGCTGCCGATAGAGCTGGACGCTGCCGAAAGTTCCGTGCTGGTGTCCGAGGATACCACTGCGGCGCAGATGATACAGCTGTCGATCGGACAGGGAAAAGACCAGATCACGCCTATCCATCTGCACATGATCACCTCCGCCATCGCGAACGGGGGTATCCTGCAGAAGCCCTATGTCATCGACCGTGTGGAAAATGACGTGGGAAAAGTAACAAAAGCCTATCAGCCGAAAAGCTACGGCGCTCTGATGAGCGAAACGGAAGCGGACATCCTGGCCATGCTGATGGAAAAAGTAGTGGAAGGCGGAACGGGCAAAAAACTTTCCGGACGAGGCTATACGGCGGCGGGGAAAACCGGGTCGGCGGAATTCGGCGAGGTGAAAGGAGAGAGCCATAGCTGGTTTACGGGCTTTGCCCCGGTACAGAACCCGCAGGTCTGTATTACGGTCATCCTGGAAGGAGCCGGATCCGGAGGGGATTATGCCGTTCCGGTCGCCAGACGTGTTTTAGACGCGTATTTTCAGAAGCGGGAGAGCAGCCGGTAAAGCACAAGAAAACCAGTCGGTAAAAACAAGTTGCTAGAACGGAAAAAATAGACTATACTAAATCATAAGTCCTAAGCGGCACACCGAATCAGGAGGAATTGCAATGATTGAGGCAACAAGCTGTGGTGGTGTGGTAGTTTTTCGTGGGAAAATCTTACTCTTGTACAAGAATTACAGAACCAAATACGAAGGCTGGGTTCTCCCCAAAGGCACGGTGGAACAGGGGGAAGAATATAAGGACACCGCCGTCCGCGAGGTATGGGAAGAATCCGGGGTAAGAGCCGCCATTATGAAATATATCGGAAAAAGCGAGTATTCTTTTTCCCTGCCGGAAGACACGGTGGAAAAAGACGTCCATTGGTATCTGATGATGGCGGACAGCTATTACAGCAAACCACAGATCGAGGAATATTTTGCGGATTCCGGCTATTACAAATACCATGAGGCTTACCATCTGCTGAAATTCGCCAACGAAAAACAGATTCTGGAGAAAGCTTACGGCGAGTACCTGGAACTTAAAAAAGGAAATCTCTGGGGGAGCCGGAACCCCTGCTGAGCGGCAGGCTGTCTGGCCAGCCTGCCAGAGACCATACGGACACTTGGCGAACGGACATAGGAGTTCGCCAGTGACTGCTCGGCACGAACAGCCGGGCAGTCACTTTTGCCACAATAGGAAGGAGTCTGCCAATGCGCCTGAAACCACAGTATCGCCCTTCTCTTTATTTAAGCGAGAGTATCAACAGGAAAAAACTGGGCAAGATAAAAAGGGAGCTGGCAAGCCGTCCTTTCCGTGCGCGGGTCTACCTGCTCGCCACGGCGCGAAGCGGCTCCGACCAGTTGGAAATCTACAGTTCCCGGCTTCTGGAACAGGACTGCTGCCGGAGCAGTCCGCCCTATATCGTCGGCATTGCCAAGACTCGTGAGGAAGCGATAGGACTGGTGGAGCGGATTGTCGGGGACTGCCTGAAAGCCCGTGGGGACTGTGCCGTTAGGGAGTATTTATGATGTGGATGATGGTAGGCATACTGCGGATCATGGGAACCCTGCTGCTGGCGTTGCTTGGGCTGGCGCTGTTTCTTGTGCTGTCCGCGCTGTTTCTGCCCGTGGTCTACCGGGCCGGTGGCTCCCGGAGCGAAAGCGGCGACGCGGCGGGCTGGTTTCAGATACGGTGGCTTTTCGGCTTCTTCCGCATGGATTACCGGTATCCTAAGCCGGGGAAGCTGACCGCGAAGATCCTGTTTTTTCCGCTGTATGATTCCGGGAAAGAAAAGATCCTGCGGAAGAAGAAGCCGCAGACCGCGGCGCCGGAAACTGCCATGCCCGACGCTGCTCCTCCCGTCCCGAACACGCCGCCCGGCCCGGAAACTCTCCGAAATTTCCGGGAAAATGCAGGAACTTCGCTCTTTTTATACAAAACGCGGTTCAAAGTCCGTCAGTTTTCCGGAAATCCTGCAAAACGTTTCCGGATCTATGCCAGAGCGTTTTTGGAAAGAGCTTCCCAAAGAAAGATCTTCCGCAGGAACGGCCCAAGCAGAAAAATCTTCCTTGCGAAAAAGGGGTTCCCAATTCGGGCAATGTATGCTAAAATAAAACATATTCCAGTGTTCCTGAAAGAGACAAAAGCTTCCGTAGAAGAAAAAGCGGCTCTGCTCCGATATGATCGGGAGCTGTTCCGAGACAAGGAAACACGGCTTCTGTTTCGGCGGATCGGACACAGGCTGTTCAAAGTCCTGAAACATATCCGGCCGAGGAAGGTTCGCGCCCAGATCCGGTTCGGTACAGGTTCGCCGGACACTACCGGATACGTGCTAGGAATCTATGGTATGGTTTCGCCCCTTTTGGGGAAACATATTGCCATCACCCCGGATTTCGAGGAAACGGTGCTGACCGGAAGCATTTCCGCCGCCGGACATGCCCTTGGCTGGATTCTGCTGCTGAATGCGCTCAAGCTGATCCTGGACAAGCAACTACGGTCCTTTCTGGATAACAGGAAAACCCGGTAAAGAAGAATCCGGAAATCAGAAAAGCGAAGGGTGAAAGCGGAAAAAGAGCTTCCCACGGAAACCTTCGACCTTCCTGATGGGAACGCGGAGCCGCGTTCCCCCGCTTCAGGCACGCGAAGGGCAAAGCGGTGAGTATAGCGGCTGCTTGCGTTCATGAACAGGTAGCGCAGCGGAATGCGAATGTCCGCTTTACGTGAACGGGCCTTGTCCAAAGTTCCCCGTTCAGGAAAGGGTAAACAAGGATAACGAAGATGGCAGAAAAAGAAACTCAAAAGGAGAACCAGTTCCAAGGAGTGGTAGAAGCCCTGCTGAAAGGGATGGATACCGTGCTGTCCACCAAGACGGTGGTAGGAGAAGCCACTCAGATCGGCGACACGATCATCCTGCCTTTGGTAGATGTTTCCTTTGGCGTGGGCGCCGGCGCCGGGCGAAGCGGCGAGAAAAATTCCGGAGCGGGCGGACTTGGCGGGAAGATGACGCCCAGCGCCGTGCTGGTCGTCAAGAACGGCGTGACCAGACTGGTGAACATCAAGAATCAGGACATGGTGACAAAGATTCTGGACATGATTCCGGATCTTATCGACCGCTTCACTGCCAAGAAGGAAGAAATGCCGAAAGACGCGGACGTGGTGGACATCGCGTTCCCGGAGGAAGAACAGAAATAGGGCAGTCAGGTTCATCTTTTTCGCTGCCATGCATAGGATAGAAAGAAGAGGAAGTAAGCAGGGATCGGGATGAACTTTCGCAGGATCATAGGTCTGGTTATCTTTTTTATTGCCATCGGGATGCTGTTCATGCTGTTCGTCCATAACCGGATCATAGGCCTGGTCATCATCGCTCTTTTATTGTTCTTAGGATATTATTGTTTCTGCGACGGCTAAAGATGGGGGGCAGGATGATTGACTGGGAAGATTTCATCAGAACGGAAAGCGTGGAAGACCTACGGGAAGTCAAGCTCTGGCTTTTCCGGGAGAACATGCGGCTTGAAAAAGAAAAAAAAGAGCTGGACGGTCTTCAGCGTCAATTCGTAAAAGAACGGAAGGAATTTCAGGAGGAGCTGAAGACGATCAGCCGCAGGACAGCCTTGGAGCAGAAGCGCTTAAAGGATGAAAACCTGTTTTTTGATAAAAAGATGGCTATCCTGCAAGACGGGTTCCGTATGCTGGATGAGGATCGCAAGAAACTGGAACAGGAGAGAACCAGATGGGAACAGGAGCGCGGCCTTCTGGAAGACCGTGGAGGACGCTATGGCGGCGGCACGGCACAGGTGCTGTTTCGCAGCGTGACAAACCCCGGAGCGCTTAAAAAGCGCTACCATGACCTGGTGAAGATTTTTCACCCGGACAACCCCTGTGGGGATGAGGAACTGGTGCAGCTGATCAACAGGGAATTTTCCCATCGGCAAAAGAATCAGGAAAGGAATCGTTGAGGACACAGAAAGAAACCGCCCACGCACCTGAATAGATCAAACTGCGCAGCGGCAACTTTTCTTTTTGGGGTTTCTTTTCGGTTTTCAGATTGTGGTACGCAAGTTCGCCATTCGTACCGGTCACGCTCTCTCTACTTTGCCGGAGCGCATACATCTGGTACACACATGCAGCCGTTTTGCCGCGCCGTTCACCTTGCATCTGATTCTTTTGACATTTGGCTTCCAGATTGCATTCGTCTTTCTATTAGAATGGCTTACGTTATGTCCGAATAGAACGCCCTTGCCGCAAATATCACACTTTGCCATACTGACACCTCCTTATAGCACCTGCGCCGTCCGCGCCTAGGTTCTCGTTTTTACAGAAGTTTACTAGGTGCAAAATTTATAGCAGAGCTATAAATTCACAATAAAGTCCTGATACCATGAATTTGCTTCGCAAATCATGGTTCGTGCGCGTTCGCCAAATGGCTGCTTTGCAGCCGCTTGGCTCACTGCCTACACGTAGGATACCAGAAAAAGAAAAAAAATGCAAGAAAAATATTTTGTATTTTATGGTTTCCTTTTTCAGGGAAAGCTGATAAAATACATACGGTATCAAATTTGAAAGAAGGCCGCTTTCCAACGAAAGAAGGCCGCTTTCCAATCAGGGATCTGATGTCCGCTGAGACGGACGGATGGGAGCAAAATGATAAAGGAGGTTTCCGTATGAAAGGTTCATTGGTAGATACCCGTATGGGAAGCATTTTTATTGACAATGAGGTAATCGCCCAGTACGCGGGCAGCGTGGCGGTGGAATGTTTCGGTATCGTGGGCATGGCGGGCGTCAACGTGAAGGACGGTCTGGTGCGTCTGCTGAAAATGGACAGTCTGACGAGGGGGATTTCGGTCTCTCTTTCCGGGAACAGGCTGACCTTGGACTTTCATGTCATTGTGGCTTACGGAGTGAGCATTATAGCGGTAGCCGACAACCTGATCAGCAACGTAAAATATAAGGTAGAAGAGTTTACCGGTATCGAAATCGAAAAAATCAACATCTTTGTGGAAGGTGTGAGAGTGATTGATTAAGGAGGGCTGGTCACGTGAGCAAGACGACGATAGACGCTAGGCTGCTTTCAAAAATGTTCTTAGCCGGAGCGAAGAATCTGGACGCTAAGAAAGACTGGATCAACGAACTGAACGTGTTCCCGGTTCCGGACGGGGATACCGGCACGAACATGACGATGACCGTTATGACTGCGGCAAGGGAAGTATCCGCGCTGGGGGAACAGACGGACATGGAATCCCTCTGCAAGGCGATTTCCGGGGGATCCTTGCGGGGAGCCAGAGGAAATTCCGGCGTCATTTTATCTCAGCTGTTTCGGGGATTCACCAGGACGATCCGAGGACACCGGGTCATTGACGCGCCGCTGATTGCCGACGCGATCGAAAAGGCGGTGGATACAGCTTACAAAGCGGTGATGAAGCCCAAAGAGGGAACGATCCTGACGGTGGCGAGAGGCTGCGGAGAAAAAGCCCGCGAACTAGCGGACGACGGGATAAAAGACCTGGAACAGTTCTTTGCGCAGATCCTGAAACATGGCAGATACGTACTGACCCAGACGCCGGAACTGCTCCCGGTGCTGAAACAGGCGGGCGTGGTGGATTCCGGCGGCCAGGGACTGATCGAGGTGCTGAGCGGCGCGTATGACGCGTTCCTAGGCAAAGAAGTCGATCTGGATTTTGACGCGCAGACGGCTTTTGCCGGCAGAGGCGGTTCCGCTTCCTTTTTGAGCGCACAGGAGGAAGCCGAGATCACCTTCGGCTACTGCACGGAATTCATCATCTTACTGAAACCGGAAGACGGCGCTTCCTCCCCTTCCCGGGTATTCAATGCTAAAAATGAGATCGACTTCAAAAATTATCTGGAATCCATCGGGGATTCTCTGGTATGCGTGGCGGACGAGGGCATGGTAAAAGTACATGTACATACCAACGATCCGGGTCTTGCCATCCAGAGAGCCTTGAAATACGGGGAGCTGTCCAGTATCAAGATCGACAACATGCGCCTGGAGCATCAGGAGAAGCTGTTTCAGAAAGCCCAAAAACAGGAGTCGGCAAAAGAAGCGCCGCCCGTCGTTCCCCTTCCCCAGAAGCCGGTGGGCTTTATCGCCGTATCGGCGGGCGACGGACTGAATAAGATCTTTCTGAGCCTAGGGGTGGATTACCTCATCGAGGGCGGCCAGACCATGAACCCCAGTACGGCGGATATTCTGGACGCCGTGGAGAAAGTGAACGCCCAGACGATCTTCCTCCTGCCTAACAACAAAAACATCATCTTGGCGGCGAATCAGGCGGCGGAACTGACCACGGAGAAGAATCTGCTGGTCATCCCGACCAAGACGATCCCGCAGGGGATCACCGCGGTCATCAACTATGTGCCGGAACTTTCCGTAGATGAGAACGAGGCAACCTTGCTGCGGGAGATCGATCATGTGAAGACCGGGCAGATCACTTACGCAGTACGGGATACTACCATCGGCGAGAAAGAGATCAAGCAGGGGGATTATATGGGGATCGGGGATTCCGGGATTCTGTCCGTCGGTACGGATATGCTCCGGATTGCGCAGGAACTGGCGGCGGCAATGACGGACGCTGCCTCCGAACTGATCAGCATTTATTATGGAAGCGAAGCGGAGGAAGCACAGGCGATGAGCCTTCAGGAGGAACTCCGCAAAGCTTATCCGGGCTGTGACGTGGAACTCCAGTACGGCGGGCAGCCCATTTACTATTACCTGATTTCCGTAGAATAATGGGCCAGTGCGATGGTTCCTTGAAAAAGAGGGTTCGTATGAACGATCAGACACCGATCATCCGGCTGAAAGGCATCGGTGAAAAGACTTCCGGGCTGTTCCAGAAGCTCGGGGTTGCCACGGTGGGCGGGCTGCTGAGGCACTACCCTAGGGATTACGAGCGTTTTTGCGCCCCCGTTCCGATCAGCCAGGCCGCTCCCGGCGAAATCTGTGCCGTCTGTGCCGAGGTGGCGCAGGTTCCGGTCGTCCGTGAGGGCAGGAACCTCACCATGCTCCATGTGGTGGTCAAAGACGCCTCCGCAAGTATGCTGCTGATCTTCTTCAACATGGTCTATCTGAAAAACTCGTTCAAGAGCGGCGTTTCCTACGTCTTCCGGGGACTGGTGCAGTCAAGGGGTACGGCAAGGCTCATGGAACAGCCAAAGATTTTTTCCCCCTTGCAGTATGAGAGCCGGATGGAAACCATTCAGCCTTGTTATGCCCTGACCAAGGGACTGACGAACCAGTCCGTCCAGAAAGCGGTGAAACAGGCGCTGTCTTTCTATGAGTGGGAGGAAGAATATTATCCGGCGCCGCTTGTACAAAGGTATGGACTGGTTTCCCGCCGGGAAGCCGTCTGCGGCGTCCATTTTCCGGAAGACGATGAGAAATGGAAGCAGGCAAGGCGGCGCCTGGTATTTGACGAATTTTTCGACTTCCTGTTTTTCCTGCGTCAGAATAGAGACCTTGCTTTTTCCCTCCCAAACGGCTACCCGATGGAGGAAACAGGCGGCTGCGCACGGTTTCTGCGGCAGCTTCCTTTTCGCCTGACGGGCGCGCAGGAAAAAGTGTGGGAGGAAATCCAGGAAGATCTGTCCGGCACGGGCTGTATGAACCGCCTGATCCAAGGAGACGTAGGCTCCGGGAAGACCATCGTAGCTCTGCTGGCTCTGCTTCTGTGCGTACAGAGCGGATACCAGGGGGCTTTCATGGCTCCCACCGAGGTTCTGGCCATGCAGCATTACCAGTCGTTTCGGACGTATACCGACCGTTATGGACTTCCTTTTCGTCCCGTCCTGCTGACGGGTTCTATGACGGCAAAGCAAAAGAGGGAGGCCCGGCTTGGGATCGAGAGCGGGGAAGTGAACCTGGTGATCGGCACCCATGCCTTGATCCAGGAGAAGATTCTTTTTCGCTGCCTGGCTCTTGCCATCACGGACGAACAGCATCGTTTTGGGGTGCGCCAGAGGGAACAGCTGGCCGGAAAAGGAAATGTTCCCCATATACTGGTCATGAGCGCGACGCCTATTCCTCGGACGCTCGCCATCATCCTGTACGGCGATCTGCACCTTTCCGTCATCCATGAATTGCCGCAGAACCGGCTTCCCATCAAATCCTGTGTGGTAAATACTTCCTATCGCCATAAGGCCTATGAGTTCCTTGCCCGGGAAATCAAGGCGGGGAGGCAGGCTTATGTGATCTGCCCGATGGTGGACGAGGGCGAAGCCGTCCATCTGGAGAATGTGATGCAGTATACCCGGAAGCTGAAGGCGACGCTGCCGGAGGAAATCAGGCTCGCCTCCCTCCATGGGAAGATGAAGCCGGCGGAGAAGAACCGTATTATGGAAGCGTTTTCCGCCGGCCAGATCGACCTTCTGGTATCCACTACGGTCGTCGAGGTGGGAATCGACGTGCCGAACGCTTCCGTCATGTTAGTTGAGAATGCGGAGCGGTTCGGCCTGGCGCAGCTTCACCAGCTGCGGGGACGCGTCGGACGGGGCCTCCATCAGAGCTACTGCATCTTCGTCAGCACGAAGGAAACGAAAGAAACGATGGCTCGGCTGAATATCCTGACGAAATCCGGAGACGGTTTTTGGATTGCTTCCGAAGACCTGAAACTGCGGGGGCCGGGAGATCTTTTCGGAATCCGCCAGAGCGGGGATTTTGCTTTCCGTATGGGCGACATCTACCAGGATATGGACATTTTGAGACAGGCTTCGGAGGCCGTGGACAGCGTGTTCGAGGCACAAGAGTACCCGCCCCTGCGCAGGCACATTCTGGCGCAGTCGTCAGGCGACAGATCAACCGGCGCTGATTTGTCGCCTGACGATGGGAATATGGTTGACTTTCGGAGCATATGAAAGTACAATAAGGATGATTATGTGGAAAGCAATGAAAAAATAACATAAGGTTCCACACAAAACGGGAGAACATGAATGGGAAAGACTGCGACAGTGACGGACGGCAACAGCGGAGACTCAGCGGGTAAGATTGCGATCGTGACGGACAGCAACAGCGGGATTTCACAGGCAGAGGGGGAAAATCTGGGGATTTCTGTTATCCCTATGCCGTTTTCTATTAACGAAGAGACTTTTTATGAAGACGTCAATCTGACGGTTCCCGAATTTTACAATAGGCTGGCGGAGGGCGCGAACGTCATCACCAGCCAGCCCTCGCCGGAAGCGGTCAGGAATTTGTGGAACAGGCTGCTGAAGACTCATGACGAGGTCGTCCATATCCCCATGAGCAGCGGATTGAGCGGCTCCTGTGAGAGTGCCGTCCTGCTTTCCAGAGAGTACGGCGGCAGGGTACAGGTGGCGGACAACCGGCGCATTTCCGTGTCGCAGCGCCAGTCCGCCTTAGACGCGGTACAGCTGGCACAAAGAGGGAAGAGCGCTGCCCAGATCAAAGAGCTTCTGGAGGAGGATTGCTATAACAGCAGTATCTACATCATGCTGGATACTTTATATTACCTGAAAAAAGGCGGACGGATCACCCCGGCGGCGGCCGCCCTCGGAACCTTGCTGAAAATCAAACCCGTGCTGCAGATCCAAGGAGACAGACTGGACGCCTTTGCCAAAGCCAGAACCACTTACCAGGGCAAGTCCATCATGCTAAAGGCCCTGCAAAACGACATCCGGAACCGTTTCGGCGGACTGGCCGACACGTCGAAAAACCTTTGTCTGTATATTGCGCACACGCAGAATGAAGAAGCTTCTTTGGTGCTGAAAAAGGAACTGGAAGATACTTTTCCAGGCTGTGAGGTTGACACGGCTCATCTCCCTTTGAGCATTGCCTGTCATATCGGGCCAGGCTCTTTGGCGGTGGCCTGCTGCAAAAGGATGGATTACGACAGAACCTAAGGCGCGGCGGGTACAACAGGAATTCTGCTGCCGGAAGGGATCTTTGCCGCGGCAGACGGGGGCAAGATGGAAGAGAAAAAGACGACGACTTATGACGCTTCCAGCATCACTGTACTGGAGGGACTGGAAGCGGTCCGCAAGCGGCCCGGTATGTATATCGGAAGCGTTTCCACCAGAGGCCTGAACCATCTGATCTATGAAATCGTGGATAACGCGGTGGACGAACATCTGGCGGGTTTCTGCAACCTGATCAAGGTGACTCTGGAAGCGGACGGCTCCGCTACCGTCAGCGATGACGGCAGGGGGATCCCGGTGGGAATGCATGAAAAAGGCGTCAGCGCGGAGCGGCTGGTGTTCACCACTCTCCACGCCGGAGGCAAATTCGACAGCTCCGCCTATCAGACCAGCGGAGGACTTCACGGAGTAGGCTCTTCGGTAGTGAACGCCCTTTCCAGCCGGTTGACCGTTCAGGTCAAAAGCGGCGGCTTCCTTTATGAAGACCGTTATGAACAGGGAAAGCCCGTCATTGAACTCAAAGACGGGCTGCTTCCGGTGGTGGGGAAGACGAAAGAAACCGGAACCACGGTTCATTTTCTCCCGGACGACACGATTTTTGAGAAGATCCGCTTCAAGGAAGACGACATCAAAAGCCGCCTGCATGAGACGGCTTACCTGAACCCACAGCTTACGATTGTCTTCACCGATAAACGGACGCAGGACGCCGACTCTCCCGGAACGGGGAAAGCGGCGCCGGAAGTCGTCACTTACCATGAGCCGGAAGGGCTGGTCGGCTTCATCAAGGATATGAACAAATCGGAAAGCCTTCACGAGGTGGTCTACTTCTCCGGGGAAAGCGAGGGGATCACCGTGGAAGCGGCGTTCCAGTATGTAAACGAGTTTCATGAGAATGTGCTGGGCTTCTGCAACAATATCTACAACTCCGAGGGCGGCACACATCTGACCGGCTTCAAGACCACGTTCACGAACATCATGAACACCTATGCCCGGACACTGAACATCTTAAAAGAGAAAGACGCTAATTTCACCGGAGCCGATGTGCGCAGCGGCATTACGGCGGTCATTTCCATCAAGCACCCGGATCCCCGTTTCGAGGGGCAGACTAAGACCAAACTGGACAACCAGGATGCGGCAAGAGCCGTCGGCAAAGTCGCGGGTGAGGAACTGGTGCGTTTCTTTGACCGCAATCTGGAGACCTTGAAAACCATCCTCAGCTGTGCGGAGAAAGCCGCCAAAATCCGGAAGACGGAGGAAAAGGCGCGCAGCAACCTGCTGACCAAGCAGAAATTTTCCTTTGACGCCAACGGGAAGCTTGCCAACTGCGAGTCCAAGGATCCCTTGCAATGCGAGATTTTCATCGTAGAGGGGGATTCGGCGGGGGGCAGCGCCAAAACGGCCAGAAACCGGAATTTCCAGGCTATCCTCCCTATCCGGGGGAAGATCCTGAACGTGGAGAAAGCCAGCATTGATAAGGTACTGGCGAACACGGAGATCAAGACCATGATCAACGCGTTCGGCTGCGGGTTCTCGGAGGGCTATGGCAATGATTTTGACATTAAGAAGCTGCGCTACCACAAGATCATCATCATGGCGGATGCCGACGTGGACGGCGCCCATATCTCCACGCTGCTGCTTACCCTGTTTTACCGCTTCCTGCCGGAGCTGATTTACGAGGGACATGTCTATCTCGCCATGCCGCCCCTGTATAAGGCCATGCCCGCGAAGGGGAAAGAAGAGTACCTATACGACGACAAGGCCCTGGAACGATACCGCAGGACACACAAAGGCCCGTTCACCTTACAGCGTTACAAAGGACTGGGGGAGATGGACGCGGATCAGCTTTGGGAAACTACGCTGAACCCGGACACCCGGCTCCTGAAATCCGTGGAGATCGAGAATGCGCGCATGGCTTCCGAAGTCACGGAAATGCTCATGGGAACGGATGTGCCGCCCCGCAAGGCGTTCCTCTATGAACACGCCGCCGAAGCGGCACTGGATGTATGACCCAGGCCGGCGGGAGCGGGGCGGAAAAAGGCGGACAAAAAAAGGACGAGCCGATGGGAGCCGGACGAAAAAAGCATGACCCCGCACAGGAGGGAGCATATGGAAGACAGGATCCTGAAAACAGAATATTCGGAAGTCATGCGGCAGTCGTATATCGACTATGCTATGAGCGTGATCGTCGCCCGCGCCCTGCCGGACGTCCGCGACGGACTCAAACCCGTGCAGCGGCGTACTCTGTATGACATGTACGAACTGGGGATCCGATACGACCGCCCTTACCGCAAGAGCGCCCGTATCGTCGGGGACACCATGGGCAAATACCATCCCCACGGCGACAGTTCCATCTATGACGCCTTAGTAGTCATGACACAGGACTTCAAAAAAGGCCTTCCTCTGGTGGACGGACACGGGAATTTCGGCAACATTGAGGGAGACGGCGCCGCCGCCATGCGCTACACGGAAGCGAGGCTCCAGCGGGTGACGCAGGAAGCGTTTCTTGGCGATCTGGACAAAGACGTGGTGGATTTTATCCCCAATTTCGATGAGACCGAAAAAGAACCCTCCGTACTGCCGGTCAAGATCCCCAATCTGCTCGTCAACGGCTCCGAGGGGATCGCCGTAGGGATGGCGACCAGTATCCCTCCCCACAATCTGGGCGAAGTAGCGGACGCGGTAAAAGCTTATATGGCGAACGAGGACATCACCACCAAGGAACTGATGAAGTATGTGAAAGGCCCGGATTTCCCCACCGGAGGGATCGTGATCAACAAGGATGAACTGCTTTCTATTTATGAAACCGGAATCGGAAAAATCAAAGTCCGGGGGAAAGTCGCGACCGAAAAGGGCAAGGGCGGCAGGATCAACCTTGTGATCACGGAAATCCCCTATCCTATGATCGGCGCGAACATCGCCAAGTTCCTTCAGGACACGGCGGCGCTGTCCGAGAGCAAAAAGACACAGGACATTCTGGATATTTCCAACCAGTCTTCCAAAGACGGGATCCGTATCGTCTTAGAGCTTCGGAAGGAAACGGATGTGGAAAGTCTTACGAATCTTCTTTATAAAAAGACCAGGCTGGAAGACACTTTCGGGGTAAATATGCTTGCCATAGCGGGGGGAAGACCTGAAACCATGGGCCTGAAACAGATCCTCAAGGCAAGCGTGGACTTTCAGTACGAAGTCGCCACCCGTAAATATACCAGTCTGCTGGCACGGGAAACCGAGCGCAAGGAGATCCAGGAGGGGCTGATCAAAGCCTGCAACGTGATCGATCTGGTCATCGAGATCCTGCGCGGCTCCCAAGACCGCGCCATGGCAAGGGCCTGTCTGGTGGAGGGGAAGACAGAGGGTATCAAATTCAAGTCCAGAGAATCCCGGATCATGGCGGCGCAGCTGCTGTTCAGTGAGAAACAGGCCAGCGCCATCTTAGAAATGCGTCTTTATAAGCTGATCGGACTGGAGCTGGAAGCCTTGATCCGGGAACACGAAGAGACGCTGGCGAACATCTACCGCTACGAGGACATCTTATCCTGCCGGGAAACGATGGCGCAGGTGATCCTTCAGGAGCTGGATGCTGTCAAGAAAGCCTACGGCAGAAAAAGAAGGACGCGGATCGAAAACGCGCAGGAAGCTGTGTTCCGGGAGAAAGAGCCGGAGGAGACCGAGGTGGTCTTCCTGATGGATCGCTTCGGCTACGCGAAGACCATCGACTGCGCCGCCTATGAGCGCAACAAGGAGGCGGCGGACACGGAATACCGCTATGCGTTCCCCTGCAAGAACACCGGAAAAATCTGTATCTTCACTGACGCCGGACAGCTGCATACCATCAAGGTCGCGGATCTGCCGTTTGGAAAATTCCGCGACAAAGGGATCCCGGTGGACAATGTGAGCCGGTTCAGTTCGGAGAAAGAAAAAGTGGTCTTTCTGACGAACCAGTCGCAGCTGAACCTGAACCGTTTCGTGTTCGTGACGGAGAAGTCCATGATGAAAGTCGTCGGCGGCGGGGAATTTGACGTGTCCAAGCGTTCTGTGGCCGCCACGAAACTAGAAGAGGGCGACCAGGTTCTCAGCGTCAAGGCGGTGCATGAGGGATTCCTGTTCTCCGCCGTTTCCGAAGATCCCTATTCTATGGTAAAGGAGCTAGTCCTGCGGTCTAAGTCAGGGTATTTCCTGCGTTTTTCCTTGGAGGAGATCCCGGAAAAGAAGAAGAACTCCATCGGCGTAAGGGGAATGAAGCTAGGGGAGCAAGACAGACTGGAGGCGGTTTATTATCTTTCGGCGAACGGGGAAAACCAGATCGAATATCAGGACAGGCTCCTTTCCCTGAACCGGATCAAAAAAGGGAAGCGGGACGGAAAAGGGGTAAAAATGACAGGAGGTATTTCTTGAGAGTCATCGCGGGAACGGCAAGGAGACTGCCGTTAAAGGCTCCAAAAGGCTCCGATACCAGACCTACCACGGATCGTATCAAGGAGACCCTTTTCAATATTTTGCAAAACGATGTAGCGGACAGCATCTTCGTTGACGCGTTCAGCGGAAGCGGCGGGATCGGGATAGAGGCTCTGAGCCGGGGGGCGAAAAAGGCCTATTTTTTGGAGCGGTCGTCTGCGGCGGCTGCCTGTATCCTGGAAAACCTGGCATTTACGAAACTCTCAGACCGTGCTATAGTAGTAAGGCAGGAGGTCTGCGGCGGTCTATGCGGGATCCGCGAGGAAAAAGCGGACATCATCTTCTTGGATCCGCCTTACGGCAAAGATCTGGAACGGCGTACCCTAGAAACTCTCGCCCGGCTTCCCTATGTACGGAAGGATACTCTTATGATTGCGGAAACCGCGCTTTTGACCGATTTTTCTTATTTGCGCGCCCTAGGGTTTACAGTGGTTACGGAAAAAATCTATAAGACGAATAAGCATGTCTTTATTCAGAAGGAGTACGGTTGAAAAGAGCAGTTTATCCCGGCAGTTTCGACCCTGTGACGCTAGGGCATATGGACGTCATCAAGCGGGCGGCTCAGATTTTTGATACCCTGATTATCGGCGTCTTGAATAATAAAGAAAAGACACCGTTGTTTTCTGTGGAAGAACGTGTTACTATATTAAAAGAAGCCACCAAGGACATCCCCAATGTGAAGGTGGACAGTTTCAGCGGGTTACTGATCGACTATGCCAGAAAGAACCGTCTGCATGTCGTAGTCAGGGGGCTTCGCGCCATCACTGATTTTGAGTATGAGCTTCAGATCGCGCAGACCAACCGTAAACTGTCAGAGGGTACTCTGGATACCATTTTCTTAGTGACGAGCCTGGAATACTCTTATTTAAGTTCGTCCAGCGTGAAGGAAATCGCCAGCTTCCAAGGGGACATTTCCCAATTTGTTCCGGATTTTGTTGCAGGCTTGATTTATGGAAAATATGGATTTCATCATATGAAATAAACGAGAAAGGAAGATCCTATGAGCAGCAGGATAGAGCAGTTAATAGGCGAGATTGAGGAATATATCGGCAACTGCAGGTTCCAGCCTCTCTCCAACACCAAAATCGTCGTGAACAAGGAAGAGATTGACGAGCTTTTGCGGGAACTGCGCATGAAAATGCCGGATGAAATCAAGCATTACCAGAGGATCATCAGCAACAAGGAAGAGATCTTGAATGATGCCAAAGCCAAGGCTGAGGATCTGATCAAGAGAGCCACCGTACACACCACCGAACTGGTCAATGAACATGAGATCATGCGGCAGGCTTATGACCAAGCGAACGAGATCGTTACCATGGCGACGAAACAGGCGCAGGGGATTCTGGATCACGCGACGACCGAAGCAAACAATATGCGCTATGCCGCCATGCAGTATACCGATGATATGCTGGTACATCTGGAGAAACTCATTGTTTCTTCCACCAATGCCGCCGCGAATCATTATGAGAATCTGGTCAGCTCCATGAACCAGTACCGGGATATTATTTTGTCTAACCGCAGGGAACTGCACCCGGCGGAGGAGATCGAAGAGGATTCTTTGGGAAGCCCGGCGGAAAAAACCGGAATTGACGTCATTTCCAGATGAGATCCATGAAAAAGGTACGGAAGGCCGGTTTTCGTGAGGAAACCGGTCTTCCCTGTCCGGAAGTTCCTAGTACATCGTTCGGGAGGTTTTGCTTTCATGCCAGACGCTAATCGTCCTTCGGTCATCATCGTGATCGACCCCGGACACGGGGGAGAAAATGAGGGAACCATCGAGAACGGATTTCAGGAGAAATCCATGACGCTGATCACCGCCAAGGCCATGTATGAAGAATTATCCCTGTATGACCAAGTGACCGTCTATCTGACCAGAACCGACGACAGGGATCTTTCTTTGCTGGAAAGGGCGCAGTACGCCAAGGAAATGGGCGCCGATTTCCTGTTCAGCATCCATTATAACGCGTCCGTGGATCATGACCTGTTCGGTTCGGAAGTCTGGGTGTCCGCCCAGAAACCGTTTCTGGACAGCGGCTTCCGGTTCGGACAGGTACAGCTGGCGGCTATGCAAGAGACAGGGCTGTTCCTGCGGGGGGTCAAGACTAGGTTAAACGACCGGAACGAGGATTATTACGGGATCCTCCGGGAAGCTGCGGCGCTGGGGATTCCATCCGCCCTTTTGGAACACTGCCATGTGGACGAGGAACGGGATGTTCCTTTCTGCGATACGGAAGAGGAATTGGAGGCTTTTGGAAGGGCGGATGCCACGGCGGCGGCAAAGTATTTCGGGCTGACCAGCCGGAGCCTGGGGGTGGACTACAGCGACTTCCCGCAGTCTTTGGCCGAAAACGTCCGCCTGTCCTCTGACTTCGCCCTGAAAGACGAGACGCCTCCCGATCTCTGCATGATTACGTTCGCAGAAAGGAAGCCGGCAGAGCAGGTCATTGAAATCAGTATCAGCGCGGCGGACTATGACTCCATGCTGTTATATTATGATTACAGCATAGACGGCGGAGAGCGGTTTTCGCCCTTGCAGCCCTGGCCGCAGAGCGATGCCCTGACCGGCGGATATCAGGATACGTTTTCGTTACCGATCAGTCTTCCGGTGGGAACAGCTTCCCGGATCCTCGTAAGGGCCTATAATCTGTTCGACGGGTTTACGCAGAGCAACGAACTGTTTGTGGAAGAAACTTGGGCGGACGCCTTTCCCGGGCAGGATGAGCTTGGCCGTTCCGGTCTTGGGCAGGAGGGAGCCGGGCAGGATGGGCCTGGTGATTCCGGCTCGGATCAGGGCAGCCCGGACGGCTCCGACCTTGGACAGGAGAGTCTGGGACTTTTGGAGGAAGCGGCGGCGCCGGACGCCCTGATTTCCTGGAAGCCGGTTCCAGGCGGGCAGGAGGGCGAGACGACGAATGTCGGTTTCGGCCTGTTCTTGCAGATCTGCCTGCTCTGTTTCCTGCTGCTGTTCCTGGCTGTCTTTGCCGTTCAGTGGGGGGTCTACCGTTCGCGCCGCAAGAGGCGCCGTCAGAGCAGGAACGTGGAGGGGGACAGGAAGAACCACCCTAAGTAATAAGCGGCGGTCAGCAGGGTCAGGAAGAGCTTGTGGAACAGGTAAGTCCTCATGGAAAGGGAAGTATGCTTGATCATGCTGTAGGTCTGGGCGGCGCAGGAAAGACCGCCGAACGGCAGCAGCAGCAGGGAGAAGAGCGGGAAGACCGTTCCCAGTCGGTTCAGCCCTCCGGTGATCTCTAAAACGGGGGAAATCAGCAAGGCCAGCCCCTCTGCGGACGGCACGGAGCGCAGCAGGACATGAGGAATGATATTGAGCAGATTGAAAAAAACCATGTAGCCGCCTAACAGCAGCATATTCTGGACGGCGGACGAAACGGCGGCATCCAGTTCGCTAAGAAGGGAAACACCGGGCTTTCTGCTGCGGGCGGAGGAGTGGCGGGGCAAAACGGCAGGGCGGGGAACCGCATCCCATGCCGAACTTGTTTCAGCGGACGAAGCAGGCTTACCGGTCGAGATCAGTTCGCCGGTCGAAGCAAGCTTCCACGGTGAGACTCGCCCGCCGGACGAAACCTCCCGCCGAAACCGGCCATAGCGCAGCCAGGCTCCGTACAGGAACGGCAGGCCATACATCCCGAAGAAATAAGGCCAGACCAGCTTCCGCTCCAGAAGCGGCAGCACAAAGCCGCAGAAATAGACCGGGCCGATGTTGTTGCAGAAAGCAAGCAGGAAGCGGGCCTCCTGTTCCGTAATCAGCTTCCTCTCCAAAAGATCCGCAGTCACTCTCGCCCCCATAGGGAAACCGCACAGGAAGCCCATGATGAGCGCGTAGCAGACGTTCTTCCGTATCCGGAGCAGGCAGTGCAGAAACGGATATAAGAGGGCAGAAAAGCTTTCGGTCAGGCGCAGGCGTATCATGATGCCAGAGAGTACCATGAAAGGGAACAGGGCGGGGATCATCTTGGTGAGCCACAGCTCCAGACCAGTCCATGCGTAAGAAAGACCTATGGAAGAATGTGTCAGGAGAAGGACAGTCAGAATCAGGAAAAGAACGCTGTATAGGAATGTGGAAACGGACAGCCTGGTTTGTCTTAGCATAAGGGAGCGTCCTATGGAAGGGTTTCTAAAGCTTATGAACCATGGTGAAAAGAAATGCGGCAAGAGCTGCGGAATAGCAGCTTGGCGCAGGATGGCCTCGCAGCGGTTTCTCAAAAAGATCTGCGGGAAAAGGAAATAGAACAGCTTGATTTTGTATATATTACAAGAAGCAGGAACCGCTTCTTGTAATCGAATAACGGCGCAAGGGCGGCGCCTTTTATCAGAAGCCGCTTCGCAGCTTCCGATAGCTTATATGATTGGTGACGCATAGAGAGAAAAGAAAGGCAGGGATGAAATTTGACGACAAATGTGGTGGTAATTACGGGGGCATCTTCGGGGATCGGGCTGGAATTCGTGCGCCGGATCGATACGCATTTTTCCAACGTGGACGAAATATGGCTGATCGCCCGCAGCCGATCCAGATTGCAGGAGCTTGCCGCCGCAGGGCGGCACAAGATGAGAGTGCTTGCGATGGATCTGACCAAAGAGGCGCAGTTAGATCGTCTGGAAGATATGCTGGAGGAAAAACGGGCAAAAATCAGGCTGCTGGTTCATTGCGCCGGATACGGACTGACTGGGAAGTTCTCGGAACTGCCGCTGGAGGGGCAGCTTGGCATGGTTCGTCTGAACTGCGAAGCACTGACGCACCTTACCTATCGCTGTCTGCCTTATATGTGCCGCAACAGCCGTATGATCCAGCTGGCTTCTGCCGCCGCGTTCCTCCCGCAGCCAGGCTTTGCCGTTTACGGGGCGACCAAATCGTATGTGCTGAGTTTCTCCAGAGCCTTGGGGGAGGAACTGCGGGGACGCGGGATTTATGTAACGGGCGTCTGCCCCGGGCCGGTGGATACCCCGTTTTTTGACATCGCCGGAAAAATCGGAACGGACACAGCCTTGCGAAAGATCGCCTATATGAAAAAACTCTCTTTGGTCACTGCGGAAGTAGTCGTAACGAAAGCCTTAAGAGATTCCTACCTCAAGCGACCGGTATCGGTGGTCGGCCTGCCCATGCAGATCTTTCAGATTTTGGCAAAATATCTGCCGCACCAATGGCTGTTGCAGGCCATGACCGATGCAAGCTAAGGTTCGCAAGCGTGAGCGAATGCTGGTAAGCGGGAACGAATGTTCCTAAATGAGCAATGTTCCTCAGCGCGGGCAATGTTTCTAAGTGAGTACTGCTCATAAGTAAGTAATGTTCGCAAGCGTAAGGGAAGGATCATAAGGATGACTGCTTGAGAGTGCAAGAAGACCCGCGGACGCCAAAAGGAGCCTATGCCATGCAGCTGATGAGAATGTTTTCCAGAGAAAAGTACAAAGGAACCAGGCATTATCTGTCTTCCCAGAAAAAGTATGAAGTCCTCCGCACGTTCCTGTATTTTGCCCTGTCCTTAAGTCTGTTCTTTGCCGGATGGCTTGTGCTGGGTACCAAAACCAATCTGCTGACCATCGTGGCGGTACTAGGCTGTCTTCCGGCAGGCAGGAGCGCGGTGGATATGGTCATGTTCCTCCGAAGCGCGGGCTGTCCGGAAGCAGCCGGGGAAGCGATTTCCTCCCGGCAAGGAGGGCTGACGGGCGGTTACGACTTTATCTTTACCTCCTATTCCCGAAATTACCGGATCGCCCATCTGGTCATACAGGGAAATGCTATTTACGGATACGCCGAGGACAGGCAGTTTCCGGAGCAGGATTTCCGCAGGCACCTGGACGGGATCCTGAAAGCGAACCGCTTTCCGGGGATCTCCGTGAAGATCTTCACGGAGCTGGAGAGATACCTGATCCGGCTGGAGCAGCTTCCAGAACTCCGGGCGGAAGAGACGAATGCCGCGGGCATCCTCGCGCTGCTGAAAAATGTGTCCCTGTAGAGAATGCCATGTGTACGAGAGCCGCGTCCGAGCGGCGGATAGGGAGGGTCTCCATGCAGTCACTGACCATCGGAGCCAATCAGGCCGGACAGCGCTTTGATAGATTTCTGCATAAATATCTGTCAGAGGCCCCGAACGGCTTTCTTTACAAAATGCTGCGGAAAAAAAACATCACCTTGAATGGGAAGAAGGCACAGGGAAAGGAAATTCTAGTACAGGGGGATGAAGTCTGCCTGTATCTTTCCGAGGAAACGCTGCAAACGTTCGGTCCCTGTTCCCCGGGACTTCCGCTGGCCCATGCTAAGATGTCCCGCAAAGCGCAAACATCCGCTGAGGCGCGAATCTCTGCTATAAGGCAGGATCTGTCCGCCCGTATCGTTTATGAGGACGAACACGTCCTGATTGTCAACAAGCCTTCCGGTCTTCTGACCCAGAAAGCCGTAAGGGCCGATTACAGCTTAAATGACTGGCTGCTTGATTATTTGCTGGAAGCCAGGGATCCGGCAGGCAGGCCTATGCTCGACCCTGCCGAGCTGCGGACGTTTCGCCCTTCGGTCTGCAATCGGCTGGATCGGAACACAGGCGGCTTGGTGCTGTGCGGAAAGACCTTGACCGGAAACCAGGAGCTTAGCCGTCTCCTGCGCGAGAGGGCGGTGAGAAAGTTCTACCGTGCCATGGTGGCGGGATACCTGGATACGCCTTGCGACATGGAAGCTTATCTTGTCAAAGACCAATGGAAGAATAAAGTACAGATACATCAGGCACAGACTTGCCCAGAGCAGACATTTACGGTACAGACGGATCCGGATCAGACCCGCACGGAGCCGGACGATCCAGCGCAGACTCATTCAGCGCAGGTTCGTCCGGCACAGACTCGCCCGATACAGTTTCGGAATGCGCTGCAGAGTCCGGAGCCATCCGGACAGGACGGATCGGCTTACATCCATACGGCATATCAACCGCTCCGCATGGGAAAAGGGCTGACTTATCTGGAAGTGGAATTATTTACCGGAAAGCCGCATCAGATCCGCGCCCACCTGGCGGCAATCGGCCATCCGGTGATCGGAGATTACAAATACGGAGATTCCGAACAGAACGAGCTTTACCGTACCCGCCGTCACGTGACCTCGCAGCTTCTCCACGCATACCGGATGGAATTTCCGGAGCTGTCCGGAGCTTTGTCCGGCCTGAGCAAAAAGACGGTTCTTGCCCCCCTGCCTGCGGCGTTGCGAAAACTGGCGGCGGAATTAAGCGTAAGCTAGCCGATGGAAGGGGTCAAGCGTAAGCCTACGTGTACAGTGTACGCTAGCGTCTATGGCGCAAGCCGGTATTCACAGAGTAAGCCAGCCATCATACGCCAACATTCACAGTGTATCAGATAACGTTCATGGCATAAGCTGGCGTTCACAGCGTGAATGAGCGTTCACGCTAGGTACCGTTGATATTGTTTGGGTACCTATCCGGAAATAGGAAAGGAAAGAGAAGACACGATGGCCACTTGGGGTTCCAGAGGACTGAGAGGTTCCACCTTAGAGGATATGATAAACCGAACCAATGAAAAATACGCGGAAAGCGGCCTTGCCTTAATCCAGAAGATCCCGACGCCGATTACCCCGATCCAGATCGACAAGATACAGAACCAGATTACCTTAGCGTATTTTGACCAGAAGAGTACCGTTGACTACATCGGTGCGGTACAGGGAATTCCCGTATGCTTTGACGCTAAGGAATGCGCGGCGGATACGTTTTCCCTTAGGAACATCCATGAACATCAGGTAGCTTTCATGGGGAAGTTTGAAGAGCAGGGAGGGATCGCTTTTTTCCTGATTTTTTATACCCATAAGAACCTTTTTTACTATCTGCCCTATGAAATACTGAAAGATTTCTGGAAACGGGCAAAGGAGGGAGGGCGCAAAAGCTTCCAATGGCAGGAACTGAATCCGGAGTACATCCTGCCAAAGAGCCACGGTGTGCTGGTTCCTTATCTGGAAATGCTGAAAAAGGATCTGGACGAGCGGGAGTCCTGAGCCTTACTTCCTTAGTTTTCCGTCTTATCACTTTGTGGAAAGATTACCCTTTTATGGTACCATGCTACGTTTCCTGATCGTCTCACAAAGTATACTCGCAACAAAAATGATGAATATAACAAAAAACCATATAAAAGCGCCATAATGGTAACTCAATAGATACTTTTGTTCTTCGTCCATCGTAATTACTATCGTTTTCACATTAGCGTTTCTCAGCATGTCTCCTAATATTTGTCCAACAACAATTCCAATGATATTTCCGATGGTCAGAGCAAATCCAACTCTCTCTTTTCCAAATGCGGTAAACACCAGCACCGGTATCCAAATATACAAATAGTTCCTATCCGCCGTCCATTTCAACAAATAAATATCGAAAAAAACGGCCTTCGACAGCCAATATATTGTAACAAACACTATCGCTTGAAGGAACGCGAAGAGACAGCATCTCTTTACTGCGGTTTTCTTTAAGCATCTCGGACTCATTAAAACGCCTTCTTTCATTTTCTAAAGTATCGCGTACAGCCTCAAAAGTATCATCTTTTTTGCTAACGTAATTAATTCTAGATCCAGTGACAGGTGTTTGTCAAGTAGTAGGTATCATAAGAGTTGCAGCTGAAAAACTTTTTGAGTACGTGAAGAATGCTTGAAATTCTTGACATCTGCCGCCGATTAGGGTATCATACGCATAGGCGGCGAACAAGTTGGCCATAAAACAGTGATCTGGCAGCCGAAACGGTACCTAGCGCGACCGTTGGGCAAACGCCCGTGAGCTGCGGTCTGCGGAGCGGATTGTGGTTTCGTCAAACTCACGGAACGCAAATCCGGGAGCCATGGAGGGTCGGATGAGAAAAAGACTGCTGCACACCCCGGAGGGGGTCAGAGACATTTACGGAACCGAATACGTCCGGAAGCGAATCGTTCAGCAGAAGCTTCAGGAAACGATACAGAGTTTCGGCTATCAGGAGATCCAGACGCCGACCTTTGAATTTTTTGATGTATTTTCCAGGGAGATCGGCACTACGCCCAGCAAGGATTTATATAAATTCTTTGATAAGGAGGGCAACACGTTAGTCCTGCGCCCGGATTTTACGCCGTCTATCGCCAGGTGCGCTTCCAAATACTTTATGGAGGAAACGGATCCCTTGCGTTTCTGCTACACGGGAAGCGCTTTCCTGAACACCTCGAACCTCCAAGGAAAATGGAAAGAAGTGACTCAGGTCGGCGCGGAACTGATGAACGACCATTCCGTGGAAGCGGACGCGGAAATCATCAGCCTGGTGGTAGAGGCCCTGCGCGCCACCGGACTGAAACGCTTCCAGCTGACGGTCGGGCAGGTAGAGTATTTTAAGGGTCTATGCCAGGAAGCCGGACTGGAAGAAGAAACAGAATATGAACTCCGGGAATATATTTCCGGCAAAAATTATTTCGCGGCGGAAGAACTCCTGCGGGAGAGGGCAGTAGCGGAGCCGTACCGGGGCATTCTGCTGAAAGTGGCGGACATGTTCGGCAATATGACCTCCTTGGCGGAAGCAAAAGCCTTAGTTCGGAATCCACGCTCCGTCCGCGCCATCGAACGCCTTGAGAATATTTATGAAGTGCTGAAATACTACCGGACAGCTTCCTTTGTTTCCTTTGATTTAGGGCTGCTCAGCAAATACCGCTATTATACGGGCATCATTTTCAAAGGCTATGCCTATGGCGTGGGAAGTCCCGTCGTGACGGGCGGCAGATATGACCACCTCCTGGAACAGTTCGGCAAAAATGCCCCGGCCATCGGCTGCATGGTCATGTTGGACGAACTGCTGGCGGCTCTGTCCGGGCAGAAAGTGGAAATCCCCCTGCCGCCGCCTGTCCGCAGGCTCTATTATACCTCCGAGGATTATCCGGAGAAGCTGGCACAGGCACAGGCGCTTCGCGCAAGCAGGACAGCGGCGGAACTGACGCCCGCAAGGGATGGTTCCCGCCCGGAAACGGGGGGCATATGAAACCGGAAGCAGGAACGGGCGAAGACAATTACCTGACTTTGGCATTGGGAAAAGGGCGGCTCGCCCAGGAAACAATGGATCTGTTGTCCCGGATCGGAATCACCTGTGAGGAAATGAAAGACAGGCATTCCCGGAAACTGGTTTTCCTCAACGAGGAGAAACGACTGCGTTTCTTCCTTTCCAAGGGGCCGGACGTGCCGACCTATGTGGAGTATGGGGCAGCGGACATCGGAGTGGTGGGGAAAGATACCATTTTGGAAGAAAACCGCAATGTCTATGAGGTACTGGATCTTGGCTTCGGCAAATGCCATATGTGCGTCTGCGGCCCGGCTTCCGCAAGGGAGCAGCTGCGGAGTCACGAACGGATCCGAGTGGCAAGCAAGTATCCCAATATCGCCAAGGACTATTTTTATAATAAAAAGCACCAGACCGTTGATATTATCAAGCTGAACGGTTCCGTGGAACTCGGGCCGCTGGTGGAGCTTGCCGATGTCATCGTGGACATCGTGGAAACCGGTTCGACGCTAAAGGAAAACGGACTGGAAGTGCTGGAACAGATCTGCCCGCTTTCTGCCCGGATGATCGTCAACCCGGTCAGCATCCAGATGGAAACGGAACGAATCCGGAAACTCATCGCCGACATACGCGGCTGCCAGCCCGGCTGAACTCGGAGGAAGCCTGTGGACACGCGGACACGGGATCCATCTCCGGCGACAGGCGCCGAAGCCGGGGAAGGACTTCCGGACAGATACCCACACCGGCCGAAGCCGGCAGCAGACTGCCGGCTCTCCCGCTCAAAGAGGTGAACATGAGAATCGTAGAACTGACCCGAGAAACGACTCGGGAAATCTTGGAAAACCTGTTGAAACGCAGCCCCGCCCAGTATCCGGAATATGAAGAAGCTGTCAGCCGCATCGTCCGGCAGGTCAGGGAAAGAGGCGACGAAGCGCTCTTTGAATATACTTGGCAGTTTGACCATTTCCGCTTATCCGCCGAAAACGTCCGCGTAAGCCGGGAAGAAATCGCGCAGGCTTATGCCGCTCTGGAAGAAAGCGGTTTTCTGGAAATCGTCCGCAGGGCGGCGCAAAACATCCGCGCTTTCCATGCCAAGCAGCTTCGCAGCAGCTGGTTCGACACGAAAGAGGACGGCATCGTTCTGGGGATGAAAGTCAGCCCGATTGAAAGGGTGGGGGTCTATGTTCCCGGCGGAAAAGCGGCGTATTCCTCCAGTGTCCTGATGAACGTCCTTCCGGCGAAAGTCGCGGGCGTGAAAGAAATCATCATGCTGACTCCTCCGGGAAAAGACGGCCTGATCCCCCCTGAAACCTTGGCGGTCGCGGATATGGCCGGGGTGGACGCCATCTATAAGGCGGGGGGAGCGCAGGCGGTCGCCGCCATGGCTTTCGGCACGGCGTCCGTTCCACGCGTACAGAAAGTGGTCGGACCCGGAAACATCTATGTGACTCTGGCAAAAAAAGCGGTATACGGCAATGTCGGCATTGATTCCCTTGCCGGGCCGAGCGAGATACTGGTGCTTGCGGACGAATCGGCAAATCCCCGTTACATCGCGGCGGATCTCCTTTCCCAGGCGGAGCATGACGAGCTGGCGAGCGCCGTTCTGATCACCACGTCCAGGGAATTAGCGGAAAAAGTATCGGACGAAGTGGAAGCTTTCCTCCCTGGCTTAGGGCGAACGCAGATGATCCGGAAAGCTCTGGACAATTACGGGTATCTTCTGGTGGCGCCGGATATGGACGAAGCCATCGCCGCCGCAAACGAAATCGCTTCGGAACATCTGGAGATCTTCACCCGTCATCCGTTCGATACCATGACCCGTATCCGCAACGCGGGAGCGATTTTCCTAGGGGAATATTCTTCCGAACCTTTGGGGGATTACTACGCCGGGCCTAACCACATCCTGCCCACCAACGGCACGGCGAAATTTTTTTCCCCGCTCAACGTGGACGACTTCCTCAAGAAGAGCAGTATCATCTGCTACTCCAAGGACGCCCTCTCCAAAGTCCACGAGGATATTGAGAGCTTTGCCGAAAAAGAAGGCCTGGCAGCGCACGCCAACAGCATTCGGGTAAGATTTGAAAGACCGACATAAAGATGGGAGAGTTATGGGAAGCAAAAAATTCATCCCTTGCATTTATTTATACCGTACCAAGGCGGTCAGGAGTCTGGAAGATACTTCCGTGACCGCGACCGATCCGGTTGAACTGGCAAAATATTACAGTCGGCATCAGGCGGACGAACTTCTCGTCTTCGATCTGTCGGAAACGGAGGAAGCGGACCGGAAGGACGCCGCTCACGAGGAAGCGCTCGACCTTCTCCGCGCAATCTGCGCGGCGGTGGAGATCGACGTCATGGGCGCGGGATCTGTCCGGCGGCTGGAAGACGTTAAGAAGATCCTTTATGCCGGATGTAAGAAAGCCGTGCTGGACTATGAGAAAGAGTCCAACATCCTTTTGACCGAAGAGGCAAGCCTGCGGTTCGGCAAGGAGAAGCTGATGGCCTCTTATCAGGCTCCCAAGGTCTTGGAGGAACACCGGGGAACCATTGAAAAACACCTTTCCTCCCTGCTTCTGATGAACCCCCATCAGATCCGGGAGACGCAGCGGCTGACTGCCCTGCCTTTTCTGGTACAGGTGAACCAGATCGCCTTGAATAAACTCATGCAGATTTTTGCTTACAGTCAGGTGTGCGGCGTCACGGGCAATACCATCAATGACAATGCCGCAGAAATCATAGCGTTGAAAAAACTCTGCCGGGAAAACGGGATCCTGACGGATCCGCTGAGCGCCGCCTATCGGTGGACGGACTTTCAGAAGAATGCGGAAATGCTGGTTCCGGTGGTCGTGCAGGACGACAGGACTTCCGAGGTTCTGATGGTAGCGTACATGAACGAGGAAGCCTATAAGCAGACCCTTGCGACCGGAACGATGACTTATTACAGCAGGAGCCGCCAGGAACTGTGGCTCAAGGGAGCCACCAGCGGTCATTTTCAGTATGTGAGGTCGCTCACCGCCGACTGTGACATGGACACCATCTTAGCCAGGGTTTCACAGGTGGGGGCCGCCTGCCATACCGGCTCCAGAAGCTGTTTTTTCCATGAAATCGTAAAAAAAGAAACCCCGGGAAGCGCAGATCCCTTGATGATCTTTGAAAAGGTATCCGCTGTGATCCAGGACCGGAAGCGGCACCCGAAAGAAGGTTCCTACACCAATTATCTGTTTGACAAGGGCTTGGATAAAATCTTAAAGAAGCTCGGGGAAGAAGCCACGGAAATCGTCATCGCGGCCAAGAACGCTAACCCGAACGAGATCAAATATGAAATCGGCGATTTCCTGTACCATCTGATGGTGCTGATGGCGGAGAAGGAAATCACTTGGGATGAGATTACTGCGGAACTGGCCCACCGTTAGTTCTATCTTTTTGTCCACCGCATATTTTATGGTAAAGAGAAAAATGGCTGCGGAACAGCATTCTAGTTCCAGGAAAGACGGATGAGCGATATTACGGTTGACAAAAAGCTCCAGCTGATACAGCAGGTTCGTTCTCAATACCATAGGAATCAATATGATCTGGTCAACAGGGAGCGGATCCTGTACGGACAGACTGCCGCCTCCTATCAACAGGAGCCAGGCATGGCTTACTCCGGCGCCTGGGCGGAACATGAGACAGCCTCCCGGACAGGGCAGTTCTCTTCGCTGCGGTTCCGCCTGATGGTTGCCTTGGCGCTTCTGTTCGGAATCCTGATTCTGGATATGACAGATCAGGAATTTTGGGGGCTGAACGCCGCCGACATTTTTACCTATTTAGAAAAAGACGTGGATGTCAGCACTTTAGAGTTTATGGAGGAAACGGTTCCTTAAGGGGTACACCTACATGATCCTATAAGGGATATGGTTCCCGCAGAAAGGATTTCGGAAAACGGAATGGCACGCCTTGCGTTATCAGACGATATTTTAATGAAAATTGAAAAACCAGCCCGCTACATCGGCAACGAAGTAAACGCCGTCGTCAAGGAGAAAACGAAAGTGGACGTCCGCTTTGCCCTATGTTTTCCGGATGTTTATGAGATCGGGATGTCGCATCTGGGGATCCAGATTCTCTATGACAGCTTCAATTCCATGGAAGCCGTCTGGTGCGAGAGGGTGTATTCCCCGTGGGTGGACTTAGACGCCATCCTGCGCCGGGAAGGCATCCCTCTTTTTGCGCTGGAATCCCAGGATCCCATCAAAGACTTTGATTTCCTGGGTATCACCATCCAGTATGAAATGTGTTATACCAATATTTTACAGATATTGGATCTGGCCCGGCTCCCCCTGCTGGCCCGCGAACGCGGTGAGGAGTGTCCGATTGTCATCGGCGGAGGACCCTGCACCTATAATCCGGAGCCTCTTGCCGACTTTTTTGATCTCTTCTACATCGGCGAGGGGGAGACGCAGTACCGGAGCCTCATAACGCTTTACCGGGAATGTCGGGCGCAGAACTGCGGACGGACGGAGTTCCTGCGCCGGGCGGCACAGCTTCCCGGCCTGTATGTTCCCCGTTTTTATCAGGCCGAGTACCGGGAAGACGGAACGCTGGCTTCTTTTTTGCCCACCGAAGAACAGATTCCTCCCATGGTCGTCAAGGAAATCGTGACGGAGCTGTCCGGCGCGCCTTATCCGAAGAAGCCGGTGGTCCCTTTCCTGAAAGTCACTCAGGATCGGGTGGTTCTGGAAATCCAACGGGGCTGTATCCGGGGGTGCCGGTTCTGCCAGGCGGGACAGGTATACCGTCCGTTCCGGGAACGTGACGCCGATACGCTGAAACAGTATGCGTTAGAAATACTCAAAAATACCGGACATGAGGAAATTTCCTTAAGCTCCTTGAGTTCCAGCGATTACAGCCAGCTGCCGGAACTGCTGGATTTCCTGATAGAAGAATGTACGCAAAAGAAGATCAATATCTCTCTGCCGTCTCTGCGGATCGACGCCTTTTCGCTGGACGTGATGAGCAAGGTGCAGGACGTGCGCAAGTCCAGCCTGACGTTTGCCCCGGAAGCCGGGAGCCAGAGGCTGCGCAATGTCCTGAACAAAGGGCTGACCGAAGACGCCATTTTGCAGGGGGCGGCGCTGGCTTTCCGGGGCGGCTGGAACCGGATCAAGCTTTATTTCATGCTGGGGCTGCCCACGGAAACGGAAGAAGATATTCGCGGCATAGCGGAACTTTCCAATGAGATCGCGGCTGTTTTTTACGACGAGGTTCCCCGGGAAGAACGTATCGGCAAGAGAGTGCAGATCGTGACCAGCACCTCCTTCTTTGTGCCGAAGCCCTTTACCCCGTTCCAGTGGGCAAGGCAGTGTACGAAAGAAGAGTTTCTGGACAAGTCCTACCAGACCAAGAAAGCCGTTGCCGCTCAGCGGAATCAGAAGTGCATCAAATACAGCTGGCACGAAGCCGACGCAAGCGTCCTGGAGGGCGCGCTGGCAAGGGGCGACAGACGGCTGTCGAAAGTCCTCTTAAAGGCATATGAAAAAGGCTGTTTCTATGATTCCTGGAGCGAGTATTTTCGGAATGAAAAGTGGCTGGAAGCGTTCGCGGACTGCGGCTTGTCGGCGGATTTCTACACGGCGCGGGAACGGGGCATGGACGAGAAGTTCCCCTGGGATTTTATCGACTGCGGCGTAACCAAGGAATTCCTGCGGCGGGAATGGCTGAAATCCAAACGGGAGGAAACCACCGAAAACTGCCGTGAAAAATGCAGCGGCTGCGGAGCAAGCCGGTTTGGCTGCCTGGCAGCTTCCGATAAGGATTTCTTGGAAAGGAACGGTAGGAAGCCATGAAACTACGCATAAAATTCCGCAAATTCGGGGCGGTTCGTTTCCTCGGCCATCTGGACGTCATGCGTTTTTTCCAGAAAGCAGTCCGGCGGGCCGGGATCGACATTGCTTCTACTTCCGGTTTCAGCCCCCATCCGGTCATGTCCTTCGCTTCCGCGCTGGGCGTAGGGACGGAGAGCAACGGGGAATATCTGGACATAGAGGTACACAGCGTGACGGACAGCCGGGATATGGCGGCGCGCCTGAACGAGGCCAGTGTTCCAGGCATAGAAGTGACCTCCGTGAAAAAACTGCCCCCCGGCGCCAGGAATGCCATGGCAAGCGTGGCGGCCGCCGCATATACGGTTTCTTTCCGGGAGGGCAGGGAACCGATGTTTCCTTATCCGGAGAAACTGGACGAGTTCTGTCGTCAGGAACAGATCTGGATCCTGAAAGAAACCAAAAAAGGAAGCCGGGAAGTCGATGGGAAGCCGGGCATCTTCGAATGGACGGTTCTGGAGAACGGGGAAATTTCCCTATTTTTAGACGCTTCCAGTGCCGGACACATCAAGCCGTCTCTGCTGATGGAAGCCTTTGTGTCACACTATGGGGAATCCTTGCAAGAAAACGCGTTACAGATGACCCGCGAAGAACTTTACACCGACTGTCTGGAAGAAATGCAGACCTGTGCCGGAGTAAGGACTGTCCATGGAGTAAGGACTGTCCATGGACTAGGGACTGTCCATGGAACTCAGAGCATTCGCCAAGCGCAAGCCATCCGTGAGACACCGATCCCCCAGGAGGCACAGGCAGCACACAGCACACGGGCGTTCATCCCTTTGGACAGCATCGGAACAGAGATCGTGGGAGAAAAACCATATGAGCCGTAACGTCAACCATTCCATTCCGCCGGACGCCCGGATTCATGTGGACTCCGCTTCGGCGGCTGAAAATCCCGGCGCTTATTCTTGCCGGGAACATCCTTTCCAGAAATATTCCGACGGGAAACTGCTGTTCACGCGGTACCAAGGGAAATTGCTTTCCCTCCTCCTGCATAACCAGCGTCTCATAGCGGCTTCCGCTTTTGAAACGTCGGCTCCCTCGGGCAGGATCGGCTCCGTCTATATCGGTAAGGTAAAGAAGGTGGTAAAAAATATCAGCTCCTGTTTTGTGGAGATCGCGGGAGAGGAACTTGGCTTTCTCTCCTTGGATGGTTTTGCCCATACGCATCGTACCCCTCCTTTCCTGCTCAACCGCAGCTATGACGGGCGGATTCTGGAGGGCGATGAACTGATCGTGCAGATCGCGGGAGAAGCCGTGAAGACCAAACAGGCCTCGCTCACCACCGAAATCTCTTTGAGCGGACGCCTGGTCGTCCTGGCGGCGGGAAAAACCAAAGCAAATATTTCCTCCAAGATTCCCAGACACCGGAAAAAGCAGCTGCGCCAGATGCTGCTGGAAGCCGGAATCACAGACCAAGCAGGCAACGTCCGGCAGGACTGGCTCTTCCCGGATTCCCAGACCGAACCGCCGGAACAGTCGTTTCCCGCCAGGACATCGCAGGGGCGGCCAGAAATGGAAATGCCCAGCTTCGGCCTGATCGTCCGAACCCAAGCGGGAGATCAGGTGCCGGAGGGCAACGGGGAATTTCTGGCGGAATACCGGGAACTACGCCGGACACTGCGGCGGCTGTACCAGACGGCACAATACCGTCCCTGTTTCACCTGCCTGTGGGAAGCGCCTAAGCCATATCAGGCGGTGCTGAACCAGACAGACGAGGCGGAATATTCGGAAATCGTGACCGATCTGCCCGAACTCTACCAAGAATTATCCGTTTTTTTTCAGAACAGCCCCTTTCTTTCTGATAAAAATAAAAGGATCCGGCTCTACCAGGATCCGGATTATTCCTTGGGCAAGCTCTACAGCGTAGAAACGAAACTGAAAGAAGCCTTGACGCCAAGGGTCTGGCTCAAATCCGGGGGCTATCTGGTGATCGAATCGACCGAAGCCTTGACGGTCATTGACGTGAACACCGGAAAATATACGGGCGGCGCGAAAAAGGGTGCCGGAGAAATTTTCCTGCGCATGAACCTGGAAGCGGCGCAGGAAGTCGCCTTACAGCTTCGTCTGCGTAATTTATCCGGTATCATCCTCATTGACTTCATCAACATGCAGACGAAGGAGCAGGAAGAAACGCTTTTACAGCGGCTGAAACTCCTGGTACAGAAAGACCATACCAAGACGGTTGTCGTGGACATGACGCCCCTCGGCTTGGTGGAGCTGACCCGCAAAAGGATCAGCAGATCCCTCAAAGAACAGCTGGGACAGGTGCCTTCCATGCCCGGTATGGACACATGAAATTTTTCCTAAAAAAATAGAAGATTTTGAAAAAAATGGTTGACAAGCCAGTCGAGAGATGTTACCATAAAAACGCATTAATAAATTATATGCTAAATGATGTAACAGCACCGTGAAAAGAGCATGAACCGTATGAAAAAACGAATTATTTATGTGCTATTGGCTGTATTTTTATTGCCTGTGATGCCACACAACGCTTTTGCTAGGAATGATCTATCTACATTTGATAGTTCCGCACTAAGTCAAGAAGAAATTTCTTTCGCCGAGGATAAAGTCGACGAACTGTTCGGCAGCAGGTCTTTGTCGGAAGAAGAGCGGGATCAGCTTATTATCGACACATGTGAAAAATATTTTGCGCCGTCGTCATTCAGCAATTCCCTTTCTTCTTCGTCTGTCTCAAGTTCGGCAGCCTCCGACGTCTATGAAAGATACTTGGAGAGAATAGCTTACATCATTGACTTGATCAATGAGCTAGGAGAAACCACCGACGAAGAAAACATGGAATATAACCTGGCTTTTCTGCAAGACCATTACCAAGAAATTGCCGAACTGGAAGATGTGGACTTGGGTCTGGTAGACTGGTATATAGAAGAAACAACGTATGCGTTGATCAGCCAGGATTTCCCGGCTTTCTCCGTGAAACCAGCTGTTCGCGCCAACTATAGCAGAACGGCTGCCGTCAGTTATGCGGAACAATACTATGCAGACGGTAGCTATAATCCTGACTACCCCGACTGGAGCGCATCTGGCGGCGACTGCGCAAATTTTGTATCGCAGTGTATCCATGCCGGCGGCAAAGCGTACAATGTAAGCGCGTCCAGCGTTTCCGCAGCCAAAGCAGCGGACTGGGCTAACTGGTATTCATATGGGAATACCTGCAACACCACGAATGTATCCTCCACGCACAGAGGCGCCAACGCGTTTAAGTCGTACTGGCAGAGTAAAGTTTCGTATAGCACGTTTACGTCTGTCGGTCAGGCGTCCTATACTTATGGGTATCAAGGAGATGCCATCTCGTTGCTGCTGCCAAATGGTTCCGCCTATCATACTTTGCTGATTGTGGGATATGATGCTGCAAACAATGATTTTATCGTATCGGCTCACACGCATAGTACATTCACTGACAAATTGAGTGCATATTCACCAAGCAATGGATTTATCATATTCAGCATGGGCTGATCAACAAATCAGGTTGGCTGCCTTACCTCTGCGCCAAATGAATGCCGCCAACGAGGGACGGCTGACTGACTCAACGCAAACGTGGCTAGTCCGCAGCAGAAACGTCAGGCAGCCGTTCTTTGTGATACGGATGTCACGGC
>JAISOV010000043.1 GCA_031275405.1 Clostridium sp. | reverse complement strand
GCGGCTGCCGAAGGCCGTATGCGAAAGTGCAGCCCTTGTCAAGGACAATTTTCAAAAGGATTCAGCAATTTTACGCTGTCCACATCACAGGGGCGTTACGCAATATTACCTTTTGTCGGTGTCCATTTTATAGGGTATCGTTTCAGTACAGTTTACATGGGTACCCTTTACTGTCAGAAGGTACACCTTTTGACAGTGGCCAAAATACGCATCATATTTTTTATTTTACCACAATTTCGCACAGATTACAAACGGTTTTCCTAGAAAAAGCATAAGATATTTCCTGATTGGAACCAATATGAGAATTTTTGTAAAGCCGTTTCCTTTCCTTCCCGCGCTGTCAAAAGGTGTACCTTCTGGAAGCGACGTCAGAGATTCAGATCTGCTGTTTTCAAGGGCCTGCTTCTGACCGGAGAGCTGACGCTTGGCGCCCTGCTTGCGCGGATGATGTCAGAAACAGTGCGTCAGGCAATGGAGGAAAGCGCTCCGGAGGGGAAGATCCTTCCATGCGAAATCTAAACAAATTGTAAAATTTTATTCGGAGTGCCGATTTTTTTGAAATACAGCTTGAATTTTCCGGGGGGATTGGGTAGAATGATAGTGCTGATAAGATTTTGGCAATGATTTCAGCACAGAAGAAGCTGGCTGGCGCGTTCGGCGGACAGGCGGCGGGAGCGGTCATTGTTGAAATGAGATAAAACATTTTAGGAGGAAACAAACATGGCAGTAAAAGTAGCGATCAATGGTTTTGGCCGTATCGGCCGCCTGGCGTTCCGTCAGATGTTCGAGGCGGAAGGTTACGAGGTAGTAGCAATCAACGATTTAACGAGTCCTAAGATGCTGGCGCACTTGTTAAAATACGATTCTTCCCAGGGGAAATACAAATACGCCGACAGCGTATCCGTTGGGGAAGACAGCATCACGGTAAACGGCAAGACCATTACCATCTATAAAGAAGCGGACGCGGGCAAGCTTCCTTGGGGCGAGCTGAACGTGGATGTGGTTCTGGAATGTACCGGTTTCTATGCCTCCAAAGAGAAAGCCTCCGTCCATGTGACCGCAGGCGCGCGTAAGGTCGTGATTTCCGCCCCGGCGGGGAATGACCTTCCCACGGTCGTATACAATGTCAACCATGACATCCTGAAACCGGAAGACACCGTCGTTTCCGCCGCTTCCTGCACCACCAACTGCCTGGCTCCCATGGCTAAGGCGCTGAATGATTTAAGGCCGATTCAGAGCGGGATCATGACCACCGTTCACGCTTATACCGGCGACCAGATGATCCTGGACGGCCCCCAGAGGAAAGGCGACCTGAGAAGGAGCCGCGCGGGCGCGCTGAACATCGTTCCCAACTCCACCGGAGCCGCAAAGGCGATCGGCCTGGTTATCCCGGAACTGAACGGAAAACTCATCGGTTCCGCACAGCGTATCCCTACGCCTACCGGTTCGACCACGATCTTGGTGGCGGTCGTCAAAGGCCTTGTTACCAAAGACGAGATCAATGCGGCTATGAAAGCGGCGGCTACGGAATCTTTTGCTTACAATGAGGATGAAATCGTGTCTTCCGACGTCATCGGCAGCACCTACGGATCCATCTTCGACGCGACGCAGACCATGGTTGCGCCTATGGAAGACGGCAATACCCAGGTACAGGTAGTATCCTGGTATGACAATGAGAACAGCTACACCAGCCAGATGGTTCGCACCATCAAATATTTCAGCGAACTGGCTTGACCGGAGCCGGGAATCCGGAACCGGGACAGCTACGGAAGAACCGGAAGCGGAGGCTGGCTGCGGAGGCGCCGGAAGCGGGGACAGCCGCGGAAGCACCGGAACCGGAGGCTGGTCGCGGAGACGCCGGAAGCGGGGACAGCCGCGGAAGCACCGGAGGCTGGCTGCGGAGACGCCGGAAGCGGGGACAGCCGCGGAATATCCGGCGGAAATCCATGCAGGATGACATCCGGCGGCTTGCTGTTGCCGAAAAGACCTATACGGGTCCGGTCTAAGGACCGGGCCTTTTTCTTGGAGCTGCCGATGAGCGGCTGCGTACCACACGTATCGCAGGGAGGGAAAAATGGGCTTAAACAAAAAATCAGTGGACGATATTCAGGTAAAGGGTCTGTACGTGCTGTGCAGATGTGATTTCAACGTGCCGTTGAAGGACGGCAGGATTACGGACGAGAACCGTCTGGTCGCGGCGCTTCCCACGATCAGGAAACTGGTCGCGGACGGCGGGAAAGTGATCCTCTGCTCCCATCTGGGCAAGCCCAAGGGAGAGCCGAAGCCGGAGCTGTCTCTGGCGCCGGTGGCGGCGCGCCTGTCGGAGCTTCTCGGGCAGGAAGTGGTCTTCGCGGCGGATCCGGAGGTAGTGGGTCCGAATGCCAGGGCGGCTGCGGCGGCAATGAAGGACGGCGATATTATTTTATTGGAAAACACTCGTTACCGGAAAGAAGAGACCAAGAACGGAGAGGCTTTTTCCAAGGATCTGGCTTCCCTCTGCGACGTCTTTGTGGATGACGCGTTCGGCACCGCGCACAGGGCGCATTGCTCCAACGTCGGAGTGGCGCGGCTGGTGGATACGGCGGCGGTGGGTTATCTGATGCAGAAAGAAATTGATTTCCTGGGCAACGCGGTGGAGAATCCGACCAGGCCGTTTGTCGCGATCTTAGGCGGCGCGAAAGTAGCGGACAAGCTGAACGTCATCTCCAATCTTTTGGAGAAATGTGACACGCTGATCATCGGCGGCGGCATGGCGTTCACGTTCCTGAAAGCGAAGGGCTATGAAGTGGGCAATTCCCTGGTGGACAACGAAAAGGTGGACTATTGCGGGGAAATGGCCAAAAAAGCGGAAAGCTTAGGCAAGAAACTTCTGCTGCCTGTCGATACGGCCATAGCCGCTTCTTTCCCTGACCCCATCGACGCTCCGATCGAAATCGCTTATGTGGGTTCGGCAAACATCCCGAGCGATCAAGAAGGCCTGGACATCGGGCCAAAGACGGCGCAGATCTATGCGGAAGCGGTGAAGTCCGCCAAGACGGTAGTCTGGAACGGGCCGATGGGCGTGTTCGAGAATCCGGTTCTGGCGGCGGGTACCATTGCGGTGGCCAAGGCGCTGGCGGAAACAGACGCGACCACCATTATCGGCGGCGGCGATTCGGCGGCGGCAGTGAACCAACTTGGGTTCGGGGCTCAGATGACCCACATCTCCACAGGCGGCGGCGCGTCCCTGGAATTTCTGGAAGGCAAGGAACTGCCCGGCGTAGCGGCGGCGAACGATAAATAGGAGGAGAGGAAATGGCGAGGAAGAAGATCATTGCCGGGAACTGGAAGATGAACATGACTCCCAGCGAGACGGCAGGACTGGTGAATACGTTAAAACCTTTGGTGGCAAACGATGAGGTGGACGTAGTGTTCTGCGTACCCGCGATCGACATCATCCCTGCGCTGGAAGCGGCGAAAGGAAGCAATATCCAGATCGGCGCGGAAAATATGTATTTTGAGGAAAAAGGCGCTTTTACGGGAGAAATCGCCCCGAACATGCTTACCGACGCCGGCGTGAAATATGTCATCCTCGGGCATTCCGAAAGGCGGGAATATTTCGCGGAAACGGACGCGGCCGTGAACAAAAAAGTGCGGAAGGCTTTCGAGCATGGGCTTACCCCCATTATCTGCTGCGGGGAAACGCTTACGCAGAGAGAGCAGGGCGTGACGATCGACTTTGTGCGCCAGCAGGTCAAGATCGCTTTCCTGGGGGTCACCGCCGCTCAGGCGGCGGAAGCGGTGATCGCTTACGAGCCGGTCTGGGCCATCGGCACCGGAAAAGTGGCCACCACCGGGCAGGCGCAGGAGGTATGCAAGGCGATCCGGGAATGTATCCGTGAATTATATGGCGGAGCGGCGGCACAGGCGGTCCGTATCCAGTACGGCGGCTCCGTGTCTGCGGGAAACGCGGCGGAACTGTTCACGCAGCCGGACATTGACGGCGGCCTGGTAGGCGGCGCGTCTCTGAAGCCGGACTTCGGCGCGGTCGTGAACTATCGGAAATAAACGGGCGGCAGGAAGCAGCCGGACGGGCATAGGGTCAGAAGAATAGGAAGCGTCTCCGG
>JAISOV010000057.1 GCA_031275405.1 Clostridium sp. | reverse complement strand
GAAAACCGCTTCTCCGCGCCATACCATTGTTTCACAAAGATCTTAGGTAAGATTGTTGGAATTGTTCAAAATCTATCTTGCTTTTGCAATGTATTGTCATTTTGAACAAAAAGTCTTTTCCGGCTTGGATATTTTATACAAAATGTAAGCATTCAGGCGCAGACCGCTTCTTTTCTGCCATCCTGTTCCGTCCCCTCCGGCTCTTTTCCGGAAGCTCCCTACGCGCCTTCCTCCGGCTCATGACAGAATGCCAGCTGGTTCTTGCCGCGCTTCTTGGCGGTGTACAGCGCCCGGTCAGCCGCCTGATACAAGGATTCAAAGTCTTTTGCGTCCCGCGGGAAAACCGCTCCGCCGATACTTGCGGTGGCGACATACTTGACGTGTTCGCCCACCTTGAAATTCCGGAAGAAGTTTTCCACCTTCTTCCCCTGCGTCAGAATGTTCTCATCTAAGATGTTTTTCATGAGGATCATGAACTCATCCCCGCCTGTCCGCCCTATGATGTCCGACATGCGGAATTCCACTTTCAGCCGATGGCCGAGGGTGCGCAGGACTTCATCCCCAAACGCGTGACCCATCGTATCGTTGATCTTCTTGAAGTTGTCAATATCCAGCACGAAAAGGATCGACTGGCTGCCTGGATTCTCCTGGAGATACTCCCGGATCTTGCGCTCCGTGGCCACCTTATTGTTCAGCCCCGTCAGAAGATCCGAATCCGCTTTCTCCTGTAAGTCCCTATTACGCCGGCTTCCGTTCACTTTCATGATGATGTTCAGTACCCCTGCCCACACCAGGAAGACAAACACCGCGACAAACAGCCGCCACAATATGTCCTGGGCAGCTTTCAGCTGTCTGTTTATTTGATTTTGAACATAGCTTTCGTTCACCGACATGACCCAATACCAATCCGCGATCCTTACGGGGGCATAGCAGATCATTTTGAACGACTCCACCGATTTGATATAAAACATTCCCGACATCCGGTTCTTGAGACGCAGTTGGATCATCTCCGCCGTAATGCCGTCCGTCATGTAGCCTTCCCACCCGTTCCAGAGCGTGTCATAATCCGCCAGCTGCGTACTGTCCGCCGCGCCGTAGGCGCCGAACACGGTTCCTTCCGTATCGGTCAGGAAATACGCCGTGTTCAGATCATAACCCATCTTGTTCATAAGCTCTTTGATCTTCTTGGGACTATAATAGACGACCAGGCTGCCCCCGGCGCTTCCTTCCACGGGACAGGCCGACACCAAGGCGCTTTCGCCTGTGATCCCGTCGTCCGCGACAAAAAAATATCCCTGCTTGTCCTGCTGTAGCTTATCAAAATAGGGCAGTTCCGACAGGTTCTGTTTACGCTGGCCACTGATCATGGCGGTTCCGTCCGCTTTGCAATAAGCGGCCAGATAGAACTCGCCGCTCTGAGAAAGATTCTCCACCATCGACTCCAGGACGGACGTCTGGTTTTCTCCTAGATCGGAAGCCATGCCAGCCATGCCGGTCTGGATCTTCAGCGCCGCTTTCATGATTTCCTCAAAATACAGGCTGTAGTCCTCCGCCTGCGCGATATGTTCCCGTTCTATCTGCCGTCTTGCATTCTCCCTGCTGACCGCCGAATAGCGCAGCAGCATGATCACGGCAGTAACAAACAGAAGAATCAGCGGAAGGATCCACGTGATCGTGATCGTCCGGACATTTTTCCCCCCCATAGCGCCACCTCTGTCTGCAAAGAATCTGCACCCCTTTCCTGCCGTTTTCGACCATCCGCTGAAATTTTTGGGCTGTCATTTTTCCGCTAGTGCCTGATCCAGCTCGTCCCGAAAGATCCTCTCGTCCTCCGCCGAAGCGTCTTGGGCATTTTCTCCGTCGGCTTCCAGAACCTGATTTTCCAGCCTTTTGAAGAATTTGTTATAAAGCATGGCGGACAGGAATGCCGGAACGGACAGCCCGAACAGAAAGACCAGCGGCGTCATTTCCGGCACGAAGACCAGCAGGGCCGCCGGAGCCAGATTCAGGAGGATCATCAGGATGGTCTTGGGAAACTGTAGGATACTCATCACAAACGCGTTCTTGATCGTCCGGAAGATGGTGTTGTGGAATCTTGCCTGTACCGGAAACAGGAAAATGGAAGTAAACGCCACAAATACCGAGACGATCATGATGATGATCTGAATCACCTGGTTGATCTCCAGACCGGAAGAACGTATGATATAAAAATCACCGGCGATGATCAGAATGACCCCCAGCAGCAGCAGCCATATCAGCGTGGACTGACGGAAGTTCTCTTTGAACGCTTTGAAAAAGCCCCTCGTTATATAGCACTCTTCATTGCGCGCCATTTTCAGAGACACACTGTGGAGAGCCGTCAGCGACGCTCCTATAGTGACGAGCGGGATACAGCAGACCAGAGCCAGGACATTCAGAAGCAGCATATCCGCCACCTTGCCCAGCACCTGCATGACAGGACTGTCTAAATCAAAAAACTTCATGGAACCCCTTCCTTTCTGGCCGGATCCCGACCGTCCGCCGCTTTGGAGCTATCGTCCCTTCCGGAACCGCAGGCCCGCCCTGTCTTAAAAGAATTTCTCCATGGCGGTCACGCGGATCCCCGAAAATTCCTCTTCCGGGCCGATTTCGTGAAAGCCCAGCTTACGGTAGAAATTTACCGCATACGGAGTCGCTTTCAAGGAAATATAACGCTCTCCCGCTTCCTCTTTCAGATACAGGCACAGCTTTTTCATCAGCTCCCTCCCGACGCCCTTCTTGTGATAAGTTTCATCCACGAACAAAAGGGATAAATGGTTTCCGCTCCGGACGGAGGCCATCCCGATGATCCTGCCGCCGTCCAATGCTACTAACATCTGGTAATTTCCAGCTACAAAAGACTCACGAAGCTTCTTGTCCGTAATGAATTCATAGAAGTTGCGGATTCCCTCTTCCAGATAATCCTCGCCCTCGAATTTCAGGAAGGTCTTCCAGACCAGCCGCATCGTAGGCTCCCACTCCTGTTCTTTCGCCCATCTGATTTCATAAGGAAACGCCGCTTTCAAAAACCTCCTCATCAAATGCTGCTCCGCCTTCATGATGTCCCTCTTTTCCTCTTGATATCATCATAACAAATATCCGCCTTTCTGACAAGATCAGCTGGGGGTAAATTTTGTGCGGATGGATGTTCCCGCCGCCGCTCGGCAGGAACATCCATCTAAGTAAGGTACCCATGTATGGGCATGTGCGGTATTTTGCACAAAATCAAGAGACCGGCTTACGCCAGGCTGCGCATACTGCATTCCCCAAGGACAGCTAAATGGAGCGCTATGCACACAAGCCGCTATGGAGCCGTCCTTGCAAAGCAGTAGCTATTTCTCTTGTTCCAGCCGCGCAGAAAGATCCTTGATATCCAGCCGCGCAAAGAGAATCTCCGGCTTCTCCGTCACCCTGCCCCCTTGGGGATACAGGCCGAAGCTTTCCAGTTCCTCAAACCCCCGCAGAGCGGCGTTCAGCTGCCCCGCCACGCGCTTCGCCGTATCCGGCATGAACGGCTGCAGCACGGACGCGCCGATGAGGATCCCCTCCGTCAGGTTGTAAAGCACGAGGGCAAGCCTGCCCTTCTTCGCTTCGTCTTTTGCCAGAAGCCAAGGCTGGGTTTCGTCGATATATTTGTTGCACCGCTTGAACAGGCCGAAGATCTCCGTCAGAGCGTCCGCTACCCGGAGTTCCTCCATTTTAGCCGCCGCTTTGGGATAAAGCTCCAGCGCCGTCCTTTTTAAGTCTTCGTCAAAAGCGCGTTCCTGCTCCGTAAGCGGTGTTCCTTCCCCATAGGACACCACGCCGCCGAAATATTTGTTGCTCATGGAAACGGTGCGGTTCACCAGATTGCCGAGCGTGTTGGCAAGGTCGGAGTTCAGCCTTTCCACCATCAGTTCCCAAGTAATCGTTCCGTCGTTGTCATAGGGCATTTCATGCAGGACAAAATAACGCACCGCATCCACGCCGAAGCATTCCGCCAGTTCGTCCGCGTAGAGGACATTGCCCTTGGATTTGCTCATCTTGCCCTCCCCTTGGAGCAGCCAAGGATGGCCGAAAATCTGCTTTGGCAGCGGCTCGCCCAGCGCCATCAGGAAAATGGGCCAGTATATCGTATGGAAGCGGATGATGTCCTTTCCGATCAGGTGCAGATCCGCAGGCCATAGCTTCCGGTACTGCTCGCTGCCGCCGCCCTCCGCATCGTAGCCGATCCCGGTGATGTAGTTGGTCAGGGCGTCCAGCCAGACGTAGACCACATGCTTCTCGTCGAAGTCCACAGGGATCCCCCAGCGGAAAGAAGTCCTGGATACGCACAGATCCTGTAGGCCCGGAAGCAAAAAGTTGTTCAGCATTTCATGCTTGCGGGAGACGGGCCGGATAAACTCCGGATGTTCCTGGATATGGGCAATCAGCCTGTCCGCATATTTGCTCATACGGAAAAAATAAGCTTCTTCCTTGGCCGGCTTGACTTCCCGGCCACAGTCAGGGCATTTTCCGGCCACCAGCTGGGTCTGCGTCCAGAAAGATTCACAGGGGGAACAGTACAGCCCCTCATAAGAACCCTTATAAATATCGCCTTGCCGGTAAAGGCGCTTGAAAATTTTCTGTACTTGTTTCTCATGCTCCGGGTCGGTGGTGCGGATAAATTTATCGTAGGAAGTATTCAGCATATCGCAAAGCCCCTGTACCACACGCGCCGTGGCGTCCACAAACTCTTTCGGCGTGACGCCCGCTTCCTGGGCTTTCAGCTCGACCTTCTGTCCGTGTTCGTCCGTGCCGGTCTGAAAAAAGACCTCATAGCCCTGCTTCCTCTTGAAGCGGGCAATGCTGTCGGCCAGGATGATCTCATAATGATTGCCGATGTGCGGCTTGCCGGAGGTATAGGCGATCGCCGTCGTGAGGTAATATTTCTTCTGCTCCATGTCCGGTACTCCTTTCTGCGCAAGTGTGAAGGAAATGGCCCATCCTCTAGGGTTCCCAGAAGACGAGCCAGGTATCCGTTACCGCTTCTTCATCACTATTCTTAACTTTAGGATAACACAGAAAGGAAGCTTCTGTCAATGAAATGCTTTTCCTTTTACTTCACTTTAATATTTCCGCTGACCGTATTGATTTTTACCTGATACTGAGGATTTTCCCCCACATCCCCCTCTGCGGACTTCCCGCTTTTGCCGTACCGGATCCATCCGTCATAAGCCGTAGCCGTATCAATGCTCCCGCTGACCGTGCCGCCCACGAACCGGAAGCTGCCGTCCGCCACAAGCCCGATCTCCACGTCGCCGCTGGTGGTCTCCGCGTTCAGATCGCCCGTCAGCTTCGCCGACCTGACGCTGACATCGCCGCTGACGGCAGACAGATGCCCCTCTCCGTCAAGCGACCGGATAGAAAGAGCGCCGCTCACGGTACCGGCAGCCACCTTGCCGACGACGGCGCCCAGTTCCACTTTGCCGCTCACGGTGTTGGCTCTTACCTCCCCCAGAAGTTCCGGCGCTTCCACATTGCCGCTGGTGGTGGAAAGGGAAATCTGCCCGCTCTCCAGAAAACCCATGCGGATGTCGCCGCTGACGGTGGACAGCTCGGTCTTGTTCAGCCGCCCGGCCGACGGCCCTTCCAAGGCAGTCAGTTCTATGTCGCCGCTGACGGCAACGCACTCCAGTTCCTCTAAAGACGCAAAGACCTCCGCCGGAAGATACACCTTGACGTACCCGGTGAAATACCCGAAGCCAAACCAGAAAATTGGCTTTTTGAAATACCGCTGTGTAACCGTCAGCCTGTCGCCGCTCTTCTCCACTTTTGCCGTCTGGTTTTTCTTCATGGTCCTGTTCAGGTATTCTTCCACGATGATTTGCTTCTCGTCCGTCGGGAGGAATACCACGTCACAGGCGGATCCGTCGTAGTCTATGACCAGTTTCTTCACATCCGCCGCGTCGATAGCGACGCGGTTCTGCAAGGCGGCGGAGCCGAAACCGCCTGCCCCGAAACCGCCGAAATACTTATCGAAGACCGTCTCCCGCCCGCTGACCGCCCCGAACAAAACAATGCTCAGCAAAAGGATAAGTCCCGCTAAAATCACAACCAATACCATTCTGAATGGCTTCATTCTCCTATTCCTCTCTCCGCGAAGCGGCTGCTATGCTACTTTTTCAAACTGCTGACCAGACTTATGACGGCTTCCGCACACGCGGCGATCAGGAAGATGATCCAGGTCGCGTACCAGGCCATGGTCGCGAAACTGATCACGAAATAGCCGATCAGGGCCAGCGTCCAGATGACACTGCTGACGGCTTTGCGTATTTCCTTGCTCTGCGCCTTCTCGTTTCTCCATTCTTTGTATTCTTCCACCATGCTGTCTTCCTTTTTATCGTATTTCGAGGTCAGCCCGGATACATAGGTCAGCAGCATCGTCGGCGCGATACACAGGAGCAGCCCTATCAAGAAGCCGAAGGAGGCTAAACTCTCCAGGCCCCAATATTCCGAAAAAATCACGCAGCCAAACCAGACCGCGACCGCGCACATATACAGCCCTACCGCGACAGAGGTATATTTCGCTTTCTTCTTCCGCGTTTCCAGCCCCCACGCCGACAAGGCCGCAGCTGACTCTTCTTCTTTTTCCAGCTCCCGGAACAGCTCCTCCACGTTGCCGATGGAGTTGGCCACAACGGCAAACGCGTCTTCCTCCTGGTACCCCTCCGCGAGCAAGTCGCTGAATTTCTCCTCCGCGTTGGCAATCATCTCTTCTTTCAGCTCCAGTGCCTTTTTCGTCTTAGGCGCTTCCTGGAACAGACCGTTCATATGCTCTCTGATTTTCTGATTCATCTCTTCTCCCATCTGTCCGCTTTGATCTGTAAAGCATCTTCAGCGGACGTACTAATCCAGCAGCTGATCAATGATTTCTTTGGCCTCTTCCCATTCTTTCTTGTTGGCCAGGCGCGCTTCCCGTCCGCTTGCGGTGATCCTGTAATATTTCCGTCTCGCCCCGCTGTTTTCATCTCCCCAGTAGGCCGTGATATGGCCCGCCTGCTCCAGCCTGTGGAAAGCGGAATACAGCGTGGCTTCTTTCAGCTCATATCTGCTTCCCGTCTTCTTCATGACCTCTTTGTTGATCTGATAGCCGTAGCTGTCATGTTTCAGCAGACTGGTCAAAATAATGGTCTCGGTGTGCCCTCGCAGCAAATCGGATGCAATCGACATCCTATGTTCCTCCTTTCAGTATACTTGTCGCCTTTAGATATATAGTATCTCGTAATACCTCATCTGTCAAGGTATATTTTATTATTTTATATATATTTTTATAGGACACGCTTTTTATCACGCACACAAAGAAAGCAACCCCCGGCCATAACCGGCAGTTGCTTTCTTTCTGGCTGGCACTTTCCGTCATTCGATCGGAATGTACTTCGCCTTTTCCTCGATAGATTTCGGCTGTGCTTTTGGTACGCTCAAGGCAAGGATCCCATCCTTAAAGTTGGCGCCTATGTCCTCCTGGCGGATCTGTTCGCCGACATAGAAGCTTCTCTTGCAGGAGCCGCTGAACCGCTCCCGGCGGATATAGTTCCCTTTTTCGTCCTTGTCTTCCTTGTTCTCGTTTCTTTCGGCCAGAATGGTCAGGTAGCCGTCTTTCAGCTCCGCGTGGATGTCTTCTTTCCGGAAGCCGGGCAGCTCGATGTTGAGCTGGTACTGATCCTCTTTTTCCAGAATGTCCGTCTGCATGAACGAAGACTTCTCGTTGCTGAACGGGTTCCTGAAAAACGGGTCGTTAAAGAACTCATCCCATAAGTTGTAATTATTGTGGTTTCTTCTCGTCAGCATCATCCTTTTTCCCTCCTTGAATTGGTTTGTGCCGGTGTACGGGTTTCTGTTTGCCTTACCGGTTTTTCTTGTTGTTTACCGCTTTCTGGTTCTATTATATCATTTTTGTTAGCACTGTCAAGAGGTGAGTGCTAATATTTTCTGAACATTTTATAAACTAATTCTAAATTCTAAGCTTCTTTCCTTTTCCCTTGTTTCCCGGAGGGGATTTCAAAAGGTTTACTCTATTTTTACACCATTTGAGAAAATTTATACCGTCTATAGGAAATGGTATAGATTCCCATAAAACTTTCCGGGATTCTCTTGACCGGACGGCGGAAAAACGGGTATCATAGCAATATCAGGATAGCTCTGCGGGCTTTCTTCCTCGGCGTTTCCGCCGGAAACAGGAAAGGATGGTCATGACCATGGTCAAAAGGTGGCTGGAACGGATCTCCGGCAAAGAACTGCTGATTTTCAGCGTCTATTCCCTCGTCCTGTTGCTGCTGGCGGCTTCCCTGCGCGCCCGCCCGCCCGCGATCGCGCAGGGAATGCTGACCATCGTGCTTTCCCGGGATGCCTTGATCACCGACTACTTTGCCTTAGCGGGTCACGGCGCCGCCTTTCTGAATGCCGCTCTGGTCTTAGGCATAGCGGTGTTCCTTGTGGTTTCCCAGAATCTTCCTTTTACCGGGATCACCATGTCCGCCCTGTTCATCAGCGCCGGGTATGCCCTCTGGGGAAAGAATCCTCTGAATATCCTGCCGATCCTGCTCGGCACGTTTTTATACGCGAAATTCCATAAGGCAAGCTTCAGGCGGTATGTCTATACCGCCCTGTATGGCACCTGTCTGGCTCCCCTCGTCACGGAAATGGTTTACATACTTCCGTTTCCCTCCGCCGTGAATCTGCCGCTGGCCCTTGCAATCGGCGTCTTCACCGGCTTCATCCTGCCTCCCATGTCCATGCACACCGCTTCCATGCATATGGGATACAGTCTGTCCAACATAGGCTTCGCCGGGGGCATTTTCGCTTTTCTCATGGTCTGTGTGCTGAAATTCTTCGGGATGGAAAGCAGCTCCGCCTTCCTCTGGCAGGAGGGGCGTCCGGTCTGGATCGTAGGCGGGCTGATTTTCTACTTTTCCTCCACGTTCCTTTTCGGCCTGCTCGTCAATCAGGGGAAAAAGGGAGCGATCCGGGAAATCATGCGGCATCCCGGACGGGCGGTCGCGGATTTCGTGCTGATGGACGGCACGGGCGCCGCGCTGATGAACATGGGGCTTGTCGGGCTGACCTGTGTCGCCTATATCCTGCTGATCCAAGGCGATTTTTCCGGTCCCGTGATCGGCGCGATCTTTACCGTGTTCGGTTACGGAGCGTTTGGCGCGCATCTGAGGAATTATCTTCCGGTCATGGCGGGGGTGTTCCTCATTTCCCTGGTCGGCAGTTTTGCGCCGTCTACCCCGGGGATCCAGCTTGCCGCCGTTTTTTCCGCAAGCCTGGCCCCCGTCGCCGGGCAGTTCGGGAAGCTGGCGGGAGCCTCCGCCGGAATGCTCCATGCCGCCGTCGCCCTATGTACCGCCGAACTCTATGGCGGGCTGAATTTATACAACAACGGTTTCAGCGCCGGATGGGTGGCGATTATTATGATCCCCTGTCTGGAAAGCTTCATGAAACATTTTGAAGCCCGAAAACCAAGAAAAAAAGAAGGGAAATCCATATGACGCACGAAGAAAGAAAACTGACGAAGATCGTCGAGGAACTGACGCTGTACTTCTTTGCGGTCGGCGCGGATCATATCCGCTCCGATATTGACAGAAAAAAGGCCGAGACGGTCATTACCTTTCATGCCAACTTTCAGCCGGACTGTAAGGCCGAGCTGCGCAACCTGGACAAATACCTGAACGGCGTAAAAAACGACGGCATCGAGGACATCTACTGGGAACTTGCCGGTTCCGGCGATCCCGGCGAATCCAGCCAGCTTCTGCTGATCGGCATGATGATCGACAGAGCGGACATCCGCCTGGACGAAGACCGCATACAGCTTACATTATATAAGAAGCCTTTGTAAATGCGGCAAGAAGTTTTCCGGAAGATCATGCGACAAACCTTTGCAGAGGAAGGATAAAGGAAGAGACCTTTACAGACAGGATCAGAAGCGTTCCGAAAGACCGGAAAGAGAAGGCGTTCAGAACGGGGAAGGATGGCAGAGCCATGGGGGCATTTGATAAGATTTCAAGCGGAAACACCAGTCTGGACATCGCGCTGGACTCCATCCGTATGGGTGATAACGTCGTCTGGCAAGTGTCGGAGCTGGAAGAATTTCGGTTCTTCGTGGAACCCTTTGTGCGGCAGGCAGTGACCGACGGACGCAGTCTCAACTATATCCGGTTCGCGCAACATAAGCCCCTGCTTCCTCCCGCGCCGTGGCTGAAAATCCATCAGTTCGATCCGGATCTTGGCTTCGAGGCTTTCACCGTGGCGATCTATCAACGGATCCGGGAAGAGGGCAGGGACGCTTTCTATGTCTTCGACTGCCTGTCCGACTTGCAGTCCGCCTGGTATACGGACATGATGATGGGGAATTTTTTCCGCGTGACCTGTCCTTATCTGTTCCAACTGGACACGGTCGCCTACTTCCCTCTGCTGCGGGGAAAACATTCTTTTGACGCCGTCGCCAAAATCCGGGATACCACGCAGCTGTTACTGGATATTCATTCTACCGCAGACGCCATTTACCTCCATCCCCTGAAAGTGTGGAACCGCTATTCCAACCGCATGTTCCTCCCCCACAGCGGCAGACGCAGGGAAAACCGTCTTTTTGAGTTCAAGCCGCTAGAAGGCGGCGTTGCCATGAGCCGCTACTATCAGCTTCTGGAAGAGACTTCCGCTTCCGATCAGGATCAGAATTATGACAGTCATGACAGATTTTTTACCGCCGCGAAGCTGGAAAACAGCAAGGGGAATTTCAGCGAGGAAACCGAGAATCTGATCCTCGAAAGCACGATGACCAAAGACCGGCGTATGCAGGAACTGCTCAAGCAGTTCTTCACCCCCGGCGACTATTTCGCCCTCCGCGACCGGATGATCGGAAGCGGCGCCATCGGCGGCAAAGCCTGCGGAATGCTTCTTGCCCGCAAGATTATTGACAAGCGGCTCCCGGAATACGCGGCCAGACACCGTGAAATCCACGACTCCTTTTATATCGCGTCCGATGTGTTTTATACTTACATCGTGGAAAACAACTGCTGGAACATCCGGGTGGCACAGCGGACGGAAGAGGGCTATTTCTCCTGCTCCCAGCAGCTGAAGTCCGCTCTTTTGTCCGGAAGCTTCCCTTCACAGGTGCGGGAACAGTTCCGCTCCCTGTTGCAGCATTTCGGGCAAAGCCCTATCATCGTGCGTTCTTCCAGTTTTCTGGAGGACGGTTTCGGCAACGCGTTTGCCGGAAAATACGAATCGGTCTTCTGCGTCAACCAGGGAACTCCCGAGGAACGCCTGCTCAGCTTTGAACAGGCGGTGCGCGAGGTCTACGCCAGTATCATGGATGTGTCCGCTCTGGAATACCGTCAGCGCAGAGGGCTTCAAAAGAAAGATGAACAGATGGCCGTTCTGGTGCAGCGTGTTTCCGGCACGTATTTCGGGAAGTATTTCATGCCGGCTGTGGCCGGCGTCGGCTACAGCCACAGCGCGTATAAATGGCGGCCGGATATGGATCCGGCGGCGGGAATGCTGAGGATCGTGATCGGCCTGGGAACACGCGCGGTAGACCGCACGGAAAACGATTACCCGCGTCTGGTGAACCTAGATCGCCCTGACGCCACGATGCTGACCACCACGGCGCAGAAGCACCGTTTTTCCCAGAGGAAGATCGACGTACTGGACGAAGAGAGCAACACCCTGCGCACGATCAGCCTGGAAGACCTCCTTCCTCTGCTGCCCCGCTGGTATCAAAAGATGGTGCTGGAGCATGACTGCGAAGCCGAAAACATCCTGCGGCAGAGAGGACGCTTCACGGAAGTCTGGTTCGTCAGCTGCCAGAAGCTTCTGGAAAATCAGGCCTTTACCGGGCTGATACAGTCGATTCTGAAAACCTTGGAAGCCGTCTACGGGAATCCGGTGGACATTGAATATACGCTCAATCTGGACGAACAGGGGGATTTTGTCATCAACCTGCTGCAGTGCCGCCCTCTGTACACCGGAGGCCATCAGGGAAGACTGGAGATCCCCGCGCTCCCGGAAAAGGATATTTTCTTCCGGACAAAGGATTCCTCCATGGGTTCCTCCGGCAAACGCCCGATAGACGTCGTGGTGCAGGTGGATCCCAAGGCCTACTATGAGTATCCGCACAGCTTAAAGCCCAGAGTCGCCCAAGCGGTGGGCGGGATCAGCCGCCGCTATAAGGAATCCGGCAAACAAGTGCTTCTGATGGCGCCGGGGCGTATCGGAACTTCTTCCCCGGAGCTGGGCATTCCGGTGCGATTCGCGGAAATATCCGGCTTCTGCGGCATCTGCGAAATCTCCGACAACCGGGCCGGCTATCTGCCGGATCTTAGCTACGGGAGCCATATGTTCCAGGATCTGGTAGAGGCGGAGATCGTGTACGGGGCCATCTGGAACAATGAAAAGACCCTCCGCTACGCTCCGGATTTCTTCCGCGCCCTGCCGAACCTCTTCTCCCGGATCGTTCCGGAAAGCCCGGAACTGGAGGGCATGTTCCATGTGACCGAACCGCGGGGACTTACGCTCTGGCTTGATTCCGTCAGCGGCGAAGCAGTCTGCGGCTATGGGGAATAAAGCGCGGATCGGAAGCGGGCGCGGCTGGCTCCGCCGGCAGTGAGGCGGCGTATAGACAGGAAGCCGTATTTATAGCAGTTCATGGATTCCTAAGGCAATCAGCAGGATCCCGGACAGGACGTCGCCATATTGATCCGCGATCCGGAACGCTTTTGCCTTGCCGATCCGGTTCCCGACCAGCAGGAAGCAGACGGACAGCAGGAAAGCCGCTGCAGCCCCGAGCCAGAGGTGCAGCCCGGCTATGCTGGCGCCGATCCCGATCCCCATGTTGTTCACGGAAAGGCCGACGCCCAAAAAGGCGCTCTCTTTCATGGTCAAAGTGTGGAACGAACCCCTTTCGGCGGTCTGTGTCCTTTCTCCGGAATCCGGAGGACACTTTTGGTTAGGATTCGGCAAAGGCAGTCGGACGGTAACAGCCTGCGCGCAAGTGGAACAGTCATGCGCGACTTGGCACACGGCATCTTCGCAATTTTGGGAAAACCTCCCATTTTTATACAACAAAACCCATTTTTTCAGATTCAGCTGTATGAATTTGTGTAGATAGTAACCGCCCATCAGAAACAGCAGGAAACTTCCCGCCAGCTTTGCCGCCCCGGATCCAAGCAGGGGAACGGCCCTGCCGCCGAGAGCGACCGACAGGATGGTTCCCGCCAAAGCGATGGCGCTGATCACGAGGTTCTGCGGAAAGGAAACGCGGACTTTTTTGATTCCATAGCCGATTCCCATGATCAGGGTATCCAGACTGGCGGAAAGGCCGAACAGGACGGACGAAAGAAGCTGCGCGGGAAAGAGGGAAGAGAAGGGGTACATGGCCGGGTTGCTCCATATCATGAATCCGTTCCTTCACTATATTCCAACGGGAGCAAAAAGGTGCTTCGGCGCCTCAGTCGTCGTCTTCCTGATGTGCGGTGAACACGGTACGCTTACGCGCCTGTTCGTCGCTCGCAAGGTATTCGTCGTAAGTGGTGATTTTGTCTATCAAGGAACCGTCCGGCAGGATCTCGATGATCCGGTTGGCCGTAGTCTGGACGAACTGGTGGTCGTGGCAGGAGAACAGCACCACGCCGGGGAATTTGATCAGTCCGTTGTTCAGCGCCGTGATGGACTCCATGTCCAGATGGTTGGTCGGCTCGTCCAGGATGAGACAGTTGGCGCCGCTGACCATCATCTTGGACAGCAGACAGCGGACTCTTTCCCCGCCGGAGAGAACCCGGAGCCTCTTCATGCCGTCTTCGCCCGCAAACAGCATACGCCCCAAGAAGCCTCGGACATAAGTGACGTCTTTCACGGGGGAATAGCCGGTGAGCCAGTCGGCGATGGTCAGGTCGCTGTCAAACTCCCGGGTGCTGTCCTTGGGAAAATAGGCCTGCGAGATCGTGATCCCCCATCTGCAGCTTCCTTCGTCAGGCTCCAGTTCACCGGCCAGGATCTGGAACAGAACCGTCTTGGCAAGCTCGTTGCCGCCGACAAAAGCAATCTTGTCGGTGCGGTTCACAAGGAAGGAAACATCATCCAGGACTTTCTCCCCGTCTATGGACTTGGAACAATGCTCCACCAGAAGCACCTCGTTGCCGATCTCCCGGTCAGGGCGGAAATCAATGTATGGATATTTACGGCTGGAAGGGCGGATGTCGTCCAGTTCGATCTTTTCCAGGGCGCGTTTACGGGAAGTGGCCTGTTTGGACTTAGAAGCGTTCGCCGAAAAGCGGGAGATAAATTCCTGGAGTTCCTTGATCTTCTCTTCTTTTTTCCGGTTGGCTTCTTTCATCTGCTTCACCAGAAGCTGGCTGGACTCATACCAGAAATCATAATTCCCGGCATAAAGCTGAATCTTGCCGTAGTCGATGTCCGCGATGTGCGTACAGACTTTATTCAGGAAATAGCGGTCATGGGAAACGACGATGACCGTGTTTTCAAAGTCCATCAGGAAGTCCTCAAACCAGGCGATAGCGTCTAGGTCCAGATGGTTGGTCGGCTCATCCAGAAGCAGGATGTCCGGGTTCCCGAACAGCGCTTTGGCAAGAAGCACCTTGACTTTCAGGCTGCCGTCCAGCTGTCCCATCCGGCAGGTATGGAAAGCCGTGTCGATACCCAGGCCGTTTAAGAGCGCGGCGGCGCTGGATTCCGCTTCCCAGCCGTTCATCTCGGCGAACTCCCCCTCCAGGACGCTTGCGCGGATGCCGTCCTCGTCGGTGAAATCCTCCTTGGCGTAGATGGCATCCTTTTCCTCGCGGATCTCGAACAGCCGCTTGTTCCCCATGATGACCGTGTCAAGCACCGGATGGGCATCGTACTTAAAATGATCCTGCTCCAGGACAGAGAGCCGCTGCCCGGGGGTGATGAAGACCTCCCCTCTGGTGGTTTCCAGAGAGCCGGACAGGATCTTTAAGAAAGTAGACTTGCCCGCGCCGTTGGCGCCGATGATGCCATAGCAGTGACCTTCTGTAAATTTAATATTCACATCTTCAAATAAAGCTTTTTTACCCAGACGAAGGGTGACGTTGTTTGCACTGATCATGAAAAACTCCTGTCGGATCCGGAACGGCCGCGCCTTCCTGCGGGAAACCTGATCCTCTTCCATAGTCTCTGATAATTCCTGCTGTTCCCTGCCGTGCAGCCTGTTCCCCCTCTGTCTGCCGCGCCGATATGTCCTTACTATAGCACAGGTTTCCCCTCCCTGTCATCCGTTTTCGCGTTTTTTTTGACCTTCCTTCTCCCCCTGGACAAAACGAGCCAAAAAAACGCAGAACCAGACAGTGTCCCGGCACGGGATCCTATGAGATAATATTTTTAAGAAGGCATATCCGCAGCTTGCGCCCGGAACCGGGCGGAGGAACCCGGGAATGCGCCCGGGCATTTTGGCACAGGACAGGCGGCGGGAAGGGTCTGACTATGCGGCTCGACCCGGACAGAGGACAGACGGCGCGGCCACGGGAAAGGCCGCAGCGGAAGGAGACGGGAAATGCAGTACGGACATTTTGACAGCGGGAAACGAGAGTACGTGATCGACCGGGTGGATCTGCCGACCTCCTGGACGAACTATCTGGGCGTGGAGGATCTGTGCGTGGTGGTCAACCACACGGCGGGGGGCTACGCGTTCTACCGATCCCCGGAACACCACCGTATCACGCGGTTCCGCCCTAACGGGGTGCCGCTGGATCGCCCCGGACACTACGTCTACATCCGGGACGACGACAGCGGGGACTACTGGACGGTTTCCTGGCAGCCGACAGCCAAGCCTCTGGACCAGGCGAGATACGCCTGCCGCCACGGCCTGTCTTATTCGGTATACGAATGCGAATACAGCGGGATCAAAGCCAGCCAGACTTTGGCGGTGCCTTTGGGAGACGCGGTGGAGCTGTGGGATGTGATCCTGAAAAATGAGGACGGGAAGCCTAGGAATATCAGCATTTTCAGTTATTGTGAATTCTCTTTCCACCAGATCAGCATCGATAACCAGAATTTCCAGATGAGCCTGTATTGCGCGGGTTCTTCCTACGAGGACGGGATCATCGAACATGATCTGTTTTACGAGCAGTTCGGGTATCAATATTTTACTTGCAGCGAACAGCCGGACGGGTATGACTGTGTGCGGGATCGGTTCCTGGGTCCGTACCGCACGGAGAGCAATCCGAAAGCGGTGGAAGAGGGCGTCTGCGCCTCCTCCACGGAATTAGGCGGCAACCACTGCGGCGTGTTACAGAAGAAGGCCACCTTACAGCCGGGGGAGACGTTCCGGCTGGTGTTCCTGCTCGGAGAGGGCGGCAGGGAGGAAGGAAAGCGGATCCGCGAGAAATACGCCCGCCCGGAACAGGTGGATGAGGCCTACGCAAAGCTGAGAGCTTACTGGGAGCAGAAATGTGCCCAGCTGCAGATCCGGACGCCTAGCGAAGGCATGGACGCCATGATCAACACCTGGACCCTGTACCAGTCGGAAGTAAACGTCATGTTCTCCCGCTTCGCCTCATTCATCGAAGTGGGGGGGAGAACCGGCCTGGGGTACCGCGACACCGCGCAGGACGCGATGACCATCCCCCATTCCAATCCGGCCAAATGCAGGGAACGGATCCTGCAGCTTCTCAACGGACTGGTGAGCAAAGGCTACGGACTCCATCTGTTCGAGCCGGAATGGTTTGAGAAGAAGGAGAAAAAAACGGCGTTCAAATCTCCGACGGTGATTCCCACCCGGAATGCCGATGATTACGTGCATGAGCCGGAAGATGCCTGCTCCGACGACGCGCTGTGGCTGGTGCCAGCCGTCGTGGAGTACATCAAGGAGACGGGGGAAGCGGAGCTTGCCTCCTTGGTCGTACCCTATGCGGACGGGCCGGAAGGCACCGTGTACGAACACCTGACAAGGATCCTGGACTTCTCCGCCCGGGAAGTGGGCGGCCACGGGATCTGTAAGGGGCTGCGGGCGGACTGGAACGACTGCCTGAACCTGGGCGGCGGGGAAAGCGCGATGGTATCTTTCCTGCACTACTGGGCGCTACAGAATTTCCTCGAGCTGGCGGCTTTCCTAGGGAAGACGCGGGACGTAGAAACCTATGGCCGCGTAGCGCGGAAAGTAAAGGAAGCCTGCGAAAGCCAGCTGTGGGACGGCGACTGGTATATCCGGGGGATCACCAGGAACGGACGCAGGATCGGCACACGGGAAGACCGGGAGGGAAGGGTTCACCTGGAGTCCAACGCCTGGGCGGTTCTGTCCGGGGCGGCGGGCCGGGAGAGGGGGCTGCGCGCTATGGACAGCGTAGACGAGTATCTGTACACCCCTTACGGGCTGCTGCTCAACTCTCCTTCCTACACGGTTCCGGACGACGACATCGGCTTCGTGACCAGGGTATACCCCGGCCTGAAAGAAAACGGCGCGGTCTTCTCCCACCCAAACCCCTGGGCATGGGCGGCGGAATGCAAACTGGGCAGAGGAGACCGGGCCATGAAATTCTATGACGCCCTGTGTCCTTATTTCCAGAACGACCGGATCGAGATCCGCGAGGCGGAGCCGTATTCCTACTGCCAGTTCATCACGGGCAGAGATCATGCGCGGTACGGACGGGCAAGGCATCCGTTCATGACCGGATCCGGGGGGTGGTCGTATTTCGCGGCGACCAGGTATATGCTCGGGATCCGCCCGCAGTTCGACTCCCTGACCATAGACCCCTGTATCCCGGCGGACTGGAAAGAGTTCCGGGTCTGCCGCAGGTTCCGGAACGCACAGTTCGACATCCATGTGGAGAACCCGGGAAGCGTCATGAAGGGGATCCGAAAACTCTTCCTGGACGGCAGGGAGGTGGAACGAATCCCCGTCCTGCCCGCCGGAACCGAACACGAGGTAAGGGCAGTCATGGGATAAGGCCGGAACGGGGCCGACGGGGGCGCGGACATCTGCGCGCCCCCAGCCAGAAACGACGATTTTGTGTATATGATACGCATAGAAGACAATACTGCGCACCCGCGCGGACGGGCGACCAGGACGGCCATGCAGGAGCGGACATACGGAAGCAGGAAGCCAGGCACGTTCCGGGCGGTCGGACAGATGGTTCGGCCGCCTGCATACTGTTGGTGCGCCCGTAAAAATAGGCAGACGGGAGCGCAGTCCGTTTCTGTCTTCGTATACACCGAAGACAGATGTTGATATGCCCGCAGGAACGGGCAGATAGGAGCGGACATGATTCAATTTGGAACCGGCGGCTGGAGGGCCGTCATCGGAGATGAATTTACCAAAAAGAATATTCAGTTACTGGCAAGAGCTATGTGTGACAAAATGAGACGGGAGGGAGTGGCGGATCGCCCCGTAGTTCTTGGCTACGACCGGCGTTTCCTTGCCAAAGAAGCCATGCGGTGGGCGGCGCAGGTCTTTGCGGCGCAGGGCATACAGGCGCTTCTGGTCAACAAGTCCGCCCCCACGCCTCTGATCATGTACTATGTGATGAGACATGAACTTCCCTACGGCATGATGGTCACAGCCAGCCACAATCCCGCCGTCTATAACGGGATCAAGGTGTTTACGGCAGGCGGGCGCGACGCGGACGAGGAGCAGACAGCCGACATCGAGTCCTGTATCGCCGCCGTGCCGGAAGGGGCGGTGGAAGAAATGGAGTATGCCCGGGCCGTGGAGGAAGGGCTGATCCGGGAGATCTATCCTATCAACGAGTACCTGGACAGCATCATCGGCGCGGTGGACATGGAGTCCATCCGCCAGGCGCAGCTGCGGATCGCGCTGGATCCCATGTACGGCGTGGGCGAGACCTCCTTAAAGACCATCCTGCTCACCGCCCGGTGCGACGTGTCCACCATCCATGGAAGGCATGACACCCTTTTCGGCGGGAAGCTCCCTTCCCCGTCCGCGCTGACCCTACGCAGCCTACAGAACCGTGTGCTGGACGGGGGCTGCGACATCGGCCTCGCTACCGACGGAGACGCCGACCGGATCGGCGTGGTGGACGACAAGGGGCGCTTCCTGCACCCCAACGATATCCTGGTGCTGCTTTATTATTACCTGGTGAAATACAAAGGCTGGAAAGGCCCCGTGGTACGCAACGTCGCTACCACCCATATGCTGGACAGGGTGGCGGAGCGCTTCGGCGAACGCTGCTATGAGGTACCCGTGGGTTTCAAACACATCTCCGCGAAAATGCAGGAAAAAGACGCCGTGATCGGCGGCGAGTCCTCCGGCGGCCTGACGGTGCGAGGACATATCAAAGGAAAAGACGGCGTGTATGCCGCCGTCTTGCTAGTGGAAATGATTGCCAAGACAGGCAAGAAGCTTTCTAAGATCTATGAGGAGATCGTAGCGGAATGCGGCGCCATCCACATGGAAGAAAAGGACTACCAGTTCACCCGGGAAAAGAAAGAGCGTCTGCTGCGTCTGCTGACGGAAGAGCGGAGGCTCCCGGATCTGCCGTTCGGCATCCGCCGGGTCTCTTATCTGGACGGCTGCAAGGCCTACTTTGAAAACGGCGGCTGGGTCGTCGCACGGTTTTCCGGCACGGAGCCGCTGCTGCGGATCTTCTGCGAGATGCCGCAGGAACAGCAGGCGAAAGAAGTCATACGGATCTACGAAGAGTTCCTGGAGCTGTGAGCCGCGCCGCCCCGCACCCTATTGCGGGGCGGTCTCTGTTTCCCTCATGCGCCGCCTTTTAGGGCGGCATGGCTCGGATGGCCTTTACTGCCCGGCAGGGGCGGAACCGCATCCGCATCCCCCGTGAGTCCCCCGTAAGTGTCCGCACGGCAGCCCGACGCCCGCACAGGCGGTACGCGTCCTGCGGGCGTCCCCGCCTGGCTGCGGGTTCAGCTCGCTGCTGACCCTGTCGATGGTTTTCCCCGCTTCCGGGTGTCCATGCCCGGCTACGGGCGCCTCCTGCCTGTGCCCGGCACAGCCAGGAGAACCGACAGGGCCAGGGAAGCCAGCAGGGCAGCGACCGCCAGCAGGAAGGGGCCGCCGTCCCCGCCGGTCTTGGGGCTGCTCCCGCCGCCGATGGTAAGCATGATGTCCCCGCTCCTGCCGTCCGTGTACTCGGCGGCAAAGGTATGGGTCCCCGCAGAGAGGGCGGCCAGGTAGCTCTCCTGGAGCGTGACCACGGTGCTTCCCTGCGTGACGGTGTAATGGGCCGGATCCACTTCGGCGCCGTCGCAGAGCAGACGGACGAACTTCGTATGGTCGGCGTCTATCCTGGCCGTGGCCGGGCCGCTGCCGCCCCATACGCCGCCCTGTGCCAGGACGCCGTCCCATGCGCCGAACTGCGCCAGGACGGGGTAGACGGTACCGGACGCGGGAGCCGCAGGGGCAGGGCCTCCGCTGCTTCCGCTGTTTTTGTTTTCACTGCCGCCGGGCGGTGCTTCCTCCGCGGGCGGCTCTTCCTCCCCGAACGGCTTTTCCCCTGCGGGTGCCGCCATGGTGGTGAAGATATGGCTGCTGTCGTCTGCCATCTCGTTGCCCGCCTTATCCCGGAAGTCGGAGACCGTGACGGTGTATTCCGTGCCGTAGGCCAGGACGGTGTAGTCCACGGTGTAGGTTCTGTCGCCCTCCGACCATCTGCCGGACGTATCCGCCGCCCCGCTGCCGCCGGAGAGCGACACCGTGCCGCCCTGCCCCGTGTCCATCGGCTCGCTGAACGTGACGGCAAGGCTGGCGCTAAGCGGCGCGTCCATGCCGTCCGGCGTGACGGATGCCACGGACGGCGGGGTGAGGTCGAGCGGCTGCGGCGTACCGGCGAAATCGGTATAGCTGCCGTCCTTGACCTGCTCCACGAAGAGGTACAGGGTATCCGTGCCAGTGTCGAAGCCCTCCGGCAGCTCTACCTGGACGGCGTCATCGTTCGCACTTTCTACCGCTTTGAGCCTGCCGTAGCGGGTGACGTTCCCGTAGAAGTCGTCCCCGCCGCTCTTGACCAGGGCGGAGACGAAGCGGGTCTCATTCTCGCTGTATACCGCGCCGCTGTAGGCGACCTCCAGCGTGCTGCCCTCCCTGCTTATGCTGCCCAGGGTGAAGCCCGGGGCGATGGAGCTGTCCATCATCGTGAATTTATAGGCGCCCTCCGGCAACGTGTATGCCGGAAGGGAGGCGCCTGCGTCTCCGGCCTTGCCGCCCGTAACGGCGGTCGTGAAGAGGGCAGAGGACAGATCCAGCCACAAAGCGGGGCGGCCAGCCCCCCTATTGGTGTCCACGGCATAGACAAACATGTCGCTGGAGCCGTCGCCACGACCGGTAAGCGCATGGTGCCATTGGCCGGCCGGCGAACGAAGCCAGTAGTTGGCAGGGAACGAACGGACGACTGTCTCAAGCGCGCCATACTCCCCTTTGGAGAGGGGCCAGAACAGCTGGTTTTCAGCATCGTCTCCCGCCATCTCGGTGCCTGACGTGTACGTTGCGCCAGACCCTTCCAGCGTGCGGGACACGATCAGCGCTCGTTCCCGGGCAGGGAGATCCGTTGCCTTGGTACCCATCACCCCCTGCAGGGTGCTGCCTGGATACTGAGCAGTTCCTGATTCGCCCTCATTGAAAACCAACATGCCGAAATCATGGTTTTTCGCGAGCAGCGTCGCCTTCCCCTCCCCGGGGCGGAAGCCGTCCGCGTCCCTCGCCCCGTTCCCGATCAGCAGCCATTCATAGCCGCCGAAAGCTACCGTATCCAAAACTGCTGTGTCCGCAAGCGCCGGGGCGGGGGCGGCGGACAGCCCCAGCGCCAGGAGGAGGGCCGCGGCCATCTTCCTTCCAGGGAAGGCCTTCCTTCCCTTGGGTGCTGTCCTTGCCTGGAATGCCCTTCTTCCCCAGAAAAACGGCATCCCCTTGTCCCTCTTCTTTTCCTTTCCCGTCTCCATCCCTGTCCCCTGTCCTTCCCGCAGCTGCGGGGGCTGTATGCCTTCCGGGTCTTCCGGCAGCTGCTATGGATTCTGAGCTGTCAGAAGGTGTACCTTTTGACAGCCGTTAAAATACATGCTATTTTTTTTAATTTTACCACGATTCCGCAAATGCTGCAACTTGTTTTGAGAAAAAGGCTATAAAATCTTTCCTTCTTTTCATAAATACGGGAATCTTTACGGAGCCGGACGCGGAAATCCCGGGCTGTCAAAAGGTACACCTTCTGACAGCCCGGAAAGGACAGGAAAAACGTACTGAAATGTATCCATGAAAATGGACGTCTGCCAAAATTGTCCTTGACAACGGGTGCGCCTTGACAGACAGTCCCAAGGGCAGCCGGTTTCCGGCTTCCTGCTTTCCGGATGATCAGCGGCATACTTTCTCCCGCATAATGTTTCGGGAAAACCAGGCGATTCTGGCTCCGGTCTGTTGTACCGGATGAGCCGAGGTGTTCCGCACACGGCAAGACGGTGCCAAAGCCGAAGGCTGCGGAAGACATACAAAAAACGAAACCGCCGCAGTCCCTAAGCTGCCGGAAGACTGCCGCCCAGCCGGAATGGCTGGGCGGCAGTCGATGTGGAAGGAAAGTCCGCGAAAGCTGGCGCGAAAATAAAGCGTTTGGCGCACATTTTTTTGTCGCCTTCTTTGACACAGGCCCAAAAATTTCGCCAGAGTTTGCCGTGGTGCATCGCGCCGCCCTATTGCGGGGCGGCGCGGTTTCTGCTATAATATATAATAGATGTGTAAACAGAACATATTCATGGTAGGATACGTGTACGCGAACCATGATTTGCGAAGCAGATCTATGGTATTCTATCCGTAGGCGCAGGATAGATACAGACCGAATGCCCATGCTCTTGCCATCATTGCTTTACAATTGTGGCAAGAGCATGGGCGGCAGGAGGAGCGGCGGTGGGGCGGACAGGAGAAAGGAAGCGGCATTCCCTGAAACGGAGTATGACGGCCGTGCTGGCTCTGTGCTGGCTCTTGCCGCTGGCGGCTGCCTGCCTGGGTCTGCTGTATTCCGAGACCGACAGGATCCGCGCCGAGGCGCGCAAGGACATCCGGGCCTCGGTCGATCAGGCGGCGCAGATCTGCGGGATGCGGCTGGAAGAGGCTCTGAACGCCTCCAAAAAAGCCTCCTACGACCCCGCCGTGCGCGACAGTTACCTGGCATGGAAGGAAGACGGCGACAGCCTGAAACTGCACGGCGGCGTCAGCGCCTTTCTGGAAGCGCAGTACCGCTACGAGCGCAGCTCCCTGTGTACGATGGTGCTATTCCTGGACAGCCCCGGCGAAATCTACTACACGGACAGTGTTTATCAGGACGACAGCGGCGCGGCGACCGGCTACGAAAGGGTACAGGCATTTCGGGGCAAGGCCCTGGAGAGGACGCTGCGGCTGTCCGACGGGCTGGACACCGGGAACGCGCTCCTGGCGGAAGGCGGACGCCTGTACCTAGTGAGGAATCTCATGGGCCGCAGGTTCGTGCCTTATGGCATGATCGTCATGGAACTGTCGTCCCGGTGGGTGTTTGAGAGCCTGGGCGGTGTCTGGGGCGCCCAGGGGTACGAGGTCTTCATCGGCGGAATGCCGCTCTTCGGGGAGGAAGCTGCCGCACAGGCCGACCCGGACAAAATCCTGCGGGAATCCGCTTCCGGAAGCGGCTACACCGTCATGGGGGAGGAGGCCTACGCCTGGAGCGCGGCCCGGACGGAAGGCGGACAGGAGCTTTTCTACCTGGCCATCCTGGATCTGCGGCTGTTGCCCGACGCCGTCTCCATGCTGTGGCGGCTGCTGCTCCTGGCCGCCTTGTTTTTGATGCCGCTGGCGGCCGCCGTCTCCGCTTTTTTCCATACCGAGGTGACCAAGCCGGTTCAGGAGCTGGCGACCGCTTTCGGCGAAGTCGCCGCCGGGAGGTACGGGCGGCAGGTGGCGCTTCCGGGTACGAGCCAGGAGTTTGCCCGCTTAGGCGAGGGATTTAACGCCATGAGCCGAGAGCTGCAACGGCAGTTCGAGAAGATCTACCTGGAGGAGCTGGCGGCAAAAGACGCCACCATCCGGGCGCTCCGGGCGCAGATCAGCCCGCACTTTCTCAACAACGCCCTGGAGGTCATCAGCTGGGAAGCGCGGATGGGGGGGAACGAGAAGGTCTGCCGGATGATAGAGGCTCTGGCGACGGTGACGGACGCTGCCATGAGCCGGGAAGGGAGGCCGCAGGTTCCGCTCTCGGAGGAGCTGCGGTACGTGGAGGCCTATCTGTACCTTACCAGGCAACGTCTGGGCGGACGTCTCGAGGTGGAAAAACAAATCGACGGGAGCCTTCTTTCGGAGCAGGTTCCCGTACTGACCATCCAGCCTCTTGTGGAAAATGCGGTGAAGCACGGTATCCTGCGGCTCCGGAGAGGCTGGGTGAGGATAGAAGCCTACAGGCAGGGCGGTCGGATGTGCATCCGGGTCGCCAACAGCGGCGGACTGGAAGAGCGAGACAGGGCGAGGATCGAAAATCTGCTCGGGGGCAACGCCGCGCCGGGGGAAGAGAGCGTAGGGATCCGTAGCGTAGACCGCAGGCTCAGGCTGATGTATGGGGAGAGCTGCGGACTGACGATCGAGGACTGCGGGGATCAGACGGCGTCCATGATACAGGTGCCGCTGGACACACAGGGTACCTGAAAGGCACACGCGGAGGCGACGGCAGTATCCCGCCTGGACTGCCGCCGGACACACAGGGCGCCCGAAAGGCACGAACCGGAAGCGGCAGCACAGGCCGCACGGCTGCCCGAGGCAGGACGTGCCGGGAAAATGCGGAGGACAGGATGGAAAAGGTGAGGAAGGTAAAGAAACGAGCCGCCGTAGGCCTGACAGGGTTCTTGCTGTGCCACCTCCTGGCAGCCTGCGCAGACACGGCAGGAAAAAGGCCGCCGGAAGACGGCGGGGAGGGCGCGCTTTCCGGGGAAACGCAGCTGACCGTAGTGACCACGTTTGCGGGGGGCGATGGCAACGCGCAGAATTACCGGAACAGCTACAGACAGTGGGAAACCCAAACCGGGAACCGGATCGTGGACAGGTCGGCAGGCAGCGACCTGACGTTCCGCAGCCGGGTGCTGGCGGATTTCGAGACAGGTTCCGAGCCAGACGTACTGTTCTTTTTCTATGGAGGCGAAGCCGACACTTTGATTGAAGCCGGGAAAGTGGTGTGCGTGGAGGAGATCCGGCTTTCCTATCCCGGCTACGCCGCCAACATCAGCGAGGAAAAGATCCCTTGCTCCGAAGTGGACGGCAGGAAATACGCCGTCCCAGTCACCGGCTACTGGGAAGCCCTGTTCGTGAATACCCGGATACTGGAAGAGGCCGGCGTTCCCTTGCCGGGGGCGGACGCCACCTGGGATGAATTCCTGGCAGGCTGCGCCAGGATTCGGGAAGCCGGGTACGTTCCCATCGCGGCGGCGTTAGGGAGCATCCCCCATTACTGGTGGGAGTACGCCATCTTCAATCACACCGGGCCGGAAAGCCATCTGGAGATCCCCATATCGGCGGACACCGCCGCCGGACAGGCCTGGGTAGACGGTCTCAGTGACATCAGGAGCCTGTATGAGGCAGGATACTTTCCCGCAAACACTCTCTCTGCCTCGGACGACGAAACCTTTGCCATGTTCATGGACGGGAAAGCGGCGTTTCTGCTGGACGGGAGCTGGAAAGCCGGGCAGATCGTGTCCGCCTGCCAGGCGGATCCTGCGGATCCCGACACCCTGGACCAAAAGAAACTCTCCGACTACAGCGTCACCTATCTCCCGGGAACGGAGCGGCGGCAGGCAGGCGACCTGATCGGTGGCTTTTCCATGGGGTACTACATCACGCGGAAAGCCTGGGAGGATCCCTCGAAGCGGGAAGCGGCGGTGAGCTTCGTGTCCTTCATGACCGGGGACGAAGTGGCGCGGCGCTTTTCCGGATACGCAGTGGACGCCCTGCTGGAGGAGCCTCAGGCACAGGGCGCGGCGGACGCCCTACAGGAAAGGGAGCCACAGACCGGTGCAGATAGCCCCGTGCCGAACAACTCCCTGCAGGAAGCCGTATGGGAACTGCTCCGGGGCAGCTCCTCCCTGACCGAAGCGCTGCAGGATCGGTTCGACGGCGGGTGCCGGACACCCACCTTTGCCGGGATGCCGGACATCGTCACCGGCAGGGCGGACGCCAAAGAGGCCGTGGAGAAAGGACTGAGGATCTACCACGGCTCCTGACCCGGCCTGCTCCTGGCGCGGGGTGGGAGCAGGCGCCGAGACGTGAATTCCATTTTTGTAATCCTTTCCCGAAGAATTTGGACGGCAGACACATGATATTATGGATGATCGCATAAATCAAGAGGACACTCGAAACATCTTTTACTATCATGACAGCCGGAAAGCTTGGATCGCCCATATCTCTGGGCGCAGCCTTGTGTCTTTCCGTTTTATGCCACTCGCTGGCATTCGACAGCTCCAGGATTTTCTTCCGTGCAGCTCTCGTGTCCCTCCATAAGCTCAAGAAGCTCGCGAAAAAATTCCTTCCTAGATTTCCTAAGGAGATGCAGGGCGCGCCTATGCCGGACACATTCTAAAAACGCGAAGCCTCGCAAGGCTTCGCGTTTTACTGAACTCCTAAAGCGTTCATCCGCATTCCGCTACATGCTCATGAACGCAGACTGCTTCGCAGCTATGAATCATCCCCTATATCCACCGCTTAGCCCTCTGCGTACTGAAAGCGGCGGAATGCTGATCCGCGTTCAAAAGACCGAAAATCCAAAACCGCCGTTTTCCTTATTCATAAACCTCCGCAAGCTGGCTTTCGACTTCCGCCATACATGTTTCGTAGCCCGCCATTTTCAGCTGTTCCCGGAACTCGGCGACATAGCTTTCCGGATCGTCCATCTTGCCGAACACGATCCTGGGCATATACGTGTTATAGATATTTGAAAGGTTGTCCAGGTTCGCGGAAATCGGGTCAAGGTTGAACACGACCCGGCCATAGGGATAATTGATAGCTACTTTGTCATACTCGGCGATCAGCGCGTCACGCTTCGCGGTATCGGTCATAGGCCCCACAAGCTCATGATCGTCGTTACGCCCCCACCAATAGTTGAAGCCCGAACCGTCCGTATCCTCGACAAAGCCTTCCGGACGCGTATAGACGCCGCCATCCTCCAAAACATACTGCTGTCCCTCAATTCCGTAGTTCAGAAGCCGGTAGATCTGCTCGTCGTTTCTCATCAGGTCATACACCTGGAGCGCCCGCTCCGGGTTTCTTGATTTTGCGGCGACCGCCATCGCACCGTGCGTGATGTTCAGTCGCACAAGATTGCCCTGCTCTTCTCCGAACCAGAAAAAACGCAGATCGGAACCGGGCTGATAGTCGTCCATACGTTTCGCTTCGCCGCCGTAGTAGGTCATGCTGTGGTGCTGGTCGGCTCCCGAAATGCCTTCGTGCATCTCCTCACGGGTGTCGATGGAGGTGTTGTTCAGGACGTCTTCTTTCCAGTACCCGGCATCGGCCCAGGCTTTCTGGTTTTTCGCGAAATTCACCAGCTCGTCGCCTTCCAGGAAATAAGTAGAGAGCATGTATGGATCGTCTTTGCTCTTGCCGAAGAACAGATCCACGCGCAGGCCCTCGACATAGATACCAGGCGTGTGCGATGTCAGCCAGCCAGCTGACAGCTGCGCCACAATCGAAGCATCAGGCTTCGCATCCCAGGGAATCACGGCGGGAAGGTTGTCTTTGATGTACTGGAAATAGATCCCCAGATCTTCCCAGGAATGTACGCCGTTCGCCAGCCCGGCGGCTTTCGCCCAATCATTTCGGTACATGAAGCCGTGGTTGGTCCACTGCGCGTAGTGATCCTCGGGGATCAGGTAGATCTCGCCATCATATTTACACAGATCCCAGTCGGCGGAGGGAACCTGAGCATAGGTCTGCGGAGCGTAAGTCTGGAGCATTTCTTCCGAAAGCGGCAGAAATGCGCCTTTCTGGATGTTCGGCCAAGCGTCAAGCCAGTCCGTCGCCGTGCCTACAAGATCAATGTTGCCGTCTTGAGAAGCCAGTTCCAGATTGTAATGGGAAAGATAATCCGTCCACTCGATCCATATGACGTTGAGTTCCGCGTTCAGTTTTTCATCAAGTACTTTGTTGATCTCGGGCAGAACGTCTGTCATCGACTTGTTGGTGGGTACATCGCCTGTGACCATATAGTTAATGACTACATGTTCGGCAGGCCGATCGTTTGTCTGGGCCTCCTCCCTTGTCGCCGACACGCCAGCGGAAGAAGAATCCCCTTCCGCCGGACTCCCGCACCCTCCGAGCACACACCAGCAGGCGGCAAAAAGCATTGACAAACAGCGCATTTTCACATGGACAGGAAACATTTTCTTTTTCATACTGATCCTCCTTTTTTATCTCATCAACTTTTTGTATCATCAACCTTTCACCGCGCCGACGGTAATGCCCGCGATGAAGTGCTTCTGAACGAAAGGATAGGCGAAGATGATAGGACCCGTCGCGATGACGGCAGTCGCCATTTTGAGTGTTTCGCCCGGCAGATCTGCCACCCGGACAACCGAACCGGCGTAGGAATTGCGCAAAGCCTCGACTTTGTTGATGACCTGATAAAGCTGGTACTGCAAAGGCTTGTATTTCACGCTGGAACCGAGGAACAAAGAAGAGTAATACCACTCGTTCCAGTAACTGATGGCAAGGAACAGGCCGACTGTCGCGAGCGCGGGTGTCAGCATCGGGAGAATCAGGCGTATATAAATCTGGAAGTCCGACGCCCCGTCGATCTTGCCCGATTCCGTGATTTCAAATGGGATCGCTTTAGCAAAGTTTTTCATCAGGATAATCAGCCATGGCGACATCAAAAGCGGCAGCAGCACCGCGAAGTAACTGTCGCGCAGACGATAAGTCTGCACCATCAGCAGATAAAATGGCACCAGACCCGCCGAAAACAGCGAGGTAAAATAGATGTAGAAAGAAATCCCATTACGGAAAGGGAAATCCTTACGCGAGAGGGCGTAGCCCGTCATCGCGATGATGAACAGCCCGATGAGCGTACCCCCCCCAGTCATGGCAATCGTGACGCCATACGCACCGATCAGTGTCCTCGGCGAGCGGAAGATGATACCGTAAGCCTCTGTCGAGAATATTTTCGGAATCAGCGTAAAGCCCGTCCGGCGAATCGCCTCGTCCGTTGTGAACGATGAGCCGATGATCAAAAGAAACGGAAGGACACAGAACACCGCCGCAAGTGTCATGACCGCGTAAGTCACGCCCCGGATCACCAGATCGGCCGTTCCGATTTTCACTTGCGTCTGCCGCTTTCCCTTTGCCATAAATTCACCTCCCTTGTCCGCCTTAGCGGATATTAAATCCCATATTTCAAAGCGCCCTTTTTTCAAATTTCCGTCCTCTCGAAAATTTTGCCCTCCTCTGTCCGCTTGGTTATCTTATCGGAAGAGCCGACGGCCTTCCACGGATTAAAACAGCGCGTTGTCCGGCTCTACTTTTTTGATGATCCGGTTGACGATCAGCACGATCACAAAACCTACGACCGACTGAAACAGACCTACGGCGCTCGACTGCGAGAAGTTGAAGTTATTCATCATGGAGCGGTAGACATAGGTCTCTATGATGTCGGTCGTGCTGTAAAGCATGGAGTTCAGCCCGACAAGGTTGTAAAACATTCCGAAATTGCCTCGGATAATACCGCCGAGCGCGAACAGGAGAAGGATGATGAACGTCGGTTTCAGGCAGGGAAGCGTGATGTAGCGAATCCTTTGCAGGCCGTTCGCGCCGTCGATTTTTGCCGCTTCCATCATTTCCGCGTCGATCCCCATAATGGAGGCAAAATATACGATCGAGCCGTAGCCCGTGCTCTTCCATATGTAAACCAGCGTGATGATGACCGGCCACGCACCCGGCAGAGAATAAACCTTCGGCATCTGTCCGCCTGCGCTTTCGACAAGGTTCGATACGAAACCGAAGTCAAAGTTCAGGAGGTTGTAGACGATGAGAGCGACCAGTACATCCGAGATGAAGTAGGGCAAAAACAGGACAGTCTGGCTCACCTTGCGGAACTTCGCCGCCCGCACCTCATTCAGCAGAATCGCCACTGCCATCTGGACGAGGTTCCCGAGCAGGATGAACACGAGATTATAAAGAACCGTGTTGCGCAGGAGCAATGCCAGCTGACCAGACTGGAACAGAAACTTGAAGTTGTCCAGCCCGACGAACTTCGAGCCGAAAATCCCGTCCCCGTAATTGAACTTTGTAAACGTGACATACGCTCCCGGCATCGGCGCGTAGCAGAATAAAAAGAAAAATACCATCGCGGGCAGACACATGAAAAGGAGGGCGCGGTACCGTACCAGGTCATCGCCAAACTGTTTCATCCGCTTGGATCCTATTGCTGTCTTCATAGTGGAATCACCTCCTTAGGATCAGTTTTATTTGAAATCGATTTCAACTATCCATAAAAAATTTCTCTTCTTAAGACAGTATATCCCTAAGTCACCGGACATGTCAAGCGTTTTTTTTCAAATAAATACACTTTGTGTATTTATTATGAAATCACTTGCTTGTAATTGTATAAATTACACAAATATGATGAGCTACTTTTTATTTGTTATCGGTTTCAAAAATCGGCTTACAGGAGTCCTTGATTCTTAACTGCGGGGCAATTTTGGTCACGCGGGGAACTTCCTGCTGATTGATCAGCGAGACCGCCGAGCGGACAAGCCCCGCGCCGAGCGTCTCATAGCCATAATCTACCGAAGTCAGGCGCGGCATCGTGATTTCCGCCAGAAACGTATTGTCGTAGCTGACGACGGAAAAATCACCGGGAACGCTCAGACCCTCTTCCCGGATCGCCGAAAGCGCGCCAGTAGCGGCGTAATCGTTGACGACGATGACGGCGGTCGGGCGGTCGCCCAACGCAAGAAGCTTTTTCATACAGGCGTAGCCTTCCGGAAACCCGTAGCCGCCCTCCTGAACAAAGTTCTGGTTGAGGGCGATCCCGTATTTCCCATGAAGGTATACATATCGCGTCCACTTCTCATAGGTCGAGCGCACATTGATCCATCCGCCGATAAACGCGATTTTTTTATGCCCGAGTCCGCGGAGATACTCGAAAATCTGATCCATCGCGACGTTGTTGTCGATTCCGAAAACGTAGCTGTTCCCGCCGTCAAGCGAGCCCGTGCTTACAAACGGAATCTTTTCCGCGATTTTATTTACGTGATCCACGTACCTTGCATCGCTCACAAGGGCGTCTACACGGCACCCAAGCTGAATGATCGCGTCCACCCTGTGTTCCACGAACATCTCAAGGCTATCGTCCTCAATGGTATCGTCGTTAAACACATTGCGGAGCATGATGTGGTAGCCCGCCTGTTTCGCGGCTTTCTCACACGCCACGGAAAGCTCCGCGTAAAAGGGGTTACGGATGTCCGCCACAAGAAGCCCGATAATGCGTGACTGGCCGCCGATCAGGCTTTTGGCGATGGCGTTCGGGCGGAAATGATATTTTTCGATCAGTCCTCGCACGATTCTTTCTTTTTCTGGACTCACCCTCGCGCTGCCGGAAATCACGCGGGAAACGGTCGCAGGCGAAACCTTCGCCTCTTTCGCGATGTCATAAATCGTAACCAAACTTACTCCCCTCCGTCCGCCTTGCTTTGGCGCATTTACTTGTAGCATCCGGAATCCGCACTTATGAAATCCATTTCATTTTCTTCTTGACAATCCAAATTCCATGGCCTATAATAGAACTGATAAAAGGTGCTGCTTTTGCGCCGTCAGTCCGATGACCGGAAGCGTCTTCTGCTTCCGAAGCATAGCATGATTTCGACAATCTGTCAACGGGGCGGGAGGTTCCTATGAAAACGATTTTATTACAGGATTGGAAATTTTGGCGCGGCGACGCCGACGGCGCGTTCTGCCCTGGATATGACGACACGGCCTGGCTTGACGTGGTGGTTCCTCATGACTGGTCGGTAAAAGAGCCTTTTTCGCGGGAACACTCAAGCGGAACCGGCTACCTTCCCGGCGGGGTAGGCTGGTACAGGACGTATTTTTCTCTGGAGGATTGCGAAATCGGTTCCCTGAATTTTGAGGGGGTTTACAAAAATGCTCAAGTATGGATCAACGGGAACTATCTAGGCAGACGCCCAAACGGTTACATCGGCTTCCGCTATGATGTTTCTTCCTTTCTCAAGCGTGATAACATCGTCGCCGTGAAGGTCATCCACACCGACATTGCGGACAGCCGATGGTTCACAGGCTCAGGGATTTACCGGAATGTCACTTTGACGGCCTATAACGGCGCCTACATCCCGGCGGAAAGCGTCTTCTTCACGTTTGACGGCGAAAACGCACGGATCCGGGCCAACGTCATCGGCAAGGCAGACTTTCCCGTCGCCGTTTCGTTTGGAGAACATCGATTCGAGGCCGGCGGGAACGAAATCGATCTGCATGTGCGTGTCGAACAGCCGAAACTGTGGAGTGTCGATTCGCCATATCTGTACGATCTGACGTTTTCAGGCTCCGACGGCCTGCTCTGCAAACCGATCCGGGTAGGCCTGCGAACATTCCGGTTTGACCCCGGTACAGGCTTTTCGCTCAACGGCGTTTCCATGAAAATCAAAGGGGTCTGCCTCCACCATGACGCAGGCTGTCTTGGAGCGGCAGTCTATCCGTCCGTCTGGCGCGACAGGCTCACGAAGCTGAAAGACGCGGGCTGTAACGCCATCCGCACAAGCCACAACCCCCATATGCCGCAGCTGTACGACCTATGTGACGAACTCGGGCTTCTGATGATGGATGAAGCGTTCGACGAATGGGAGGGGTGCAAGAACAAATGGATACAGGGACACAACGTTTATCCGCCCGCTCATCAGGGCTACGCGGAAGATTTCCCCGAATGGCATGAACGCGACCTGACGGATCTCATCCTCCGCGACAGGAACCACCCGTCCGTCGTCATGTGGAGCGTCGGCAATGAGATTGACTATCCCAATGACCCCTACGTCCATCCGCTCTTCCAAAAGATGACGGGCAACAACGACAGCGGCAAGCCCGCATGGGAAATGGTCTACAGCGAGCGGAAGCCCAGTGCGCAAAGGCTCCCTGTGATTGCGAAACGGCTTGTGGAAATCGTGCGCAGGCATGACGGCACCCGCCCTGTGCTGACAGCTTCGGCGTTTCCCGAGCTATCGTCGCAGATCGGTTTTTTCAAGCCTTTTGACATCATCGGCTACAATTACAAAGAATCTCTATACGAAGCGGATCATATGCGTTTTCCGGATTTGCCCATCATCGGGAGCGAAAACGACCACTCGTACCGCGCTTGGACAGCCGTCCGGGATACGCCCTACATTGCCGCGCAGTTCCTGTGGACAGGTGCGGATTTTCTGGGAGAAGCAAGAGGCTGGCCCGTACGCGGCTCCGCCTGCGGACTTCTTGATGCGGCGGGTTTTGAAAAGGACGCGTATTACCGCCGCAAGGCCATGTGGAGCAACGAACCTTTTTTATATATTTCTAACAGCTGGAACTCCGTGGGCGGGGAAACCGTCGAAGTGGTCTGCTACACCAACGCCGATAGCGTGGAACTGTTCTTGAACGGAAAAAGCCTTGGCGTCAGACAGCGCTCGGAAGAGCGCGTGACGTGGCGGGTCGCGTTTGAACGGGGCGAACTGAAAGCCGTCGGCTCAAACGGCGCGGCTGCCGCTGTCGCCTCGCGCCTGCCCTCCGTAAAGCTTGCCTTGACGCCACGCGGCACGGAAAAAGTCGGCGCGTACACATTTTCCAGAGTGGAAGTAAAGGCTCTGGACGATGACGGCGTTTTGTGCGATGACTGCTGTGAGCGGATCACTTACGAAGTCAGCGGAGGCAGCCTGCTTGGAATCGAAAACGGCGACCTGAGGGATCTGACAGAATATTCCGCGCCTGACCGCAGGCTGTACTATGGACGTTCCGTCGCTTATGTTCTTACGAAAGGGAGGGCGATCCTCACCGCCAAGAGCGAAAGATTTCAGGAAAAGACCTGCTGGATCTGAACGGAAAATCAGGAAACGGAAGCAAAGGAACCCCTCCCTATGGGGAAGGAGATGTAAGATATGTCCTTGCCGGGCGCCCCCAAAAACGCGAAGCCTTACAAGGCTTCGCGTTTTACAGGACTCTTCGCAGCTCTTTACTTTTCGACGGTCACACGCTCCGGAAATACCAGTTCCGCCGCTTCCGTATTGATGAAAGAGCGGATGTCATAGTCTTCCTGGTAGCTTCCATGGGCAAAGCCCCATTTCTCCATCTCTTCCAAATGCGCGGCCCCATCCTCTGTGAAACCGATCTTGCTGGTATACGCCTCCCAGTTCTGCACAAAATCTTCCGCCGAAATACCGATTTTGCCTTCCAGGAACTTACTTACTTCATCCAGGTTCTCCTTTATATAATCAAAGGCGGCCTGGGAACCTTCCAGATACTTTGCCAGGTCTTCCTTATGAGTGTTATTGTATTCTTCCGTAGTCAGGAAATAAGCATACGTATTGATCCGCAGTTCGTCGGTCGGCACGGCAAGCACCCAGCCTAATTCCTCATACTTTGTGGCGCTGGATCCGCTTGCGTAGATGGCGGAAGCGTCGCCCTGGAGCGCAAGCGCAAGCTGTGTCTGGAGAGAGTCGGCCTGAATGATGTTCTGCTTGCTTTCCTCCAGCCCCAAGTATTCTATCGCGACACTGTTATAATAATCAGAAACGGTGCCTGTGATCGTCAGAAAGCCTTCGCTTCCGTCCAGTTTGGACAGATCGTCCGCGTACTGCGGCGCCACGTATAAGCCGCCGTTATTTACGCCGCCGCCGTACTGCTCGGAAAAGATAATCAGATCCGTGTCGTGAAGCGTGTTGCCTAACCTGTTTACCGTCGCATAATCCGCCATATTTCCCAAGTCAGCCGTGCCGTTTACTACCGCATCGATGGTATTGATTCCTCTTCCATATTCCGTAACTTCCAGATTGACGCCATACTGCTCATAAATGCCATATTCCAGTCCCACTACCGCCAGATAATGGTCAAAGCCATTCGTCATGATGGCCGCCCTGACAGTAACCGGTTCTTCTGGCTCGGGTACCGCAGCGGCAAGATCCCCACTTGCCGTAGCCGCCGTGGATTCTGCCGCGGCTGCGGTCTGGTCGGCCTTGCCGGAGGACTGTCCGCAGCCTGCCGCTCCCAGCGCTACGAATCCAGCCAGTAATATTCCCGCCGTTTTTTTTGTGAAAGAAATCTTTTTCATAATCCTCTTTGCTCCTCTTCTTATTATTCTTATGATTTGTTCTTATTTTACGCCAAATCGCTTTAAGAGCTTTTTCCCCGCGAACGTCAAAATCCTGTCCGCCAGGAATCCGATCAAGGCCAGGCAGACAATCCCTGCAAATGCCCAGCCGGTCTTATAATAGAGTTTAGAACTGTTGATCAGATAACCAAGTCCATTGCTTCCCACTAACATCTCCGCGGCTATGACACATAGAATTGCGCCGCTCAACCCTAAACGGATTCCTGTAAAGATATTCGGCACCGCCGAAGGCACGATCACCGTAAAGAAAACCCTCACTTTTTTTGCGCCCATACAGGATGCCGCTTCTATCAGGGACCGGTCTGTGGAGGCCACTCCCGCAATCGTATTCACCAGCATGGGAAAAAAGGTCGCGTAAAGTATTAAAGCCACTTTAGACGTATCGCCCACTCCGAACCACATCAGGAAAAGCGTGGTAAGCGCTATCGCCGGTACAAATCGGAAGAATGTGAGGATCGGTTCTACCAGCCATCTCACAGGCTTATACTGCCCTATCACTAACCCAAGCGGAACGGCCGTCACAATTCCCAGACCCCACCCTTTTGCGGAACGGCCCATACTGGCGACGATGTCTTCCCAAAGCACGCCGCTTTTGATTAATTCCCTTACTCCGCGAAGCGTTTCCAACGGACTGGGCAAGAAATATTCCACATATTGCAAGGAAGCAAGGTGCCACATAACCACAATCACCATCCAGGATATGACGCCGCTTTTCAGGATTTTCCAGAACAAATCAATCCTGCGTTGTTTTTCCATGATTCACCTCCTAGATATAATATAAGCCTGTGGTATCTAAGCCTTTATTGGTGACAACACTGGTATTGGCTTCGTCGAATACGTATAACCGGCTGATCAGGACACGTACCTTCTCGCCTTGCTTGAGCGGCTCTTGATGAATCGGGTAATTCACTTTGATGGAAATACCTTTTACGTTCACGGATACTTCAAAGGAATTGCCGCGAAATACCAGGTATTCCACTCTGCCGTCTTCCATAGCGCCCGGATAATCGCCGCCCTGTTTGTACAGTGTGACAAATTCAGGTCTTAGGACTGCTTTGCTTTGTGTCTTCTCCGTCTCGAAGCCTTTGAGTATGCCATAGTTTTCAATGACAGCCGACTGGCCGATAAACTGTGCGACAAACGGAGTTCTGGGGTTCTGGTAGATATCTGCGGGACTTCCCACTTGTTCCACCCTGCCTAAATTAGTAATGACGATCTCGTCTGCCACCTCTATCGCTTCCTCTTGGTCATGGGTCACAAAGATGCTTGTTATGCCGATCTTGGTGATCATTTCGCGAAGCCATGTACGAAGCTCTTTGCGCACTTTCGCGTCAATTGCCGCAAACGGCTCATCCAGAAGCAGAAGCTGCGGATGGGGGGCTAAGGCTCTCGCAAAGGCGATGCGCTGTTTCTGCCCGCCCGAGAGCTGTTCCGGAAGCCTTTTTTCCAGTCCCGGAAGTCCTACCAGCTCCAAAAGCTCTTTCACGCGCTTGTTTCTGTATTCTTTGGTTTTCTTCTGTACGTTCAGTCCATAGGCTATGTTGTCGAACACTGTCATATAAGGAAAAAGCGCATAGTTCTGAAATACAAAGCCTATGCTCCTTTCGCTGGCCGGCAGATCATTGACTAAGGTTCCATTGATATAGATGTCACCGGAATCTTGATGTTCCAGACCCGCAAGCATCCGTAAAATAGTGGTCTTTCCGCTTCCGCTAGGCCCCAGAAGCCCGATGAGCCTACCCTTTTCGATGGAAAAATTCACATCGTCCGAGGCTTTGAAGTCCCCGAAGTATTTGCTGATATGCTTTAATTCTATATACATTGATAAGCTCCTTATACGTTTCCTCCCTTGGATACTGCTTTTGTCAGGGATTCGTATGGCTTCAGCCCCCCGTGGAATCCCTCGTGATGGTGGCGTTGCAGAAATTGACCGGCTCATCCTCATCGTCTGCGACGCTCATGCCGGTTGAAATTTTGCGGTCGGGATCCAGGCCCTCAATATATGTCACGGCGCCGTCCACCGGGCCTTTAGCCGCTCCCGGCACCCGGAACGTGCTGATATCAATAGGTTCTACGGATACCTCCCGCGGCTGATCCAGCTGCGGAATCCACTCATAAGGCGCTCTGTACGCTCGGTATATCATGTTGTTGGTAAATTTATCAAAAATGGTATGAAAATACGGATTGATATATTCCCACACAATTTCATGCTCCGGCGTCACTTCTATCAATCTGCCGTCAGAGCCTTCCGTAATCAGCGTATTGCCGTTTGGCAGTCTCTGGGCAGAACTGATATAGGAACTGTAGAACTTGGAGGCGTCTGTAAACAAGGTGCTTCCTGCTTCCAGCGGCGTATACTGCCACACGATCTCCAGGGTGACAGGGTTGAACTCCAGCACTCTCGAATAATCTCTGGCAGCATTATCATTGCCTGTGACAGAAGCGGGATTCGGTTCGCCATAACCCGCGTGGCCGCCATTGTCGAATACCAGCAAGTTGCCCTCTCCTGGAAGCCCCTTTGGAATCAGGTGAAGATGATGCTGCCCGATAATCCAGCCCAGCTTGCGGGTGCTTTCTGTTTCACGAAAATCAGGCCCGATACGCCATACGATCCTGCCTGTTTCTTTGCTGATGATGGCAAGGATATTGGAATTTCTGGCGTCGAAGACGATGTTATCCGGGTGAAATCTCTCATCGCCCGCGTCGTACCATTTGTTTTCTCCCAGCGTCGAGATACTGTTAATATGCATCCAGTCTCCGCCCAGATCACCGTTTTCGCCTCTCAGGCCCGGATTGCGGAACAGCACGTTCTTTGCCGATTCGCTGAATCCCAGCTCCTCGAAGTGGTCGCTGGCTTTCCATGTCCATACCGTTTCACCTTCCCAGGTCACTTCGATGATTTTATCATCGATCAGCCTTTTGTCAGAAATGTTATGGTTGTATACATTCTCATGTGTCAAAATCAATGTGTTGCCATGGTCTGTATAGGCTTCCGCACCGGGGGCATAATAACCCGTAGCCGACCCTTCCCTCTGATAATCATGGTGCTGTCTGGCGATATACCTCGCGTCTTCCCCCGGATCTTTGATAAGCTCCGTCTTGTCAAATTTCCAGACAATCTTCCCATCCCAGTCTACCTGCACCAGATCCAGCTGATCCTGATATCCTCGTTTCGGACTCCTTTTGCCTGTGGAGCCGAGAATAAAACCGCCTGGCAGCAACTTATTAGGAAATCCGTCCAGTCCCGCCCAAAGTTTCACCTCGTTGCCGTTCATGTCAATGACTAACGCCCCTTTTACCGAAGGGTATACGGTATAACCGTTAAAGGCCTTATCTTTCTTATATAATGTGACCCCTGTTGGATAAATCGTTGGAAATCCCATAGCTTTCTCCTTTTTCTCTTAATTGCTACCATTCAGCATAGCTGACCACATTCAGCATAGCTGAATGATAAAGGATATGCACATACTCCTATACCGGCGGCCATTCCGCTCGCGGGATATTCCCGCTGAGCGGCGCGCTTAATTTCTTACTCTTCTGGCAGTATCCAGGATAATCTCTTTTGGATATTCTCCAATCAGTTTCTCTTTCAGCTCGCCTCTCTGTAAAAACAGAATCGCGGGAACTGACATGATATGAAAACGCCCCACTAAATCATCTTCTGTTTCCACCTCCACTTTGCCCAGCCTTATGCCGCTGCCTGCTTCGTCAATGGCTTCCAGTTCTTTTTCCAGCATACGGCAATGCGCACAGGTCTTACGTGTAAATACAGCCACCGCAACCGCTTCCTCAATACCGGCAAATTCTCCGAAATCCTCAATCACACGCAAGCTTCTCACCTCTCTTCGTATTAACATATAATCCATATATTTTTAATATGTTTTATGTGTTAAAAGAATTATACACTGCTTCTTCCTTTTCTGCAACAGAAAAAGAACAGATTCTCAATTTTCAGCATTATGCCTTTTTTAATGGGAATATATCCGGACAGATATAGAAAAAGTGCTATGAAACGGCAGTCCATCTCTTTTTCGCTGTCCGTATCATAGCCGTTCGCTCATAGGGAAAATACGTTCCTCCAAAAACGCCGCGCCAGGCCAATGCCCCCTTGCCGTAAAAGAAGAAACGCGTGTGCTCCATGCCCTTCCAGACGTTTCACGATGACACTTTTGTCATACCAAAAAGGACAGGGTATCGACCGCTTGTCCGCGTCCATACCCTGTCCTCTTTATCTGAAATATCTTCCTAGCAAGCCTTTGAACGCTTTCCCATGCCTTGCTTCATCCTTTGCCATCTCATGTACGGTGTCGTGGATCGCGTCCAGACCCAGTTCCTTGGCGCGCTTTGCCAAGTCGAATTTCCCGGCGGTCGCGCCGTTTTCTGCGGCCACCCTCATTTCCAGATTCTTCTTGGTGGAATCCGTCACCACTTCGCCCAGAAGCTCCGCGAACTTCGACGCGTGTTCCGCTTCCTCGTAAGCCGCTTTTTCCCAGTACAGGCCGATCTCCGGATAGCCCTCCCTGTGGGCGACCCTTGCCATAGCCAGATACATTCCCACTTCCGAGCATTCTCCCTCAAAATTCGCTCTTAAATCCGCAAGGATATCTTCCCTTGCGCCTTTGGCGACCCCTACCACATGTTCCGCGGCCCAGCTTTGTTCGCCGGACTGCGCCGTGAATTTCTCCGCAGACGCATGGCAGATCGGACATTCCGCCGGAGCCGCGTCTCCCTCGTGGACATAACCACATACTTGACATACGTACTTCATAAGCTTGATCTCCTTTTCTTTTTATTTTGAAGCTTCCATACGGAAGACCTTCTTGCTGAACCATCGTTATCCGCCGGATTCAGCGGAACGGCAACGGATCATATCCTTGGCGGCCGCCGTCTGCCTTGCAATACCTCTGCCTTCCCGGCAGCACTCGCCGCAGATTCCATAAAAATGGGCGACATACCCCGTAATCTCTCCGTCAAAATGAGCGCCCGCCACCTCCACGACTCCGTCAATATCATCCATGACCAGATCCGTCACTTTGCCGCACTTCCCGCACACAAAGTGATGATGCTCGGAAACATCAGCGTCAAAACGATCGACCCCGTCTCCCAGCCGTAGTCTCCGGATTTCCCGCCGATCCGACAGAAGGCTCAAATTGCGGTATACCGTTCCCAGGCTGATGTTGGGGCTGCGCTGACGCACGTTACGATATACTTCGTCGGCAGTCGGATGATCCTTACGCGTCATCAGAAACTCCTTGATCAGCTCCCGCTGCCTGCTGTGTTTTAACGCCATCTCGCGTCCCTTTCTTTCAATATCAATAACTATTACTATTTTAGTATACTGCTTTTTTACAGGATGTCAAGTGCCTTTTAGGGTTTTTTGTTCTATTTTTTTAGATTTTTTTTAGGATACGCCATCTATTATTTTATGCGTTTTTGTGGTATCCTACGCGTAAACAAAAAAGGCTGCTCCGCGGCTTTTCACTAAGCGGCTGCAAAAGCAGCCCTGATAAGCGCGGGAGGATTCCGCTTGTAAACAGGCAGAATCTGGCCGCATGAAGTCAAGCGGACTGTGAAGCCGCCAAAACGGTTGCAGGGCAACCGTTTTGCAAACATCCGCGAATGCGTCCGCATCGCGGATCCATGGCAGCCGCCTCCATATCACAGCAAGAAAGGAACCTATCCATGAAGTTTAAGACGCGGCTCCGCATTATTTTCGCAATGATCATCTTCCTGCCGCTTGTGCTGACTGCCCTCGCCTTTTTGATCATCAACGTCAACCTCATGCGGATAGAGGAAGGGTACGCCATTGACGAAGTGGACTATACTTTCCTCTCGGAGACCGCGCAGCTCTTCGTCAGAACCGTCGATAAGATTTACTCCGACCTGCGCAGCCAGGCTGAAACCTCCCCCTCCCTTCTGGAAGACCGGAGCTATCTGGCTCGGATCAATTCCGAATTGCCCAGGCACTCCACGTTTCTCCTGGTCAGAAAGGGCGATGAAATCTATTACAGCGGCAACATGGAGGAAGCCTTGCAGCTTTTCGGCAGGCTTCCGGCTTATGGGAACGGAAATATTGCGGACAATTCCGGCTATTATGATACCCATCTGAAAAAATACCTCAAGCAGATCGACTTTGCTTTTTCCGATGGCGCCGCAGGGAGCCTGTTCGTCATTTCCAGAGTACAGGCTCTTATTTCCAGATCCCTGCTGATCAATATGTTCGTCGCCATCATCCTGATTTTAGTATTTACCGGCTTTACGCTGACGCAGTGGTTCCAAAAGAGCCTGTTCAAGCCGATCAGCCGGCTGAACATTGCCATGCGGCGAATCAAAGAGGAAAATTTCGATTACGTGCTGCAGACGGACGGCAACGGCGAACTTGGCGACCTGTACCGCAACTATGAGGATATGCGTCTTCGCCTGAAAGAATCCACCGAAGAAAGTATACGTTACGGCAGGGAAAACCGGGAACTGATCAGCAACATCTCCCATGACTTAAAGACTCCTATCACCGCCATCAAAGGATACGCGGAGGGTATTATGGACGGGGTGGCGGATACTCCGGAAAAAATAGACAAATACATCCGGACGATATATAATAAAGCAAACGATATGGATCGGCTGATCAACGAGCTGACCCTGTACTCCGGCATCGACAACAACCGTATTTCCTATAATTTCCACCGCCTGAATGTGGCGGACTATTTCGGCGACTGTGTGGAAGAAGTCGGGCTGGAGCTGGAGGCCAGATACATACTCCTGGAGTATTCCAACTTAGTGGATCCCTCCACCATTATCATCGCGGATCCCGAGCAGATGAAGCGCGTCATCAACAACATCATCAGCAACAGCGTGAAGTATATGGATAAATCCCGGAGCAAGATCGCTATCCGGATTCTGGACGAGGCGGATTCCGTCCGGATCGAAATCGAAGACAATGGCAAAGGGATCGCGGCGAAGGATCTCCCCCGGATTTTTGAGCGTTTTTACCGCACGGACACTTCGCGCAACTCCTCCCAGGGCGGCAGCGGGATCGGCTTATCCATCGTCAAGAAGATCATCGAAGACCATGGGGGCTATATCTGGGCATCCAGCAAAGAGGGTATCGGCACCTGCCTGCATTTCGTAATCCGCAAATATCAGGAACTGGCCTCCTGAACAGGAGCAACACTCAAATACACTATGCGCCCGCAAGCGGCAGAACGGAGAAAAGATGAGTAAGAACAATGAAGAAAAGACGGGAAAGATTCTGATCGTCGAAGACGAGGAAAGCATTGCCGGACTGGAGAAAGACTATCTGGAGCTGAGCAATTTCGAGGTGGAGATCAAAACCACCGGAAACGAGGGCTTAAAAACAGCTCTGGAGAATCCTTTTGACCTCGTGATCCTGGATCTCATGCTGCCCGGCATGGACGGCTTTGAAGTCTGCCGGAAAATCCGGGAGGCCAAGCAGATTCCGATTCTGATCGTCTCCGCCAAAAAGGACGATATTGACAAGATCCGGGGACTTGGACTGGGCGCGAACGATTACATGACCAAGCCTTTCAGCGGCAGCGAACTGGTCGCCCGGGTCAAGGCGCACATCGCGCGTTACGACAGTCTGGTGGGAAGCAGCCAGAAGCAGCAGAATGACATCGTGGAAATCCGGGGGATCCGCATTGATAAGACCGCCCGCCGCGTCTATGTAAACGACGTAGAGAAAACCTTTACTACGAAAGAATTTGACCTGCTGACCTTCCTCGCCGAGAACCCCAATCATGTGTTCACCAAGGAAGAGCTGTTCCGGGCGATCTGGGATATGGACTCCATCGGCGACATCGCCACCGTCACGGTGCATATCAAAAAAATCCGGGAAAAAGTGGAAAAAAGCACCGCGAAACCCCAGTATATTGAGACCATCTGGGGGGTGGGGTACCGGTTCAAGATCTGATAGAGCGCGGTAAGGCAGAGGATCCGGCCGAAGCCGCGGCGGCAGAAGCGCAAGACAAAAGCGGAGCAGCGAAATGGCCGCCCGCGACGTGTGTGGGAACTCATGCACTGCCTAAGTAGGCGGCCTTTACGGCGGGGTCGTCCAAAAGCTCGCGGCCAGTGCCGCTTTTGGTGATACGTCCCGTTTCCATTACGTACGCGAAATCGGCGGCCTGCAAGGCCATATTCGCGTTCTGCTCAATGAGCAGAATCGTCACGTCCTGCCGGTTGATTTCCTGGATGATATGAAAAATGTCGCGCACAATCAGCGGAGCCAGTCCGAGCGAAGGCTCGTCCATCATCATCAGACGCGGGCGGCTCATAAGCGCGCGCCCCACTGCCAGCATTTGCTGTTCGCCGCCCGAGAGCGTTCCGCCAAGCTGCCAGCCGCGCTCCTTGAGCCTCGGGAATAGCTCGAACACCCAGCTTATGTCGTCGTCCAATTTGTCTTTGCGGAGATAGGCGCCGATTTTGAGGTTCTCCAACACAGTCATATCCGGGAAGATCCTGCGGCCCTCCGGCACCAGCGTAATTCCCTTACCGACGATGAACGCGGCCTCTTTCGACGTAATATTCATCCCGCCGAAACGGATCGAGCCGGACTGCGGCTTGACCAGTCCGGAGATTGCTTTCAGCGTCGTGCTTTTCCCCGCGCCGTTCGCGCCGATGAGCGTTACGACCTTGCCCTGGGGAACCTGGAAGGAAATTCCCTTAACGGCCTCGATGCCGCCGTAGTTGACTTTCAGATCCGTGATATTCAGCATATTTTACTCTCCAAATAATAACATGATAGCAGACGAGCATTACCCGCCCTACGGCGACAATACGGCGTCCTCGGCTACGCCCAGGTACGCGTCGATGACGTGCTGATCCCTCTGAATATCCGGGGGAGCGCCGGTTGCAATCATCTTGCCGAAGTCGAGTACGTAAATACGGTCGGAGACTTGCATGATCAGATCCATGTGATGTTCGATAATGAAAACAGTCAGTTTGTATTTGTCGCGGATCTGTTTGATGAACTGGGCAAGCTCCAGCGTTTCCTGAGGATTCATGCCTGCGGCGGGTTCGTCAAGAAGAAGGAGCTGAGGCTCGGTCGCCAGAGCCCGGGCAATTTCCAGACGGCGCTGCAAGCCGTATGGCAGATTCGACGCTACCTCGTCTTTCAGGTGAAGCAGTTCCTGCTCCTCGAGAAGCGCCAGCGCTTCGCCGCGTACACGCTTTTCCTCTTGATAGCTGATTCGGAACGCTGCGGTAAAAACATTATGCTTCGTGCGCATGTGCTTTGCGACCAGCACATTCTCCAGTACGGTCATCGTGTTGAACAGCCGTATATTCTGGAATGTCCTTGCAATCCCCAATTGCGTAATTCGATCCGGCGTACTTCCTTCGGCAATCTGTTTGCCAAGAAAAGAAACCACGCCGGACGTAGGCTTATATACCCCGGTTATGCAGTTGAACGCAGTCGTTTTCCCTGCTCCGTTCGGGCCGATCAGCGCGATGATCTCACTGCGGTTGATTTCCAGCGACAGTCCGTCCACGGCGGTAACGCCACCGAAACGCATGGTCAAATTTTTCACTTCCAGTACGTTATCCGTCATTTTCGGCCCTCCTCCCTTTGCGGAAAAGCCGTCCGAAAAAATCAGCGATGCCCTGTATGGAGAACTCACCGGAACCCATCAGCCCTTTACGGTAAAACAGCACAATTGCCATAATAATTACGGAAAACACGACCTTGCGGAATCCGGCGCGAAAAACCCCGGGAGCGTTTATCCCAAGGAACGAACCGCTGTCAAGCCCCCTCAGCCACCACTCCGACGCCGCGATAAACAGGAACGACCCGATGCAGCTTCCGGTTACGGAACCAATGCCTCCGATTACGACAATCAGGAGGATCTCATATGTCATCGCCGCCTTAAACGCACTCGCCTGAATCGCCATCTGGTACATTGCCAGCAAAGCTCCGCTGACGCCGGCGAAGAACGAGCTGATCACAAACGACAGCTCTTTATGTATAAACAGGTTTACGCCCATCGCCTCGGCGGCGCGCTCGTCATCGCGTATTGCGCGAAACACCCTTCCGTAGGATGAGTTTATCAGCAGGACAATCAAGAATATGCACACGCCGACGATCAGAAACGGCACCAGGGTAGACAGATAAATCGTCCTGCCGCCCGCAACGAGGTTAAAATCGTTGAATGTCGGGAACTTGCGCAACAAGTTGGAGCCGTTCGTAACCGGTCCGAGTTTGTCCCACTGGAAGATCGCACGGAGAATCTCCGCGAACCCGAGCGTCGCAATCGCAAGGTAGTCGCTTTTCAGCCGGAGCGCCGGCAGCCCGATCAGCGCCGCTGCCATCGCGGCTGCCGCCCCCGCCATAACCAGCGCGGCAAGCACCGGAACCGTGAACTGGATCATCCCGCCGTCAAAATATTGGTATACGCTTTCCCGGGCATCTACCGGAATGGTGAAAATGCCGTATACATAAGCACCGATTAGCATAAACCCCGCTTGTCCGAGAGAAAACAAGCCGGTAAATCCGTTCAGCAGATTCATGGATACCGCGACCAGCGCGTATATCGCTCCCTTTTTCAGCACGGTAAACAACATCTCGGAGGGCGCGAGCGTCTGCTCCAGTAGGAAGACCGTAACATATAGGGCGACGAGCAACGCCGCTGATATAAGTTTTTGTGCCTTAGACATATCTTTACCCCCGGTAATGTTTCTTTGCATATCGCAAAAGCGGTTCGGAAACGTGGCGTGACCGGCGTCTCAATAGGAACAAAGAACCGCGGATTTTGTCTCTCGGCTTGTCTGAGCCGACACCGCTATCCAGTGGAAACCTCAGACTTTGTCGATTTGCTTTTCGCCGAACAATCCCGTGGGTTTGACGACTAGGATGATAATCAGCAGGACAAAAGTAAACGCGTCGCTGAATGTCGTCCAGCTCGAGCCTCCGCTTTTGATCATGTTCTCGCATATGCCAATCAGGAACGCGCCGATTACCGCGCCCGGAATGGAGCCAATCCCCCCGAACACTGCCGCGACGAACGCTTTCAATCCGGGCATCGCGCCGGACGTAGGAACGATGGCCGTATAGTTTGCAAAATACAGCATAGAGCCAACCGCCGCAAGAAACGAGCCGATAATAAACGTGACGCTGATAACCGTATTAATCTTAACTCCCATCAGGCGGCTGGTATCAAAGTCCCGCGACACGGCGCGCATTGCCATGCCGATCTTGGTCTTCCGAACGAGCAGAATCAGTCCGGCGATAAGCGCCAGCGTCAGTACCGGTGTGATCACTGTCACCCTTTTCGTCGTCGCGCCGAAGAGGGTAATCGTATCGCTGACCCACGGAATCGCAGGGTATGTCTTCGCAAGTCCTCCGGTTATGTACAGCGTAATGTTCTGAATCAGATAGCTGATACCAATCGCGCTAATCATAACACTCATTCGCGGAGCGTCGCGCAGTGGCTTGTACGCCATACGTTCGACAAGAAAACCGATTACGGCGGTCACAATCAGCACGAGCGGCAAAGCCAGCCACAGTGTCAGCGGGTTCGCTAAATAAATCAGAATCAGGCCGGCCGCCATAAAAATATCACCATGAGCGAAGTTAATCAGGCGCAGAATTCCATACACCATTGTGTAGCCGATAGCAATCAGGGCATACTGCCCCCCGACAGAAACTCCCGCCAGCATATAGGGCAAATAATTCATACCGCAAAACCTCCACAGAGAGCTATGCCTAAAGTATAACAAAGACCGTTCAAAAATGTGAACCGATTCGCCGCTCGACACGGGCAAAATCGCCACAGGGACTCGCAGATTTTGACACTCATGAACCTTAGCCGACACATCCACACATTTTTATGATTATATCACAAAAAAGCAGTTAGGTCAACCTAGAAAACGAGTCGCATTACACCAAGAGAGATACTCATTGCTGCCCAGCAGGAAGATCCCTCGAAGGAATAAGCGTCCATGCAGGCCATGTATGGGCGGTATCTCGTATAAAATTACGAGAACAGTGTGCGCCAAATTGTCATTTAGCTGTCCTTGCTGAACATAGTATAACTTACCGGAAGCTGCGGAGCGGCTTCCGGTAAAAGGCGCTGCCCTATGCGCCGTATTCGATTACAAGAAGCCGGTCTTGCTTCTTGTAATATAACTTATCGGAAGCTGCGGAGCGGCTTCCGATAAAAGGCGCTGCCCTATGCGCCGTATTCGATTACAAGAAGCCGGTCTTGCTTCTTGTAATATAACTTACCGGAAGCTGCGGAGCGGCTTCCGATAAGTGGCGCATATAGTTCATTCAGCAGCTCTTGCGGAACAGGATCAGCTTCCCCCAGGCACACATGGCGTCCTTCCGGAAATTGATTCTCTCCGGCAGTTACCTGACCGTCTGGGTGGTAACATACTCCCAGCTGCCCATCTCGGTATTCGCTTTCTTGATGACCGCATCACTGCGCTTCGCATCGCCAATCTCATCGAACTCGATGTGACCGGTTACTCCTTCGTACCTGACGTTCCAGATGGCGTCGTTGATAGCGACCGAATCAGTGCTTCCGGCAGCTTTGATAGCCTCAAGCGCCGTGTAATACGCGTCGAACGCCATCGGGGAAATTGCGCTGATCTGGTCGTTGCCGTTGTTGCTGGCAAGTTTATCGGGGTTGGCGTTCAGCCAAGACTTGAAGCCTGCGTCAAACTCCGGGTTGCCTCCCTCTTGATAGAAAGTAGTGATGTAGAGGGTAATATCTTTGCCCGTTGCGGCGGTCGTGATAACGTTGCTGTCCCACGTATCCCCCGCGAGGATGGGCTTATCCCAGCCTTGAGCCGCAGCCTGCTCGATGATAAGCGCGGCGGCCTCGGTGCTGGTCGGCGAGAAAAAGATGTCCGCCCCTGCGTTTTTCGCATTTACGATGTAGCTGTTGTAGTCGCTGGTACCCTCCGGGAAGGTCTCGTAAATGCATGTGCCGCCAAGTTCCTCGAACGCCTCCCTGAAATAAGTCGCGAGTCCTACGCTGTAGTCATCGCCGAGCTTCGCCAGCACATAAGCGTTCTTTGCCTGAAACTGCTCCATCGCGAAGTTCGCAAGTACCGTGCCTTGGAACGGGTCAAGGAAGCACAGCCGGAAGTAATGGCTGTTGCCCAGCGTAACCTGCGGATTCGTGGACGTAGGTGCGATACAGGCGATGTTCGCGTCAGCGAACACCTGGCTGCTGGCGATACACACCGCCGATCCGTATGAACCGAGGACGACGCTGACTCCCTTGGAAATGAGCGCACTTGCGGCGGTAGCCGCCTTATCGGTGCTGCTCTCATTGTCAACGATTTCGAGTTCTACGTTGTAGGTCTCTCCGTTGATTTCGACGGTCGGGGTAATCGAGTGGGCATACTCATAGCCGAGTGTCTCCTGCTTGCCTGCGGCTCCGTTGTCGCCGGAAGCCGGCTCGAAGATGCCGATTTTGATGACTTTGCCGCCGGAAGCCGCCGTTCCTGCCGGAGCAGATATGTCCGTACTGTCTCCGCCTGTTCCGGAGCAGGACGCCAACAGCGCAAGCGCTAGACTCAGTGCCGGGATAACGGTTAATACGCGTTTCATAGCCTTTTCCTCCATAATATCTCCTAAATTTATCAGCGCAGGGCAAAGACTGGACGTCTTTGCCCTGCGCTGATATTGTATGTAATTATATGCCAGCTTTGTAAGTATGTCAAGCATAAATTTCATTTTTATCTTTCCGCCCAGATACGTAAGCAAGTTTTTGAGCAACGCGAAAAACATGGGCATAGAACTGCGCGAAATCTGCCGGAGCAGTACCAAGCATAGCAAGTCCACCGGGGATACCGGCAGCACAGAGAATGGCGGGATCACTGGAAATCCATCCGAAGATTTTCTGCGCATAAAATCCGTCCTGCCTACAGGCAAAGACGGATTTTGCAGAACCTATACATTCCAGTCCTCCATTCCGCAAACAGTTCTTGGAATGCGCTTACCAGATACTGCCATTTGAAAAGCGCCCTACCGGAGGCTGCGGCTGATCTTCTTCCGCGTTCCTTTGGGATTCCGTTTCCTGAGGTTCTTCCGCTTCCGCACGGTTCGGCTCCGTTCTCCGCGCCGCTTCTTCTTTCCGCTCTATCCCAGCCTGTTCTCCGGACTGCCCCGCCGCCTCTGTCGGCTCTTGAGGCCTCCCGCCTTTCTCGTCGGATTTTTTCTCGGGTTCCGGCAGTCCTTTCTCCTTTCGGAAGATGTCCATAAATTCTTTTCCGGTGATGGTTTCCTTTTCAATCAGGAAAGCGGCAAGCTTATCCATGAGCTCCCGGTTGTCTTTCAGGAACGCCAAGGCTTTCTCATAGCTTTCTTTCAGGATCTCCACGACTTCCGCGTCCACCTCTGCCGCCGTCGCCTCGCTACAGTTCAGCGCCGCCCTGCCCTCCAGATATTTGCTTTCCACCGTAGCAAGGCTCGCCAAGCCAAAGCGTTTGCTCATGCCGTACTGCGTGACCATCGCCCTGGCGATCCCGGTCGCTTTCTCAATGTCATTGGCTGCTCCGGTCGTGACCGTATCAAAGACGATTTCTTCCGCCGCCCGGCCCGCCACCAGAGAAATCAGCATATCCCGCAGCTCGGCTTCGGTGTTCAGATATTTTTCCTCCTCCGGCACGTGCATGACGTACCCCAAGGCTCCCATGGTACGGGGGACGATGGTGATCTTCTGCACCGGCTCGGAATTTTTCTGCAGCGCGCTCACCAGCGCATGACCGACTTCATGATAGGACACGATCCTCCGTTCTTCCTTACTCATGATACGGTCTTTCTTTTCTTTCCCCACCAGCACCTGCTCCACCGCCGCAAACAGATCCTGCTGATTGACATATTCCCGGTTTTCTTTCACGGCGTTGATCGCCGCTTCGTTGATCATGTTGGCGAGATCGCTCCCCACCGCCCCGCTGGTCGCCAGGGCAATGGCGTCCAGATCCACCGATTCGTCCATTTTCACATCTTTGGAATGTACCCGCAGGATCTCCACGCGTCCTTTCAGATCCGGCTTATCCACGATGATCCTCCGGTCGAACCGTCCGGGACGCAGCAGCGCCTTATCCAGAATCTCCGGGCGGTTGGTCGCGCCCAGGATCAGAATCCCCTTAGAGCTGTCGAATCCGTCCATTTCGGACAGCAGCTGATTCAGCGTCTGTTCCCGTTCCTCGTTGCCGCCGCCGTATTTGGAATCACGGCTGCGCCCGATGGCGTCAATCTCATCAATAAAAACGATACACGGCGCATTCTTGGTGGCTTCCTTGAACAGATCCCGGACACGGCTCGCGCCCACGCCCACATACAGCTCTATGAAATCAGAACCGGTCAGGGAGAAAAAAGGCACGTGCGCCTCTCCCGCCACGGCTTTCGCCAGCAGCGTCTTGCCTGTGCCGGGAGGCCCCACCAACAGCGCCCCCTTAGGCAGCCTTGCACCGATCTTGGAATATCTCCCCGGATTATGCAGGAAATCCACCACTTCCACCAAAGACTCCTTGGCTTCGTCCTCTCCCGCCACATCCTTGAACGTGACGCCCGTCTCTTTCTGCACATATACCTTGGCGTTGCTCTTCCCCACGCCCATAGGCCCGCCGCCGCCCGACATCCTGCGAAACAGGATACTCACCAGGATCCACATCAGGATCACCGGCAAGATGACATATCCAAAAAATTCCAGTATCTTCGCCGAACTATTGGAAGCGACCAGTTTCCCCTCCACTCCGGCCTCCCGGAGCCGCTGGGTATAAGTCGTCGTATCCTCCATCAGCAAGGTGGAATAACTGACCGTGGGATTGCCAAAATAGAGTGCATATGCATTCGTTATTCCGACCTCTTCCGTGCTGTCCTCTTTCATCGTAAATAAGACGACCCCGCTGGTCTGGAGATCCGCCGTTTCCACTTTTCCGTCTTCCAGCAGCTGGATAAAATCCGTGTAGGCGACTTCGATGGTATTGCTGTCCGTTCCCAAAAGGTTCCAGAACATGAATACGATCAGCACCGTGCTGATCCCGGCCAGGAGAATCATCATGACAGTGGGTTTCTTCGGCGGCCTTCCGCCGCCTCCGCTGTTGTTTCCGCCCGGCCCGCCGCCCGGCCCGCGTCCGCCGTTAGGATACCCGTTTCCCTTCTCGAACTGATTCATCTGATTATCCATACCCACTCCGTTTCTCCGAATCCAGCATCGCCCGGTATCCGGACGAAAGGTTTCTCTTATTATAGAGATTCCATGCCGATAAATCAATAGCAGAAATGTGAAAAGTACAACTTAACTCTAAAAGATTTCTTAAATAATTTTGATTTCCAGTAGATTTTTCCCGCTCATCCATTGTATAATACATGTCAGTACGCTAAGCGGCTGCGAAGCAGCCATGACGGGTTCGGGAAGCTTCTGATTGCTTGCGGCAGCTCACACAGCGCGATGGAATCTGGCTACGAGAAGCCAAGTAGGCGGCGCGGCCGCCCTTTGGCGCCTGTCCGCGAAGCATGGGAGCCGCTGTCCCTTGCCCGCGAACTGGTCAGAAGCGCCGCCCTTGGCGCCTGTCCGCGAATCATGGGTTCGCAAAGCGGATTCATGGTTCCATGTCCGGATTTGGAAGGAGTCTGTGTTATGTCAGTAAAATACGTATTTGTTACCGGCGGCGTGGTTTCCGGGCTAGGCAAAGGAATCACGGCCGCGTCTTTAGGTCGGCTGTTAAAAGCCAGAGGCTACAAAGTCACCATGCAGAAATTCGATCCGTACATCAACATGGATCCCGGCACCATGAACCCCATACAGCACGGAGAAGTCTTCGTGACGGACGACGGCGCCGAAACGGATCTGGATCTCGGGCATTACGAGCGTTTCATTGATGAAAGCCTGGACAAATATTCCAACGTAACCACCGGAAAGGTGTACTGGTCGGTGCTGCAGAAAGAACGCCGGGGGGATTACGGCGGCGGGACCGTACAGGTCATCCCGCATATCACCAACGAGATCAAAAGCCGGTTTTACCGCAATTTTACGGATGAGGATACCCGCATTGCCATCATCGAGGTCGGCGGTACGGTGGGCGACATCGAAAGCCAGCCTTTTCTGGAATCCATCCGCCAGTTTCAGCATGAAGTGGGACATTCGAACGCGATCCTGATACATGTAACCCTGATCCCTTACCTGAACGCTTCCCGGGAGCTGAAAACCAAACCCACGCAGTCGAGCGTAAAGGATCTGCAAGGGATGGGCATTCGGCCCGACATCATCGTATGCCGGAGCGAACATCCGCTGGGACAGGCTCTGAAAGACAAGATCGCTCTGTTCTGCAATGTTCCGAGCCGGAACGTCCTCCAGAACCTGGACGTGGAACATCTGTACGAGGCGCCCCTAGCCATGGAAAAGGAGCAGCTTGCGCAGGTCGCCTGCGAATGCCTGCGTCTGGAATGTCCGGAACCGGATCTGACCGACTGGCGCACACTGGTGGAGGATCTGAAACATCCTACGGATGAGGTGCGAATCGCCTTGGTGGGCAAATATGTTTCCCTCCACGACGCTTATATCAGCGTGGTGGAAGCCTTGAAACACGGCGGCATTACCAACCACGCCACAGTATCCATCAAATGGATCCTGTCCGAAAACCTCACCGAGGAAAACGCGGAGGAACTGCTCGGCGACGTACACGGGATTCTGGTTCCCGGCGGCTTCGGCCCTCGCGGTATCGAGGGCAAGATCAGGGCCATCACATACGCCCGGACGCGCCGCAAGCCGTTCCTGGGGCTATGCCTTGGAATGCAGCTTAGCATTGTGGAGTATGCCCGGAACGTGCTAGGCTATACGGACGCGAACAGCATCGAACTTAATTCCGGCACGACCCATCCGGTCATCGCCCTGATGCCCGATCAGAACGGCGTGGAGGACATCGGCGGAACCCTGAGGCTTGGCGCTTATCCTTGTGTTCTGGATAAACATTCCAGAGCATATGAGCTGTACGGCGAAGAAGCCATTTATGAAAGGCACCGCCACCGCTACGAGGTGAACAACGACTACCGCGCCGCGCTGTCCGGACACGGGCTGCGCCTGTCCGGCACCTCCCCGGATAACCGGATCGTGGAAATGTGCGAGATCACGGAACATCCGTTCTTCCTTGCCACGCAGGGACATCCGGAACTGAAATCGCGTCCGAACAGACCCCATCCGCTCTTTGAGGGATTCATCCAGGCCGCGCTGCGGGAAAAGAACGGCAGCTCTTGCTGAAACTTTCCGGAGCGCCTATGCTGACCGCCAGAGCGCAACCAATACCGGGAACCCTTCCGAAATATAGATGGCCAAAATATCTTATGGGGATACGGCACGGATCCATATGGCCAATTTAGGGTATGCAGGACTATGGCTGCCATGAAGAAATGGTGAAGATCGTAGAAAATATGATCCAGGCTACCGATTCCCAGCAAGACGTACTTGGACTGACGGCAGACAAGAAGCCGGTACATAGGGAGGCGGGAAAGGCTGAAAAAATTGCATTTTTTCAGCCGGAGGTTTGTGTTACGCACAAAGTCTCCAGACCTTGAAAGAAGCATGGTGATCAAGATGAAGGGAAAGAAAACGGACTCATTGAAAAATATCTCAATAGGATCCAGGAAAAATCTGATTGCTTTGCCAGGTACGCTCCTTACTTTAGCTGCCATTGCGATATTTATTTATCTTATGCGTATTTCCGTTTATGATTCGCCTGACCATGGCTTGCCGGAAAGAACAGGGGAGGAAGCGGAAACGGTACTGGCAGAGGATGATCAACAGAAGCAAGGCAGCGCTGCGGCGCCAATCTATCTGGTAGAAGACATGGAAGACCTTCACATAGGAGAGCCGTTTGATCTCACGGATTACTATCTCCATAACAGGATCAAGGCGCGGAATTATTACTATATTGATGAAAACAACGTTTTATGGGGATATGGGGATAACGCGTACGGACAATTGGGAATCGGGGAACAGTATACGGAACAGAGCGGATATGATGACAGTCTGGAAGCTGTCCCCCGGAAGATTGCGGAACATGTCGTCCATGTAGATGCCAGCGGGGAATACTTTGCAATCTACCTTACGGCGGACGGGGAACTTTATGGGATGGGCGCGAACCTGAACGGGTTGATGGGAATGGAGGTTCCCGGAGAGTTTGACTATTCCTCCAATCCCGGTAAAACGGTTTCCACAGAGCCGGTGCTTTTGATGGAAGATGTTTCCTATGCCAGATGCGGGTATAGAAGCATTACCGCTTTACAGAAAGACGGAAGCGTGTGGTGGTGGGGAGAATTCAAAACGACTTCCTCCAAAAGCGGCAAAGCCGACGAGAAAATGAGCCATGCACAGCCTGTGAAAATGATGGATGGCGCAGTCTATGTTACAAGCGGCGCTTTTAGCGCGGGGGCAATCAAGGAAGACGGCTCTTTGTGGACATGGGGAAACAATACCTTTGGCTCATGCGGAACAGACAGCGGGGAAGAAGATTTCATAAGGGAGCCGGTAAAAGCGCTGGAGCAAGTCAAAATGGTCTGGTTTGATTCCATGGAATTTAATGCCGCTGCTAGCGGCATACCTGCCGGCCTGGGAAATACGTATGCCTGTGTGTATCCCTATGTTACTTTTGTAGAAAAGCAGGACGGAAGCCTGGCCGCCTGTGGGTTTGAAGTAACAGGGGAAGGCAGCCGGAAGCGGGGATATGATTATTATGGGGATATTATTCGGCCTATGGAGACCTTGGAAGGAGAAAGGTATGTTCCGGTGGAAGTTTCCTATTCAGAGCGCTTCCAGCCAATCGATATTATGGAAAAGAACAGAGATTTGCATCTTAGGCTGGCCGGGTGCGAGTATGGCTGGTCCTTCGATGAATTAGAGGACTACCTGGATGGGATAGGGATGGAATACAGTCTGACAGATGTCCTGGAGGATCATAGACTTTTGTATTACTACGCTTCAAAGGACGGATCCTTTCTCTTTCTGTTTAACGAATATCATGAGCTGGCCGCCTTTCAGATGACTGCCTATGGCTCCAGGGACGGAAGGCTTGCAATAGGGATGGAAAGGGAAGCGGCAGAAGGCGTGTTAGGGAAACCCTTGGAGGAGGAAGACTTTTCTAATGGAAGTGACATCAACGCGGTGTATCAGATGGACGGTATTTATTATACGATCTATTATCATAAGGGATGGATTCAGTTGATCTGCGAAAGTATGTATCCTTACGAGGAATATAAAGTCAGGCAAGTCGGAGAGGGAAATCAGTAAGGCTAGGGTTTGCCGGATAAATGATACCATGTACCAATTTGTGTGGTGGCGGCATTCGTGTTATATATAACATGCTGTGCGCCTGATCGATTTACTTTTACGATTGACATAATATTACCTCCTCAGTATTTTTGTGATTTGAACGCTTTGCAATCCATGATAGGGCGGCCTTCATGGGTTTATATGCAGGTTTTCCTCACAGAGTCATTATCATCATTGATTGGCAGCCGCTGCTTCTATAGACAACTTGATGATACCATGACTGCTCCGCAGTCACGGCAAAGGCATGGCCATCCAGCCTATATCATATCCTGCGGATATGGTACCACAACGATTGCAGTAAGTCAAGCTGTACATGATGATTATCATATGTGCTGTAAATTCCAAGTTTCATTGCCAACCATTTTCTACCAGTTATGTTTATGCTTCCTATTGGCGGTTGCGGGCTTCCTTCAAGGGGGAGGAAAATGACTGTGCTTTTTTATGCCGCCGCCATTTCATTAGCTGTCCTGTATCCATGTATCCTGCGGGGATAACTGTTTACCCAGTCCTCAATTCTTTGCAGTTCCTCATCACTTAGCCCGCCGATGCCGACTCCTTTGGGAATGAACCGCCGCAGGATCCGGCTGCCGTTCTCATTGCTGCCCCGTCCCGGCTGCTGTACGGATGGGCGTAGTAGGCTTCTTCACATTCTGCCGCCGCTTTGATCGCCCAGCTGTCCAGGAACCCGCTGCCGTTGTCCGCCGTGATGGTCTTGGACACTCCGGAGAAGTCGCCGCCTACGCGTTTTCTTGCCCTGCTGACCGCCCGGATGACTTCCTGCTGCGTCTTGTCCTTCACCAGGACATACAGCGATCTCCGCGTCCTGCGTTCCACAAGCGTCAGGATCACCGGTTTCGTGCCTTGCTTCCCCACGGCCAGATCAATCTCCCAGTGTCCTTGCCCGCTCCGTCCTTCGGCTTCCTGGGGGCGTTCCGTGATGCTCCTGCCATTCCTGTTGTTCAGCGCCACCTTGCGGATTTTTTTATGATCCCGTTTCTTACCGCCGTCTTTTTTTACCCACAGATCCTTGTTGGCCACTTCCCGGAAAATCCCTTGATCAACATAACTGTAGGCCGTCTTCGTGCAGATGGCTGTCTTAAACGGCATCTTTTCCGCTTTGATCCTGCCGATGACCGCGTCTGGCGGCCACTTCCCGTCCTTGATTTTCCGCTCCATGTAGTCCGCCGGTTCCTGGTCGTTCCCGATCTTTAGCCCACGGCCTTTGTTCGCTGCCCTTTGATCGTGCCTCATCTGCGCCGTATCCGCTTTATAAACCATTTCAGTGATGTTAAGCATAACTGGTCTGGCTCCGGAATGGGTCTTTTTTGATGGGCTTGGGCAATTCATTTTACAACTTGCCATGCCATTGTTATTATGTAATCGCCGTTTCAAACTGAATTTTTGTCTAAATTTAAGCTTGCTGTATCATGCAAAACAGTAAAACAGAATGAGCGTTGTAAAAGAAGTATCCCATACTAAAAAATTCAACCAATCAAATGTTTTGATAGTATTGGGCTTGCAAGTTAAACAGATGTGCATAAAATTCATCAGTTTCTAAAAGTTTAGAATGGGTTCCTGACGCTATTGTCTGATCGCTCTTAAACACTATTACCCTTGTACTTATATTGCAACAACTCATACGATGAGAAACAATAATAGAAAGCTTATCGCTACTCAAATTAGATATATATGTAAATATCCTATTTTCTTCTTGCGGAGAGAGGTTAGCAGTTGGTTCGTCTAAAACTAAAATGGGGGTATTACGATACAGTGCTTGCCCTATCTGCAGTTGTTGCATCTCGCCTCCCGAGAACTCTATTCCTGAATCAATAAAACTGCGTGAAATATGTTGTGCGATTTCTTGTGGCAAGGATTGAACTTTGTCAAACAATCCAACAGATTTTAGAATTTGATCAATGAAACCCTTATCAACGTCTGCCTCTTTTTGCAAAACAATATTTTCCAATATTGAAAAAGCAAACACCTTATAATCTTGAAATACTACACTAAACAAACCCATATATTCACTCAAAGCGTAATCCCAAATGTTGATGCCATTCAAAAAAATTTCTCCTTTGCTTGGTTTATATAGCCGTAATAGTAACTTTACAAATGTAGTTTTTCCCACTCCGTTATCTCCTACTATAGCAACTGTTTCATTGCCTGATAATACGATATTTATATTTTCAAGGACATATTTTTCTTGATTAGGGTATTTGAAGCAAACATCTTTAAACTCAATTGTCAAATCGTCCATCAAATAATCTATAGTATTTTTTAAAGTTATAGCGTATCCTTTCTCTACATTTTTGAGATCCATAAATGCAATCAATTCGCGAATATATATACCGGCTTCTTTGACTGTCAGATAATTTGAAAAAATATTCTGCAGTCCACTTGTAAAGGCCGAAGCTGCGTTAATAAGCATAAGTAAATCACCGATTGCAATTTTACCAATCAATGAAAGCCACCCCGCATATGCATAAATTGCTGCATTTTGTATTATATTTAATGACAGAACTGCCCCCTGTGACGCTATTTGCACATTATAAACTTTTCTTGTTATCTTATACATACGCATCAAAACATTTTCCGTTTTTCGTGAAAGCCACTTTTTCATATTATAAGTTCGAATTTCTTTGGCATACTTATTATCTTGTAATTCATCCATCAAATAATTCATCTTTCTGATATTGGGTGCAAAATCCTTATACATATCTACTTGCGCTTTCATTACGCGAGCATTTAATAAGGAACTGAGCAATACTACCATTACAATTAGTATGAAAATGAAAACATCAAAAACAGATAATATATAAATTGTGCCGACAACAATAAGTAAAGATGATCCTACTGCAATGATAGCATTTAACAAACGCTGCAAATCTGCCTGCCACATAGTAACAACACCGCTTGCGCGTTGATAAAAGTTCAAAAATTCAGGATTTTCTAAATTCCAATAATCCAGAGTCATAATTTTTTTCTGAATAGTCAATGTCAACTCGTTGCGTATGCTTCTCATACGGACATTACTGAGGTAATCTACTAACCTCTGTACTGCTTTCGAGAAAAAAAGAATGGTTGCCATAAGCACCACAATCACTATCGCAGTACCAATTCTTTTTCGAGTAGTAATCTCGTCAATAATCAACTTAGGAAAAATGATAGCCACGAGCGACTGGCAAACTGTTGTCACTATTGTTAATGGCATCATAATAAGATACCATTTGTCAATAGACCACACTATTTTCAGCAATGCGCCGACATCTCTAAAATATGAAAATATGTTTTTAATTTTTGTGTGCATATTATTTCCCTCCTGCATATTAATCTGTTATTAGTCAAATAATTGCAACTGATGTTTGGTTCAAATAGTTTTATTGGTAATACTGTGCCTGTAATCTATATAACTCAGCGTACTTCCCTTTTTGTTTGAGTAAATTTTCGTGGGAACCATCTTCGGCGATGATACCATTGTCAAGAACTATAACACGAGTGCAAAACTTTGAACTTGCCAATCGATGAGATATGAAAAACGCAGTTCTGTCTTTTGATATGTCAGCAAGCTTACTGTACATCATATGTTCAGCGATTGGCGATAAATTAGCAGTAGGTTCATCTAAAATTAGTATCGGGGAGTCTTTATACAATGCGCGAGCTACTGCTAGCTTTTGCGCCTCCCCACCAGAGAGTTCAACGCCGTCTTCAACAAATTGCTTACCTAATATAGTGTCAAAATTATTTTTCAACTCACCGACTTTTTGTGAAAGACCGCTTCGCTCTATAGCCGACTTCAACCTGTCTCTTTTAATGTTTTCATCTTCGCTCCCCAAAACATCAAACATAATGTTTTCCGCAACACTAAATGAGTATACCCTATAATCTTGAAAAACGGTTGCAATGAGTTTTTGATATCTGGAATAATCAATTTCTTGTATATCCACACCATTCAGCAATATCGTTCCCTCTGATGGTGTGTACAACCGTAGCAAAAGCTTAACCAATGTAGATTTTCCTGCGCCATTCTCGCCGACAATCGACAATTTTTCTCCTTTGTGGATGGAAATATTCACGCCCTTTAAAATATATTCATCAGTTCTCGGGTATTTGAACCAAACATTTTTAAATTCAATTTCTATATTATCGCTATTTAGGGTTTGCTCAAGTTCGCTGTCTGCCACATTATAGTCACTAAGAAATAAACGAAAATCCGTCATATAAAATCCTATGATCCCCATTGTTGTATATGCATTAGTAATTTGCTCTAATGATACGGAAAACTGACGTATTGCTAGCAATCCCATCGTGAAATTGCCTATGGTCATTTTATGCACAATAACACTTATGATTAGATAAATATATACCCCCATTTCTTGAATACAGTCCAAAGCAGAAGAAATGATATTGACTGGAAGTAAGTTTTTATCCTTACGACCTTCTTGCTTTGAATTTTCATTACGAATTTTTTTGGCTTTATCGATTAACCAATCAGCTAAACTGTTAACCCTTATAACTGTCCCGTAACTGAAATCTGAAAAAATGCTGTTAAAATAATTTATCTTTCGCTGCGTCGGAGCAAGACTTTCGTCTATGCTGTAGTTCTTTTTGTTGGCAATTCGATGCAAAAATGTATTTATAATATATATCATTAAAACACCAATTCCTAATATCCAATTTATGTTCAATGTAAAAATCAACAGTAGCACCGTTTGAGTTATTCCGACAAAAATATCTGCGAAGGAAAGATGATACGCAATAAAATCGCTGCTGTTCCATATTATTTTCATTGAGTGAATTTTTCTGTCAAGGTATGCGGGGTTCTCTAAGTCATCGAGTGCAACAGACATATTAATTCTGTTGCACAGCAATCTCAGTTTCATCATAAGAAACTCACCTTGTAATTCTATATCTTTCTGCGCGTAAGATAATCCGTTTTTAGTTAATAAAAAGGAAACACCCATAGCAATGCAAAACAGTAAAATGGTTGAAGCGCTTTTGCCCTCTTGAATTGAATCTATTATTATTTTGGGATATACAATGGCAATAAAGGGGTCTATTGTCTTTGATATAGTATATAATACTGTATCAACCAAAAACTTCTTATTATAATGCCATGCCTGCAACCATAAAAAACGAGCGTTTGACATATTTTTAATACCTTTTTTATACATCGTGACCTCCATTGCCTACTCGAAATAATTTACACACGTTTCAACAAGAGAGTCCAGTTCCTCGGGATTTGTTAATACATACGCGGGTATTGAAAATTCCTTCATAAGTTCATTCTTTTTGCACATAAGTTTTGATTCATTCAGCTTTTCTGTAATGTTCCCAAACTTATCCCACAATATTTCGCGCCGAAATGGAAATATTACGATAGCTATAACCTTGGTATCTATTATTCCTTCCAGGAAAAGAAAATTTCTTCGGATATATTTAATGTCGTCATTATAATTTACACACAAAACAAACACATCAGGTTCACTGCCTAAAATTAAACTCGTATTATCCAAGTTGTAATGACCAAGATTTCCGGTAGTGAGCGGCACGAGATGGGATTGTCCCCCAATTAATATGATATCCGGATTCGTCTGCTCTATCCTTGCCAATTCGCTATTGGTAAGTGTAACCAATTGATAATCATGTACCTGCGAGGTAGAAGCATATCCGGTCGGAATACAAGTGTCAAACCCAAATAATGGTGCAGTTGGTTCTGTTCCAACCTGACCCACACGATACCCTCTGTTCATAAACCGCTCTCTCATTTCCAACTGCAACGAAAATTTTCCTTGTTTCGGACTTGTTCCAAATATTCCAATTATAGGTTTGCCAATGTGATTCAGCTTATTAAAAGTATTATTTTTCACATGATAGCCAGTCGCAAAAGGATAGTAGCAATGCAATCCTATACTTTGGATGATATCGCATAAATCTTTATAGCCGCTCAAATCATCAAAGCAAAATATATTTTTCTTATGTTGAATACACTTATTGAGCATATATGTTATAAAATTAGTTCCGATAGCCTTGCCTAGTTCGATTGTATGACCTAATATGATAGTATCAAACGCTCCATCCCAGTCAATTTGTTCATAGTTTTTCAATATTCCATCTTCACAAATGTTTAGCAGATCGGACAACTTTTTAGAAACATTTCCGAGATATTTGACATCATACACTCCTTGCAATTCAAAATTCAGCAACTTCCTATAACGAACAACACTATGCATTTCCTTATTAAATGGAAATACTATGGCACTACCAATAGCAAAAGGCTGCGGCAATGGTTCGCTTTGCTCGCAACATATTGTTTGATTGGCGTTCCTTTTCAATTCTAATAAAATATTTGATAACCCGCTATGCCCATTCAAGATAAGATCATATATCTTAGCTGTTATGTACGGTGCAGCAAAACTTGAACCTCCGACTAGTTTATATTCTTGGTTTAGCCATGGCAAACGCAAACTGGTACCAACGCCACGAAAGTTAATTGGACTGTTTTCAATGTATATATATTCAGTAATTTTTTTGCAATTCTCACTTGTATCTACACCTATAACAGTATCAAAACATGCGGGATAAGACAGAACCCCACTATTGTCAAATGCAGCAACCAAGATAATACCACGTTCTATAAACATACTGCAAATGTGGTTTAGTTGCGAGATGTTATCGCAATAGGTAACACCATTACTTAAATGGACTATTTTACATTCGATATTTTCAAGCACATATTCTAGCGCAAAAATAAGACGTGCTAAATCTGTATCTAAGGTAGCGTCAAATATTTTAACAACTATAATGTTAGCCTTTGGTGCATATTTTCGCATCAAGTAATATACTGCTGTCCCATGTCCGATAGAGTCCGCAATACCACTTGACACAGCAAGATTTTCTGATATTTCAATTCCAACAATGTACTCATCTAGCAATAGTGGGTGATTTGTGTTTACGCCACTATCAATGATCACTATATCTGCTTTCATGGTAATATTCCCCTTTAATTTATGTTTTCATCCCAATACCAAAGCCGCACATTGTATGAATGCGCAGCCTTAGTATCGTGAAGTGCCATAACGGTTATACCCGTCATAGACTGTACCGAAACGGATTAGCAGAGTGCGCAATTTCCGTTTTCGCTGTACAGCGCAACCTTGAAAAGGTTGGCTTTCTTCTTTTTGAGCATACGCTTCATTGGAAAAATCTCCTTTCTTAAGAATTATATCACAACGCTCAAACATATGCCTGAGCGTAATGACCCAAAATGTTACATCGTCTTTGTCGCATTTAATAAGAGCATTTATATTTTTCAATGATCTGTAAAGACGATGCATAGTAGAAAATCTACCTATTTACGGGAATCTAAGGTGCGATGTATCCGTATGCGAGTAATGCATTTGCGCTTTATATTTTCTCCCTGTTTTTCATGCTTGCACACCTCACCCCATTTGACGTTTTTCACATATTAAAAATCGAAAAAACTTATTATCTCCGAAATGATACATTATGATTCCATCGGTTGTAGTATAGTTAGCACGATTTTTTCTAAATCAAACAAACTCATATCGGGATTGTATGAAAGCAACTCATCGGGATATGCTATGCCAAACGTTTGTTCTATATCGACTACCATAGTCACGAACGTTAACGAATCCATAATCAATGGTTCGTCATAGTTATCACTTAGGAACACGCCATTTTGTTCTAGTATGTGCATGAGGATCTCACGAGAGTAGTTATTCATAATGTTCACCTATACCTTTCTTACACAAGTTAATATCTTGAAGTAATTTTGCATTACTCCAAATTAAGGGTTGTAAAAACTGAAGTATTAGATAAATATCGCATTAAGTAGGTTAGCTCGTCTTTTTCCATAATGCACGATTTTTTTCTAATGACCTTTCTGCTTAACGGACACGTATGCGAAAAGCATAACGGGAAATAAACACATTCCAAACACTCTTTGTCTAATGGTTCACGAACCAACCAACGCGCTTCCTTTCCTTCATCAATATGCAGATCCCCTTTTTTATCTATGTATCCAACATTGTTCAATTCTCTATTTTCATTACTGCCATATAAGGAAATAGAACATTTATGCAATTTTAAATCAGGATCTACATAAAATGCGTTCTTTTTGGCGGCTTCGCACAGGCCCATACCTGTACTGAATAATCTATAAGCAAAGCTACCGATTCCGCGCTGAGTAGCATTATTAATAAAATCTAAAAATGAAATTGGTGTGTAAATTCTATCTTGCTCCAAATTATGAATTTGTTCTCCACCAAAATCTTTAACGTATTGCCAATGTATCTGGAAACGTTCATTGCCGGCGAAATATGACAACTCATCTAAATATTCATCCATGTGCCGCATTACAGTATTTGTTATATTATTGCGAATTGCAATGCGATAATATCCTTTTTCGCTATCAGCAATATTTCTCAAATTTTGTAGAATGCGTTCAAATGAATCATCATTTATTTTGTGTGGACGTTGCTGATTATGAGTATCTTTTATCCCATCAATAGTGATCTGAAAATAGAATAAGTTATATTTCAGAAATTCTCTAAATGTTTCCAAATCAAGTTCATAACCATTTGTGGTTATTGTGCTAATCAAAGGGATTCTATAGTCATTGCAAATTTTCTTTGCAGATTTCATAAATTCTACCACCAGTTCTTTTGCTAAAAGAGGTTCGCCGCCAAACCAATTGATATTTACTCTCTTGAATTTACTTACATTCTTAGATAAAAATACAAGTATAGTTCTCCAGTTATCTTCTGGCATCATTTTGTTATCACGATTTTCTTGGTAGCAATAAACGCAATGAAAATTGCAAGCATCGGTTGGTATTATGGTCAAATCTAAAGAATTATTGGAAAAAGCGGTCATATAATACTTTAGATTCGCTAATTCCAATTCGTCAACGCTAACATCAACAATCATATTAAAGTGATGTAATTGGGGGTATCGTACAATATCCTCTTCTGATATCACAGGGCTATGTAACAATAAGCTCTCAACTGCACCGCCAACAGACTTGTCAGCTTTAATAAAACTATTATGAAGCAGGTTTGCGATTAAGAAATTACCGTCAAAATCATGCGTATACAAATTGTATCTTGATGCTCTAAATATTTTTGACATAACAATTTTCCTCGTTGACTATATATTTTATTGCACAATAATTGGGTTCTGTCTTGAAATCTAAACTAGTTTCCAGATGCATAGCTTTGCAGAAGAAACAAGCGCTGCTAACTGAGCAGTCAATACACTTTTTCTTTTGCAAGCGACTATTTCGCAGTTGGTGTAAAATACTTGAATGATTCCAATAATCAGATATGTCCACAGCTTTTTCTGCAAAATATAAATGAGTACACGGGGTATAATCACCATCTACAGTCACGCAACATAATAGCGCACCCGCACCGCACATATTCAAATGTGCGTTAACAGGTCGTTTGAGAATCTTGTTTAGAACATTATAGCAATGCTGAATGGTAATGTATGATGGCTTTACCACGACCTGATTCTCAATATAACGCTTAAGAAACAAATAATCTGACGAAGTTAGTTCGGAATGAATATTACCTGTCCCAGATAGCTTATTGGCAACAATATTTATTGATGATGCATGAAGTTTTTTACATAGGGAAAGCATATTGGGGAAATCATATACATTGTCGTGTCTGCACACCCAATTAACCCCATACCGTTTTCCTTTACGCTTCAATCTTGACATAGCTTCTATTGCTATATCATACCCATCTCTAGACAACATGTTTATTTCTTGTGTCGAACCATTTAGCGAAACAAACAGAAGAATATCTAAGCCATCAGAATATATTGTATCAATTTTGCCGTCCGTAATACCATCTCCGCTTGTAAATGTGTACGTTTTCAGATGGTATTTCTTCAGAATATCTATGATATTATAAAATTCTGAGTGCTTAAATGGCTCCCCGCCATTAAGAGTTACAGTATTAACACCTATGCATTGCGCATCCGACATCACCATATCAAACATTTTCGCTGACATGTCTTTTGGCTCAAAACTTCCCTTATAGCATTGTGGACACAGCATATCGCATCGATTTGTTATCTCTATCTGAAGATAACGAGGAGTTGGCAAATATAATTGTTTTTCAAATGTTAACACATCTTCATATTTCATCATTAAAACCACGCCTTTCGGCAAAAGGCACCAACGATGAGTGAACCGAAAGTGCCAGTCGCTTTGAATTGAAATTTTTGTAAAACTGCGTTATGATAGCTCTGATGAGCAACATACTATAGAGTACGAAAAAGGGAATGCTGAGCTATATCGCAAGTCCGACGATCGCCTAAGCAACGTATCCTTTCACAGTCTCAGGCGTTTGCGTTCCTGCGAAAGCAAGGGTATATCGTTGAACCCTCTAACCCGTCCCTATCATTGCGGTGATTGTTTCTTAGCTCTTGAATCCTTCCCCTTTTTCGGGGGGTTCTCAAACATCCGTGTTCAGTATAACACACGCTTCGAGGTTTGTCAAGCGTTTTTTAACACTATTTTCCGTATTTGTAAATTACAAGCTTCATTGCCCACCATTTTCTACCAGTTATGTTTATGCTTCCTATTGGCAGTTGCGGGCTTCCTTTCTTTAGCCCACGGCCTTTGTTCGCTGCCCTTTGATCGTGCCTCATCTGCGCCGTATCCGCTTTATAAACCATTTCAGTGATGTTAAGGATAACTGGTCTGGCTCCGGAATGGGTCTTTTTTGATGGGCTTGGGCAATTCATTTTACAACTTGCCCCGCTATAATTTTTTCAGATAATGCCCGTCCACGCTGACGCCCTCGTTCACCACCAGGAAAGCGTGAGGGTCGTATTGATGGATGATCGCCTTTAGCCGGTGTACCTCATATTTGGAAAGTATGATATACAGGATATGGGACTGCTGATAAGTATATGTGCCAAGACACTGCCACTTCGTGATACCCCGGTTCAGTTCGTGGAAGACTTCTCTTTCCAGATCCTCCGTGTGGATCTTGGTGATCACGGTCACTTCCACGTTAATATTCTGTATATGCGCCTTATCCATGGCGACGGCGCTCACCGCCGCATAAATCACGGAGTATATCACGATATTCCTGTCAAACAGGAAAAGACAGGCCAAGTACAGGACGACATTGACCATCAGATTGACTTTACCTACGCTGAAATCCTTTTTCCATTTGATCAGGAAGACGCCGATCACATCCATGCCGCCGCCCGAGGAACCCATGCGCAGGATCAGTCCCAGAGCCGTGCCGGAAAGAATCCCTCCCACCATACTGGCGGCCAGCACATCTTCCACGACGGCGGTAATCGGCAGAACCGCCAGGAAAAATGTCATGGCGGTCACGGTAATAAGGGTCTTAAGGAAAAACTTCTTCCCGACACGGGTAATCGCCAGCAGGAAAATGGGCAGATTAAAAACATAATAAATCAGGCCCGCTATGTCAAAATTCTGGAAATAGGCAAAATACCGCGTTCCTCCCAGCAGATCCATCAGGAGGGTACGTATGACCTGGCAGATACCCATGATGCCGCCGTTATAAAGATGGGCCGGCACGATAAAAAAATTGACTCCTGCCGCGTAAAGGAACGCGGCTAGGATGGCAATCAAGATTTTCCTCCCTTCACGCAGGGCCATCTCCCTCTTTCGTACCGTCTGCATTGTCATGACCAGTCCTTTCCCATACGGTAGCCGCCTTGCTCTGATCTCGCTGAAGATCTTCAGTCAGCCTTGCCGATATGTTCAGCAGGCCTTGCTGAAGATGTCCGGTCGGCCTTGCCGGACAGCAACAGGGATTCTTCAAACTCCTTTTCCGACATCACCCCCAGGGAACTTTTCACCACAGCTCCCTCTTGGAACAAAAGAAACGCGGGGATACTGAACACATGGTATTTCTGCGCCAGTTCCATGTTCTCATCCACGTTACATTTCCCGACCTTGACTTTCCCGGCGTATTTTTCCGCCATCTTTTCCACGACGGGAGCCATCATCTTGCACGGTCCGCACCAGTCCGCGTAAAAATCCACCAGAACCGGCTGCGCCGCCTTTAGCACCTCGGTTTCAAAATTCGTCAGATCCAGTTTTGCTTCCATCCTAAAGACCATCCTTTCTGATTCCAGCCGGCTGCCTTTGCCGGATGTGTCCGGCTGCTCTTGCTGAATAAAAACCTTTCGTTCCTACCGGAACGCAATATATTTGCAGATCGCGCTGCCCTTGGCGGAAAATCTCTCTTCGTATTCCGTCATGATGTTATGTTTCCCCAATTCCGGATCTTCATGCAGATGACGAGTGACCGCTTCCGTCCGCCAGCCCGTCTCTTTTAACTGTGCTAAGGCAAATTCAAACAGCGTCCGGTTGTCCGTCTTAAATTCCAGGCGCCCGTCTTCTTTCAGGATCCGGTCAAACCGTTCCAGAAATTCCCTGGAGGGCAGACGTCTTTTGGCATGTCTGTCTTTCGGCCAGGGGTCGGAAAAATTCAGGTAGATCTTGTCCACCTCGTTTTCCCCGAACGCTTTCTGGATTTCCTCCGCTTCCATCCGCAGGAACCTCACGTTCACCAGTTCCTCTTCCTCGGCTTTACGCAGGGCGCGGATCAGTACGCTGGAATATTTCTCGATCCCCACGAAGCAGGCCTGGGGCTGCCGCTTCGCCATGGTACAGAGGAATTTCCCTTTTCCCACGCCGATTTCAAGGTACAGGGGGAAGGAGGGAAGCAGTACCTCCGCCGAAGCGTCCGCTCCGGGAAAAGCACGGCATTTGTCTGCGGGAACCTCCGCAGCCGCAGCGGACAGCCCGACGCGAAACACCTCCCGCCACCTGCCCCGGCATTCTTCCGGCTCCCGCACCACATAGGGATTCTGCGCGACGACTTCCCGGGAACCTCTAACATTTCTCAGACGCATAGGCAACTCCTGTCATTTTTTTGGAACCTGCAGATTCCATCTATAGTATATCTCATTTTCCCTTCCAGGGAAAGCATGAAAAGATAGAAGACAAGAAAGCAGAAGCAAAATTTCCCTTTGAAAGTTCGGAAATATTTGATAAAATAAGTATTGTTTGTGAGAAAACAAAAACAGACTGGAGTATCACAGATGTATCTCATAGCAGGCCTGGGGAATCCAGGCAGGAAGTACCAGAACAGCAGGCACAATGTCGGCTTCAACGTCATAGACCTCCTGGCGCGGCAGGAGGGTATCCGCGTCTTGGACTGTAGGCAGAAAGCCTTGGTGGGGAAAGGACGGCTGGGGGGCGAGGGCATTCTCCTGGCAAAGCCGCAGACCTACATGAACCTCTCCGGGGAAAGTATCCGGGGTCTGGCAGACTACTATAAAATAGAAACCACCCGTCAGCTGATCGTGATCTCAGATGACGTCAGCCTGAACGCGGGGCAGCTGCGTATCCGCAAACAAGGAAGCGCGGGCGGGCATAACGGACTGAAAGACATCATCGCCCATCTCGGGCATGACCAGTTTATCCGTGTGCGAATCGGCGTAGGGGGCAAGCCCGAAGGCTATGACCTGGCGGACTATGTGCTGGGGCATTTTTCGCCGCAGGAACAGAAAATCATAGAAACGACCGCCAAGACGGCGGCGGACGCGGTCAGACTGATCATCGGCGCGGACGCGGACACGGCCATGAATCGCTACAATACTCGTAACGAAAAAGGTAACAAAGCAGCCTTTCGCCAAGCGGAAGCGGAGGCACACGAACCATGAACCCGCGAAGCGGATCGGATGGATAGTATCCTCTACGGATAGGATACGGCCGAATGGCCATGCCCTTGCCATAGCTGCGGAACAGTCATGGCATAACAGAGCTTAGGGAGGTGGAAATGCAGGCATTACTGGCCCCGTTACGGGAACTGGCGGAATATGAACAAATAGAAGAAGCACTGCGCAAAAAGTCCTGTTCCCTGTCTATTACAGGCTGTGTGGATTCCCAGAAACTGCATCTGATCTATGGCCTTGGTATCGGACATAAATATAAGGTCATCGTCACCTACAGTGACCTGAGGGCGAAAGAGATCTATGAGGAATACAAATTTTACGACCGCAACGTCATGCTCTTCCCCGCCAAGGATCTGATCTTCTTTCAGGCGGACATCCACGGCAATCAGCTGACCAAAGAACGGGTCGCCGTCCTGCGCCGCCTTGCCGAACGCAGGCCGGTCATGATCGTCACCACCTTTGCGGCGCTGATGGCGCCCCAAGTCCTGTGGGATCCGGAAAAAGACGTGATCAAGGTGCAGGCAGGGGATACCTTCACGGAAGAACAGCTTGCAAGGCGGCTGAACACGCTAGGCTATGAAAGGGCGCACCAAGTGGAAAGTCCGGGGCAGTTCTCTGTCCGGGGCGGTATCGTGGACGTGTTCGGTTTAACGGAAGAGAGTCCGTACCGGCTGGAATTCTGGGGAGACGAGGTAGAGTCTATCCGCAGCTTCGATCCGGGAAGCCAGCGTTCCTTGGAGAACCTGGAGCGGGTCTGTATCTATCCGGCGGCGGAATTTGTCCTGGAGCCAAGACAGCTGGAAGACGGACTTCGGAGACTGGAAAAAGAAGCCTCCGCACAGGAAAAAATGTTCCGCGACGCTTTCCTGTCGGAGGAAGCCCACCGCATCGCCGCGCAGATCCGGGAATTCAAGGAACAGCTTTCGGAACTGTCTTGGAAAGGCAGTCTGGAAAGCTATATCCGGTATTTTTACGACGACACCGTCACTTTCCAGGAGATCCTGCACCGGATCTGTCAGACCGGCGACCGGGAATCGGCGGTCTTTTTCCTGGAAGAACCCGCCCGGATACAGGAACACTGCACGGCGGTGGAAACGGAGTTTCGGGAAAGCATGGAACAGCGACTGCGCAAGGGCTATATTCTGCCGGGGCAGGCACAGCTGCTGTACCAGGGGGAGCAGGCGGCGGCCAAACTGCGCAAACTGCCGCTGGTACTGCTCTCGTCCATGGATGTGTCTTCCTCCATGGATGTGTCTTCCTCCATAGACGGGCGCGACGCCTTTTTCAAGCCGGAACACAAATATAACATTTCTGTCAGGAGTATTGCTTCTTATCATAACAGCTTTGAGACGCTGGTAAAGGATCTGAAAGCCTACCGGAAGAACGCTTATCGGGTGCTTCTGCTTTCCGGCTCCCGTACACGGGCGAAACGTCTGGCGGCCGATCTGCGGGACGAAGGGCTGACAAGCGTCTATACGGAAGATCCCACCAGAGAAGTACTGCCGGGAGAGGTACTGACCTACTATGGGCATGTGGCAAAAGGCTTTGAATATCCCCTGCTGAAATTCGTCTGCCTTGCGGAAACGGATATTTTTGGCGCGGAAAAGAAGAAAAAGAAACGTAAAAAGACATACCAAGGGCAGAAGATCCATGATTTCCAGGAACTGAAAACCGGAGATTATGTGGTACATGAGAGCCATGGCCTCGGGATCTACCGGGGCATTGAGAAAGTGGAGATGGAGGGGATCGTTAAGGATTACCTGAAAATCGAGTACCGGGAAGGAGGAAACCTGTACGTTCTTGCCACCGGGCTGGACGTCATCCAGAAATACGCTTCCGCCGACAGCAAGGCCCCTAAGCTGAACAGGCTGGGGAACAAGGAATGGGAGAAGACCAAGACCAAAGTCCGTGCCGCCGTGAACGAGGTGGCGCGGGATCTGGTGCGCCTGTATGCCGTCCGTCAGCAGAGCGAAGGTTTCCGCTACGGGCCGGATACCGTGTGGCAGAGGGAATTTGAGGAAATGTTCCCCTTTGAGGAAACCGAGGATCAGCGAAACGCCATCGAGGACACCAAGGCGGACATGGAAAGCGGCAAGATCATGGATCGGCTGATCTGCGGCGATGTGGGCTACGGAAAAACGGAAATCGCCATCCGCGCCGCGTTCAAGGCCGCGCAGGAGAACCGACAGGTCGTTTATCTGGTACCGACCACCATCTTGGCGCAGCAGCATTACAACACTTTCCTACAGCGGATGAAAGATTTCCCGGTGCGCGTGGATCTGATGAGCCGCTTCCGGACGCCCGCACAGCTGCGAAAGAGCATACAGGATCTTCAAAAGGGACTGGTAGACATTGTCATCGGCACACACAGGGTGCTGTCCGCCGATGTGGCGTTCAAGAACCTGGGACTGCTGATCATCGACGAGGAACAGCGCTTCGGGGTGAGCCACAAGGAAAAAATCAAGAAGCTGAAAGAAAACGTAGACGTGCTGACTCTGACGGCGACGCCCATCCCGCGTACCCTGCATATGAGCCTGATCGGGATCCGGGATATGAGTATCCTGGAGGAAGCGCCGGAAGACCGGCTTCCGATCCAGACCTATGTGATGGAATATCAGGAAGAAATGGTACGGGAAGCCATTGTCCGGGAACTGGCGAGAAAGGGCCAGGTGTATTATGTCTATAACCGGGTGAACAGCATCGCCGAGGTCACGGCGCGGATCGCCGCCTTGGTGCCGGAAGCTTCCGTCGCTTTCGCCCACGGGCAGATGAGCGAACGGGAACTGGAGCGGATGATGTTCGACTTCATAAAAGGGGAAATCGACGTGCTGGTATCGACTACGATCATCGAAACCGGACTGGACATCTCCAATGTAAATACCCTGATCATCCACGACTCCGACAGCATGGGACTGTCGCAGCTTTATCAGCTGCGGGGACGCGTCGGGCGCTCGAACCGCACCGCATACGCGTTCCTGATGTATCAGCGCGACAAGATGCTCAAAGAGGTGGCGGAAAAGCGGCTGATGGCCATCAAAGAGTTCACCGACTTAGGAAGCGGCTTCAAGATCGCCATGCGTGACCTGGAGATCCGAGGGGCGGGCAACCTCCTTGGAGTACGCCAGCACGGACATTTAGAAGCGGTGGGCTATGACCTGTACTGCAAGATGTTGAACGAAGCCGTTCTAAGCCTAAGCGGAGCCGCCGTAGCGGAAGACTTCCCCACCACGGTGGATCTGAACGTGGACGCGTTCATTCCTGCTTCCTATATCGCGAATGAGGTACAGAAACTGGACATCTACAAACGGATCGCCGGGATCGAGAACGAAAGGGAACGGGATGAAATGCGGGATGAACTTCAGGACCGCTTCGGGGAAATCCCTCAGTCCGTGGACAATCTGCTGCGGGTCGCCTTGATCCGTGTAGCCGCCCATGCCTTGCAGATCCTGGAAGTCAAGGGGAAGCAGGAGCGGCTGACCTTTCATTTCCGCAAGGACGCAGACGTTGATCTGAATACGATCCCGCCGCTGCTGCGCAGCTATGGAGACAAGCTGACGTTTACCGCTTATGGGAAGCCGTTTTTTACTTACCGTTACAAAAAATCGGGAATCTCGGAGAAAGACGGGGAACTTCTGCTAAAGGCGACGGAAGGACTGCTGCGGGATATGCGCAGTTTCCTGTTCCGCAAGACCAGCTGACCACATTCCGCAAGACCAGCTGACCACATTCAGCAAGACCAGCTGAATGGATACTTTTGAGTAAAAGGGATCAAAAGATTCTTCCTGAAAAAATCCTGCGAATTTAGAAAGAACCCCTTGACGAACGGATGAAATGTGATATAGTAATTAATGGAAGCGAAGCATGTGATCCTCCCGCTTAGGGATTTCTTACAGACCGGTCGGATGGGAACTGCTTTGTTCATAATATTTTCAGAAATGGGTGCGCAAATTCGGTTGCAACAGCAGAAAGGATGTGGGATAATCATAGGCGAAGTAAAACATATGCGACATAGCCCGGTTGCCGCCGGATTCTTTACGGAAACGGAGGCACGGAAGACGGGATCACAAAGGGGAATCTTTCAGCGATCGTTTTATGGAGCTTGATGAGGAAAAAGAATGAGTGAGAAACAGAACCGAGCCAACACGGGGGAACAGATCAAAAGTGCGGTAGCAGACGCACTCAAGACCGGGGATTTCAAGGAACTGAACGAAGTAGTGGCAAGCACGGTCAAGCCCGCTCTGGAAGAAGTCCGAAGTCAGGTGAAGACGTTTGCGGCGGATGTGAAACAGGCCGGAAAAACAGTTTCCCAAAACGCGAAAACGGCTTCCGAAAAGATGGGCGCGAACGTTTTTTCCACAAAGGCGACCGATTTCATCCGCAGTCCTCAGTTTCGGGATACCTTTCATTACAAAAAAACGCAGGGCGAAAAAAATCCGTTTCGGGATACGTTCCATTACAAAAAAACGGAAGCGTCCGGACGGAGCAGTACGGGAAGCCGGTGGGTTCCGAGAACTGCGCGCATGTCCGCTGCTGCGGTATCAGGTATTCGGATGAAGCGGAAAGGCAGGGTGCTTGGCGTCCTCTTTATCGTCTTCGGCATGATCGGGCTGATCCGTACAGGAACGGTCATCGTCGCGGAGCTGCCTCATCTGGCGCGATGGGGTTTCGGATCATGGGATTTTGTGTCGGCAGCCATCTGGCTTGTCATTTCCCTGTTTCTAGTGGAACAGGGCAGCGTAAAGCGGAAACGGCTGAAAAGAGCCGGACGGTACGTACAGATCAGCGGCGGGAAGACCTATGTGGACATTGCGGATCTCGCTGGGCATACACGCAGGAGCAGACAGTCTGTCTTACGGGATCTTGAGAAGATGATGAAGCTTGAGATTTTTCCCGAAGGCCATCTGGATGAGCAGAAGTCCTGCTTTATGTTCAACGATGCCACCTATCAGGAATATTTACGAGTGGTGAAAGAACGCCGGCTATTGGAAGCACAGGGGAAAGCGGATGGAAACCCAACTCCGAAAACCGGGAAAAGAGACGACGGACAGGCGGGAACGAAGCCGGAAGAAGCCGGAGGGGCAAAAGCGGCGGACGCCGAGACCATGGCACAGGTCGAATCCGTAGTGTCTGAAGGGCAGGAATGTATCCGCAGGCTTCGGGAACTGAACGATGATATTCCGGGAGAAGTCATCTCCGGCAAGCTGTTTCGCCTGGAGAAGCTGCTGCTACAGATCTTTGACCGGATCCGGGAACAGCCGGTTCAGGTTTCCCAGCTGCACAAATTCATGGAGTATTATCTTCCTACCACGCTCAAGCTGATACAGGCATACGCGGAGTTTGACAGGGTAGCCGCGCCGGGCGAAGACATCAGCGTCGCCAAGACGGAGATCGAAAAGACGATGGATACCATCAACCGGGCATTCTCCGAACTGCTGAACAATCTGTACCGGGATGCCGTATTTGACGCCACTACGGACGCTCAAGTGCTACAGACCATGCTGACGAGGGAAGGGTTGACGAAGGAAATGGCAAAACCCGAATAACCGATGTAAGCTAAGCTGGACAGGACGCCTCCATGGACGGGAACATCTAAGGCGAGGATCCGCAGAGACGGGCAGACACTGGCAGGGATAGGTAGGAATATGGAAACAGATTTGGATGTATTACTGAAAGAAGCTCCCACACTGACTTTTGAAACGAGTCCGGCAGATCCTGCGGACGCTCCGGCAAAACCAGCCGAACTGCCCCAAGAGGAAGGATGGCAGATCGTCCTCACACCGGAAGAGAAAAAGATGGTGAGCGACTTTGCGGCGCAGATCGATCTGAACAATACGCAGATGGTGCTTCAATACGGTGCCGGAAGCCAGAAAAAAATCGCCGATTTTTCCGAAAACGCCCTGAACAGGGTGCGGACAAAGGACATGGGAGAAATCGGGCAGATGCTTACCAATGTGGTGGGGGAACTAAGAAGCTTCGAGGATGACGAAGCAGAAAAAGGGTTCCTTGGCTTTTTCAAGAAGAGCGGCAATAAGCTGGCCAACATGAAGGCAAAATACGAGAAAGCCGAAGTCAATATTGGTAAAATCTGCAAAGTCATGGAAGAACATCAGATTACGTTGCTGAAAGACATTGCCATGCTGGACAAGATGTACGAGCTGAACCTGAATTATTTCAAGGAACTGTCTATGTACATTCTGGCCGGCAAGGAAAAACTGGAGCAGGCTACCAAAGAAGAACTGCCTAAGCTGGTGGCAAAAGCCCAGCAGAGCGGGCTGCCGGAGGATACGCAGAGGGCGAAGGATTTTTCTCAGATGTGCAACCGGTTTGAGAAGAAGATCCACGACCTGGAGCTGACCCGGATGATCTCGCTCCAGATGGCGCCTCAGATCCGGCTGATCCAAGGGAATGATACTACCATGTCGGAAAAGATCCAGTCCACTTTGGTAAATACCATACCTCTCTGGAAGAGCCAGATGGTGATCGCGATCGGGCTTGCCCATTCCACGGACGCGGCCAAGGCACAGCGGGAAGTGACCAACATGACCAATGAGCTGCTGCGCAAGAACGCGGAAACCTTGAAAATCGCAACGATTGAAACGGCCCGGGAATCCGAACGGGGTATCGTGGACATCGAAACCTTACAGAATACCAATCAGACTCTGATCAGCACCCTGGATGAGGTGATGAAGATTCAAGAGGAAGGGCGGGAAAAGCGCAGGAACGCGGAAGTGGAGCTTCACAAAATCGAAGCGGAAATGCGCCGGAAGCTTCTGGCAATGAGTACGTAAAGGAAAGGATGGCGAAGCAGGATCTAGCCTACCTGTTTCATGGATGAGAAACAGCGGCATATGAGGAAGTCTTCCTTGGTATATTTGGAAAAAGAATTACAGTACAAATAAGGAAGGATGACAAATACGAGATGAAAGCGGCAGAATTAATTACAAATAGAATTTCTTTCATAGTATGAAAAACCTTATTTTACAAATAATAGTAGCACAGATGTGATCATTCAGACAGTCAGGCTGGATCATTGCACTAAGGAGCCATCTGTTTCAGAAACCAGTCAAATATAAAAATGTATAATGGAGGTAATTTCAATTATGAAAGCAACAGGAATTGTCCGTAGAATTGATGATTTAGGCCGTATCGTGATTCCTAAGGAAATCCGCCGCACGTTAAGGATCCGGGAAAGCGATCCCTTGGAGATCTTTACGGACAGAGAAGGAGAGATCATCTTAAAGAAGTATTCCCCAATTGAAGAAATGTCCACCTCTGCAAAGCAGTGCGCGGAAAGCCTGGCACAGGTATCCGGGCATGTGGCGGTGGTGGCGGACAGGGATCAGTTTATCGCCGTAGCCGGAGGCTATAAAAACCTTATGGGGAAATCCATCAGCAGACAGCTGGAAGAAAGGCTCGGCACCCGCGAGACAGTGACAGCCGCCAAAGGAGACCGGAACTTCATCGTGGTCTGTGAGGATGTCAGCGACGAATATCAGCACCAGACCATCGCTCCGATCATCAGCGAGGGTGATGTGATAGGCGCCGTGATCCTTCTTGAGGCCGACAGCAAAGGAAAAATGGGCGAAGTGGAGCAGAAGCTGGCTCTGTCCTCCGCAGGATTCCTTGGAAGGCAGATGGAGCAATAAAAGCAAAGTTTGCCGCAAGTAAATTTTCCGTAAGGATTGCCGCCATATCGGTCGTAAGAATCGGCTGTAAAAACCGACCGTAAGGACTCACCGCCAGACAAAGAAGTACAAGAAACAAAGGAAACAACAGGCAGGAGAAAACTGCGCTGTGGTTTCCTTTTTTTTATCCCGGGATCGATTTCCGCTGTCTGTCCGTGTGCTTTCATCCGCCCGCTTATTTTTCACCGATCCGCTCTGACAGCGGAATCCTGATGTCGTGCCGCCTACCGTCATACCCGCTCTAACGGCTGACTTGATACCGTGCCGCCTACCGTCATACCCGCTCTAACGGCTGACTTGATACCGTGCCGCCCACCGTCATACCCGCTCTAACGGCTGACTTGATACCGTGCCGCCTACCGTCATACCCGCTCTAACAGCTGTAACTTGATGTCGTACAGCTTCCTGGATAAGTCTACATAGACCTGATGCGGATTCACAAGGCGTCTGGTTTCTTCCCAGAGCGTATCCAGTTCCCTCTGGCAGATCCTTCGGATCTCCATGACTTTGGGGGAGGTGTAACAGCATGTTCCGTTTTGGAATATTTTGGACAGCAGTGGACGCAGGGTATAAGAGCCGCCTGCCAGTCTGGTCTTCTTCCACGGCTCAAGAGGATCGAAAAGAAGAAGGGGTTCTGTTTCCAGGTAGGTCTCTCCCTCCAGGCAGATCAGGTCGGCCTTGATTTTTCCGGAATCTTTTTCATAAATGCGGTAAAGGATCTTGTTTCCGGGATTCGTGATCTTCTCGGTATTTTCGGACAGTTTGATCTTGGGGAGGAACTCGCCGCCGTCGCCTTTTATGGCGGCTAATTTGTAGACGCCTCCGAAAGAAGGATTGTCCTTAGCCGTGATCAAGTGCGTGCCTACGCCCCAAGAAGTGATCGCCGCTCCCTGTGCTTTCAGGCTGTCGATGAGAAACTCGTCCAGATCATTGGAAGCGGAAATGACCGCGGCGGGGAAGCCTGCTTCATCCAGCATTTTGCGCGCCTTTTTGGACAGATAAGCCAAATCGCCGCTGTCCAGACGGATTCCATAAAAAGACAGCGGAATCCCGGCATCGCGCATTTCCCGGAAAACGCGGATGGCATTGGGAACGCCGGATTTCAGGGTGTCGTAGGTATCGGCCAAGAGTATGCAGGCGCTCGGATACAGCTCAGAATAAGCCTTAAAAGCGGTATACTCGTCCGGGAAACTCATGATCCAGCTGTGGGCATGGGTCCCTTTGACCGGAACGTCAAAAAGCTGCCCTGCAAGTACATTGCTGGTACCGATACAGCCGCCGATCATGGCGGCTCTTGCGCCGTAGACTCCTGAGTCCGGGCCTTGGGCGCGGCGCAGCCCGAACTCCATGATTCCGTCGCCCCGGGCGGCATAACAGACCCGGGCGGCTTTGGTGGCGATCAGGCTCTGATGGTTGATGATGTTGAGGATCGCCGTTTCCACTATCTGCGCTTCCATGATGGGGGCGACCACCTTGACCAGAGGTTCCCTAGGGAAGATGACGGTTCCTTCCGGAATCGCGTAAAGATCGCCGGAAAACCGAAACCGCGTCAGATAGTCCAGAAAATCTTCCCCGAAGATACCGAGGGAAGCCAGATACTCAATATCCTCCCGGTCAAAATGCAGTCCTTTCACGTATTCGATCAGCTGCTCCAGTCCCGCCATGATGGCATATCCGCCGCCGAAAGGGTTCGCACGGTAGAATACGTCAAAGATGACCGTTTCGTTACGATCCTTATGCCGGAAATACCCCTGCATCATGGTCAGTTCGTAAAGATCCGTCAGTAAAGTAATGTTTTGCCTGTCCATAGATATGGCCGTCCTTTCTTCCATGGAATGTATTTCTTCCATGGAATGCATTTCTTCCATTGGAATGCATTTCTTCCATCCGCGCCCCGCGCAAAAGGGGACTCATCATGCTCTCTTTCCATGTTATTCCTTGCGGTTCCTCAGCATACTCCCACTTCGCAATCAGCGTGTTACACAGAAACCACAAAAACAGTTTTCGCATAACGTCACAAAATATGTTATACAACAAAATTCCGGAAATTTCAAGTAAAATTTGAAGTTTCCTGTTTTCAGCGCCCGCCCTTTGTTTTCCCCGCGTTTCCCATGAACCATCTGGGCGAAGTCCGCCTTATCAGCGCGCTTTTCAGTCAGGCCGCTGTCGCGCTGCAGAACCTTCCCCATAGCAGTCTCCCGCCTGATTGTGCGCTCGGCTACGCCGGTAAGCGCCGCTATCTCCTTCTGCGTCAGCCTCGCCGCAATATACCCCTCTATTTTATACCGCGCTTTCCCGTCCGGCTGCTGCTTCTTCGTCCCGCCCGTGTTATAATCTTTCTGTCCCGACTTTATCCTCTCCTTTGCCTTCTCTCGCAAGATAAGCATACCAGAGTCTGGGTATCGTTGGAACTTCTTTTTTTAGGACATCTTATTTTACAACTTGCCTTGTCAGCAACATCTTGATAGCCTAATTTGGAAATCTGAAATAGATGCTGCACTATTTTTCCGGAAGGCTATAGACATCTTGACCGGGTTTTGCAGTTTGCCAAACAGTAACCATGACCACTCCTTCCCCACAATATCATAGCCATTGCAGGAACCGTTTTTATCAGGAACAAGCTCCCGAGATTTCGTCTCAGAAATCTTTGAATGACAGGCATACTTATCTCCGTTGCTGTTGAAGCTCAGAACGTTACTGTCTACCAGGTTCCGTTGGGCATATTCAGCAAAAGCAGCGGAACAGTGATCTTAGAAATCATAATCCCGGAATCTGTTTGGGGATCTGCCTCGTCTGCGTTTTTTCTTTGCCGACTGGATCTGCGCGATACGCTTTAAGCGAAGGGTCTCGGCAGTCGAGCGATAACGGTCGGAAGGTCTGCGTCTGTTTTTCAGCCACATCCGCCGCGTGGTGCGGACGGTAAGCAAGGTGGTAGTTTTGAGGATGATCCGTACCAGAGCGACCACGAAGACAAAGGCGGCGGCTCCGGCAATGGAAAGCAGCACTTTTACCACATCGATCACGATCATCTCCGGCTCCTTGGGCGTATCGGCAAGATCCATGTCGTCTGCCGTCTCTTCCTGCACGGAATCCAGCGAAAAGTCGAAGCGGTACGGCTCGTTTTCCGTCGCAAGATCCACGGAAACGGATCCTAAGACCACACCATGATACGCATAGGTAATAATGGCAGCCAAGCTGCCATCGGCAGCCAAATTGCCATCGGCAGCCAAATTGCCATCGGCGGAGCTTCCCCCTGCCGTATGATAAGAAATAGTGGATTCCGTATCCTCAAATGAGACGTTCTTAGGCAGAACGATACAGGCGTCCTCATTTAAGGATAAGATTGGCTTGGAGCTGCCGAAAATGTTATTGTCGCTGTAAAAGAACCCTGCATTGTCGATGTTGTATTTTGTTTCTGTCTGAGAGACATTTACTTTTTCAAAATTGCTGAATCCGTAGTCAAACAGGGCAAGGGTATCCTCAAACTGTAAAGGAGTCTCATCTTTCATGACCACGCAGATCAGCTTCATACCGTCTTTTTCGGCACAGGTCACCAAACAGTTGCGGGCGCTGTCCGTGTACCCGGTCTTGCTGCCCACCAGATATTCGTATGCGTATTTCCGGCCCGGCAGAAGCTGGTTCTTGGACTCTTCGTGGATCTCATCCGGCTGTTTGTCGGAAGCGGGGATGTAGAGCATCCTGGTGGAGGACATTCTGCAAAGCAGTTCATTGGAAAAAAACGCCTGTCCTATGAGCGCCATATCATAAACGGAAGTATAGTGATCATCATCCGGCAGCCCGTTGGGGTTGACAAAATGGGAATCGACACAGCCCAGCTCTTCTGCCCTCCGGTTCATGATCTGGGCGAAATCCTGCCAGGTTCCGCCAATATGCTCTGCGATCGCATAAGCCACTTCATTGGCGGAAGCGATCAGGATGGCGCTTAATGCCTGCTCCATGGTGAGTTCTTCCCCCACGTCCATGGCGATATGGGAACTGTTCCGCGGAGTGTCGTATATGGCGGCTCTGGTCATCTTCACCATTTCATCCATGGAACATTGTTCGACGGCAATCAGTCCGGTGAGGATCTTCGTGGTACTGGCCGGGTATTCCTGCTGATGGATATTTTTGGCATATAAGACCGCGCCGCTGTCGGCTTCCATCAGGATAGCGGACTGGGCATTGACCACAGGGCCGACGGGCCAGTTTTCCACCTCGTCCGACTGTACCGGCATAGCCCTCTGGAAGGCGACGCGCTCTTCCGTGGAAGGTATTTCTTCCATGGAATATCTCTCCTCCATGGAATGTCTCTCTTCCATAGTCTGCACGGCAGCGGCATGGGAAACCAAAGGGCTGCTCCAAATGAAAAAACAGACGGCTGAAACGGCAAAGAAAGCACGTAAAAAGGTTTTATCGTTTGGAAAATGATGAGACATGATGAACCCTCCGGTGTATCATCTACCTATTATCATACCTTATCATACACCATTTTCGGAAAAAAACAAACGGAAAAATAAAAAAGAAATCGAAAAATGGTAACAAAAAGAAAGGCGCCCTGTGTGGACTGGTTCGCCTGCGCCAGCATCGACCGCCCCGCCTGCATGAGGATGTTGTTCTTGCTGTACTCTACCATCTGTGCCGCCATGTCCGTGTCGCGGATCCGGGATTCCGCCGTCTACAGATTCTCCGCGCTGGTGTCCAGGTTGGCGTTGGTATGCTACAGGCGGTTCTGGATCGCGCCCATCTTCCCTCTCTCCTTCGACACCTTCTTGACCGCCTCGTCGATGGTCGTGATGGACTTCTGCGCGCTGTCCTGCCTGCTGAAGTCCACCTTGTTCCCGTCCACCCCCAGCGCCCTCGCGCTCATGTCCGAGATGCTGAACGTCGTCACCTGCTTCTCGTTCGCGCCGATCTGCAGCCTGATCCCCCGTGCTTAATCTCTTCTGTCTAGAAAATTCTGAAATATCCCCTCGCGCCTCCCGCCTTCTATAGCGGCGTCTTTTGCGCCGCCCGCTTTCAGAGGAGCATATCCGAGCGGATGAAGGTGGTTTTTACGGCCCTCATACTTCTTTCTTATCTTTCTCTTTCCTGCGTTTTTCTTCCCTGCGTTTCTTTTTCCTCTCCCGGAAGTCTGGCTGCGTCAGCTCAAAATATTTCAGCAGGTGCGCGGTTTTCTCCTCATCCGCCGCCGCTATGCATTCCATGCAGTCTTTCAAGGTATAACCGCCATAGGCAAGTTTTTGGTCGAGCCGGTTGATTTCTGTCCTACAGTCCGTCCTCTCAAGAAGGTAATCCACGGATACCCCATACATTTCACCGAGGCTCACCAGTATGTCATACGGCGGGTTATGAACCGATTTTTCATAATTAGAAAGGGTGGATTTGGAAACATGCAGGATACCGGCAACTTTCTGCTGTGTATACTTACGTTCTTTTCTTAATTTTGCTAAGATTTCTCCACATGCCATTCCGGACGTTCTCCTTGTCTGTTGTGCTGTGTCTGCTGTGTTTTTTGTACCGGAAGACTGCCGGCCCATGGCGGCTGTCTTTACCCGAAAAATTCTTTCACAGCCCGGTATACTCCTTGCGCGTCCAGTCCGTACTTTTCCATAAGCGCCGCTGCGGAGCCGGATTCCCCGAAGACATCCTGCATACCGAGTTTCCTGACCGGCACGGGATAGCTGACGCACAGGCAGTCGCAGACCGCGCTTCCCAGGCCTCCGATGACGGAATGTTCCTCTACGGTCACGACTTTCCCCGTTTTCTTGGCACTGTTTAGGATGACTTCCTCGTCCAGCGGCTTGATGGTGCAGATATTGATCACCTCCGCACGGATGCCCTCCCGCTCCAGTTGCTCCGCCGCGCCTAAGGCGGAATCCACGCAGATTCCGGTGGCAATGATGGTAAGGTCGCTGCCTTCCCTCTCTACGGCGCCTTTGCCGATCTCAAAACGATACTCCGGGCTGTTGTGGATCACCGGAACGGCGGCGCGCCCGAAACGCAGATACACAGGGCCGTCATACTCCAGAGCCGCGCGGACGGCGGCTTTTGCCTCCACGTCGTCCGAAGGACACATGACCACCATACCGGGAATCGTGCGCATAAGCGCCAGATCCTCGTTGCACTGGTGGGTGGCGCCGTCTTCCCCCACGGTAATGCCCGCGTGAGTGGCGCCGATTTTCACATTCAGATGGGGATAGCCGATGGAATTCCTGACCTGCTCAAAGGCCCGCCCAGCGGCAAACATGGCAAACGAACTGGCAAAGGGAATCTTTCCTACCGTCGCCAGCCCCGCCGCAATTCCCATCATGTTACATTCCGCGATACCGCAGTCTATGTGCCTTTCGGGATAAGCTTTCCGGAATACTCCCGTTTTGGTCGCGGCGGCAAGGTCGGCGTCCAAGACCACCAAATCCGGAAATTCCTCCGCCAGTTCCTTCAAAGCGTTCCCATAGCTTTCTCTGGTTGCGATTTTCTTGATCTCCGTCATTGCTATGCTCATCCTTTCTTCCATTCTTCGGCGATTTTCTCCAGATCCGCCATCGCCCGCGCATATTCCTCATCGTTGGGAGCCGTGCCGTGCCATGCCACGTTATTCTCCATGAAGGATACGCCTTTGCCTTTTGTGCTTTTCAGAATGATCGCGGTCGGTTTCCCTTTCGTCGCCCGCGCTTCCCGGAATGCCGCCCGGAGGGCGTCAAAGTCATGCGCCGAAGCGGAAATGACATGGAAGTGAAAGGCTTCAAATTTTTGGTCGATCGGGTAAGGCGAACACACCACGTCAACCGGCCCGTCGATCTGCAAGCCATTGTTATCCACGATCACGCAGAGATTATCCAGTCTATGGAATCCGGCGAACATCGCCGCTTCCCACACCTGTCCTTCCTGAATCTCGCCGTCGCCCAATAGAGTGTATACCCGGAAGCTTTTCCTATCCATCCTGGCGCCCAGAGCCATGCCCACCGCCGCCGATACGCCCTGCCCCAGAGAGCCGGAGGACATGTCCACCCCGGGGATGTGGATACAGGGATGTCCTTGCAGATAGGAGCCGAGTTTCCGAAGCGTCGTCAGATCCCCCACCGGGAAGAATCCCCGGTTCGCCAGTGTGGAATACAATGCCGGGGCATTGTGTCCTTTGGAAAGCACAAAACGATCCCGGCTGTCTTTGTCCGGCTCCTGCGGGTCAACGTTCATTTCCTCAAAATACAGAAAGGTAAGCACGTCCGCCGAGGAAAGAGAGCCTCCCGGATGTCCGGCCTTTGCGCTGTGAACCGAAGTCACAATCCCTTTGCGGACATCATTCGCGCGTTTTTGCAGTTCTTGATTCTTCATTGATTCCCTCCATTTTAGGCAACCGTTTTGCCTACGCGTAGTATACCATATTTTGCTTCTTTCTGCCAAGAGAAAAAGCTTCGTTTCGATCCCCGAATAGTTTCTGAATAGTTTTCCATCCACTTCGCATATACATTACTAACACGGAATGCTTGGGAACTCGTTTTCTCAGGAAAGGGATTTTTGAAAAAACACCTACGTCTTACCGGCTGGCAGATTCTGGCGGTCTGCTTGTTTCTGCTGTCTTTTTTAGGCCTTACTTTCTTTTTGCTTTTCTATCGGCGGGATGAGCAGATGTTTGCCCGGATCAGCGGTCGCCTGTTCCGGGAGGAACTGTCGGCGAACACGCTGAATATGCATTATAGCCTGGCTTACCCGGCGGACTTCGGCATTTACAATTATAAGGTATCCCTGCCTTGCTACTCGGGCGAGCGGCGTCTGATGAGCCAGGCAAAGACGGAAAATGTCCTTGCCGCCCTGCGTTCCCTGGATTCCTCCAACCTGAACCCGGCCAACCGCTATACGCTGCGCCTGTTGCTCCGCTCCCTTGACAACGCTCTTGCCATGAGCGGCTTTACCTATTATGAAGAGCCTCTGTCTCCTTCTTCTGGTATGCAGACGCAGCTGCCCATTCTTCTGGCGGAATACGTCTTCCGGCAGAAACGGGATGTGAAGGATTATCTGGCTCTTCTGGATCAGACGGACGAATATTTCGACGCTCTGCTTGTCTTTGAACAGGAAAAGGCAGGCGCCGGGCTTCTGATGTCCGCTTCCACGCTCCGGAAAGTGCTGAACCAGTGCGCCAGGATCCTGACCAAGGAAGAACTGGCAGCCGGAACGCATTTTTTACAGACCACCTTCGTGGAACGGCTTCAGGAACTGTACGGCAGGGGGGAGATCACACAGGAGGAAGCCCGATATTATCTTTCCCAGAACAACCGGCTGCTTTCCACTGTCCTGCTGCCGGCCTATGAAGCTCTGTATGACGGCCTGTTCCTTTTGGAGGATGAGAAGATTCCCTTGGAGGGGCTTGCGGCCAAACCCGAAGGCGATGTTTACTATGAACTGCTGCTGGCGTCACAGACCGGGTCTTCCCGGACGATCGCGGAGATCCGGAACATGCTGACCCGGAAACTGGAGGAAGAATATCAGGCCTTGCAGAAACTGGTTCAGGAGAATCCGGAACTGGCGCTGCCCTCTTTTCAGGACACTCTGGAAACCGCTTTTCCCTACCGGAACGCGCAAGGGATGCTGGCGGATCTGCAGCAGCGCATGGAAGAGGATTTTCCGGCTTTTGACGGGGAGCAGGCACTGCCCACCGTTACCGTCAAGGAGGTTTCCGAAAGTCTGGAAGCTTTCTGCGCGCCGGCTTTTTATCTGACGCCGCCTTTAGACGACACCTCCTCCAACGTCATTTATATCAACCAAAAAAATTCCCTCACGGGCCTGGAGTTATATACCACTCTGGCACACGAAGGCTACCCGGGGCATATGTACCAGACCGTTTACAACAACCGTTCCGTTTTGGAGAACGAGGACGCTTATGTGCGCCAGATCCTCTGGTACGGGGGGTATCTTGAGGGCTGGGCGCTTTATGTGGAGTTCGCGTCCTATGATTACGCCAAGAGCCTGATGGAGGAAGCCGGACATCCCGAAGCCGGTCTTTCCATCCAGATGGAAAGGCATAACCGCAGCCTGCTGTTATGCCTTTCCTCTCTACTGGACATCATGATCCATCATGAGAACGCTTCTTATGAACAGGTGGAAAAAATTCTGAATGCCTTTGGCATCACCGAAAAGGACTCCATACTGGCGGTTTATGAGTATCTGGCCGAAGAACCTACCAATTATCTGAAGTATTATCTGGGGTATCTGGAGATTCTGGAGCTGAAAAAAGAAGCAAGGATGTTCTGGGGCGAACGGTATTCCGATTACGCGTTCCACAGCTTTTTCTTAGAATGCGGGCCGTCTGACTTCGCCACCATGCGGGAGTATCTGCCGCAGGCGGTTCCGGCAGGCTCGGAGGAAGAATTGCCCCTGCTGGACAGTCGCCTGCAAAATTCTTTGCAGAGAAGATAAGCCGGAAATTGCGGAGGAACGATCGAAGCTTCCGCAGTTGGAATCCACAGGGCTTAATGGGACGGCTGAGCTGAAAGTACAACAAACGTATGCAGACATGGCGGCGTGGTTGGTGTGAATGCGGATCCGCGCCGCTTTTTCGTTTTTGTGCGTATATTTTTTGGAAAACAGGGATTGACTTTTTTTGCGATCCATTGCCTTAGATTTGTTGTAGGAAAACAGAACCCGCTGCGCTATGGGAAGTTACGGCGGGATCCGGGTTTCCGCCCCTGCGCCCGAGGACGTAAGGCGACACGGGGACTGGGTAAACATCCGCGGAGAACTCCGAATGGTCTATCCGCGAATGAGACGTATGATGAAACGGCGTGAGGGCGGACAAGGAAAGCTGCAATTTGCGCTCCAAGCCCCGAGCCTGACCGCCCGCATCGGCGCAGGCCCCTGCCAGACGCCTTGCCATCCCTTCTTACTGATCTTTTACTACTTCACAGAGATCGGAAATACCGCAGTCAAGCGTCTCGGGCGGGTATTCCAACCAGGGAGGTGAAAAGCTTTTTTCAGCCTTACATCCCGGCACGCATTCATCTTCCTTGATAGAAAGCAGTTTACCACGGATGTGATTCAAAATTAAGAGTAACATAAAGCGGACTACGGTAATTAATTGAGTTCCGAAGCTTGACTAGATTGGCATAGCATAATATACTGAAAAGCGAGGTAAGCACTATGCAGAACAAGTATGCATTCCATTCAAAGATTTCAGGGATGATACTATGTCCTGAAACAGGGAAAGAAGGGATTGATGAAAATGGAAACTCCACGTAACGCAGATGAGATGGTGTTTGAGGAAACGATAAGCTTGGGCTGCAATTGCCACGTTGCGTGGCACCTGCGGTGCAATTTGCTGCGGATGGCATCCATGCCTTTTGATTGGCTGGTCACACCGTATGTCGCAAAAGTGCATTCGCTGATAGAAAATAAATTCATCGGCTTCATGGATCGCGACAACATGAAAAGAGACGCTCAGTCAGGCAAGATGTTTGACATCGAATCGGAAGTGCAATTTTTTCACGATTTCCTTCCATGCGACCTTGAGATACAATATGAATACGTATTCGAGAAATACAGACGCAGGACGTCGCGTTTTATGGCGGCGCTTGAATCAAAAAAATGCCTTTTCATACGCCAGCAAAGTAAAACGGACTCCTTTCAGGAATGCGTCGCTCTCGGTGAATACTTGCGTGGATTCAACAAAGAAAACTGTTTGTACATCATAACGAACGATGAGTGCGAAAAATTGCAGATCAAACAGATATTCGATGGGATTTTCTGCGTGTCAATGTCTCACAAAAGCTGTGCTCTTCTCTCCCACCCGTTTGGAAATGATATGCATTGGCTTGAACTGTTGCGGAACATCTATCACCCATCTAATCATATGATAAAAAAGTTGTTTGAAAACACTATGGAGAATCTCACAGACACGGCGGTGCAATCGGGACGCGAGGTAGTATTCTGGGGATGTGGGAACATAGCTTGTTACATCTTACGGTATTTTTTGTGTCGCGGCATTGTCCCCAAGTTCTACGACCGAAATAAAGCAATCATCTTGAACGCGAAATATGAGAGAATATCCAAAGACAAATTCCTGCCGCATCCCGACAGATATTTTGTCGTAGTAACCCCCCTGGCCATGCCGGATAGGGATGTCATCGCGGAGGAATTGAAGTCTAACGGCTTTGAGAGGCATACTGACTACTGCGCAGTTCCGCGGATAAATCATTTATATAATCCCTGGACATGAAGCATCATTTTGAAACACGGTAATTCAGTTGCATCGCAAAAACTGAATAGCCGCCTTAGGATCCGGTTTCTGTATCACCAGAGTATTCCTCAAAGCTGATTTTATCCATTATTTTATCGGTGTTTGGTGAATGAAACGAAATCAGTATCCCCCTAGACCCGTCCTTTGCGTACTTGGAGCGGGGGAATGCTTATGCCGCATTCAAAATATCACAGATTACGCCATCAAAAAGTATTTCTATGCTGAGGGCAAACTGGCTCAATCGCCGCCGGGCGTAGTCTGCCCCGCAGGGCAGGCGGCAAGACGCCCGCAGCCTGGTCACGGAAACAGCAGCCCTGTCAGGCACACGCTTGCCGCCAGACCTGCCAAGGCCGCAAGCAGGGCGCCCGGCAGGGTATATCTGGTCTTGGTCACTTTCGCCGCAAGGAAATAGACACTCATGGTGTAGAAAACCGTTTCGGTACAGCTCATCAGGATGGAGGTCAGGATGCCCACATAGGAATCCGGCCCGTTTGTCCTGAAAATATCCAGTACCAGCCCGGTCGCCGCCGAGGAGGAAAACAGCTTCACGAACAGCAGGGGAAACAGCTGCGCCGGGATCCCGGCCCGTTCCCCCAGCGTACCGAAAAGCGTACCAAGGAACTGGAGGAACCCGGAAGCGCGGAGTACTCCTACGGCCACCATCAGGCCGATCAGGGTGGGCATGATGTCCACCACGATTTTCAGCCCGTCCTTGGCGCCTTTCAGAAAGAATTCATAGACTTTGACTTTCGATACGAGGCCATAGGCGACGATATAAAAAATAAGCGCCGGTATGATAATATCGGAGAGATGGATCAAGATGTTCATGGGATTTTCTTCCTATCTATGGAATGGCTGCTCATTCGCTTCGCGGGATCTTCCTGACCAGCAGCGGCACTATTTTACAGTACAGGAGCGCCGCCGCCGTACTGATACTCGTCGCGATGATCGCCGGTACGATGATGGCGGCGGGACTGACACTGCCGTACTGCCTGCGGTAGGCAATCATGTTCACCGGGATCAGCTGTAAGGATGAGATGTTGAGGATCAGAAAGATGCACATTTCATGGCTGGCGGCCCTCTCTTTCTCCCTCTGGGCAGGGCGCTTTTTCCCTTGGGGATCGCCGGGGGCGTCCAGATAGGCGGCATTCCCCCTTTGGGCTTCCAGCTGTGCCAAGGCTTCCATGGCTTTCAGCCCTGCCGGGGTACACGCCCAGCCCAGCCCCAGGATATTGGTAATGATGTTGGTAGCTATGTATTCCCGGGCAGGATGGTCTTTGGGGATCTTCGGGAACAGGAAGTTCAGGAAGGGCGTCAGCCCTCGGGTCATCTTTTCAACCAGGCCCGCCTGCCTGGCAATTTCCATCAGCCCTACCCAGAGCGCCATGATGCCCGCCATGGTAATGCACAGGGAAATGGCCTCCCCCGCGCTGTCTAAAGCGGCGTCGGTGACGGCGCTCATATTGCCCGTGACGGCGGCATAGACCACCCCTAGCAGAATCATGGCGCCCCATAGGTAATTCAGCATAATCTCACCCTTTTGTCGGGAATTCGTTCCTTATCTTTATTTTATGCTTCCTGCGCCGCCGTCATGCCGGGGATTTATCCGGCTGCGGAAAAAGAGAAAAGCTATGACACTTCTGTGTCACAGCCCTTCTCTGATCCATGAAACCTCATGGAAAAAACTGAGCGTCAGCTCAGCTTGCCTTCCACGTGAACAGGCTCTTTACGTGGCTGATCTCGTCCTGGGTTGCTTTGGCCGCCGGCACATAGTACGATTTCTCTCTGGCGATCATATATAATTCTTCCTGCGACTGCTCACACGCCGTCCGGAGCTGTTTGAGGCACTGCTTCAGTTCCGTGTTCTCCGTCTGGGGAATCATTTCCGCATAACGGAGCAGTTCCCCGTTAATGCCTGTCAAAGTATCCGCTACCATTGTTTTTTCCTGCATCTGCATGATTCTTCCTCCGATTTTCTTTTTTCCCTATCAAACTGTTTACTGTAAAAATTTCATAAGCTGCTGTTTGTTGTCCATGGCGGATTGTGCGCCTTTTTCAAAAAACTGCTTTACCTGGGAGTCTTCGGCCTGCTTCGCGTATTCCTGTAGTTTACAGTGGGTCGTGTCAAAGCCGCCGATCAGATGGCGTAGATTCTGTAATTCCAACTCTGAAATATTGGTCATGTTGCTTGCCTCCTATATTGATTTGCTTGCTGTTGTTTGCTTTCTTAGTATGCGCAGCAAGAATGTTCTTATACGGCGGCGAAATGTAATTCCAAATGAAAAAATCTGTTATTTTTGATTCTGGATCGCCGCATAGATCTCCCGTTTCGCCGTTCCCCGGTCTTTGGCGACCTGCTTCATGGCGGCTTTCCGATCCAGCCCTTGGGCTTCATAATATCCCAGATGCCGCGCCACCGTCATGCCCTCCCAGGCGGCAATCTCTTCCCGGCGTTTTTCCCGGAAGCTTTTCCCCTCCACCACCAGCACATATTCCCCTCTCGGCTCCTGGGTTTCGTAAAAAAGGGCGGCCTCCCGCAAAGTGGTGGGCATGACCGTTTCAAACTTTTTCGTCAGTTCGCGGCAGACCGCCACCCGGCGTTCTCCCAAGGCTTCCTGTAAGTCCGCAAGGGTCTTTTGGAGATGATGGGGAGCTTCATACAGGATCATCGTCCGGCTTTCCTGCCGCAGCTCTTCCAGAATCCGGCTCCTTTCTTTCTTGTTCGCGGGGAGGAAGCCCTCAAAGCAGAACCGCCCTGTGGGAAGCCCCGACAGGGTAAGCGCCGTTATGCAGGCGGCGGCCCCGGGCAAGGAAGTGACGGGAATGTCGTTTTCACGGCACAGACTGACCAGATCCTCCCCCGGATCAGAGATGGCGGGCGTTCCGGCATCGGTAATCAAGGCAATGTTTTTCCCGTCCAGAAGCTGCCCGATCAGCCGCCTTCCTTTCTCCGTCTGATTATGCTCGTGGTAACTGGTCATCGGCGTATGAATCTGAAAGATTTCCAGCAATTTCCTGCTGTTTCTGGTATCCTCCGCCGCGATCAGATCCGCCGACCGGAGGGTTTCGATTACCCGGTTGGTCATATCGCCTAGGTTGCCGATAGGCGTCGCGCACAAAAATAAGGTTCCTGCCAATTTTACCGTCCTTTCCCGCCAAGCGAGAGGCTCTGTCCTCAATACCCATATTGATCCTGGATTTCCCGCGTATACACTCCCGGCTCCTCGAAGATGATCAGGGGCTTCTCCACCTTCACCCGGGGCTTTCCGCCGCGTACCGCCTCAAGCAGCACCATATTCGGCTCCCTGTCCGCAAACGGGTACACCAGACGGAGCCGCTTAGGCTCCAGTTTATGGTTCGACAGGGCAACCATGATTTCCGTCAGCCGGAAAGGCCTGTGTACCATGAAGAAACGCCCGCCCGGTTTCAGCAGTCTGGCAGCCTGGCTTACCACGTCTTCCAGCGTGCAGAGAATCTCATGCCTGGCGATGGCTTTAGGCGTCTTAGGGTTCACCAGTCCGTGACTTCCGATCATGTAAGGCGGGTTGCAGGTTATGACGTCAAAAGAAGCAGACCCGAACAGGGCGTCCGCTTCCTTGATGTCGCCGGTCACGATTTCGATCTTCTCCGTCAGTCCGTTCAAAGCGACGCTGCGCCTTGCCAGCTGTGCGCTTTCCGTCTGGATCTCCAGCCCGGTAAAGTGGGAAGCCCGCGTTTTCGCCGCCATCAGGAGGGGGATAATTCCGGTCCCGCACCCCAAGTCCAGTACCTTGTCGCCCTGTCTGGCGGCGGCAAAGCCGGAAAGCAGTACCGCGTCCATCCCGAAGCAGAACGTTGTTTCCGGATTCTGTAAGATCCGGTAGCCGTTGCGCTGCAGCTCGTCCAGCCTTTCCGCCGGTTTTTTTTCCGGCTTCCCTGGAAGGTCTTCCTTCCCTGGAAGGCCCTGCTTGCATGGAAGGCCTTGCCTGCATAAAACGCCTTCCTTCCATTGATCCCGCATTCTGTACTGCTTCCCCCGTTCAGTCCTCGGCCAGTTTCGACTTCGACTTCTTTTCCTGTTTCTCCAGCTTCTCCTGCTTCTCCAGCCGCGCCAGCTCCCGCAGTTCCTCTTTGGACATCTCGCCTTTGGGAAGCTCCGCTTTTTCCTTTTTTCCAGGCCGCTTCTTAAAGCGCAGCTGCTTGACTTCGTATTCCCGGATTTCCTTTTCGTCGTTTACTTCCACGACGACCTTCACCATCTGGCGCAGCACGTTGACGCTGTGTACCTGGCCTTTCAGCCCGTCGTCCATGGTGACGAAATCCCCGATGTTGGGCAGTTTGCGGTTCAGTTCCTCATAGGTTTCTTCCTCATGTTTCAGACAGCACATGAGCCGTCCGCACACGCCGGATATTTTGGTCGGATTCAGGGAAAGGTTCTGCTCTTTCGCCATTTTGATGGACACCGGGATAAAGTCCGTCAGATGAGTATGACAGCACAGGGCGCGGCCGCAGATACCCATGCCGCCCAGGATCTTGGTTTCATCCCTCACGCCGATCTGGCGCAGCTCGATCCTGGTCTTGAAGACGGAGGCCAGATCCTTGACCAGTTCCCGGAAATCCACTCTGCCGTCTGCGGTAAAATAAAAAAGCACCTTATTGTTGTCAAACGTATACTCCGCGTCGATCAGCTTCATCTCCAGCCTGTGGCTCTTGATTTTTTCCAGGCAGATCCGGAAAGCGTCCTTTTCTTTCCTCCGGTTGTTCGCTTCCTGTGCCTGGTCTTTTTTGTTGGCAAGCCGAATGACCGGCTTCAAGGGCTGCGGCAGTTCTTTCTGCTCGATTTCCCGTATCTCGCTCACCACCGAGCCGAACTCGATCCCCCGGGCAGTTTCCACAATGACCGGATCCCCTTTCCGGACATGGAATTTCCCGGGATCGAAGAAGTAAATCCTGCCTGCTTTACGGAACCTGACTCCGATGATTTTTACCATTTATATGACCATCCTTTCCCAATAAAGCGAGATGTCTTGTCCGAAAGGACAAAACTCTCAGTTTGAAACGTAGTTTCAAACTTGCTCCCTCCCTGTCGGCAACGGCGCCTGTCTTATCCGTTCTCTTTCATCTCCAGAAACAGCAGTTCCAAGGTCAGATCAAAGTTTACGTTCGCCCGCAGCCGCGTCTTCGCTTTCTCCAAAGCCTCGATGACCCTCTCGATCCCCTCGTAGCTGCTCCTTTGGGCGGCTCTGCGTATGTGGCTGATCTCCTCCCGGAAAATCAGCTGATTCACGTCATTGGTAGCTTTGAACAGCAGAATATCCCGGTACCAGATCATGATCATGTCCAGATAATCCTGTACGTCGATCTTATCATCCGAAATCTTTTTCACTGCCGGAATCATTTCGTGGACGTCCATGTCCTGGACACATTTCAAAAAAGAAAGGGCTTCTTCCTTGACGTTCTCGAATTCCTCGCTCTGTGCCAGCGCCTTAGCCCTGCCTACGTTCCCTCTGGCAAAGGCGGCGCAGATCTGCGCCTTGTAGTCCGGCACCTGTAAGATCCGCATCAGGAAGTTTTTGACCTGCCCGTCTGTGGCCGGCTTCATACGCAGCAGGACACAGCGGCTGACGACCGTGGGCAGGAGGGCGTTCACGTTGGAAGCCAGCAGGAGGATCACCACATAAGGCGGAGGTTCCTCCAGGGTCTTCAAAAGGGCGTTCTGTGCCTGCGGCGTCATCTTTTCCGCTTCGCTGATGAGGTAGACCTTATACGGACTGGCGTAAGGCTTGATGGATACGTCCTGATTGACTTGCTCCCGGATGTCGTCCACACCGATGGCGTCCGGCTTTTCATGCACGAGCCGGATGATGTCCGGCTGATTGCCGGAAAGAGCCTGCCTGCAGGAATGGCAGTTCTGGCAAGGCTCCGCGCCGCCCTCCGTCCGCCGGACTTCACAGTTGAGCGCCATGGCAAAGATCTTCGCGAGGAACTCCTTGCCGGAACCCTTCTCGCCGTCTATAAGATAGGCATGGGAAACCTTGCCGCCGGACAAGGCGTTCCGTAAATGCTCCTTGATCTGTTCCTGACCGACAAGGTCTTTGAATCCAGCCACAATAGACCTCCTTTCCTACAAACCGAAAGGGTTTCCGCCTTTCCCCGCACGGTCTCCCTGTCTCAGGCCGCGTCCGCGCCGTCCAGGGTCAAGTGAAAATATCCAGAAGCAGACCCCGGATCTCACCGATTTTCTCCAGTATGACCAGATTGTCTTTTTCCTCTTTCATCAGTTCCCGCGCCAGCTCGTCCAGGTTTTCATCAATCAGCCGGATGATCCCATAGACCCGGTGCCGTCCCCGGCGATCCAGGAAATTTTCCCGGGAAAAAGAATGTGAGCGGCTGACCACCTCGTTCAGAAAAGATTTCACCAGGCCACGGTAATGTTTCATATCCCGTATATCCCGACGTTTCGCCAGCTTGTCTCCTTCTTTGGTGATTTCTTCCAGAAGCGCCTGCAGCTTCGTCTGCAGTTCGGCTTCCTCAAGACGGCTGGTGAGCGTAAACCGAAAGTCACCGTCCGCAGGCTGAGCCTGCTGGGTCTGTTCCGGCGACGACACAGGAGCCGCTTGATTCACTTTGATATCCATACGTCATCTTCCTCAGACGGCTTCCATCTGCCGCATATATGCCCGGATCTGCGCCAGACAGCCGGACAGGTCGTGACTGGAAAAGGTTTTTGTGACACCCGCGTCAGCCACCTTGTCCGCCCTGAAATCCTCGCTGTCCGCGAGAAACCTCCGGCACATTTCCTCGTACCGTGGGGTTTCCTGGCTCCGCTCCCTCTCCAAGGCGCGCTGCAGTCTTTTGCCGTCATCTAATTCTATCATAACCGGAAGCAGTTTTGTCACTCCAAAGTATTCCTTTACTTGTACAAAGGAATCCAGCGTGCCGATCATGAGGTAGGAATGTCGTTCCAGATCTATGGTTTCGTCCGCTGCGGTAAAATAAATCCATTTCCCATGTGCCGTATGATAGGTACGGGATTCGATGACCCTGCCCGCTCTCTCCATCTGACGGAACCCGGCCTCGTCGGTAAAATGGTATTCGACCCCGTCCGTTTCTCCTGCCCGGATCGGGCGGGTCGTATAAGGTATGATGGTTTTGAGATGAATTTCTTCTTCCAGCAGCTTCTGAAAGACCGTATTTTTGCCCGCGCAGCTCTTTCCCATAAGATAGACGATTTTTCCCATGTACCCTCATTCCACCTCGACGACTCTTACCATGTTCGTCTTCCCGGATACCCCGAGGGGTACTCCCGCCGTAAGCACCACGATGTCGCCCGGCTGGACGAACCCGGCTTTCTTTGTCTCCCGAACCGCTACTTGGAACAGTTCTTCGGCCGTTTCCTCTTTTTCCATCAAAAGAGGGCTGACGCCCCACAGCAGATTCAGTCTCCGGCAGGTCGTTTCCTCCACCGTGCAGCCGATGATCGGGCAGCTGGGTTTGAATCTGGAAATCATCCCCGCCGTGGCGCCGGACATCGTAACCGTGATGATCGCCGCCGCGTTCAGCTCCATCGCCGTGGAGCAGGTGGCGTGTGAAATCGCCGTGGCGATGTCGGGTTGGACGACCGGCGCCGAACGGAGCAGCCTGCCCCAGTAATCAATATCCCGCTCCGCGCTTTCCGCGATCCTTGCCATGGTCTTCACGGCTTCTACCGGATATTCCCCCGCCGCGCTTTCCCCGGAAAGCATGATGGCGGTCGTTCCGTCATAGATCGCGTTTGCGACGTCCGCAGCTTCCGCCCGTGTGGGCCTGGGATGATGGATCATGGAGTCTAACATCTGGGTCGCCGTAATGACGTGCTTCCCTGCCGCCACCGCCATCTTGATCATTTTTTTCTGGATAATCGGAACTTCTTCCAACGGGATCTCCACTCCCATATCCCCTCTTGCCACCATAATGCCGTCGGAGACACTCAGGATTTCTTCCAGGTTCTCGATTCCCTGCATATTCTCGATCTTAGCGATGATCTTCATCGGGTTTCCATGGAAAGCATCGCTCCCATGCTCCCGCAAAAGGCTCCGTACCTCCAGGATGTCTTCCTTTGTCCGGCAGAAAGAGGCCGCAAGAAAGTCAAAGCCCATCCGGCTGCCGAACAGGATGTCCTCCCGGTCGGCCTGGCTGATGTAAGGCATGGACAGAACCGCGCCGGGAACGTTGACGCCCTTGTGGTTGGAAACCGGCCCGCCGTTCTTGACATGGCAGATGATGTCGTTTCCTCGGATTTCCTGGATCTGCATTGCAATCAGGCCGTCGTCGATCAAGATCGTCGCGCCCGGTTCGATGTCTTTTATGAGGTTCTTGTAAGAGATCGTCGCCCGGCGGCTGTCGCCTAAGACTTCCTCCGTGGTCAGGGTGAACGTCTGCCCGGCCTGAAGCTGCGCCCTGCCGCCGTCAAAATCGCGAAGCCGGATTTCCGGCCCTTTGGTATCTAGCATGGATGCCACCGGAAGGTTCAGCTGTGTCCTCACCCGCACGACCCGGTTGAATTTTTCCAGCTGTTCTTCCTGTGTGCCGTGAGAAAAGTTGAACCTGGCGACATTCATACCCGCCAGCATGAGTTCCCGTAGCCTGTCCTCGCTCTCGCTTGCCGGCCCGATCGTGCAGATCATCTTGGTCTTACGCATAGCCCCGTTCTCCTTTCGTTCTCCTGTGCCGTCACTCTGCGTCCGTATCCTTTGCGCCGGGCAAGTCTGCCATCAGCACCATAAGGAAATAGGTTTTGCCCTTTTTTTGGATCCCCTGTACCTCCAATCCGTCCCGCAGACAGGACAGCACGGCTTCCACCGCCTGCTCCGAAAGGATTTCGCCCGGTACCGCGAACGGAACCCCCGGCGGAGAAAGCATCAGGAACTCGGCGGCATACCGCCCGACACTCCGCTCCAGCGTACATTCCTCTTTTTCGCCGTCCCAGGCCGTGGTAAGCGAAAACGCCGGGAGCGGACGGACACAGCCTCCACATGCTGTGGCGCTCAAGGAGACCTCTTGCCGCAGACGCGGCCAGCCGGGCGCAGCCTCCGCCATCTCCTGTGTCATTCCATATTTTTTATCGATTTCCAGCAAGGCTTCCGTCATCCTCCGAAAACCCTCTTCGGTATCCCCGACGGTGAACATTGCCAGCACACAGTTTTTTCCTGTCATCTCCGTCTGGATATGATATTCCCGTATCAGCATATCACATAATTGCCGTGCGGACAAACCTATTTTTTTGACGCCGATCAATAATTTCCCCACATCCTGTCTGCCCTGCCCGCCCGACAGGATGGTCAGGTTCCTACAGGCGGACAGCAGCAGCAGCATTTCCCGCCAGCGCCGGATAAGCTCCCCAAACAAGGCCTCCCCCTCTTCCCTGACCAGCCGCAGGGCATTGTCAATACCTGCCAGAAGCACATAGGAGGGGCTGCTGCTCTGATAGATCCGTAAAAAACGTCTGAGCCTCGTCCGGTCTATCCGGTCGCCGTTCACATGCAGGAGCGCCGTCTGCGTCATGCCGGACAGCGTCTTATGGACACTGTGGACGACCAGATCCGCCCCCAGTCTGCAGCTGCTCGGCGCGAATCCCGGAAAGAAGCCCAGGTGCGCCCCATGCGCTTCGTCTACGATCAAGGGAAGCCCCTTCCGGTGCACTTCCCGGACAATGGCGGATACCTCCGCGATCCTGCCTTCATAGGTCGGGGAAACAATCAGAACCGCTCCGATCCCCGGCGTTTCCTCCAACGCCCGGCGCACCTGCCCTGGCGTGACCGCTTCATAAATGTCATATTCCGCAAGGTATTCGGGGTACAGATAAGACAGCGCAAGATTCCTAAGATAGGCGCCATGATAAACAGACTTATGGCAGTTGCGCGCGACCAGCAGATGTCCGCCCGGCGGCAGGGCCGCGCTGACCGCACTCAAGATCCCGCAGGTGCTTCCGTTCACCAGATAATAGCTTTCTTCCGCCCCGTACAGCAGCGCCGCCTGTTGCTGAAGCTCCCGCAGGATCCCCTGCGGATAGTGCAGGTCGTCGAAGCCCTCGATCTCCGTAAGATCTGTTTTCACGAACAGCTCCGGCAGATGCCCATGCAGACGGCGTTTATGCCCCGGCATATGGCATGGGTAAACATCCTGCTCCCCGTACCGCGCTAACATTTCATAAAAGGACTCCACTTCATCCCCCTTTATGCAGGCCGATGGTTTCCATGAGGGAACACCACTTGTCGGCGGCGCTGACGACCCAGGCTTCCTTGTAGACAGGCGGCACGATCGTAAGCGGCCACATGTGCTTGCGGATAATGTCCCGTTCCCTGGAAGACAGCCGATATTCCCTGGAAGCATTTTGCAGCGCGAGCTTGGGATGGGTGAAGCCGTGCAATTTCCAGGGCTTCTTGTCCTTCGTCTTGTGCCAGTCATACTGGAAATAGTCATGGAGCAGCGCGCCCCGGATCATTTCCTCCCGGTTGCAGGAAAGGCGGAGCTTTTCGCTGATCGCCAGACTGTATTTTGCCACGTTGATGCTGTGAGTCTTGACCGACATGCTCCCATGCTGCAGGAAGTCCTTGGATTTGTCGAAATTCCGGGATTTCAGGATCTCCCCCCCCGCCTCCCGGATCTTTCGGTGCAGATCCCTCTGTTTCTCATACTGCCGGATCCATTTTTCCGCTTTCCTTGGAATGCATTTCTTCCTTTTGCCGCGCTGCCCCGGCTTTCTTTCCGCCATGGAAACCCTCCTCTAATCATAATAGCAGATGACCGGAAATCCTGTGGAGAGGTAAGAATACATCGTTTTTGCGGCGGCCAGCGGCATATTAATGCAGCCATGGGAACCGCCGGTCAGGAAAATATCCCCGCCGAAGCTCCTGCGCCATGTCGCATCGTGCATACCTACATTCCCATTAAAAGGCATCCAGTAATTCACAGGCGTCGCGTAATCCTCTCCCCGCAGAACCGCGTTGGTGGTCTTATAGGTCAGCCCAAAGACCCCCGCCGGAGTACCATTGCCGTTGCTCATGTTGCCGGACACAAAATCCGACTCCAGGATCAGCTTCCCTTCCATGTACAGATACAGGTGCTGATTGGTCAGGTCGATCTCCACATAAGAAGAGCCGATGTCATCCGTTCCCTTTTTTGCGCCCCGGCTGCTGTAGACCGGCTCTCTTTCCAGCTGTGCCCCCTCATAAATCAGCCGTATGATTTCTGTTTTTTCCGATCTCCGGTCTGTTTTCCAGCCAAACGCGCCGCTGGAAAGCGTCAGCTCCTTCCCAAGGGTCGTCCGGAACGTCCTTTTCTTCCCATAAGTGTCATACTGCCTGGCATTGGACGCCACAAAATCTTCCACGGCTCCCTCGTCCAGCACCACCTTCCCGGCTTCTTCCCGGATCCAGGTATGTATGGCAGTGCCGTCCAGCACGACTTCGTTCCCGTTCCAGTCATAGGTGATACGGGTGCCGACCCAGCGGTTCAGCAGCTTTACCCTTCGGTTGAGATTCACGTTTGACGACGTGATCTTGGCGGCGACGTAACAGCCCTCCTGTCCCAAATTCACCGTTTCACTCCTGCCGTAGATCGCCTGGGCCAGTACTTCCCGTACCTTTTCCAGATCCAGTTTGTTCCCAAGGGTCTCCGGGATGATCTCATATCCATGGAACGCACTCCTTCCATTTCCATCCTCGGCCCCCAGGTACTCGCTGATATACGCGTCCTTTGGCTCTTCCATGTCCGTCACGCGCAGGGCCTCCCAAGTACGGATGAGCGCTTCCATCTTCGCCTCATCAAACCCCATTTCATACGAGAACTCATATTCCTGCGACCGAAAAAACGCAAAAGGCCATTCGTACTCGTCCTGCCCGGCAAGCAGGACTTCGGCCCTCTCCTTTGCCGGAACCGTGACATCAATGTCTGCGGCGCCGATCGTCCCGATCACTTTTCCATCCCGGTCTTCTACCACAAGCTGATAATCCAGGCTCAGCGCTTCCAGCTGCGCCGCGGTGCGCGCCGCCGTCCAATAGCTGCAGCGCACGCCGCTCACAAAAGTATTCGGGAAAAAATGCGACCGAAAATAAGACGCCACACTGAAATAAGCCAGGAGGACGATTCCTAAAATACCGCTTATGAGAAGACCTATGCTCAAACCTATGGCCAGTTTCTTCCTTTTCCATAAAAAAGGTTCTTTTCTTAGAATATATTCCTTCCCGTCACCTGTCTCACCCATCGCTGCTCCCTGTTAAATCGCTTTTTGAAATCGTCTTTTTCTTCTTATGGTACCTATTGTACCTATAATATATGAGTACTGTCTAGCTGTCTATGGGAAATTTCTTAAAAAAATTCTCAAGAAATTTCCCACAGACAATTTCTGGAAAGATTTTCTGGAATTTTTTACAGATGCAGTGCCACAGCTGCCTCCACCAGTAGGGTTGCCGCCTAAGCTATCATAAAAAGAGTCAACGGTCTCCAAACATCTTTTCAGATACCATATACTGCACGATCATAATGGCTCAATGCCATATCTGGTGTGTTTTTCCAAGGTAAATAGAATTTCCGCGCAGTCTGTATACAGACATGTCTGTTATGCCGCACATCGTTGCGAAGATAGAATGCGCTAAATCAAAAAACGCCAAACCTTTCATGGGCAAGGCTTAGCGGTTTCTCCGGAACGTGAGGCAAGCAGTTTTCTGCTATACTAATTACAAATGCGGACAGCTGTCGCTCTTGACAGCCGTCCGCATTAACATTCTTAAGATTCAATAGGAGGGGTCAACGTGAAAATTGCCGACGAAAACAACCCGGTACCCGCCGACGCAATCGAAGCGTTGGCTCGAACCCTGCTCCCTGCGATACGCTCTTACTTCGAGAGCGATGAGGTACAGCAAGAGTTCGCCGAATGGCAAGCTCGGAAGGACGCCGAAGCATTACCGGCGGAGGAGGTGAAGTCTGATGCGCAAGTCAGGCGAATCGACTGACGGAAAACAGAGAGGGGCGGCAACCGCCGACCCTCTCCGTTTTCGCATGAGCGAAGCCGAACGAACCGCAACGCGGCGAGTGACAGCGACGCTCGCGAGCGCGACCAGAGTCGCGCAATTCCCCCTCGGAGAGCCCACGGCACTTTCGGCGTAGCCAAAGTGTCAGAGTGGGTCACGTACTTTGAAAAAGTTCGTGATTCGTTCCCTCCGCCGGTAATCCCACGCAAAATAGCGACCGCAGGTCGCGTAGCAGACGAGCGAAGCGAAAGCTTAACGGAGCGCGCATTTTTGCGCTGTCCGAGAGGGTTTGGGATACCTCCCAACAAACGACTGCTGCAGCGCAGTCCTTGCTTGCTGCAATCGAAATTGCCGTTATCTTCGCTCGCGCATTTTATAAAATATCATTTTCGCAAGCAGGGGAAACGGACTGCCAAGCAGCCCGTTTCCATATTGGCAAGCAATGACTTCGGCTCTCTGAACTCACCGTTGCCGCTTGTTGGGGAGACCCCAATCCCTCTCGACCGCTCCAAGATTGGAGCGGTCGTTAAGCCCGCAAGCGGGCTGCTGTAAGAACACACTATCAACCTTTGTCGCGAGTTTTATCTAACGTGTAATATGCCGGATTTCGCAGACACAGGAAGCTCGTGACAAAACCTATTGCACCCACAATGAAGAACATAACCGCAATCCCCGAACCCTTTCCGTTGCCGAATATTGACGACAAAACTGGTATCGCCCGCCCCGCCATAAGCGGCTCGAACACATAATCGGCGAGGACTCCGCCAAGGAACAGTCCGAGCGGAATCGTGCTGTACTGAATCGTATCCCGAGCTGCGAATACGCGTCCTTGCAATTCAAGAGGAATGTTTGTGCGCATTACGGCGGTTAGATTAGCGCTGAGTAACGCCATCGGCACATTTGAAGTGAACGCCGCTAAAACCCAAATTGGCAAGGAACTTGTTAAACTTTGCCCCACATCTCCGAGCAGGAACGATACGCCGCACGCTATGAAAATCACGCGGACGCGACTTTTCGCTGGCTTCATCAGCGTCACCAGAACCGCTCCGAACAGCGTTCCGAATCCGACGGCGGATTCAACGATTCCCAGCGCGGTTTGGTCGCCGCCTGTGCGGCTTAGGACGAGTGCCGGAAGCATACCATAACCGCCCATTTTCGCAATAAAGTTTATGAAAGCGAAAAACAGTATGATACGCAATAACGCTGAGCGTCCGCGCAGAAAACGCAAGCCGGAAGCACAGCTTTTGATAAAACTCTCCTGAACTTCTTTTACGCTCTGCTCGACATCCGGGATCTTGACGAACACGAGCAACGTCACGAACGCAACCGCGAACGTCAGCAGGTCAATCGCGAGTACCGCTCCAAGTCCTCCGAACGCGAGCGCCGCACTGCCCAATGCGGGCGCGATTATCGTGACCGCAGAACCGGATAAAGATTGCAGTCCACTCACCCGGACGTAATGTTCTTTCGGCACGAGCAAGCTCGTCGCGACATACGCCGCCGGATTTTGAAACGCGTTCATAAAACTGAGCAGAAAGTTGATGATATACAGATGCCATATCGCGAGCGCACCGGTCAGGTAAAGCACCAACACCATAACCGTTCCGCAAGCCGCAAGCGTGTCCGCGAGCAGCATTATCCGCTTTTTGTTCCACCTGTCGGCGATTGTCCCCGCAATGAAGCAGAACAAAATCGACGGCAACAACGAGCAAACCGACAACAGCGCAATGCTCGAAGCGGTTCCCTTTTGCGAGTATACCCAGATAATCAGCGCGAAATTGGTCATCGCCGTACCAAGTGTAGACACGCTCTGCGAAGCCCAGAGAATCAGAAATTCCCGAAGCTCTCTGATAATTTTTATGTTCATAGCTTTGCTCCTTCAAATTTGTGTTATTTATTTGAAAAGCAAAGCCCAATCGGGACGGTCAGGTTTTCTGCCGCTCCGCGCAAATCCGCCCCAATCAGGCTTTGCGCGAAGCTAAAACAATGCAGAGGGGTAAAACGATCATAGCACGATTTCTCCTATTTTGTCTAACTCAAAAACAAACGCGAACGCCTCCCCGACGATGAACACCCAGGTCGGGTTCGCATTTGTTCGGAATGGCGGAAGATACCGTATACCAACAGATCATATGGTGTGTTCGGATTTGATGAGCAAAAGTGAGACATCGGGGATTCGAACCCCGGACAACTTGATTAAAAGTCAAGTGCTCTACCACCTGAGCTAATGTCCCGTAACGAACAACGCCAAGCGTAGGTCGTATGACGGCAGAATGCCCAGAGCCGGAATCGAACCAGCGACACGAGGATTTTCAGTCCTCTGCTCTACCAACTGAGCTATCTGGGCATAGAATGCCAATAGCGGGGACAGGATTTGAACCTGTGACCTTCGGGTTATGAGCCCGACGAGCTTCCAGACTGCTCCACCCCGCGTCAAAAAACACAACGCTCTTTTGCCGTGCCAGTCATAGCCATACGATCCACAGCCATGCCGTCTATCACCATGCCGCCTATAGCCATGCTCACTATAGCCGTGCCGACTATGAAAACTGCCGTCTATTCCAAAATTTTTGAAAAATAAGTGGATGGAGGTGGATTCGAACCACCGAAGCAATTTGCAACAGATTTACAGTCTGCTCCCTTTGGCCACTCGGGAATCCATCCATATGGTTATCTACTACAAAGCCGATGATCGGACTCGAACCGATAACCTGCTGATTACAAATCAGCTGCTCTGCCAATTGAGCCACATCGGCATCAAGACCAATGTTACTATGGGACCTATAGGGATCGAACCTATGACCCTCTGTTTGTAAGACAGATGCTCTCCCAGCTGAGCTAAGATCCCAGTTTCTATAGCGGAACACCAGACGACCCAGAAGGGACTCGAACCCTCGACCTCCGCCGTGACAGGGCGGCGCTCTAACCAACTGAGCCACTGGGCCAAAAATACAGCTCCTAAGGCCAAATATAAATCATGCGTCGCACCCTCAGAACCGAACACTGGACCGGACCGCCGCCCGCAGGCGCGCCCCCGCCGGGGCCAGGCCCCTGACCTCTTAGTAGGCGTCCGCTGCGCGCATCGCTGCGCTCCCACTCCGCCCCT
>JAISOV010000055.1 GCA_031275405.1 Clostridium sp. | reverse complement strand
AGCCTGGTGAGACAGATCTTAGGGATTGTGTTGATCTTATCCGGCTTGACCATAGGCTACTTTGTCGCCACATGGTACTTATTCAGACGGACAGTGTTTCATCCTTGAGGCGCAGGCTGTTGTTGGGGAGGTGTTCCGGATAGCAGCTCCGCCTTTGCGCCTGCCGCGGAGGCCGATAAGACCGTCAGCACCGTTCCTTTCGTATCTCCAGCAGCCAGTCCAGCGCGTTGATTTGCTTGATTCCGTTGTGGGAGGCGTTGGGGGTAAAGTCCAGCGTCAGCAGGAACTTGGGGTTGTGGTCGCGGATGGCGAAGAGTGGCGCAAGCTCACGCTCCAAAACGGTCTTGCCATCCCTGCCGGGTTCTCCCTCAACGGTGTAAGCGACTTGATAGTATTCCTCGCCGTCCTCGCCGATGGCGATAAAATCCACCTCCGCATTGCCGACCTTGCCCACGTGAACCTCATACCCTCTGCGGAGCAATTCCAAATAGACGATATTTTCAAGGATATGCCCCATGTCGGCTTTCTTGTTCCCCAGCAGGTAGTAGCGCAGACCGATGTCGGAGATGTAATACTTGACGCCCGTGACAAGCTGCTGCTTGCCCTTTACATCATAACGCCCCGCTTTATAGAGGATAAAGCTCCCGCACAGGGCTTCCAGATAATTCACGACCGTATGGACGGAAATTTTCCGGCCGCCCGAAATCATCGTGTTGGCGATACCGGTCGAGGAGGTCAGGTTGCCGATGTTGTCAAAGGCAAAGCGGGTAACGCTCTGCAAGCCCGTTACATCTTGAATTTTGCGGCGCGTCACGATGTCTTTGAGGATCACCGAATCGAAAATACTGCCGAGGTAAGCGCGGATGTCTTTTTTCTTGGTCAGCTCCAATGCGTAGGGAAAGGAACTGTTTTCAAGATAATTGCGGTACTTCACAAGCAAATCCGACCGCTCGCCAAGTGCTTCCATGTACTCGCGGAAGGAAAGAGGGAGCATTTTGATTTCCACATACCGTCCCGAAAGCAGCGTCGCCAAGTCGCCCGAAAGGATATGGGCATTTGAGCCTGTGATATAGACGTCGCAGTTTTTGCGGACATACAAGCCGTCCACCGCCCGCTGAAACTCCGGCACGGTCTGAACCTCGTCGATAAAGACGTAGTTCTGGCAGTCATCCTGCAGCTGCGCCTTGATATACTCATACAGTTGCATATAGGTTTGCAGGTCGTGATACTCCGGCATTTCCAAGTTCAGCCGGACAATCTGCCTGTCCTCCACGCCCTGCGATTTCAGGTATTCCTCGTAGATGTCGAACAAGGTGGACTTTCCGCATCTGCGGATGCCCGTGACCACCTTGATTAAGTCCTTATCCCGAAAGCTGACAAGCTGGTCGAGATACTGCGGACGCGCTAACCATTCGCTCATAGGAATCAATCCTCCTGTTTCTTCATAGGATAGCACAAAACTATTTGGAAATCAATAGTTTGTGCTGTGTATTGCACAGACTTTATTTTCAGACAATGTTTATGCAGTCATATTATGTGCTGAAACAGGAGGATTTAGCCCATTCATGCGTCGATGCGATTCGCCACAACGGCCAGTCTGTTGCCCTCCCAGCTGAGCTATACCCCCATGAGAGAGGAACAATATTTAGTTTTTGACTGCCATTCGGTTGGCAGTAGGTCTGGGGGCTGTGTAACCGCTGTGCTTGCCCTGACGGGTGTATTCATAGATGGAAAGGGTAATCAGCTTGTCGCCGTATCTAGCGACCGTACAAGTGTTATTCACGATCAGCTACCGCCCCGACATCACGACCGCGCATGTCATACGCTATAACTGCGATTTGTACGACATTACCTGCGTGGACGTGTTCGAGGGATACAAATGCGATTTGATGTTGTATGCAAAAAAGAACGCGTAGGATACGTTTAACGCGGCAGACATATCTTGCAAAAGCTAATACCAAACGCACTCATTAAAAGTTGGCTTTTCGTATAGTATTCACTGGTTCGTTATATCAGATCGTCTGCTCCAATAGGCTGAAAATATTCTTTCTGAAATTCGTGATATTGGCATTCAGCATTTCGCCTGCCTCCTATAGGTACGTGATAACGCACGCTTTTGGGGCTATCAATGTTTCTGCAAATCTTTGTAAGTATAAAACTTCAGATTCAGCGATTCCGCCATCTGAAAGATATATTCCAGCCGTTCCGGCCAGACACACCAGTCGCCGTCCGCTATGGCATGTGAATACATAGAAACAACAGTTCCCTTGTTTTGGCTGGCATCTGTCAGCATCTGTGTGATGTCGCCTTGAAACTTCTCAATGGATGCATAATAATAGTTGTCAATCGGCTTCGCTTCCACAAAAGCGCTTTGTAAAGCATCTTTAGGACACAGCTGATAATACCATCCTCCGCGCACGGTCTCATAGTGTTTCAAAAGCGCTTCATTCATCCAGCCGGAATACTCTCCGTAGGGATAAGCAAAACTCGTCAATTCATAGCCGTATTCTCGGAAAGTATCAATAGGTGCGATGGCCTGTGCATAAAACTGTTCTGCCGTACATTCTGATAATTTTGCATGGCTTATGGTATGAAAACCGATCTCATGTCCTCTGCTTACCGCTTTCTCGCAAAAATCGGTCGGAGCTTCGGCATTTATAAAAAATGTAACTTTCACGTTATATTCATCGAACAAGTCAAAATATTCCTCCCAGTTCGCCGGACTGTAATCATCGAAAGATAAGAGTATACCGGACTGCTCTGCCATAGCCGACCTTTGGGCTGCGATCGCCTGTCTTCGCAAAAGGAAGATTATCCCCCCCCCAGGAAAACAGTGAAAATGATAGAGAGCAATAAAAACAGTCTAACCCTTTTTCTCATGTCGTTTCTCCTTATTCCATCAATTCCATCTTCTTGTACAGCAGACTCCGTCTTCCTATGCAACAGGCTCCATCTTCTGATCAAATAAACTCCATCTTCTCAAAATACTTCATCAGGATACCGGGACATTCAGAAATGCCAAGCCTGCTGGTGTCCAGAATCATATGGTAATTATTTACATCCCCCCATACCTTCCCAGTATGCTCCAGATAGTAATCCTCCCGCTCCCGGTCGTTCCTTTCCAGCATTTCCTTAGCATCTTCATATGTAAGCTTTTCTTTTTTCATGATCCGGTGGATCCGGTCATCCCTGTCCGCGCTGACATAAATGTTGAATACGTTCGACTGCTCTTTCAGGATCTCCGAAGCGCACCGCCCCAGTATGATACAGGGCTGTTTGGCCAGCTCCCGTATCACCTCGGCTTCCGTGGCGAAGCTGTTCTCGTTCAGTTTATGCTCGATATGGGCCTTGTCGTAGACAGGAAGACCTAGCTTTTCTGACAGTCCCCCGGCTATCACGCTTGCCCCCGTTCCATACCTGCGGCTCATCGTAATCACTAATTTCATGGCACTTCTCCTTCTTCACTGGAAGAATTTTCACTACAAGAATTTTTACTGGGAAAAAATTTCACTAAGAACAATTTTCACTGGGGAAAAATTTTCGTCCGAAAAAATCCATAGGTGCTGAGGGTCTTTCTCCAGTATACCTCTTTTTGGCTCCGAATGCAACGAAGGATTCTGTCTAGGAAGATTTTCCCAGAAAGATGCAGACGCTCCTAGGAAGCATTTTTACATGATATTCCGTCAGAGGCGGCATTTCCAGCGCCCCCTCCGCTATGTCTGCCATGTCTGTAAAGCGGGCGGCGGCGTTTCGGCGCCCTGCCGCCGTATCCGTATCCTTCAGCAGCTCCGTCATTGCCGCGCGGTAGGCGGTCGGTACGGTATCCGGCAGATACCGATTCCCGGTATCCAGCGCACAGTGCCAGCTCATGGGAAGTACCAGTTCGGGAAGCGAGAACTCCTGTTCCTCCCAGTAGACATTCACCGCGAGACAGACGATATCGTCCGCCGTATTTTCCTCGTTGCGCCCGGCATAGATCACCCGGAGTACCTTGCAGGCTTCCCGCGGCTCTATGACCTGTATCTCCGGAAAGCCCAGAGAACAGAAGCCGGAAGGCTTCCGGATGGCACTGTGCCATTTCCGCAGCCGGATCACATAACTGCACAGATCAAACACAGCCCGGTTTTTCCGCAGCATTCCCCAGTCCAGCCAGGAAATCGCGTTATCCTGGCAGTATGTGTTATTGTTCCCGTACTGCGTATTGCAGAACTCGTCGCCCGCTAAGAACATCGGCGTACCTCGGCTCAGCAGCAGCACGGTCAAGGCGTTTTTTACCATCTTGTAGCGCAGGGCCAGGACTTCCTCCAGCTCCGTTTCCCCCTCCGCCCCGCAGTTCCAGCTCCGGTTGTCGTCGGTGCCGTCCAGGTTGTTCCAGCCGTTGGCTTCATTGTACTTGCGGCTGTAGGAATACATATCCCAGAGGGTAAAGCCGTCATGGCAGTTGAGGAAATTCACCGACGCGCTGTTCCCCCGGTATTCCGGCGCATAAAGGTCTTTCGAGCCGGTAATCCTCAGGGCGGCGGTATGCGCGAGCAGACAGTCGCCTTTCAGGAAGTTCCGCATATCATCCCGGTATTTCCCGTTCCATTCCGCCCATCTGCGCCACGCCGGGAAGCTTCCCACTTGGTACAGTCCCCCGGCATCCCAGGCTTCCGCGATCAGCTTCACGTTCCCTAAGATCGGGTCAAAGGCCAGAGTCTGCAAAAGCGGCGGCTTGCTCATAGGCGAGCCGTCCTCGTTCCTGCCGAGGATACTCGCCAAGTCGAAACGGAAGCCGTCTATGTGGTAAGTGGTCGTCCAATAGCGCAGGCATTCCACGATCATCTGCTGCACGATAGGGTGGTTGCAGTTCAAGGTATTGCCGCAGCCGCTGAAATTGTAATAGTATCCGTCCGGCGTGAGCATATAATAAATATTGTTGTCAAAGCCTTTGAAAGAAAAACAGGGGCCCTGTTCATTCCCTTCCGCCGTGTGGTTGAACACTACGTCCAGAAAGCATTCTATCCCGTTGTCATGCAGGGCCTTGATCAGGCTCTTTAACTCATGCCCTTCCCGGTTGTATTCCGGCTCGCCCGCGTAACTGGTGTTGGGCGCGAAGAAACTCACCGTGTTATAACCCCAGTAATCCATGACCGGACTGCCGTCGATCTCCCGATGGCCCTGCATTTCGTCAAACTCAAAAATCGGCATCAGCTCCACCGCGTTCACGCCAAGGCATTTCAGATACGGGAGCTTCTCCAGTACCCCCGCAAACGTTCCCGGATACTTCACCCCGGAGCTTTCGTGCCTGGTAAATCCCCTGACGTGCATTTCGTAGATGACCAGATCCTCCATCGGGATCAAAGGACTCACGCTTTTTTCCCAGTCAAAGTCGTCTTTCACCACACGGGCTTTATAAAAAGTCTCCGAGTTTTTTTTCAGTCCCCAGACATTCTGCCCGGTCACTGCTTTGGCATAAATATCCAGAAGTATATTCTTTTTCTGGAACAGCAGACCTCTCTTAGGGTCATATGTGCCGTCCAGGCGGTAGGCGTACTCCAGATCCTGAATATTCAGGCCAAACACGATCATGGAATATACATTCCCGATTTTATAGTGTTTCGGGAATTGCAGCACCGCATACGGCTCGTTTTCCCGCCTGTGGAATAAAAGCAGTTCGCAGGAAGTGGCGCCGTGGGAATGCACCGTGAAATTCACGCCGCAGGGAATGGCGGTCGCGCCGTTCACCTCGTACATGCCGGGCCTGACGTCAAAGCCGTTGACCACGTCCATCGGAATCATGTGGATCCTGCTCATAGGGGCAATCACTTCGTTGTGCTGTTGCATCTGCATATCGTATCCACTCCAATCTTGATGAGGAAAAGGACTGTTTCCGTTGCTGTCCGGCAGGGACGGCTGAACAGTCGCTACTACTTGGCAAGGGCAGCTGAACGGCCGCCTATTTTTCTTTATCTCTCACATATTTGTTGATCAGGTATACCAGTACCGTCAAAAGGAGGATCACGGTAAAAATACTGACCATTCCTTTCCACATGACTTCCAACGCCTGATAGACCGCTTCGATATTCATAGAACCACCTTTCTGCCCGCCATGCGGGCGGCTGCGCTTTGCTCCGCAAATCCGGCCTGCGGGCGCGCTTTGCTCCGCAAATCCGGCCTGCGTACCGCGCTTTGCGGAGCAAAGCGCGGTGCGCGTACATTCGCCAAATGGTTGCGAAGCAACCATTTTTGCTCCGCAACCCTCTTGACTTCATGCAGTCAGATTCTGCTTGCGAGCAATCGAATCCGACTGCATGAAGTCAAGGCCGCATTCGCGGCATTTGGCTCATTGTTTACGCGTCTATCCCAGTATTCCCGATACCACTTTCAGGATCACGCCTCCCGCCACCACCGACGCGATCTGCCCGGACACATTGGCCGCGGTAGCCTGCATGATCAGGATGTTCCCCGGATCGTCCCGTAACGCTAGTTTCTGCACCACCCTTGCCGACATGGGGAAAGCCGAGATCCCCGCCGCGCCGATCATGGGGTTCACTTTTTCTCTGATGAACAGGTTCATCAGCTTTGCAAACAGCACTCCGCCCGCCGTATCGAAGACAAAGGCGGAAAGTCCGATCAGCAGGATCAGCAGCGTGTCCGGGCTTACGAAAGTGTCCGCCCTCATACTGAAAGAAACTGTGATCCCCAATAACAGGGAAACCAGATTCGACAGGATGTTCTGTGCGGCGTTGGAAAGGTTCGTCAGCACCGTACACTCCCTAAGCAGGTTCCCGAACATCAGGAAGCCCACCAGAGCCACCGACTGCGGCGCTACCAGCCCGGCTATGACCGTGACCATGATCGGGAAGATGATCCGGGCTTTCCGTGAAACGCTCGTCGGCCGGTACGGCATACGGATCATACGTTCCTTCTTCGTCGTCAGAAGCCTGATGACCGCAGGCTGTATGATCGGCACCAGAGCCATGTAGGAATACGCTACCACCGCGATCGGGCCGATATAGCTGGAACCGAGGACTTGTGACACCAGAATGGACGTCGGCCCGTCCGCCGCGCCGATGATGCCGATGGAGGCCGCGTCCTTCAGGTCGAAGCCGAGCAGGACGGCCACCAGGACAGCGGCGAAGATACCGAACTGCGCCGCCGCGCCGAACAGGAACATTTTCGGGCTGGAAAGCAGGGGGCCGAAATCAATCATGGCGCCGATCCCGATGAACAGCAGCAGCGGCATGGCTTCGGCCGCTTCGATCCCCACTTCAAACAGCCACTGGATGATGCCTCTTGTTTCTCCGATTCCCGGCAGGATCTGATTCAGCGCCCCCGAGAAAGGAAGATTCACCAGGATACAGCCGAACCCCATGGGCAGAAGAAGAACCGGCTCCAGGTCTTTGGCGATCGCCAGATAAACCAGCAAGATCCCGATGGCGTACATGACAAGCTGGGCCGGGGTCATGGAAACGATCCCCTCTAATAAAAAGTCCATTCTGCTACCTCCGCATTTGTATTTCCTATCGTTAGTATGGGAAATATTTGTAAAATATATGTAAGCTATCATAACATAGATAGACAATCTTTGCAAGGAAGAGAAAAAAGGATGGAATCTTTCAGCATTATCCGGTATAATACGTGTAAGCAATGAGCCAAGCGGCGGCGAAGCCGTCTTGGACAAATATGGTGAGAGGGGGATTGCGAAGCAATCAGACTCTCGCCGTATGCGGTCCAAGCGGGTCGCGAAGCAACCATTTGGCGAATGCACACGAACCAGGAGTCTGCGAAGCGGATTCCTGGTATGCTCGAAACGATACTTATATCGTCAGCTTTTCGTTTTGACAGAAAGGAAACAGAATGAAGTGTCCGGGTGCCGGTCTGAAAGAGTTGTTGGATCATCTGGAAGAGGTAGGTTTTTTTGTAATGGCTCCGCAGACCTGCGAACTTTTATATTTCAACCAACGGATCAAGGACGTGACGCCGGAGGTCGCAGTCGGGATGGACTGTCGGGCAGCCTGGCCGGACAGGTGTGACGAGTATCTTCTTCGGGAGGTGGAAGAAAGAGAATCTGCCCGCCTGACGCAGTTCGACGAAGCCTGTGGGGAATATATGAATTTTTTTATCAGCAAAGTTCCGTGGGAAGGTTCTGTGGCTTACGCGGTCTTTCTGGTACCGAATCTGGTGAGGGTGGAGGAAGATGAACAGCAGTGGCTGGGGCAGATCAAAGACATCTATTCGCAGAGCTTAGGGATCCTGCTGAACGGCTGTATGATCATCAACCTTTCACAGGATTATTTCGTCACCTGCCAGGTCGGCGGAATGGGCCTGGAAATATCGGACAGGCAGCCGTTCAAGGATACCAGCCGGAACTACTTCCAGCAGCTGATCCATCCGGACGAACAGGAAGAGTTTTTCTCCTATTTTTCCAAACAGGCCCTGGACGCGATTTTCGGGGAGGGGAAAGAGCGGATCAGTAAAAAATTCCGCTGTATGACGGAATTAGGAACCTACCGTATGATGGAGTTTTTTGCCAACCGGGTGGAGCAGTACCAGGTGGAAGACTCTTGGTGCGTCTTGGTTTCTAAGGACGTACATGAGGAGTTTCTCCGGGAACAGCACTCTAACATGGCGATCCAGCAGCTGCTTATGGCGGTGAAGACCATCTATCAGAGCATGATTTCCCTCAATCTGACGCAGGGTACCTATGAAGTGCTGCAGAACGACACAAAAGGAATCCTGGACATTCCGCACAAGGGCAGCTCCGAAGAGATGTTAGAGTACCATCTTTTGGGTCTGGCGCCGGAGTTTCGGGCGGAGTACAAAGAAAAATTTTCCAGAGAAGCGTTGATGGCCGCCTTTGCGAGGGGCGAGATGAGAGTATACATGGAGGTTCGCCAGAAGGACGCGGACGGTCTTTATTTCTGGAGTTCCACACAGATCGTCTGGGTACGCAGAAGCCATACGGAGGACATTCTGGCGATTGCCATGTGCAAGAATATCGAGGAAGAGCGCAGGCAGCAGGAAGAGAATCTGAAAAAAGAGCGGGAAGCCCGGGATCTGGTGAATGAAGCCTTGCAGAAAGCAAAGGACAGCAGCCTTGCCAAGAGCGAGTTTCTGTCCAAAATGAGCCATGACATACGTACTCCGCTGAATGCGGTGATCGGGATGACCGCGCTGGCGCAGGCGAATCTGGAGAATCCGGAAAAGCTTTCCGGTTATCTGGAGAAGATCAAACTTTCCGGCGAGCATCTGCTGGGACTGATCAATGAAGTGCTGGATATGAGCAAAATCGAAAACGGCGATATTTCCTTGACGGACGAAGTGTTCGATCTTGAAAAAGCGGTGCGGGACGTAGTCCTGATGGTTCAGCAGAAAGTGCAGGAAAAGGAACAGAAACTGGAGGTCACGCTGGATCCTGGAATGCATACGCTGGTGTCGGGAGATCAGCAGCGGCTCCGCCAAGTCCTGCTGAATGTACTGGAAAACGCTTCTAAGTACACGCAGAACCAAGGACACGTGCGTTTTACCGTATCTGAAAATACGAAAGACAACAGCATTATCGGGAGCTATCTTTTCGTGATACAGGACGACGGGATCGGGATGAAAAAGGAATTTCTGGAACACATTTACGAGCCGTTTGCCCGGGCGGATGATACGAGGATCAACAAGATCCCCGGAACAGGGCTGGGAATGGCCATCGTCAAAAATATCGTGACGATGATGGGCGGAGATATTTCCGTGGAAAGCGAGTACGGGAACGGTTCCTGCTTTACCATCACGCTGTGCCTGGAGAAAAAGCAGGTGAGCGAAAAGGAGATTTTCCGGGAAGAAGAGAAAAAACACGGAGATTTTACCAAGATGAGGATCCTCGTGGCGGAGGACAACGAACTGAACCAGGAAATCATGGAAGAGATGATCCGGCTGGCCGGGCCTTTGCCGGAAATCGTGGACAATGGCGAGGACGCCGTAAAAGCTGTCCAAGACCATGATCCGCATTATTATGATCTCGTCTTCATGGACATCCGGATGCCGGGGATCGACGGCTATGAAGCGGCGCGGCGGATCCGGAACCTGGAAGTGCGGGACGTCAAGACGCTTCTCGTGATCGCGCTGACGGCGGACGCTTTTAAGGACGATGCGAAGAAAGCGAAGATGGCGGGAATGAACGGCCACGTTTCCAAGCCGATCACCATGAAGAAGCTGATGGACATTCTGGAATACTGTAGCATATGGGGAAAGAAACAGGATCAGGCGATTCCGTTTTATGGGGAACATGAATAACCCGGTTCTTCGCGGTTTTGCGTAGATGCGTAGAAGTTGTTTCCGTTGCTGCGCAGCTACCCTTGCTGAATCGTAACCTGCTTCACGGAATACTTTTAGGAACTGTTACGCGGATTGACATTGGATGGGGGATGTCGGGGGTATGGCACAAAGGCACGGAAGAGAGGAAGTGGCTGGGCGGGATTCCAAGGAACTGAATCTGGATCTCCTGTATCTGACGAAGGGGAACCGGACGCCGACGGGGCTGGCCGGGTACAGGCCGTCCGGCGGGACGGGGAGGGAGGCCGGGAGCGCATGGGAAAGACGCGGGGGACTTTCGGGGGAGAGCGGGGGGAAGAGGGAGGAAAGGCACGAGAGAGCTTCCCTCACGGCGTCCGGGCGAATGCTTCGTAAACGGCGAAGAAAGGCGCTCCTGAGACGGAGGCTGGCGGTGTCCGTCCTGCTGGCCTTGGGGAGCTTGGCTCTGCCGGTGCTGTGGAACCGTTTCCGGGAAACGGCAGACATGGGCGGCGGCCAAATCCGGAACGTGGCCGGCTCCGCTGCGGAAAGCTTCACGGGCCGCGGCCAGGTGCAGGGAATAGACGCGGCAAGCTACGCCAAGCGTCCGGACTGGACGCAGGATTTTCTGACGGTGAATGAATATTCCAGGCCGGGGGAGCCGCTGTACGAAGTGAAGAACATTTTCGTCCATTATACGGCGAACCCCAAGACCAGCGCGGTACAGAACCGAAGTTATTTTGAACAGCTCAAGGACACAGGGCAGGCCAGCGCCAGCGCCCATTTTATCATCGGGTATGAAGGGGAGATCCTCCAGTGCCTTCCGCTGGATGAAATCGGCTATGCGGTCGCGACCAGAAACGAGGATTCCATTTCCATAGAATGCTGTTACCTGGCGCAGGACGGCTCTTTTACGCGGGAGACCTACGACGCTCTGGTGCGGCTGTTAGGCTGGCTGCTGGAAGCTTACCGTCTGGAGCCGCAGGATATTTTAAGACATTATGACTGCGGCGGAAAGAAATGCCCGGTTTATTATGTGGAGAATGAGGCTGCCTGGGCGCGGCTGAAACAACATGTCCAGGAATACTTGCGGACAGATTTATAGCAGGCACGGAAACAGGACGATTTATGCAGGGGAAGGATACGGAACATGAACATTTTATCACCGTCGATTCTGGCGGCGGATTTCTGGAAGCTAGGGGAACAGATCAGTCAGGTACGCCGCGCCGGGGCGCGGTATCTGCATGTCGATGTCATGGACGGAATTTTTGTGCCGTCGATCTCTTTCGGGCTGCCCGTGCTGGCGTCTATCCGCAGGATGACGGATCTGTTTCTGGACGTCCATCTGATGATCGAGAAGCCGCAGCGTTACATAGCGGAATTTGCCGACTGCGGGGCGGATATGCTGACGTTCCACTTGGAGGCCTCTAAGGACGGGGATGAGATCGAGGAAACCATCGCGTGGATCAAGGGAAAAGGCATAAAAGCGGGGCTGAGCATCAGGCCGTCCACTCCGGCTTCGATGGTGGAGGCTTTCCTGCCCATGGTAGACATGGTGCTGGTGATGACGGTGGAGCCGGGCTTCGGCGGCCAGGAAATCATGCCGCAGTGTCTGAGGAAAGTGACGGAAATTCGCCGGATGATTGAGCGCGGAGGGCTGGGGACCGATGTGGAAGTGGACGGGGGGATCACGAAAGGCAATCTCCGGGAAGTCCTGGCGGCGGGCGCGAATGTCATCGTGGCAGGCTCGGCGGTGTTCCACGGGGAGATCAGGAAAAATACGGAAGAACTGTTAGGGATACTTTCGGAACGGTGAGTTTCAGAAAAGAAAGGCTCATTACGGACGGAGAGAACGGGAGTGAAAATACTCGTGACAAACAAGGAAATGTCCGTGACGGACGGAGAGGAAGGAGTTAAGATGGCAAAGCTATATGTGAACCCCGGGCATCGGAAAGGGCATATCAACAAGGAACTGCAAGGCCATTTTTCGGAACATCTGGGGAGATGTATCTATGAGGGGCTGTACGTGGGCGAGGATTCCCCGATCCCCAACACCAACGGAATGCGCAAGGATGTGGTGGACGCGCTGAAAGAAATGGGGATTCCGGTTCTGCGCTGGCCCGGGGGCTGTTTCGCGGACGAATACCACTGGGAGGACGGCATAGGGCCTAAGGAGACCCGCAAGAAGATGATCAATACCCACTGGGGCGGCGTGGTGGAGGACAACCGCTTCGGTACGCATGAATATATGGAGCTGTGCAGGCAGTTGGGCTGTAAGACTTATGTGAACGGCAACGTCGGCAGTGGAACCGTCCGGGAAATGAGCGAATGGGTGGAGTACATGACGTTTGAGGGCGTGTCTCCCATGGCGGATCTGCGTGCGCGGAACGGACATCCGCACGCCTGGAAAGTGGATTATTTCGGGGTAGGAAATGAAAACTGGGGCTGCGGCGGAAATATGACGCCGGAATATTATGCGAATCTTTACCGCAGATACCAGACCTACGTCCGTACCTACGACCGCTCCGCCCCGATTTACAAAATCTGCTGCGGCGCCAATACGGACGACTATCACTGGACGGAAGCAGTCCTGAAGACCACCCACGACCATGCGGAAAACTCCCACGGGTTCATGGACGGCCTTTCCCTGCATTATTATACGGTTCCGGGAGATGAATGGCAGAAGAAAGGGAGCGCGACGGATTTCGACGCCGAGCTATACTATCAGACCTTATCGAAAACCTTTTATATGGAAACCCTGATCAGCCGCCATGGGGCGCTGATGGATCGGTATGACCCGGCGAAGCGGATCGGCATGATCGTGGATGAATGGGGAACGTGGTACGACTGCGAACCGGGTACGAATCCGGGCTTCCTGTACCAGCAGAACACCATGCGTGACGCCTTGGTGGCGGGGATCAACCTGAATATTTTCAATCGGCACTGCGACCGGGTAAAGATGGCGAATATCGCCCAGCTTGTCAATGTCCTCCAGTCCGTGATCCTGACGGAGGGGGAAAAGATGATCCTGACCCCGACCTACCATGTATTCCGGATGTATCAGGCCCATCAGGGCGCGGAGCTTCTGGACAGCCGCCTCGAAACGCAGGACGTCGGTACGGAGCGGTTCCAGGTGCCGAACCTCCAGGAATCCGTTTCTTTGGGAAAAGACGGCAGGATCCATGTCACGCTGAACAACCTGTCGCTTGCCCAGGACTATACGGTTACGGCGCAGTTCGCCGATACTCCGGTGCGGTCTGCGGAGGGTACGGTTCTTACCAATGGAATGTGTTCCCACAATACCTTTGAGGCGCCGGATACGGTGCAGCCGGAAAAACTGGCGGGCTGCACGGTCCAGGGGCAGGAAGTCCGGTTCACCATTCCGGCCTGCGGCATAGTCCATCTGGAGGTGGAGATTTAACGCGCGGGACACATTCGGCGGGAACTGCGGAATGTTCAGTCCGCCAGATTCTGCAGCGGCAGGACGATGGACACGGTGGTGCCTTTTCCGACGTCGCTGCGGATCTGGAGACCGTAGGCGTCTCCGTAACATAGGCGGATACGCTGGCTGATATTATAAAGCCCGATATTGGAGATCCGGCTTTGGCTGCGCAGCCTGATTTTTTGGTTTAAGGCGTCCAGTTCTTCCGCGGTCATTCCGCAGCCGTTGTCCGATACGCGGATGATCAGTTTCTCATCGCGGTCGGTCGCCACTTTCAGGGAAATCCTGCCGTTTTCTTCGGTCTCTTCTAAGCCGTGGAGGATCGAGTTTTCCACTACCGGCTGTAGAAGAAGCGGGAGGATGGAATATTCTGCCGGACGGAATCCCTCTTCGATTTCCAGCGCGTAGTTGATCCGGTCGCGGAACCGCAGTTTCTGGATCCGCAGATAGGTTTCCACATAGTCCAGTTCTTTTTTCAGGCTGACGGAAACCATTCCGGTATTCTCCAGCACGTACCGCATGGACTTGCCCAGAAGCTTTATGCTGTCGGCGACTTCCCGGTTGCCGCCGGTGAGGGCTTTCATGCGGATGGTCTCCAAGGTGTTGTAGAGGAAGTGGGGGTTGATCTGTCCGGCGAGCATTTTGAATTCCATGATCTGCTGCTCCGTCTTGAAATTCTCTTCCCGGATCCGGGCTTCGTAGATCTTGGCGTCTTTCTTGGTGATATTCTGTACCATGATCTGTAGGTCGTGGGAGGCTTCCATCAGCTCGTTCCCGCCATAGAAATCCTCCGAGATCTCATAATCCGCGTTGCTTGCCTGATGCAGCTCGTCTTTGAGCAGTTCGACCTGCCCGGTGAAATACCGGATGAAGAAGTGGATCAGAATCCCCGGCAGCAGGATGGCGAAAAACAGGAGCAGGCTACAGGTGAACAGGATGGCGTGGATGTTGGGGTAAGCGTTCCCGTTCAGGGAGCAGACAGAAATCCGGGAAGCCGAGCGGTAGAGCGGCAAGGTGGAGACGGACAGCAGGTATTCCCCGTGGCCGTCCGAGGGAATGGGCGAGGAGATGTCCGTGGGCGTGTCCGAAGACAGCGCCATGGTATACGGGCCGGTATACTGGTAGTAAGTCTGCCCGTGGTCGATGGGAACCACTTGGCGGCGGCCATACAGATCATAACGGCTGCTGAAAAAAACCACGTCGTCCTCTAAGGAAGCAAAAACCTGGTAATCGCTGGTATCCAAGCGACTCCGCAGATAGTTGTCGCTGATCTTTATGACCAGCACGGCATGAAGGGCGTCCCCCGGCAGAGGAATCTGGCGCACTAAGCACAGGTTCCAGTAATGGTTGCCCCGGTTGTCCACGGTTTCGATAGGCGACCAGAGTACGCTGGACTGGGAAAGCGCCTGCCGATACCATTCTTTCCGCACGGTCTCGGCGGTTTCCCGGACAAGCTGTTTGGAATCGGTAACGGTGGGATTGTCGGTGTAAATGGAAATATCGTCGATCTCCGCGTAGTTGTTGATATAACGATCCATTTCCTGATAGGTATGGTAGGTATTCACATATTCCTCCCGGGAAGCATACTGTCCGGTCAGGATCTCCGTAAGCGGCGCGTCGAAGGCGATTTCTTCCGAAATATTGTAAATCTGGGAAGTGATCTCAAAAAAGATCGTTTTCACCCGCAGATTGTCCGATTCGATCAGATCCCGGTGATAGTTCATGAGCAGGCGGTAGGTAGTTCCGATCAGGAAGCCGCCGAGAGCCAGAATCGGGATAAAAATGACCAGGAAATAAATAAAATAAAGCTGTTTCTTGATTTTCAGGCGACGGAAGGATCGCGCCAGGCGCTGCAAAGTATTGGACATAGAGGTTCCTCCTATAGAACGGAGCGGAAGCTGCGTGGTAATAGCAGTATAACTGATCAGAAGCTGAAAAGCAACTTCTGAATAAAAGGCGCTGCCCTTTGCGCCGTGAATTGATGATGAACGCCAGCAACAGTACGATGATACCGCAGAACACGAGTGCGACGGTGAACGCCGTGGACGGACTGTATGAGGTGCGGTAAGAAAGAGGGAGGAATAACAGGGACACATCTCAACGTCCGTAAACGTCAACGTGCGTCCCTGTTCTCGACAGCATGAGCATTAACCGCCCATTGTCAATCTTGTAGACAAGAACCCAGTCATCGGCAACATGACAGCCGCGATAGCCGAGCCACTTCCCTTTTAGCGGGTGGTCTCGGTGTTTCGGTTCGGGCGGCTTTTGTTCCAGAAGCAACTCAATCACCACATCGAGCCGCGAAATGTCGTAACCGCGACTAATCAGAGCCTTGTAATCCGTTACTTGAAACTTACTCAAATTTGCTCATTTCCACTCAAATTTGATGTTCAATTTCTGCTTCACAGAGTAGGCAACTCTCTTGAATTGGTTAGACAGTTCAGGCTTAAGCATTTAACCACTCCTTAGCCTGTTTCCACGTTTCAAAGGCATGGCATTCCTCGGCGGCGGGCGGTTCGCTAAGCGGTTCATCGGCGATGATTTCCGTCAAGGGCAAGCGGCGTTGCCGAACAGCTTGCGTAAGGAAAAGATTCACAGCTTGCGAAGTCGTCAAGCCCATGTTTTTGAAGATAACATCGGCTTCACGGCGGATTTGGGAATCAATGCGGATATTGTAAGTTTGGTTCGTAGCCATAGTTATCATCGTGCTTCTTTCCAAAGTCTGGAGACTTTGTGTGTAACACAAATCTCCGGTTGAAAGAATGCAATTCTTTCAACCTTATCACCTCTTTTATATTATATGCAGATTCACCGCAAATGTCAACAAGATTTAATAAAGTTTAGGGATATGGTATTGACTTTTAGGATATGGCATAGTACAATGTACATAAGTCAAACGGTTGCAAGGAATTTTTGATCAATGCTTGTGAATCATAAGTCCTTGAAACAAGCTTATGGATATAAATGGGATATAAGGATGAAATCTTGACGGTCAGTTTCTTAATATTTGAAGGAGTGCTGATTCTTATAAAAGCAATATGGAATTTAACGAGATTATGTAGTTGGAATTGCCTTATTTGTTGTGTTTCCGCCATCCATGTAAGCAATAGACAGAAAGATGCAGTACATAAAAAATGATTGGCACAGGCAAGGAGCTTGCGCTGTCTGACAAAATGATAATAGCAGATGATTTATGCGACAGCGGCATAGAATCAATTGATTTTTCGGGAGGCGATTTACTCTTAAGAGATGAGGATGTTCGATTAGTACAGTATGCAGCAACCAAACTCCCTAGGGAAAACCTGTCCATTAGTATTCCTGGTACAGGACTAAATTCCCGTTTGATAAACTCCCTATGTAGTTGTTATAACAATAATCAATCAAACTGTCAGCAAGAATATTGAAATGGAATTAGGCGATAGAATTACAAGCGGAAGCATATGTGTGGATTTTATTAAGCCTATCGGATTCTTCAAATATTTATTTTTTAATAGAGTTGGAGTAATTGTTTTTAATTTTATGTTTTCCATTATCCCTTTGCTAGTAACTGCGGTTTTTATTTTTAAAATAAATATTTTAACAAATACATTGAGAATATTAATCTTTTCAATAAGTGTCTTATTATCTTTTTTCATTGTATATATTTTTGAATTTTTAATTGGTTTAACGAGTTTTTGGACAACACAGATATTTGGCGTATCTCTTTTAAAATCTTCTTTAGTAAATATTCTTTCTGGCTTAACGGTGCCTTTAAGCTTTTACCCTGATATTTTAAGGGGATTTTTACTAAACTTACCTTTTCAGGCTATGTATTATATTCCTGTTTCTATCTACTTAGATTTGCCGTATGAATCGAATTTACTTCAAAAATTTTTATTAAGCATAGGATTGCGAAACAAGGCGCTTGACTTAATTCTTGAACAATTATTTTGGGTTATAGTGGTAGCTTTTGTAACAGCCTTATGTTGGCAGGTTGCGAAAAAAAGATTGGTGATACAAGGAGGATAATAACAGATGAAATTAATTTTTTTGTATTATAGCTATTTTCAGGTGAACATAAAAAGACTAGTTGAGTATAAGACTGATTTAACTTATTGACAACGCAATGACAACCTATGCCCGGCTATACCAAAGCGAACAGCAGGAACGGCGGCGTAAGGTATTCACGGCAAAGTACACCGCGCCCGCTCCGTTGACGGATAAGCAGATGGCGCGGGCGGCGTTTATCGGCAAGCGGACGGTGTACAGGGACGTTGACGAGGTTATCAAGGACATTATGCCGCTCGTGTTCGGCATGGACGGTTTGAAGTGGTGACGATACATCCAACGCCCCACAATGCCCCGCATAGCGTCCTATTTGCCTCTGTGCGCCACGTTTTGGGTCTTGGCGCTTCCTACCCACGACGCAAAAACGCGCTACGGGGCATTGTGGAGCGTTACAGGGGCATATCTGATTTTGGGAGTTGCGCAAAGGTTGCGGTTGAGTTGCGCAGCTTCAAACAATCCCAATAATTTTTTGGAGGGTGAAAATTATGGCAAACACAAAAAACTTGAAGTCGCTACAGGCGAACAATGAAGATTGCAACGCAGGGCGGCAAGGCGAGCGGGGAAGCCCGCCGAGTTAAAAAGACGCTGCGAGACGCTATGGAGGCTTTACTTTCCGCGCCATTGACAGAAGATGAAGCCGCCGAATTTTCCGCGCCGGGGCTTGATACAGACAACATAGACCGCCGCCCCGCTCCCGCATACGTTCCTTGCAAACAAGAACCCTTGCATTTCATACGCCCGCGCTATCTTGCCTATAAGCGTATCTATCGCCTCTCTCTGCTCCTTGTCCGTGATGGTGGACAATAGCGCGGCGGCCTCCCGCTCCGCTTTATCAACCTTTGCAATGCCGGGGTGTAGTTCGCTGTTTTCCTCGTAGTAGCTGTAAATCTCCTCGTAAAAGTTCGTCATGGCGCTTGCTCCTTTCTGTTTTGGGTATTTGATTTTCTTTTATGATTATATCATACACTATCAAGATTATATTGCTAATACCTTTTTTGATTATCTTAATAATTTTTTTCTTGACAGATATAATCAAATGTGTTATGCTTATAATATCAATGAAATTTTGGGACATTTGTCCGCAACTTCCCGGACAAATGTCCACCAGAGTATAGGGGGGGGGTAGAAATGGCTGTATCAAGCAAAATAAAGGCACTCTTGAAACTGAAAAATCGGGAAAATATCGCGTTGGCAGAACATTTAGGCATTACTAATCAAGCGCTCAGCAACAAACTATATCGAGGTAGTTTTTCAGCGGAGGACTTGATAAAAATCGCGGCGTTCCTCGATTGCGAATTGGCGTTTATTCTGTCAGACGCGCAGAAAATCACGCTTGACACGTCGGACATAAGGCAGGACGAAAACAAGCCGCTTCCCGTTGGGAAAGCGGCCGAAAGCGAGGGCTGATAATGCAAAGCAAGGTTGAATACTGGTTAGAGCTGTGTGATGATGATTTAGCCACCGCCAAATGGCTTTTAGAGGGCGGGCGGCTTCTGCATTGCGGGTACTTTTGCCACCAGATAGCGGAAAAAGCGTTAAAGGCGGTCGTTGCGAA
>JAISOV010000013.1 GCA_031275405.1 Clostridium sp. | reverse complement strand
ATCCGAAAATCACGATGGTTCCGACTGCCGCGCACGTGAGAGGGTTCGGTGGAATCGTCCCTCCCGACTGTGCGCCGTCAGGCGCGGAACGCCGCCGGCAGGGCGCACACGGCTTGCGGCGTATCAGGGTCAATCTCCTGCGCCCCTTCCCAAGTTTCGGAGGCCGCAGGGCGCACACCGCTTGCGGCGTATCAGTGCGCCGTATGAAAGTACGATTCGGCAGTGCCAGCCCTCTTGCCCGGCGGCGGTCGCGCTCTTGTGCGGCGGTTCTTTCCGATGGACCGGTTCTCTTTTATTCCGTAACAGTTCCTTGCTGCGAAAGCAGCTCATAGATCTCCAGAAACGACTCCTTCACCGCGTAGTCCTCCGTGAACAGGCCGCAGTACGGGCCGTTCATCAGGTAGCTGTAGTCGCTCCTGCTCAGATTCGGACGGTCGATCAGACCCCATATGCTGATCCCGGTCAGAGGGCCGTTCCCGTCCTGATTCAAAGATACATACATTTCAAACAGCTGCCGGTAGAACCTGGCGTGGACTCCGGCGTAAGGCTCGCCCGCCTCATAGTTGCGGACGGCCATTTCCGTCGCGTGGACTTCCATTCCCAGCGCGGCATAGGCTTCCACCGCCGTCCGGATCTTTTCTATATCGCCGAAGTTCATGCAGCCGTTCTGGGTTCCGTAACCGCCTATATAGCTCTGCATTCCCACCCCGTCGCAAAGGCGGCGCGCAGTGCCGTCCTCATCTTCCGCATAGGAATTGATACTCTCCACCAAGGCGCAGATGGCCGCCCGTTTGTCCGGATAGAACGCGTTGTAGTCATTGTAGATCAGCCTGATGTCCACCGACGGATCCGCCGCCTGGAGGGCCTCCACCGCGTCACGGGCATACAGGAAAGCCAGTTCCGTATAGTCCTCGCCCACCAGGGCATAGAAAGGATTGTCTTTGCCGTCCCGTTTTGCCCGGATATGTCTCAGGTCGCCTTGCACGTAGCTGTCGGCTCCGTCTCCGACTGCCTCGTTCACCACATCCCAGCAGTACACCACGCCCGGATAGTTTGTCTCAAAGTGGGTGACGACCTGGGTGATGTAAGATTCCAGACGCCTGCGCAGGGTATCCTGATCCGCGTAGCCCTTGTCCGCGTCATAATCCTCCCGGAAAAACCAGTCCGTCATATAGGCGTCCCACACCAAGGCATGGCCTCTCACGCCGATCCCGTTCTCCTGCGCGAACGCGAGGATCTCATCCGCCGGGCCGTAATTCATGGCGGGCATACCGTCCCCGCTCTTTTGGGAAGCGGACTGATCCAGCAGAGAATACGCTTTCATCTCGTTGGCGGTGGTCAGGCTGTTAAAATGCCCTTTGGCCAGTTCCAGGAACCGTTCGTCACGCATATTTCCGTAATTGATCACCGTGCCGAACACAATCCCGTAAGGCTCCAGAAGCCGTGCCAGAGAAGGATAGGTCTCAAAACCCGGCTGCTCCCGCGAACCGGCTTCCTCCTGTGCCGCTTCCCCGGCGGGCGTCTCCGGCGCGGTTTCCCCGGCGGCGCCCTCCAGGACAGCCGACGTCTGCACGGCGACGGCTTCCTCTTCCGGAGCCGCCGCACTGCCGCAGGCTCCTAGAACCGCCGCCAGGACGGCCAGCAGGACAGCCGCCAGCTTGCGGTTCCTCCCGCCCCCTGTTTTCCCGCTCCCCTCGCTTCCCCCTTTGCACCTCATTTCCTCGCTCCCCGTCGTTTCCTTCCTGTCCATCGTGATAACCATACTCCTTCCAAAGTCCGGAGGCTTTATGCGCGGCACAAAGCTCCGGTGGAAAGAAGGCAATGTTTTCAGCCTTCTCCCTTCCCGCCGCCCCCTATCCACCCGGAAAATGCGGGCAGTCTTCCGGATGGGATACGCGTTCCAGACCCGGAAAAACCTGCCGGATCCGGAACGCGTATCGGTGCTGTCCCAGCGCCCTGTCCGTCTTAGCGCCTTACCTGTCCTGGCCTTTATTGATTTGCCTCGTCAAGATAGGCCTGCCAGGTGTTCCGGATGCTTTCGGCCTGCTGCGCGGGAGTATTGTCCTCGTTCAGGCTCCAGATGAAGTCGTTCCCAAGGTCGATGCCGGCCACCATGCTATGGTAAGTCACCATGCCGTTTTCCATCATCCGCGCAAGGCTCAGATCCACGGATTCCGTATCCCGGAAGGAGGAATAAAAATCGGATTTCCATGCCGCGTAGTCTTCATAACCCGGGATCGGGCTGGTGTAAATATCATATACGAACGCGATGTTCCATGCCTTTTCGGCATCGTAGCAGGCCGGGATCGCATAGACGTTGTCGGTGTAGCAGTTGGTATAGTCGGAAGCTTTCGGCCCTTTCGGGAAGCATACGAAACCGAAGTCGTCTTCCATCTCGCTCCACTTGCCGCCCGCGTTGTAAGCATCGTCTATACAGAATACCGCTTCCCCGTTCGCAAACGCGGTGTAGGAATAATCCCACGCGGAATCCGCCGGATAGACCATTTCATACGTATTGCGCACACGGTAAGCCCAGTTCAGCGCTTCCATCGTTTCTTCCGATTCCAGCCTGCTGAAATACCCGGTATCGTCCTTGCCCACATACTCGCCGTTGTTGGAGTAGATTGCCGCGGAATAGAAGTAACTTGCCTGCGTGGCCATCGCGTACTGGTCGATGACGCCGTCGTTATCGGTATCTTTCTGCACCTGCTTGCACAGTTCCTCAAACGCGTCCCAAGTCCACTCGCCGTTTTCCTGCTTGTCATAAAGATCTTCCGGAGCGATTCCCGCCTCCTCCAGCAGCCTCTTGTTAAAGAACACGCCCGTCCTAGGTTCCGGATCGATTCCTCTCATGCCGTAGATCGCGCCGTTCTTGGACAGCAGCTCATGGATGCCGCTCTTCCATTTCGCTTCCGAGAAATCCAGGCAGTCCAAGGCGGCAAGGTCATACATCAGGCCGCTGTTCATCGCCGACACCAGCTCACCGCTCTGGCGCAGGACAAAGATATAGTGCTCGTCGCCTCCGGAGGTCGCGTAATTTACGAAGTCTTCCGGCATATCCGCCCAGGTGCTGATCGCCGCCTGCTTCAACGTGAAATGATAGGTTTCCTCCGCCCAGTCGTAAAACTCCACGCGGGCTTCCTCGTAAGCGTTGGCGGGTTCGGTTTCCTCATCCGCCGACCACCAGTCGCCGATGACGACTTCGATGCCGCCCAGGTCTATCGGGCTGCCGTCTGCTTTCGTCCGGATGGGATACTTGCTCTCTTCCTCCGGCGGCGCGCTTTCCTCCGCGCCGGACTCCGCTGCGGAAGACTCCTCGACAGAGGTCGCCCCGGTCGCCCCCGTGCCGGTCGCGGCGTTCCCGCCGCAGGCTGCCAGTCCGACAGCCATAGCCGCCGATAAGGCGGCTGCCATGAATTGCTTCCATGCTTTCCTTTTCATATTCTTTCCCTCCATTTCATGAGATCCTTGGCCGCTCTCCGGCGGCTGGTCTTATCTATACCTAAAGTCCGCGAAGCGGATTCATGGTATCATGATATAGGCCGAATGGCCATGCCCTTGCCATGACTGCGGAGCAGTCACGGCATCACATCTTGATCCCGGAAGCGCTCAGGCTCTCCACGAAACCTTTCTGGGCGAACAGGTACAGCGCCAGCAAAGGCACGATGACCATCAGCGTTCCCGTGGCGATAATGCACTGGGTATAGCCCAGCGAAGCCCCGGCGGCCTGGCGCAGGGTCAGCTCCACATAGCTGTCCAGCCGTTCCGCGATCTGCTGTAACTGGATGGACAGCAGTTTCACGTTCCCGAGGAACATCTTGGAATAAAAGCCGTCCGTCCACTGCCAGACAAACGCGAACAGATAACAGGACGTCAGGATCGGCCTTGCGTCCGGGAGCATGATGGACAGGAACGTCCTCAGGGTGCCGCAGCCGTCCACATAAGCCGCTTCCTCAATATCTTTCGGAATGTTGCGGAAAAACTGCCGGATCATAAAGATATACAGCCCGTTCTTCAAACCCATGCAGCCCGCGCTCATGAGATAATAGGGCAGGGCGGATCCCCGGAGGTTCCAGGTGTTTCCGGTAAACAGTTTCAGAAGCCCGAAAAGGTCAAAGTACCGGAAATGCAGATGCAGGGAAGTTGAGATGGTCTGGGGCGGTATCACGATGATCAGCATGACACAGGCAAACCACAGTTTTTTCAGCGGGAACTCGAACCGGGCAAAACCGTACCCCGCCAAGGTGCAGACCGCGATCTGCAGCAGCGCGACCGTCAGGGAAATCAGGAGCGTCTGGGCCAGCGTCCTGCCGAAATCCATGAACCGCGCGGCGAGCCTGTAATTGTCCGCCGTGAAATTCTCCGGAACGGCGATGACCATCGCGTTATACAGATCCTTCTCCGCCATGAAACTGATGGAGATCTTATTGAAAATCGGCTGCAGGATCAGGAAACACATACCGAAGAGCAGGAACAGCCTGACCAGCCGGTAGCCGTAGGCCTTGATACTCTTGCGCAGCAGATAGCCTCCGGATCTCCTGTTTCTCTCCCAGCAGGAGGAAACTTTCCGTCTCCGGAGCCTGTTCCTTTCCTTAGAAGCCCTTCTGCCATGAAACAGCTTCCCTCCCTCTAACATGCTTTTTCCATAGAGGCTTTTCCCTCCCTCCAAGCTCTTTTCTCCGTGGAAGATTCCCCCTCCGCCCCATAACCTTCCTCCATGGAAGATCTTCCCTCCCTCCAAGCACTTTCCTCCGTGGAAGATTCCTCCTCCGTCCCGTAACCTTCCTCCATGGAAGGTTTCCCTTTCCTTGCATACCGCCGCTTTACTCATAATAATAGACCCCCTTTGACAGGACGAGGGAAATCACGCCGATGACCGCGATCGCCACTCCGAAATACGTCCACGCCATGGCGGACGCAAAGCCGTAATTCAGATGCACGATCATGGTTTCGCTGATTTTTTCCATCACCACATTGTCCGACCTCATGAAGAAGTCCACCACCGTATAGACGAGGTTGACCAGGAACAGCGGGCTGATCATCGGGAACGTGATCTTCCACAGGCTCTCCCATCCGGTGCAGCCCTCGATGGACGCCGCCTCGTACATGTTCTGCGAGATCGTCTGCAGCCCCGAGAGGAAGATGATGATCTGGATCCCGGAGGAAATCGCGATGTCGTAAATCCCGTCCACCAGCGCGAAGACCTGCTCATACGCCCGGCCGCCCAGGCCGCCGGTTTCCAGGATCTTCTCGATGGCGCCCGTGATGCTCGGCCCCTCGGCGGCGCCCTGGATGGCGCTCTGCAGATTGGAGAGCAGGTCGTTGTCATACTCCACGCCCAAGATCACTCCGGAAGAGAGGATCACCGGAAGGAAGAACACCGCCCGGACGAAAGCGCGACCTTTGAACTTCTGGTTCAGGATCAGGGACACGAAGAAGCTGAAAACCATGATGGCAAGGGAATTGACGACCATCCTGCCCACTTCCTCCGTCAGCAGCCTGCTGTATTCGATGTCCACCGTAAACGCCCGGATATAGTTGCCGAGTCCGGAAAATACCATGGTAAAGCCGCCCGGGCCGATCTCCACGTTGCACAGGCTCATATACAGCGACTGGAAAAACGGCTTCACCAGAAAAACCAGGAAACCGATGAGGAAAGGCAGGATAAAAAGGTAGCCGGAGACGGCTTTCCGCTTCTGAAGGCCTGCCATTTTGTTTTGCTTCTTCATATCAACCCTCCTTCCCAAGAACCACATAATCCCTCGCCGGAACCGTGATCCCGTCCCCGGCGGCGTAGTCCTCGTCATGATAGTTCACATAGACGACCGTGCCGTCCTCATAGGTGGTGGCGGTGCATTTCCCGTCTTCCCCGAGCTGCTGATGATCCACGATTCTTTGACGGTAGGTATGGCCCAGCTCTTCTTCATACCGCCCGCAGATCTCCGCCATCTTCTCGCTCCAGGCCGCAAACTCCGCCCCGAAATACTCCGAATAGTACGTGTTCTGTAAAACGGTGTTTTCTGCCTGCATATATACGAAAGACAGGCCCGCGCCGTATTCCGCCGAGCGCAGCAGCTCTTCCCGGTAATCTCCCGCCAGGTTCAGAGGCTCCCCGGCATAGCTGACATAGCCGTGGATGGCGAGCTGGAAAAAAGGGATGTTCCTGTCGATCACGCTGTACTGGGAACCCTCCAGATCCATGTTGGTGACGAAATCGCTGTAGGCTATGGCATAGTCGTTCCCTCCGTTTATCATGATACCGATTCCGGACTGACGGATTTCCAGAAGTTTTTCTTCCTGCATCTTCTGCGCCTGCTGTCTGCTGACTTTCCGGGCCTGATTGTAATCCGCCGACAAGTCCATGCCCACATCCCGGAAAGACACTCCCGCTCCGCCGTAGCTTCGCGCCGCTTCCGCAAGCCGATCCATATAGGCTATGGTCAGCGACGGCCTCAGCAGATCATAAGAATCCTCCCAGTCCGCCTCGCCGTACCAGACTGTGGAAAACGGCTCCAGTTTTGCCCGCTCCTTGCTGACCATCCGCGCCGCGTCCCTAAACACCAGAAAGCCGTCCAGAAAGTCGCTGTCATAAGAATAGCTCGTGATTCCGTCCAGGTAGAGCCGGACGCCTTTCTCCTTTGCCAAGGCAAGCAGGTTTTTCAGATCCGTCTTGCTTCCGAGCCGGGAAATCGGCTTGACCTTGTTCAGCACGCGCTGATGGATGCCGCCGTTCGCCCAGCCGCTCAGCTTCACCGACAGGTTCTTGAGTCCGGCGTCCGTCATCGCGCGGATCATGTCCTGCGCTTCCTGGTATCTGGTGAGCGCCAGCGGCCGGCTGACCGGAATGCCCGCGACCTGTTCCACTTTATCCACCGCCCCCACGATCTCCACCGCCACAGGCGCCGCGGTATCGCCGTTTAGCGTCAGCAGATCCCCGTATTTTCCCTCCAGATAGCCGCGGTACTCTTTCGCCATCTCCACATAGCCGCCGGAATCCACGAAACGGTAGACCTGCCTGAAATGCTCCTGCGAGACCGCGTCTTCGTACACGAACATTTTCCCGTTGTATTTATCCGCCACGTCGTACTGCTCCCTGTGGAGGACGGCGTAGCTTGCGCTGGCGTGGTTGTAGCTGTTGTTCCTGCCGCTGACGTCCGCCAGGATGGAGGCATAGGGGGAACCTTCCTCCAAGGTGCAGAGGAACGAAGAACCTTCTTTCGCAATCCCGAAACATCCGTAGCCGACCCGCGTCTCATGCACCAGAGCCGTCCTGCCCTGCGCCATATCCCAGCCGTACACGTTGGCAAAATAGCCCTCCTGCGCCGTCTTGCCGTTGTTGAAGAAGATCAGGGAACCGCCGCCCTCCGGAACCAGAAGACAGCCGTCCTCCTGCGGGCCGCCGGCGCCGAAATAGGGCAAGAGGTTCAGCGTCAGGAGCGGATAGTCTTCCCGGTACTTGATTTCCCCCATGGGAACTTCCACCGTCAGCGTGTTCCCCGCCAGACGGTACACGACGTCGATACGGAACACCGGCCTTTCGGAAACCTTCTCCGACAGATCCAGTTCCTGATCTTCTAAATAATCCTCATAGGTGTACCCGGCGGCCTCGAAGACCATTTCAAACTTGGTCTTCAAGTTGTCTTTCGTCGTATCCCGGAGGAGGTAGACGACCTCCTGTTCCAGGATCGGGTACCTTGCCAGAAGCTCTTCCCGGTCGTCGTTTTTGCCCAGCTGACGGATGTCGTACTTCTTATAATAATCCTTCACCGTCAAGGCGTCGGTGCCGCTCATGTTCGCCAGCAGAGCTTCCATGTCCGACTCCGCAATCACCGGGGGAATCACGAACTCTTTCTCCATATCTCCGATGGAATAGGATACCTTTACAAAGTCCACGCCCGTTTCGATCTCATAGCTTCCGTTTGCCATGCTGTAGGTATCATTATCAAAGACCGTGTCCACGCCGTTGACGGTACTGTAGGTCAGCAGCAGGGTGGATTTCAGCTTCGCTTTTTCCGTCGGCAGCGCCACCGGGTCGTCGTCCGCGTCCGGCGGGTTGGAATACCATATCTGCCCTGTCCTCTTGTCCGTCACCTGGAACCGCGTGGTGGCGCAGTCCATCACGAACTTCAGGCTCCCGTTTTCGAGGATGATTTCTTCTTCCTCCCCGTCGTAGGCGTTCACCCGGATGATCTGCTCCGGTTCTTCCTGCGTCCGCCACAACATGACCGCCAGGACTCCCGCCCCGATGAGCGCCAGAAGAAGCGCCGGCACGATGAGATGTTTCAGCTGTGTTTTCAGCGCGGCGATGAACTCCGCTTGCCTTACCGCCGGATCTTTTTTCATTTTGAAAGTTTCCTTTCCGCTTTCCGCCTTGGATTCCCGCCCGCGCCCCGGCTCAGAGCCGGAACAGGATCTCTCTCCCGATAGAAATAAAATAGGCAAGGCCCTGGCTGATCATGCTGAAAAACAGCAGCAGGATGAAGACCATGATCAGCATGGCAAAAAGCGTCGCCACCGTGAACAGCAGGGTCTTGCCGAGGGTGTACTCATGGATCTCCATCATGGCGCAGAGGATCAAAGCCCCCGCCCACAGGACGGACAGGGCGCCCGCCACCAGATAGAACGCGCCCTCTTCCTCCGTCACCATGTTGCTGAACAGGATCATGGGGAACTGGATCAGCGGATAAGGCGCCAGCGCGTAAGCCGTTCCCATATAGATCTGTCTCAGCCTGCCTTTTCCCTCGAACAAGGTGGTCAGCCCCCAGTTCCCGATACACCACAGAGCCAGCGGAAACAGGATACTGGCGATGTACAGGAAGATGTTCACGCCCTCCCAGTAGACCTGCAGAAACAGAAAACTGGTGTACTGGAGCTTCATCACCCTGGCTAAGAGCGTCAGGCCCACAATGGTGTTGGCCGCCGCGACGGAGCCGCGCTTTTCATGGGTCAGATCCCAGAAGCCGTCCAACGGATGCGTGACCGCGTATAAGGCATATTTCAAAGTCGCAAAGTAATGGGAATAGGTCTCTTTCCTGCGCAAAGCTTCCATGCCGCTCTCCTTCCTGGCAAGATCATTTCAGGCCCGCCCGGCGGATTTCCCGTCTGATTTTCCGGATCCTGCCGGCTCCCAGAGGCACCGCGGACAACAGGAAGACCCCCGTAAAAATCAGCCCGATATGTTCCTCCACCCATTCCTTCCGGTAATACTTGAACGCCTTGGAATAGTTGTCGGTATCCCACGCCAGGCGGAAATATTTCATTGCTTCCCCGTACTCTTCCTGACGCGCCAGAGCTTTCCCGATCCCCACATAGGCGAGGGCATAGTTGCCGTTCCTTTTGAGCACCTCGCGCCAGGTCTCCCCGGAATCCAGGTAGCGGCCCTGGTCGTATTCCTCGATCGCCTGATAGATGTGACGGCCGTACTCGGTCGGCACAAAAACGGTCAGGCTACCGTCCTGCGCGTCCAGTACCAGCAGATCCCTCCCCATGTGATCCAAGGCGGAGGGGAGCTTGAAATAGCCGTCCAGGTTGCCGCCGCCCCCAAAGGCGAACAGCAGATTCCCCTGCGCGTCATAGGCGAAGATCCGCCCTCTCACCCGGTCCAGCCCGAAATAGACCGTATCGTTCAGAGCCGTCACGTCCGTGATCAGGGAAGGCCCGGAATATCCGCCGCCGTCGCCCCATTGGATGTCGCCGATCGGCTCGAAATCGCCGTTCTTGATCAGGATGTCCTTTCCCATGAGGTTCAGCTTCCGGATGGGCTTGGCGGTTCCCGCTCTTAGGTTGGCCTCGCTGACATTGGTGGTACACGCGTAGAGGAAACCTTCCTCATCCATGTACAGATTGTCGTACTCCGTGGGGACAAAGGACTCCATGGCCGCCAGCTGTTCCTTGGTCGCGATTTTTTTCCAGAGATAATCCGCAAAATCATAGGTCACTTCACTGGCGCCGATAAAGCCGTTGAAACTGCCGTCCGCTTCAAATTTAATCAGGCCCTTGTTCACGTTTTCCGCAATGCAGTAGACCCGCCCGGCGGCGTCCACCGACAGCTTCTCCGGCAGGAAAGACAGCGACTGGTCAAAGGTGGCGTCCGTAGGCTTCCCGAACTCCGCCACATAACGCAGGCCGCCGTCAAGTTTCAGGATCCGGTTGTTCCCTTTGTCACAGATATAGAAAAAGCCGTCCGTTTCGCAGACGTCCGTCGGATGAGAAAACGTCCGGACGCCGCTGCCGCCGGAAAACTCCTCTATCACCCTTTTTACGGCAAACCTGTCCGTGGCGGCGCGTTCGATTTCCAGGATCCGGCTGTTTCCGGTATCACAGACATAAATCCGGTTTCCCCGGACGAACAGACCCTCCGGACTGTCCAGCTTCCGCTCCAGGCCAAGCTCCACGTGCGTCAGCACGCTGACCACCCGGTACGCGTCCGGCGAATACTGGACGTCCCCCCAGTAATCATAGGTATAAGTATATCCGGGCCGCGCCCAGGCCGTCATGGAAGAAGCCGCTGTCAGAAGACAGGCCGCCAGTATGCTCCACGTTTTCTTCATCCTTATCACCATGCTCCTTTCCAAAGTCTGGAGACTTTGTGCGTAGCACAAATCTCCGGTTGAAAGAATGCAATTCTTTCAACCTTCACCACGCTCCTTTCCAAGTCTGTCCCGTCATTCCTTTAGCCCGGAACTTGCCATGGTCTCCAGAATACGGCTCTGGGAGAAGATAAAAATCACGACAGGCACAATCATGACCACCACCGTGACCGCCGCCGCCTGCCCGGTGCGGGCAATGCCGCCGCTCTGGATCTGCTGCAAGGCGTACACTAAGGTCTTGCGCTCTTCCGAATAGAGAAAGGTCGCCGCCTTGTTGTTCCACAGGCTCTGCACGGAAAAAATGATGAGCGTCAGCCAGGCCGGCTTCACATTGGGCATGACGATCTTCCAGAACACTTTCCACTCGCCGGCGCCGTCGATCTTGGCCGCTTCAATCAAGGACATGGGAATTCCCTCCATAAACTGTTTCATCAGGAACAGCCCGATGGGAGCCGCGAACGCCGGAACGATGATCGACCAGTAGGTGTCCACCCAGCCCAGCGCGTTGATGATCAGGTAGTTGGGGATGGCCGTCACATAGCCGCTGAACATCAGAGCCACCACGACCACGCGGAAGAACATCTTCCCGCCCGGGAAATCATACTTCGCCAATACGAAAGCGCCCATGGACGCGATGAGCAGATGGCCCGCCGTTCCCGCCGCCGTCATGAAGAACGTATTGAACAGGTATCTGGAAAACGTGACCCATGACTTCCCCATGGTGACAAACAGATCCTGGAAATTATCCATGGTCGGGTTCCGGGCGAACAGCTTCGGCGGGAACAGGAACAGCTCGTCAAGCGGCTTCAGCGCGTTGTTCACGGCAAAGACCAGCGGAAAGACCATCAGCGCCGCCACGGCGAGCAGGAAGCAGTAAATCAGGAAATCCCCGCCTCTGGATCGGTTCGGCTGTCTTCTTTTGATCCGGAACCTGGCGGTTCGGAAACTGGATGGTTTCATTCTGACCCCCTTCTGCCCCCCTTGTAAAGCGCTTCTTCGCATTCCGCCCCTCTGTATGCTCCCGTCCGGTTTCCGGATCAGGTTCCCACTCTGCGCAGCAAGCCCTGGATGGCCTGATTGCACAGGATCATGAGGAAGAACAGCAGCGTGGCGATGGCTGACGCGTAACCCATCTCGAATCTGGAGAACCCGTAGTCGAACAGATGCGTCACGATGGTGCGCGCCGCGTAGTCCGTGCTCGGATAGCCGCACAGCGCCATGGTTACATCGCACACCCCGAAAGCCTGCGTGATCGCCATGACCGCGCCGAACAGCAGCATAGGCTTCATGTTCGGCAAAGTGATGTACCACAGCTCCTGCCAGCGGTTCTTCACCCCGTCCATGTACCCGGCTTCAAACTGCGAGCGGTCAACCCCCTGCAGCCCTGCCACAAAGGAGAGGAAGCCGGTTCCCAGGCTCATCCACAGGATCACGGCCATGCAGATGGGGAGCATGTAGGCCGGGGTGATCAGCCAGAGGACGGGAGCGTCGATCAGACCCATGTCCATCAGGAGCGCGTTCACGTAGCCATACGCGTCCCCCCGGAAAAAAACAGTGAAGATATAGAACACGTTCCCCGCGATGGACGGCGCGTAAAAGACGATGACCGCCACCGTCCGAAGCCACCTCGGGATCTCGTTGATCAGCCACGCGAACAGGAACGAGGCGATATAGCCCAGCGGCCCCGTGACGACGGCGATCAGGAAGGTGTTCTTGATGGAAATGAGGAAAATATCATCCTCCAGGATCAGGTTCATGTAATTCTGCAGGCCGATGAATTTCGGCGGCTCCAGGATATTATAATAGGAAAAGCTGAAAAAAATGGACGAACACACCGGCAGTATGTAAAACAGCAGAAACAGAACCGCATACGGAGCCAGAAAGAGATAGCACATCTTGCTCCGCTTTGCCTTTTTTACCCCGATCCGGAAGCTGCTCCTGCGCAGTTCCCAATACTTTTTCGCAAACTCCTTCATAACGCCCCCCTGTGCGGCCCGTCCGCCTCTAACCGACCGGCAGCCCGAACTCCCGCCGTTTCTTCGTCAGTTCCTCGTTGATGGTGATCGCATACTCTACAATCGTTTCCCTTGGATCCTCTCTGTCATTCAAGACCTTGCGCGCCGCGTTCATGATGTGCCGCCCGGTGTAATAGCCGCCCGCGACTTCCTGGAAGCCTACCGACCAGCCCCACTGCTCGCCCAGCACCGCCAGCTCCTTGGAGCTCCACGCCAGGTGCCGGAACGCTTCCACGTTGGCCGCCGCGTACCGCGCCGAGGATCCCAGCAAAGCTTCCTGTTCCCTGCCGAAGCGGATCTGCGTGTCCGCTTCCGCCCACCACTTCATGAATTCCCACGCGTTGCGCTTCACTTCTTCCTCTTCCGTGCGGATCATGAGGGTACAGTTCCCGGTAGAATACACGGAACGGTCAAGATACAGGCTTCCGTCCCCGGCTTGGCGGATCGTTCCGGGTATCAGCGTGAAATCCCACAGCCCTTTGATCTCGGGGGCCGACACCATCAAGGTATTGTAGGTCTGGAAGCCCGTGATCCCGATCGGCATTTCCCCGGTGCGGAAGCGGCTGACGAAATCATACACCGCGGGTACGCCGTAATCCGTGAAATACTTGGTGTAGGACGCGAACGCCTCCACCCCCGCTTCGTTGTCGATCAAGGTCGTCCTGCCCTCTTCGTCGTAAAGGTCGCTTCCGTTCTGATAGACCAGCGTATAATACATGGACAGATCCGCGCCGCCGTTGGCGGCTCCGACCGTCGGCGCCGCCGCGTTGGAGGGCGACGGGATCCCCACGGACAGATTGTTTCCTTGAATCGTGGGAAGCATTTCTATCAGCTCTTCCCAGGTATCCGGAATCCCTAAGCCGATTTCCTCCAGAACATCCTTACGGTAGAACATGACATTGTAAGTCTGGGTCTCCGGTACCGCGTAGATCCCGCCCTCGAATTCATAAGGACGGTAGGCGCTCGGATAAAACCGGCCAAATACTTCCTCCCAGCCTTCAAACTGCGTCAGATCCTCCGCGGCGCCCCGCAGCGCGTAGTTGACCGGCTGATCCGCCCACGAGGAAACCACGACGTTGGGCCCGCGCCCCGCCACGACCGCGCTCAGGAGCGCGTTCGGGTCTATGATTTCCACGTTGACCTTGATCCCCGTATCGAAAGTGAACGTATCGTCCACCATGGATTTCAGGATGGTTCCCTGGTCGCGCCCGGTCACGATCCAGACCTTGACGACCCCTTCCTCCCCTTCTTCATAGACGTCCCCTACGGAATCATAGTCCACGACGAAAGAAGCCGCAAAGGATTTGATTTCATGCGCGGCCTTCGCCAGTATGCCCGCCCGGTCCTGCGGCAGCGGATCTTGCGCGCCGCTGACCACCAGATAGTCCACATCCAGTTTCGTTTCGCTCATGCTCAAGGCGGCGCTTCCCAGGGAAGTGATGTTGTCCTTGAAACTGACGAAGCCCACTGAGATCCTTTCGGGATGTTTCACGAACCGCTCCAGCTGCTGGGCAAGGGTCTGCGCCGCCGCGATCTTATCCGCCTTCTGCCCCGTATACGCCACGACCCGGTCTATGACGCTGTACAGCCTCGCGGCTTCCAGCTCCATCGCTTCCAGGACGTCCGGATAGACCTGCTCCACATGATAGTCCCGGTACTGATCCGGAGTCGCCCCCAGGTAGATCAGGAGCCTGCGGTAGATCTGATTCAGCCGGAACGTCGAGTCCTCCAGTTCCTCCAGCACCGTCCCCATTCCCCCGAGGGCGGCTTCCAGGCGCAGCCGGTGTCTCCCGGCGGTCAGGTAGAACTGATACGGGTTGCCGTCTTCATCGGACAGCGTATACACTTTCCAGTCATTTCCATACTCAAAGCGGATGTCCTCCGCTTCCCGGAACGGCACCGCCCCGTCTATGTACAGCCGCCTGACCGATACCGCCCCCCTGGAGTAATTCTGCCGCCCCTTGACGGTCAGGAGGTAATAGCCGTCCCGCGGCACCTCGCATTCCCATTCGATCCACTGCCCGGAGGAACCCCAGACATCTCCGCCGATATAGTTCAGCACGGTGCGCGTGACGCTGTTGGGCTGCGTGGTGGGAGAAGAACGGTCGTACTTTGCGTATAAGGAAGACTCCGAACGAAGCAGGGCGTCCTCTCCCTGGATGGTCTGGGAGAACGGCGGCCCGTCCTGCGCGGCTGCCGGCAAAGCGCTCCGATAGGTATCGTAAGCCTGCGGCTCCGCGGCCGCCTCCACCGTCAATGCCCCGATGACCACCGGCTCGCCCGCGGCTTCCAGGGTGATGGTGTTGCTTCCCCGCCCGAACCAGAATTCATACGGCCGGGTCACGTATCCCATGTCGTCACGGAAATACGCCGTCTGCCAGTCATAGACCTCCACCTGTCTGGAGCGGATCTCGTTGCCCTGGTTGTCCGTCCTAGAAGGGCCTTCATCCGTCCACAGGCGCGAAAATTCCATACTTCCGGCGTCCGTAAAAGGAAGCTCTCCGTTGATCAGGAGCCTGCGTTCCACCGCCACGCCCCGTGATTCCACCGTGAGGTATTCCATGCGCAGAGCGTACCAGCCCGCTTCCGGGATCTCTACTTCCCAGGTCACCGTGCTGTCGTCTCCCGTATACAGACAGGCGCCCCGCAGCGGATCCCGGCGGATCTCCACATCTTTCCCCGCGGAGAACCCCGTGACGTCCACGGCGACGGAAACAGCCCCGGCCACCGAGGCCGCTGCGGCTGTCAACAGATCCCCGGCGGGGGAGGTATCCGCGTGAGCATTGCGGTAGCCGGAGTAAGCGCCTTCCCGGTTCAGCCCGGAAATCTCCGCCGTCAGGTCATATCCTTCATATTTTTCCCGGTAGTCCGGCGTCCGGTTCCGGCTGCCGGCCACGAAAGCGGCGACTGCCGCAAGCAGCAGGGCCGCTCCCAACGCGATCTTCCGAATCGTTTCCTTCTTCATCCCGCACCTCGCACGATCTGGCCGTCCGGCTGCCCGGTTTCCGCCGGATTTCAGCAAACATCGCTGAAGATGGATTCCATCTATCAAAGGCTAGTCTTTTTACAGGATAACAGCTATTTTGGAATCCCGCCTATGACATGTTGCCTGCTTCCGCGCATATCTTGCCTTGTTCTATGGATGCGGCGCAGGGCAGGATGAGGCGGCAGCTCCTATGGGAGACAGCCCGAAAGGATTCCTGCCTGCTCCTGGCGCGCTGCCGGTCAAGGAATTCGTAGACATCGCCGTCGAACCGGTGTATCATAAGTAGCGTCACAACCTGGAAAAGCGTCTTTCGCAGATGTGGCGCTGCCGTCCGTCGCGCGAACAGTCTATAAACTGTAGCAAAGGGTGAAGATAGGAAGATGGAAACACTGATGATGAATGATTTTAACGCTGTCGTCTCTATCCGGAAAAAGAATGAGACCATCCTAAAAAAGCGTATGGTTATTTGGATGTCGTTCATAAGATTCCTCATAATATAGAAACAAAATCTGCGACGGCTTCAGCCGGAAAGGTATTTGTTTTCTTTATTGATCAACCAATGAGGTATCAAGCAGGTGAAAGGTTTCAATATAATAATACCGGTTATGATGAATTAGATCGTTTGCCGGAAAATTGCGCGAATGCATATATTTATGATAAAGAGCGAAAAGAACAGGATACCAATATATAGAAGGGGACAGGCGCCGGCGGAGCGTTTACGACCATAAACGATATAGAAAATTTCTGGGATCATTTATGATATGGAGGATGATTACCGGAAAAACTTCTGAATGAAATGATGTCCATACAAAGCCATGGCGATGATGAAGATTATGGTTATGGAATATGGTTAGAAAAGACAAAGAAAAACATTTTTGAACCCATGTTTCAAGGAAGTGACCCTGGTATCAGTTTTATATCAAGTTATGACAAGAGAGAAAAAATAAATATTACCATCATCAGTAATCTGGAAAATCATGTATGGGAGATGAAAAAAAATACAGGAAATCATAACATAAAGAGGGCGGTACCGCGCCTGGCAGGGCTGTATATCCTTCGTCAAAACGCCGGATACCGTCCGAAGGGTTTCTTCCGCAGCCTCTGCGCGAAAAGCCCCGGAACCCGGGGCCGGGGCTTTTCTCTGGCTGCGCCCGATCGGCGGCGTCACCGCTTACTTCTTTCCGTCATTTTCCGTCTCCGGCTTCTTGGAAGCCGCGCCGCCGCTCTTCCCGCCATGCTCCCTGCCTGGCTTCCGCCGGGATCCGGCGGCCTGCCTGTCCCTTTCATTACGTAGCTTCAAAAGCTCCACAAAGTCCAGCAGGGAGCTTACGTTGCGCTGGGTCAGCTCCAGGACGGAGCTGACCAGACCGGAAACCGTGTAGTCGGGGGCAAGCCTGCGGTTGAGGGTGTCCAGCCCCTGGCGGGACTGCGTGCGCCGCAGGAGGTAGTCGGCGGACACCCCGAAGAAGTCCGCCAGTTTGCACAGGGTCTCCAGATCCGGGCTATGTACGCCGTTCTCGTAATTGGACACCGTGCCGATGGAGTCGTTGAGATAAGCCGCCAGCTCCTTCTGATAGATCCCCTTTTCATTGCGGAGCGCAAGCAATGACTGACCAAAATCCATAGCTGAAATTTCCTTTTCTTTAGAAAAGTGTACGGGCTGCCCCGGATCCCTCTTGGATCCGCGGAGGCTCCCCAAAAACACTGTTTTTCATAGCTGAATTCTATGATACACTATTTCGCGAAAAAGGGAATGAGGTTTTAGTTATTATATAAAATAATTGCTTCTTTTAATATATTTTATCTTTATAGTAAAATGAAAGGCACAAAAAACGCGGATACAGATCTCCGGCGTGTGACGGACGGCAAAGTTACCGGAGGGCTGAAAATGTATTGCGTTTGCGGACACATTGCGGTAAGAAAGTTCCAGGAAATGCTTTCCAGCGGGAACTTTGCCATCTACGGCAGCGCACGGGAGCTGCGCGAATCCATTTTAGCGGAGGGCGGCGTTGATCTATAAAACTGCCTATGCCAACAGCTATCAGCGCGACGACCGCCTTGCCGTCCGGCGGGGCAAGGACATGGGGCGTTCAGAAGAAGCCGGCGACCTGCCGGCGGGCGGGAAACAGCTTCCCGCCAATACCCTCGCCCGCTGAAAGGAAGGTACCAGGGCTACGGGGAGTGCCACATAGAACCCGACTGGCTTCCGGTCTATCCGATAGACCAGGGGGGCTTCCGGTGCTTTTCCTTGCCCGGACAGGAACGCAGTCAGCGCTGTTCCACGGATAGCCGCAGGGCTTTTCAAAGAGGGAAAGCGGGAACCGGCACGGTTTCCTCATACGGTTTCAGAAAATAATCTCCCCCGTATTGTTTCAGTTTCTCATAATGCTCTTTCATGAGCGCCTCCGCCCCGTCTTGTGGCCGGGCGGATGGACGATCGAATTTTGCCGCCAGGTACTCCGGGGCTTTATAGCAGCAAAGCCCGATGGAAAATATCGCGAACAGCTCGTATGCGATTTCTTTCCACTTCTTGTTTTCTTCGGCCGTTCCTTCGTTCTCCGACTCCGCCTCATTTGTCCTTAGGCTGATCGCTAGGTTCCATAGGAATCTCGTCAGGAAACGGAGGTTATACAGGCCGGCGCTTGTGAACTCCGCAAGAGGCTCCGCTTTCTTCTTCCTGGCCTGCGCTTCTTCCGTTTCCTCGGCGCCTCCCCCTTCCTTTGCCCGTTCCGCGTCCCGCGCTTTCCTGACTTCCTCCATCAGGCGCTCCGCAAACTCCCCGTAGCTGTTTACGATAAACGATAAAACTGCCCTCGCATCCCGGCTTTCTGTTCCCTGTTCATGCTTGATGCCGCTTTTCAGGAGGCTCTTGAGGTGCTGTGTCACCGTTTCCTGCGTCAGGAAACTGAATTCATCAAACTGATAGATCTTGTCCACATATTTTGTCAGATAGGAATAAATCCCGTCCGTATCTTTTACCTGGCGTCTTGCCAGATCCTCAAAGCAATAGATGGTCACGCATTTATCGAATCGGCATATTTCGGCAATGAAATTGAAAAGCTCCTCATAATCCTGCTTCTTCCGATAGTCGGCTCTGTCGATGTCGTCTATGATGATCGCGAGATATTGTCTGTTCACGCGGCGCAGCAGGCGCACGATGTCATCGCAGACGATTTCCCGGCTTATGCTGTAGGAGTCGCTGAAGGACGGCAGGATACTCCCCAGCGCAGTCGGCGTACTGACCCCTAAGATCTGCATGACCGCGGAAAAATACTTTTCCAGCCTTCTGGTGTTATTCATCCTGTGTCTGTCAAACAGCGCCTCAAGCGCGTCATAGAATTTACTGAAAATATTTTTCTTGGTATCGTTGGTCGCCACGTCAATCCGGATCGCCAGGCAGTCACAGCCCTCCCCGCTCGTCATGGCATTGACCAGAGAGGTCTTCCCGCTGCCCCAGGGCGCCACAACGGCGATGGAAACATGCGCCTGCGACTGTACGGAATCGGCAAGGAAGCTTTTGATACGCCCGGCTTCCGCACGGACGCTCGGCAGCACCTCCATACACTCGCTTCCCTCTAGCGGCCTCGTTTTCAGCCTGTCCTGTATTTCCAGGAGCCTTCCTTGGTTCCGGGCGCCGGCATCTTTCCGCCGCCAGTTATAGAGCAGCAGCGCCAGCCCAAAGAGAACGGCCGCATAGCCCAGGACGACAGCTCCGCTGACGACCCCGGGCCAGACAGGGCTTCCCGCCAGGCCCGTCCGGCCGGCCAGGTTCTTTTCGATCCATCGCGGCGCCGCCGGAGCGGCCCCGCCTTCCAGAAAGACAGCAAAAGTAACGGCCACGTGGGCCGTCAGCAGATAGGCAAGTATTTTGCCGCACAGATCCCGGGGAACGTTCCCATACCACAAGGCGGCGCACAGCAGCAGCAACAGAACCAGCCATCTCAGAGGGGTGCTATGGAAGGCTTCAAAAATTTCCCTCAGCACCTCCGCCAAGAGATCCTTCTGCCCATCGGATGATTTTTCCAGGCTCTGATAAGCGGCATGGAAGACCATGGAGAGCATGGTCACGAAAATGCCCAGATGGACCAGGCGAAAATCCTTTTTCTGCTTCGGCGGCTTATGGTGTCTGTTTTTCATCAGGCGGCGCCCTCTTTCATTCTAAATTGGCCAGAGCTTCCAGCTGCTCTTCCGCGCTGTCTAAGATTGCTCCGGTTTCCTCCTGCTCGACCGTCAGGCTCTTCGCTTCTTCTTTCAGCCGTTCCAGGTGCCGCTGATCCATCCAGGCCGCCAGGTAGGCCACACATTTTACATTCACATTGCCATTTCCCGTAAGAAACTCTTCTACTTTCGCTTCCGCGGCCTCCGTTCCCAACATTTCCATGACTTCCGGCAGATCCGCCCCGGCTCCCGGCGCTTCCCTGCAGCCCTTTTTCAGCAGCTCCAGCTGCCTTACCATGGCAAGGATCTCGCTCTGGAGCAGATAGGCAAGCTCTGTTTCGGACCCCGCCAGCGGAAATGCCTCTTCCTCCGGCGTATCCCCGCCGCCAAGGACCTGGCATTTCTTGTACAGGATCAGGAACCGCATTTCCAGGGCATACTGCGGCTTGATCTTCTGGTTGTCCAGGGCATTCCAGACGACGTCCATTTTCTCCCATATTTCGGCGATGCTGCTGCCTCTGGTACAGAACCCCTCCACCAGCAGGCGCGTAGCGTCCTTTTGCTGCCGGATGTCCGGATCCGCGGGCTCGACCCAGATCTCCCTGACCTCATCGCGTATCGCCATCCCCACCGTGAGGGAAGCTTCTTTCCCCGGCTTCTGGAACATCCCGGCCGCTTTCATGGCGGCCGTCATGATGGCCGCCGCCAGCACGGCGGCCAGGATTGCCACAAGGATGATCTTGCTTTGTTTTCTGTATTTTTCTTTCCGGATCTTCCGCGCCACCGCGTCCGCCAGACCCTGTTTCTGGCCCGGCCTGATTTCTATGTAGAACACACGGAAGTCTGGGAACTTTTCTTTGATCTGTTCATTGTATTTACTGACCTCGTCTACTTTCAGCCCGGAAAAGGTCTTGTATCCTTCCAGGCCGCTGAACCCTTTTTCACAGTTCCGGCGGATCTGCTCTTTGGAAATCCGGCGGACATCCGGAATCAGAAGAACCAGATTGGTAGGATATAACGGTATGATCCCAAAATTCTTTTCCGGATCCTCCGGTTCTTTCTGATAGGGGCCTCTTAGAATCCGTCTCTCGCCGTTTCCTATCCATTGGATTTCCCCGCCGTCCACAGAATAGGTAACGGCTTGAATGCCCACATCTCCCCTTTTGATATACAAAGAATGCCACGTTCGCGTTCCCGTGCTCGCTCCGGCGGCTTTCGTGTCCGCTTCGGCTCCTGTGTCCGCTCCGGCAGCTCCCGTGTCCGTTTCGGCGGCTCCCGTGTCCGCTCCGGCGGCTCCCGTGTCCGCTCCGGCGGCTCCCGCGTCCGTTTCGGCGGCTCCTGTGTCCGCTTCGGCTCCCGTGTCCGCTCCGGCGGTTCCCGCGTCCATACCGGAGCCTGCCTGCCGTGGATCCTTTTGTCCGGTCTCTCTCTTTTCTTCCGTTTTCATGCCCTGTGTCCCCATCTGTTACCGAACCCGAACGGCGCGGCATTGCCCACAGGGACTTCCGCGCCGCCGGACGGATGTTCTTTACACCAAATTCTTAGCCTTCCCGGCCGCCGTCGCTTTCCGCGGCTTCGGTACCGCTTTTTTCCTCCTGGCCGTCCGCGCCTGCGGCGCCGTCTTGCTCCTCTGAGCTGTCGGCTTCCTCCCCGCCGCTCCCTTCTTCCTTCTCCGTCTCTTCTTTCACAGGAGGAACCGCCGCTTCCTCCCGGATGTCCTTGGCTGCGTCTCCCCCGGCCGGGCCGGCGCTCTCTTCCTCCGGTTCCGGTTCCCCGGAAAGCACCTGGACAATCTTCTCCTGCGCCAGCACTTCCGTTTCAGCCCTGTCCAGCTCCGTCTGGGCAGCCTGATACTCTTCCCGCGCTTCGTCCAGCTCTTCCTCCGCACTGCGTGCCGCGTCCTGCGCTTGCGTCACCTCGCCTTGAAGCTTCTCCTCCTCCGCCCGGCTCTCGCCCTCATACCGTTCCTGCTCTTCCAGAGCCTGCTCCACGCCTGCTTCCGCGTCTTGAAGTTCTTCTTCTCTTTTCTCTAAGACCTCCTGGCTATAGGTATAGCCCTGTTCTGCTTTATCATATTCGTCCACTGCCGCTTTCGCCTCGGCCTCCAGGCCCTCCAGCAGCTCCTGGGCGGTTCCCACCGCCTCATCCCCCTCTTGCTTGGCCTGCTCGGCTTGCCGCAGAGTCTCCTGGGCCTGCGCAAGAGCCTGCTCGGCTTGACCAAGGGCCGACTCAGCCTGGTCACGGGCCTCCTTGGTCTGGTCACGAGCCGTCTCGGCCTGGTCACGGGCCGTCTCGGCCTGGTCACGAGCCGTCTCGGCCTGGTCACGGGCCGCCACAGCCTGATCCTTTTGACCTTCAAGATCTTTCAGGTCTTTTTCTAATTGCTCAACCGTCCACCAATAGAAATAGGGATTCTGCCGTGCCGCATCTAATTCTTTCTGTTTCTCTGCCAAAGCTTTCTCTGCGTTCTCCAGCTCCGCCTGTTTTGCCGCCAAAGCTTTCTCCGCGTCCTCCAGCTCCGTCGTTCTATCTGTCAAAGCTTTCTCCGCGTCCCCCAGCTCCGTCGTCCGATCTGCCAAAGCCTGCTTTGTGTCCTCTAAGTCTTTCCCTTTGTTTTCTTCGTCTGTCCTTGCGCTTTCGACCTGACCCTCCAGATCCCGCTCCTCCAGCTCCTCCAGCAGTCTTTCCAGGGCGCCGGTGGCTTCGCTTACTTTCCCTTTCGCTCCCGCCAGCTCTTCCCCAGCCGCATCGCGGGCCTGCTTGGCAGACTTTTCCGCAGCCTCCGCTTTCTCCAGCTCTTTCTGGGCGTCCTTCTTCCGTTCCTCCGCCTCCCTTACCGCCTGCTTAAGCTCCCGAAGCCTTTCCTTGGAGGCTCCCTGATATGCAATGAGTTCTTTCTGTTTTTTCTGATACTCGGCTTCCGCCTTTTCCGCTTCTTTCTGTCTTTCATCCAGCCTGGCTTCGGCCTCGCGCAGGGCCGCCTGCTTTTCGTTATAGTTTTCTTTCTTCTCCTGCAGGATGACCCTGGCGTCTTCGAGCGCTTTCGCCTTTTCCTCCGCCTCTTGCGCCTGCCGCCGCAGCGCCTCCTGTTCCGCTTCCGTCAGCTGATCGGCGCCGACCCTCGTGCTTCGTACGCTGGGCGTCTGCGGCTCATCCGGCTCGGAAACGTCGGGAAGCTGCTCCCGGGTCTCGACCGGCTGGTCTTCGCCGTCAGGCTCCGGCTCGGCGTCTGTTCCCGGCCTGCCCTCGTCCTCTCCCGGCTCGTCCTTCTGGAGCTGGCTGACATTCTTAGGAAGGAAGCCATTCTCTTGCAGCTCCCTGATACGTTCCTGCAGAGCCGGGTTTTCCGGAGGATCCAGGGCATAGGCCCGCAGATCCGCGCCGTCTTTCGTCTCTTCGCCCTCCAAAACCCCGCCGAGGAAGCCGCTTTCCAGATCCGCTTTTTCAATCTTCCGAACCGCCTTTTCGCCGTCTCCCGCGAAATCCAGCTTCTGCCCTTCCGCCACAAGGAACCCCTGCCGTTCATCCCCTTCCCCTTGGAGCAGCGTACCCAGTTCCTGCAGGACAAACACATTGCCGGCCTCCACGGCGGCGACCGCCTGGAACAGTTCAAAATCCCAGTCGTCCCTGGCGCCGTTGACAGTTCCGTCTATGCTGATTTTGATCAGGGCGCTGGCCTCGCCGCCCTCGTTATGTCTGACAAAGATCGTGCCTTCGTGGTAGCCAAACTCCACCCGGTCGGACTCCAGTTCCTCCATCCGGAAGGTCGTTCCGGCGCCGAACTTGGCGCTGAAGATGTCCTGGGACGTCCCGGCTTTCGGCATCTGGAACTCCACATAAGAATTTTTCTCGCGGCTGCCCGCAGCCGCCTCTTCCGCCTCCTCGATCCACAGATACCTGCCCTCCAGCTCTCCCGCGGTATAGAAATGCGGCCGCGAGGCAACGACCCCGGTCGCCGTATCCTTCGGCAGAAGTATCTTCGCTTCCGCTTTCACAGTTCCTAGTTTGGCGACGAGACCGGTGGGAACAGTGATCCGCATATAGGGAGCAAGGGCCGGAGCCGCCTTCCCGCTCACGCTCTCCGTTCCCAGAAGCCCCGCCTCGGCGGGTACCCTCCCTCCGCACCCTGTGGCCGCCGTCAGGGCGACGGTAAAAACAAAGCTCCAGGCCGCCAGACGGATTTTCCAGGATTTCCTGCTGTTTTTTGTGCCTTTTCCTTTTTTGAGATAAGTTTTCATACAAAACCCTCCTTTTCTTGCCGTCAATTTCCGCTTCTGATCCTGCCTTAAGGCACTCTTCAGCGAACCTGGCCAGCTGCATGGAGATTTCTTAACTTCCTTATCCAATTATACTATTGACTAACAATTCTGTCAATCATTTTATGTTTTTAATTTCCTTGGTTTTACATAACATTGATTTTTATTTTTTAAGATGTTTCTGTGTTCGGCGCGGTGCCGGAGGGCGAAGTCAGCCTGATGTCGCCCTCCGGCAGCTCGGACGGCTGGCTCCGGAAAAATGGATGAGCGCGGGCGGTAAGCGCCGCCTGGTCAAGGGCGGCAGCACGCCGTTCTATCAGGAGCCGCTTGACGAAGCGCCGGCGACCGCAGTCCTGGCTGAACATACCGTACGCGCCGTACCGCCTTCTCCGCGAAAAAGGACAGGGGTCGGCACGATGTCCGGCAGATACGGCGCGGACGCGACAGGCCCAAAAAACGGGCCGCAAAAGAGAGTTTCTCTTTTGCGGCCCGCTCTGCGTACTCCTGCTTCCCGGAAAGATCTGTGTCCCCGGCATTCCCCTGGCCTGCTGCCGCCAGGGCTTCGCGGCCCGTCTGCCTGCCCCTTGCGGCCTGTCTCTCCCTTGCGGCCTACCGGTCCCCTTCGTCCTGCTTCTCCCTTATGGCCCGCTTCTCCCTTGCGGCCTGCCTCTCCTTTGCGGCCTGTTTCTCCCTTGCGGCCTGCTTCTCCTTCTCATTGCGCAGCTTCAGAAGCTCCAGGAAGTCCAGCAGGGAGCTTAGGTTGCGCGGAGTCAGCTCCAGGACGGCACTGACCAGGCCGGAAACGGTGTAGTCGGCGGCAAGCTTGCAGTTGAGGGTATCCAGCCCTTGGCGGGACTGTGTGCGCTGCAGGATATAGTCGGCGGACACCTCGAAAAAATCCGCCAGTTTGCACAGGGTCTCCAGATCCGGGCTATGTACGCCGTTCTCATAATTGGACACCGTACCGATGGAAACGTTCAGGTAAGCCGCCAGCTCTTTCTGATAGACGCCTTTTTCGTTGCGGAGCGTAAGCAATGACTGACCAAAATCCATAGTTGAAATCTCCTTTTCTTTCGGATGGCGGGCTGTCTCGCCGCCCTGCGCCGGGCGCGCCGTCTAGCTTCGCAAGCCAGCCCGTGGCTAGTGGATCCCCTGTCGCTGTCTGGCAGGCTTTGCTGAACGCATTACGCATTCAGCAAGACCGGCTGAACGCCTCTTTGATCCGCAGGAGCTTTCGGAAAACCACTGTTTTTCATAGCTGAATTCCATGATACGCTATTTCGCGAAAAACGAAACGGCGTTTTATGTATCGGGTAAAATATCCTTTAATTTGTGCATAATTCTTGTTATTATAAAATTGCGGGTGCCAAAAACAGAGATAGCCCGATCACTCCGGCGGCAGCCTGTCTAAATGCCTTACGGCGGCGCAGACGGCACAGCCAGTCCAAAAAGCGGTTCGCAAAGAATCGTTTTCTTCTTTGCGAACCGCTCTTCGTATTTCCGCTTCCCGGAAAATCCTGTGTTCCAGGCACTCCCGCCTTCCCCTTTACCCGGCTCCGGCGAAAGCTCCGCGGCCTGCCCCGCTCTTTCCGCCTGTCCGCCTCCTTACGGCCTACCGGTTCCCTTCGGCCTGTCTCTCCTTCTCATCGCGCAGCTTCAGAAGCTCCAGGAAGTCCAGCAGGGAGCTTATGTTGCGCGGATTCAGCTCCAGGACGGTACCGACAAGTCCGGAAACCGTG
>JAISOV010000036.1 GCA_031275405.1 Clostridium sp. | reverse complement strand
CGAACCCGCCCGAAGAGTGGATGATAGAAGCCGCCGAAGCTTTTTCCACCAGGCCGGTTCTGACCCTTACCCCGCTTGGAGAAGACGGCCACTTTAACAACCAGCTGATCCACACAGTCTTAAGCAGCGAAGAAGCCACGGATAGGCTGCTGGCCGAGCTGTCCCGGGTGATGGGGGAAAAAGGCTACCGGGGCGTGAACATCGACTTTGAGTTCATCCTTGTCCAAGACCGGGATCCATTCAGCGACTTCGTAAGGCGGACGGCGCAGGTCATGCGAAACAACGGCTACCAGACTTCGGTCGCCCTTGCGCCCAAGACCTCGGCGGAGCAGGAGGGTGCGGCCTATGAGGGGAAGGATTACCGGGCGCTGGGGGAAGCTGCGGATCATGTGCTGCTGATGACCTATGAATGGGGCTATGCCTATGGGCCGAACATGGCGGTAGCGCCCATCGACCAGGTGCGCCGGGTAGTGGAGTATGCCCTGACGGAGATCCCCGCTTCCAAGATCGACCTGGGCATTCCCAACTACGGATACGACTGGCCGCTCCCCTATGTAAGAGGCACGACCAGGGCGCAAACCATCGGCAACGTACAGGCGGTTCGGATCGCTATCGAGCAGAACGCGGCGATCCTCTTTGACGAAACGGCGGCAAGCCCGTATTTCCACTATTGGTTCGAGGGCGTGGAGCATGAGGTCTGGTTCGAGGACGTCAGAAGCCTACAGGCGAAGTTTGACCTCATCAAGGAATACCAGCTGCGGGGCTGCGGCTACTGGCAGATCATGCAGTGGTTCCGTGCAAACTGGTTGCTTTTACGCGACAATTTTATTATACTGAAATAAAGACACGCCGGCACAGACAGGACATATGCGGCGCGCGGACAGAGGAATCGGCGGGGGGGGCGGCGCACTGTCTCGCCTGGGCGGCCGGACAGGACATACGCGGCGCGCGGACAGAGGAATGGCCGTGGCGCCGCCGGGAACCTGAAAGACCTGACAGGATACATCCGACGTGCGGACAGGAGAACCATTGTGGCGCCGCCGGGAACCTGAAAGACCTGACAGGATACATCCGACGTGCGGGAACAGGAGAAACGTTATGAGAATGTACGACCTCATCAAAAGCAAACGTGACGGAAGGGCATTAAATAGGGAAGAGATCTTTGCGTTCGTGCGCGGCTACACGGCGGGGAAAATTCCGGATTACCAAGCCGCCGCTCTGATGATGGCGATTTTCTTCCGGGGAATGACCGCGGAAGAAACCTTGAACCTGACCCTGGCGATGGCGCAAAGCGGCGATATGCTGGACTTGTCCGCCCTCCGGGGGATCAAGGTAGACAAACACAGCACCGGAGGGGTGGGAGATAAGACCTCCTTGGTATTGGCGCCTTTGGTGGCGGCCTGCGGAGTTCCCGTTGCCAAAATGAGCGGCAGGGGGCTGGGGCATACCGGAGGAACGATCGACAAGCTGGAGAGCTTCGAGGGTTTTCGCACCGGGCTGACCGGGGAGGAATTCCTGCGCAACGTCAACCGGATCGGCATTGCCATCATGGGACAGACCGCCGACCTGGCCCCGGCGGACAGGAAGCTTTACGCGCTTCGGGATGTAACCGCCACGGTGGACAGCCGCCCCTTGATCGCAAGCTCCGTCATGAGCAAAAAACTGGCGGCGGGCGCCGACGCCATCGTGCTGGACGTGAAGACCGGGGGCGGCGCTTTTCTGAAAAAAGAGGAAGACGCCATAGCCCTGGCCGAGGAAATGGTGCGGATCGGGAACCAGGCGGGCAGGGAAACGGTTGCGGCGGTGACGGACATGGATCAGCCGCTGGGCTTTGCGGTGGGGAACGCCTTGGAAGTCAAGGAAGCCATCGACGCCTTACAAGGCAAAGGCCCCGCCGACTTCGTGGAACTGTGCCTGACCTTGGGCAGCCAGATGCTGCTCGCGGGCAAAGCGGCCAGAGAGGAAGCGCAGGCAAGGGAAAAGCTGGAAACGGCGATCCGCACCGGAGCGGCTCTGGAAAAACTGGCGCAATGGGTGGAAGCGCAGGGAGGGAAAAAAGAAGCGGTCTTTGATACCGGGCTGCTGCCCAGGGCGGCCCTGGAAGCGGCGGTGCTTTCTGAAGAAGACGGCTATGTGCGGCACATCGAGTGTGAGGAAGTGGGGCTTTGCTCGCTTCTGCTGGGCGGCGGCAGGGAAACCAAGGACAGCCCCGTCGATCTGTCCGTGGGGCTGGTCCTGCACAAGAAGGCGGGCGATCCCGTTCGGAAAGGAGAGTCCCTTGCGACCGTCCACGCCAACGACCGGGCAAAAGCGGAGGAAGCAAAAGAAAAACTGCGCCGGGCGTATTCTTTCTGCAAAGAGAAGCAGGGAGCGCGCAAGCTGGTGAAGGCCCTGATCCGGTGAGGGGGAAAATCCAGTCATGGATTTTAGGAAGAAGTAATATACTGTTGCATGAAGAAAGTAAAAAAAGAACCCTTTTTTTCTTTAGCAAAAAAGACCTCCGCTGTTTCCCGGAAAGAATCGCTGCTGGAATCCCTCCAGCTTCCCAAGGATGTATGCCTGGGGGCGCTGCGTGTCACTATGACCGGGAACACGGAAGCGTGGATTGAGAATTATAAAGGGATTCTGGAATATACCGGGCAGAACATCCTGCTTCAGGCAAAGACCTGTCAGGTCTGCTTCGAGGGCAGCCGCCTGGCCATTGATTACTATACCAATGAAGACATGAAAATCAGCGGCTGTATTACGAGCGTCCGCTACCTCTAAGGAGTGGTATGGTGATTCGATTCCTGAAATACCTCAAAGGCTATGTCCGGATCAAAGTCTGGGGCTTTTCCCCGGAGCGGTTCATGAACCTGTGCGGCAACCGCAACCTCCTGCTGTGGGACATTGAAAAAGAGGGGGAGACGTATTATATGTGCGTCAGCCTGGACGGCTTTTACCAGCTTCGCCCCATCGTCCGCAAAACAGGAACCAAGGCAGTCATTCTGAAACGGTGCGGACTGCCTTTTTTGATACCGAAACTCTTTGCCCGGAAGGTCTTCCTGCTGGGACTGGTTCTCTGCGTCGCGTTCTGGATCGGTTCCGCTTTTTTCGTCTGGGAGATCAGCGTGGACGGCAACTATCAGATCACCGAGGACGTCTTTCTGACCTTCCTGGAAAAAAATGACGTGACTGTGGGCAGTCGGAAAGCGGGTCTTGACCTGGAAAATCTGGAAAAGCTGATCCGCCGGGAGTTTCCGGAAATCACTTGGACGTCCGCCAAGCTGAACGGAACCAAACTGGAAATCGCCGTGAAAGAGAACGACGCCCCCGTCCTGCCGCAGGAAACGGAGACCAGGCCCGGCGGGATGGATCTCACCGCCCAGTACGCGGGAACGGTCGTATCCATGATCGTGCGGAGCGGCGTGCCGAAAGTGGCGGTGGGCGACACGGTGGAGCCTGGAACGGTACTGGTAGAGGGCAAGGTTCCCGTCCTGAACGAGGACGCTACCGTCCGGGAATACCAGTATGTGGTTCCGGACGCGGACATTTACCTGGAGCATTGGCTGACCTATGAGGATACCCTGCCTTTTGACACCCTCCGCCGGGTCTACACGGGGCGGACGAAGACCCGCTATTTCCTGCGTCTTGGCGGATACGAGCTGAAAATGCCGCAATGGAAGCTGTTCCTGGTGTATGACTGCGTCATCCGGGAAAACAAGCCGGCCCTCTTCGAGAAGCTGCGCATTCCGGTGTTCTGGGGCAGCAATACCTACCGAGAATACCAGAATGTGGAAAGCGTTTACCGTCTGGAACAGGCAAAGGACATCCTGGGAGGGCGGCTGGCGGATTTTTTATCCCGTTTAGAAGAAAAGGGGGTTCAAATTATCGAAAAAAATGTTAAAATGGATACAGCCGACGGCATGTGGAGAGTGACTGCGCAGCTGAACGTAAGAGAGCCTGCGGTTCTGGAGGAAGGAACGCCTTAACGGACGCGGGTCGCCCATGTGGAAAGGCGAGGGAACCGTACAGGTCTGATGAGTGGGATGGGCGTATGATGAAGGAAACGACTTGGAAGATGGATATGCCGAGCGAGCATATGCAGAAAATATTCGGGGCGCGGGACGCCTACTTAAAAAAACTGGAACGGGATTTCCAGGTCACGGTGGTCAACCGTAACGGTACGCTCCGGATCAGCGGAAACGAAGGGAACGTGAAGAAAGCGGGCGGCGTCCTTGGGCAACTGATGGAAGTTTCCAGGCGGGGCGGGGAGATCGAGGAACAGAGCGTAGACTACAGCATTGCCATGTGGATGGAAGGGAGGCGTTCCATGGAAGAGGGATCTTTCATGGAAGAAAAGCACTCCATGGAAGAGGGGACTTCCATGGAAGAACGGGAGAATGTGCTTGCGCGGCTCGGCAAAGACATCATCTGCCACGCGATGAACGGCAGGCCCATCACGCCCAAGACCCTCGGACAGAAGCAGTACGTGGACGCCATGCGGGAGCATATGGTCGTGCTGGGGCTTGGCCCGGCGGGAACCGGAAAAACCTATCTTGCCATGGCGATGGCGATTACCGCTTTTCAGAGCAACGAAGTATCCCGGATCATCCTTACCCGTCCGGCGTTGGAAGCCGGGGAGAAACTAGGCTTCCTTCCGGGGGATCTGCAGAGCAAGATCGACCCGTATCTCCGCCCCCTGTACGATGCGCTGTGCCAGATCATGGGAGCGGAAAGCTTTACCAAGAATATGGAAAAAGGACTGATCGAAGTAGCCCCCTTAGCATACATGAGAGGGCGGACTCTGGACAACGCCTATATCATATTAGACGAAGCGCAGAACACGACTCCCGCCCAGATGAAAATGTTCCTGACTCGTATCGGGTTCGGCTCTAAAGTAGTGGTCACAGGGGATCCCACGCAGAAAGACCTCCCCGCCGGAAGCATGTCCGGCCTGGACGTGGCGTGTAAAGTCCTGGGCGCGGTTCCGGAGATCGCGTTCTGTAAGCTGACCGGTAAGGACGTCGTGCGCCATCCGCTGGTACAGAAGATCGTAAAGGCTTATGAGGAATTTGAGGGCAAAGAAAAGAGCGGGAGAAAACGTAAAGGGAAAAGCGTAAGCCGAAGGGCTAAGGCGTGAAAAGCGCCGCATAAACTGCAAAAGCCGCATAAGCTGCCCTGCGGGGCTTCTTTCTCTATGCAGTTGGTCGTCTGCGGAAAAAGATAGCATCGTTCCCGTGGAAGATGCCGCAGTTTTTCTTTCTACGTGCAGTTGTTGTCCGTGCCGCTGACAGCGGCATATCCGAGGGTTTGCAGGAAGAGCGGGTCATGACCATGCAAGAAAACAGAAAAAAATGGAAGCCGCGTTATTTTCTCTGGGAGGCTGCGGTACTGGGACTGGCTCTTTTGGGAGTCTGGGGGAGCGGTTTCCAGGGTCGGGTCTCCCGGGAAACGTTGCTGGGCCATCTGGTTATGGCGGCGTTGGGAGTGGGTATCGTCGGCTTCCTGCTTAGGCAAAACTATCTTACGGAAAGTCTGGACTATGATAACGGAGAACATCTCCTGCGGTTCTGGATCTGTTTTTTAGCGGGACTGGCGCTGTCTTTTGCCTGTGTCTACCTTCCGGTGAGCGGCTGGCCTTATCTGGCGGTCTTCCTTACCCTGTCGCTGTTTAGCGACAGCGTCACGGGAACGCTGGCTTCTTCTGTCCTGCTGATGCTTACGGTACTGCTGAAACAGGAAGGCAGCGATGTGTTCTTCCTGTATTTTATCAGCGGGATCCTAGGCGTCGCGCAGTTTCGTTTTCTGGACGAGACTTTCAAAGTGTGGATCCCGTTCCTGATTTCCCTGATGGTTCTGTTCACCTGCGAGACCGCCGGCCTGTTTTTCGCCGCCCAAGGGAAGCCGGAACCGGATCAGTTCGTGATCCCGGCGGCAAATGTGGTCGTGAGCAGCGTCCTGCTTCTCGGGATCCTGAAATGGTTTTCCGCGAAGGTGATCTTCCGGTACCGGATGAAATATATGGAGCTGCTGGACACGCAGGGGGAACAGCTGTCCGCCTTCAAGCAAGAAGCCCGGAAGGACGAGCCTTTTCTCGAAAGCCGCCCCGCCGCTTCCGGACGGCTGTACTACCAGTGTATGCACACGGCGTATTTCTGCGGCAGGATCGCGGCCAGGCTGCGCCTGAACGCGGAAGCGCTGCGCTGCGCCGGGTATTATCATAAAATAGGAAGCATCCTGGAAAACGCGGAGTCTGGGTCGGTGGAAGCCTATCTGGAAGCCCACGGCTTTCCGCCCCAGGTGCGGGAGATCCTCCGGGAATATCTGGAACCGGCTGCTCCCCTGGTGAAAAAGGAAGCGGCGGTGCTTGCGCTGGCGGCGGAGGTGGTGTCGGCGGTCATGGCCCTGCTCGCCGGGGAAAACGGCGCCGCCCCGGATTACGACAGGCTGATTGATGAGGTGTTTCGCAAAAAGACGGCGGAAAGGACGCCGAAATCCCTGTGCTGTAGCGAACTCACCCAGAGGGAGCTGACGCAGATCAAGCGGATCTTCAAGGAGGAAAAACTGTATTATGACTTTTTACGTTGAGGAAGACACGGAGCAGGGCTTTGCTTTTCCGGTAGAAGAAACGGTTCGGAGCGTGGCGCTGGAAACCTTGGAGCAGGAGGGCTGCCCCTATGAAGCACAGGTGAATGTCCTGCTCGTGGACGACGGGAGGATCCGGGAATGGAACAGGCGGTACCGGGGCATAGACCGGGAAACGGACGTGCTGTCTTTCCCGAACCTGGAATTTGAAGAGCCGGGCAAGTTCCTCGTCGGACGGGAACAGGAAGCGGACTGCTTCGACCCGGACACGGGGGAACTCCTGCTCGGGGATATTGTCCTGTCCGCCGACCGGGTCAAAGAGCAGGCGGCGGCTTATGGACATAGCGAGAAGAGGGAGCTGGCTTTTCTGGTGGCGCACAGTATGCTGCATCTGTGCGGCTATGACCACACCGGGGAAGAGGATACGAAAGCCATGGAGGAACGGCAGGAACGGATCCTCGGAAAACTGGGGCTTCCCAGGACGGAACCGACCCTGCCGCCGGACGGATGAGGGCGGAGAAAGACGGATCAGATAAAAAAGGCCCCATACCGCCGGACGAACCGGATAAAGGGGAAGGAGCCATGCCGCCGGATGAGCCGGATCATAAGGGCGGAAGCCATGCCGCCGGATCAGCCGGATCAAAGGAGTACCGCAGGATGAATCAGATCGAAGTGAAACGCAGACAGATACAGGCAGTTTCGGGCATATTGGGCATGGCGGCCTTCCTCGTCGTGGGGGGCGGCATCGGAAACAGCGGGATCACGTATTTCGCGGTATCGTGGGAATGTCTTTCTTTTTTCTCCCTGCTGCTGTCGGATGGCGTACCCGACGCTCTGGCGCGGCTGCTGAACGACCGAAGCGCCAAAGGGCAGAACCGTAAAGTGCCCCGCCGCCACGGCGAGACGTTCCGCAGGAATGTCCTGTGCTTTCAGCTGCTCCTGGGGGTCGCGGGGAGCCTCCTGCTGTTCGGGCTGTCGGAACCGCTGGCCAAGTACCTGTTCCGGGTACCGTACAGTGCGCTGGCGATCCGGATCATGGCTCCCGCCGTCTTCCTGAAAAGCCTGTCGGCTGTGCTGCAGGGCTATTTCCAAGGGAGCGGCACACAGCTGCCGACTGCGGCAGCGTCCGTTCTGCGGCAGATTTTTTTCTTCGGCTTCGGTTGTCTGTTCGGCCACATCGGCAGGAAATACGGCGAGAGCGTCAGCGCCCTGCTGCGGAAAGAGGACTTCACTTTCATGTACGGAGCGGCGGGGCTGGCTGCGTCCGTTTTGCTGGCGGAAGTCCTGCTCTTTCTTTTCCTCCTGCTGATTTATGTGAGCGGCGGTTCTTTCCGCCGGAAGCAGGCGCTGCGTGAACCGGAGCCGCCCTATGAAGACCGCGCCTATCCCGGAGGGAACCGGCGGCAGGAGAGAGACGGCGAGTCCTTTTTCCGTTCGGTGAAAAACCTGTACCGCTCCCTGCGGGGCGGTCTGATCACCGGCTTCCTGTACCGCCTGCCCGTCTGGCTGGGATTTTTCTTTGGCAGGTTTTTGGTGGAACTCCAGGAAAGCACGGCAGGAGCGTTTCTTGAAGAATATGGAGGCTATTATGGCAAATATCTGGCGATCTGTATCGCCTTCGCTTTCGGCGGCGACCTGATCCTGCTCCCCCTGTGTGTCAAGGCCAAGGGGTGCCTGCGCCGGAAAGAATACGAAGCCGCCGAGACCATTTTTTCCGCTGCCGTTCACGCCGGGCTGGCCTACAGCCTGTTTGCCGCCGTCTTTACGGCGGTACTCTCCCGGCAGGTCGCGGCGCTCTTTTTTTCCGCGGGAGGGGAAGGCATAGAAAAAGCCGCACGGCTGCTAAGCTCCGGCTCTGCCTTGGTCGTGTTCCTCGTGCTGGGAGGACTGTTTACCCGTCTGCTGATCTTTCTGGGGAAGAGCCGCGTGGCATGGTGCGCCTTGGCGGCGGGAAACGCCGGGTTCCTGTTTGGGCTGTTCCTGTTCCCGTATGTCTTGGCAAACGGCGTTTCCGGTCTGGTTCCCGCCGGGCTGGCCGGGGGCGGAATCTGGTGCGCGGCGGCGGGGTTCTTCCTCTTCCGGGCGGAATCTCCGGCGGACGGTTTCCGGTTCTCCGTTTATCGGATAGCGGAAAACCTGCAAGGGCTGCTGTGTCCTTGGGCGGCGGCAGGGCTGGTCGGGCTGCTGTGTCTGCTTATGGCCAGGTTCCTGGCGGGATCTCTGGGGAACGGACTGCTTCTCCTGCTGTGTCTGGTCGTGGGAAAGCTGATCTACTGGGTCGTTCTGGCGCTTACCCGCAGCTTTCCGGAAAAAGAGCTGATACAGACCTTCGGGGGGCGCCTGCTGCTGGCGATCATGGGGCTGTTCCGGCTTCGGTAACGGACGGTTTCTTTCGCCGGCTGCACAGCATACAGATCAAAAGCCGAAAAGCCTGTCATGCCGAGGGCGCTGAAAATCTCCGCTGTAAAGCGGACATTCGCCTTCCGCCGCGCTATCTGCTCATGAACGCAGGCTGCTTCACAGCTAGGAAGCAGCCCCCGATACCCGCAGCTTAGCACTTTGCGTGCCGGAAGCGGGAATATTTATCTGCGTTGAAAAAACGGAGGCAGCACCCTTGCTATACGATAGTTTCCTCAAAGTGAATGAAAAATAAAGTTGTATCGTCTGCTCCCCTGCGGAATGTGCGGAGCTGCTTTTGCGGAAACCTATTCAGCGGATCCCGCTGAATAGGTTGGGTCGGCCCTGCGGAAAGAGTTTGGACAAAGCTGTATAAATTTCCAGAAACCGGCGGATACTGATAGCAAAAGAAAGCTTCCTCGTAAAGCGGCGGAGGGAATATGAAATTTGCGAAAAGGATCAGCCTGTTTTTGATTTATCCGGCGGTCATGCTGTCGGTCGGTTTTCTGGGCGGCGTGTCGTTCATGAACTATTTTTATCCCGGGCGGATGCAGAATCAGACGCAGAACGCGGCAGGAGACTGGCAGGAGGAGGGATTTGAGCTGGAGGCGGCTTCTCCGGGGGCGCAGGGGCTTCCGGGGGGTGAAACAGAGAAGGCTTCTCCGGAGACGGAGGGGCTTCCGGAGGGCGAAACAGAGGGAGCAGCCCCGGAAGCGGACGGGTTTTCGGCGAACGGAAAGGCGGTAAATTCTTCGGGAGCGGGCGAAATTCCGGAAGGCGAAACAGCGGGCTTGCCGGGAGCCGCGCAGAAGCTTCCGAAAGACCTGGTCGGCGGCGCACAGGCAGCTTCGCAGGAAGCGGCGGGACGGGCGTTTATGGGCGTGTCCTCTTCGGGGAGCAGGATCACGGCGGATACGCAGTACGTGCTGGAGGAAACGGACATCCGCAACCGGACGGTGGTCGAAACCACCTGGGAGGTTCCGGCGAAGTACATCGGCATGAATCGGGAGCAGTTTCTGGAAGCCATGGAAGAATACGAAACAGCCCCCCCTCTTTCAGAACTGGAAAGGGGATTTGTAGGTCTGGAGGTATTGTCCTTTTCGGCGGAAAAAGTAGTCGTGCAGATGAATTACGAGTATACCCAGCCCACTTCCAGTTTTTATCTGAAAGTGGAGAACAATTTCGTGGTGGTGTACCTGGACGACCAAGAAACCGTATATATGTATACGGATATTCTGCTGACGGATCTGCCGGAGTACCTGCGGCAGGAGATTATCCAGGTCATGTTTGTGCCGGACGAGGAAAGCCTATATGATTTTCTGGAAGCTTACTCCAGTTAGGACAGGGCGGAGGGGAACCCCCTTCGCCCCGTCCGCTGACAGAGGAAAAGCAGCGTCACAGGGCGCGGCTCGTCGCCGGAGCAGAAAGCCTGCCGGGGTGATCCGCTTAGAACGTCACGGTGCGCGGCTGACCGCCGGAGCAGAAAGCCTGCCGGGGTGATCCGTTTAGAACGTAACGGTGCGCGGCTCCGCTCCGAAACCGTAAAATACGGCGGTGGCGTCCTTGAGATAATACACCACGCTGTTCCCGTCGTTCACGGCGTACATTCCGCGCAGGGACGGATATGCCGCAAGCAGGCTCTCCTGCGCCTCGGCGCGGTTGTCCTCCACCAGAGTGCAGGCGACGCGCAGCCAGGTCTCGCCGTCAAAAGCGGTCAGCTCCGCCTTGGGGTTGCGGCTGAGCTGGGCCGCCACATCTTTTTTCCTGCCCGTCTGGAGATAAAGCCTGCCCTCGAACAGGTTGATCGTGCCGAACGGGCGCACCCGTGGCTGCTCGCCGTCCGCTGTGGCGAGGTAATAGGTTCCTGTCTTTTTTAAGAAATCATGTACCGTCTGCATAAGCATCCCTCCTTTTTCCGCTTGCCGCCGCTTCCCGTTGTGCTGTTCTGGCTGAATCTGTCCAGCTGTTCTTGCTGAATGTGTTCCGCTGTTCTGGCTGAATGTGTCCAGCTGACCCTGCTGAATGGGAACGGCCTATGTGGTATCTTCGTCATGCAGGGGCAAAATGCTCCTGCGATTTCTTTGGTTCTCATTATACGCCCTGGGAGGAAGAATGGCAAGAAAGAAAATAACAGCGCCTAACTAATCAGCTGCCGCTTCCGCAGCAGCGTCGTCACCACGCTTAACATCGTTGCGGTAACGGTCAAAGCCAGTATCAGAATCACGCGGAGCGCAAGCAGGTCTCCCAGCATACTGCACACGCCGTAAAACAGCACCGAGCCGAGCGAGACCATCAGGCTCTGCAAAGACAAGGTGGTGGCGCGAACCTGCGGCTCAATGCTTTTCTGGAACAGCTGGTATTTGATCGGGGCATAAACCGCGAACAGGATCTGCTGCAGCAGAAAAACCAGCGGCACCAGCACAAGCGGAGCGTAGGGCAGATACATCAGGATCGTAAGAAGCGCCCCGGATACCGGAAGCACGGAAAGAATCCCGGAACGGCTGAACCGGGCGGAAATCCTGGGCACGAAGAAGCCGAACAAAGAGGAAAATATCAGCTGCAGCGCGATCACAAGCCCGATTGCCGCACCGGAAAGACCGAAATCTTCCAGAAAGGCGGAGTAGAAATCCTCTACGGCGACAAAGGAAAACGCGTTCGCAAAATCCATCAACAACAGGAGACATACGGTTTGGTTGGAAAACGCGTACCTCGCGGCGGAAAATACCCCCATGTGTTCTAGAACCGCCCCGCTTCCCGGGACTGGCGGCTTTGTTTCAAACTGACAGACAATGGCCAGCGTAAGCCCCAGTATGACGATGTCAATGACGACGGTGTCAAAAAATCCGAAAAACTGTATGACAAGCCCGCCGGACGCTGCCGATAATGCTAAGGCAGAGTAAAAAACCAGCCGTTCCACCACATTGTATTTCATAAGTCTCTTCTGGTCGAGGCTGTCCACGAAAAGCGATTCCAAAGAACCGCTGAGAAAAGTAATGCCCAGGCCCTTGAGAAAAAAAGCAAGCAGCAGAAGAGCCATGTCGTCAGACAGCAGGAACCCGTAAGAGCAGATCAGGAGAAGCATACCCGCCACGCCGCTGAACTTGCGGCTATATTTATCCGAGACAAAGCCTGTCGGGATCTCAAAGACGAACTTACTCAGCTGATAGATCAGGAAGCAGACGGAGACAAAGGAAAGGGAGGCCCCTTTCCTCCATAAAAACACAGAAAGGAACGAAGACAGGAAGCTGAAATTTGACAGGAAGACAAACACGAGATAAATCACGATATTTTTGTTGCCGGTATGTTCTTTGCCTATTTTTATCACCCTGTTCCTTCCAGAGTCTGGAGACTTTACGCGTAGCACAAATCTCCGGCTGAAAGAACGCAGTTCTTTCAGCTTGATCTCTCCTTGGTCTGGCCTAAGACGATACGTCAGGCTTTCCTCTGATGTCGTCCTAAAAACAGCGGTATCCCCCGCCGACTCTTGGAAAACGACAGCCCTCGTCAAAGATCGGAAAGGGCTATGCTGTGAACGCCGCGCCGTTTTCGGGTGAAGCCACATACGCCCAATCTGGCAAACCGTCTGACGGTCGTTCCTTTGCCCTTGTATTCCTGTCCTTTTGCTGCGGTCAACTGACCCTTTTGTAATATATTATAAATATACCACGGATTTTATAAAAAGTAAAGTGCCTTTTGCGCTTTCGTCGGCAAGCGCAATTTGCATTGGAAAACTGCGCTTGCCGACGAAGAGGGCGGTAACAGGGTAGACAGATCCGGTTTTTTCCTGTATAATGACGGCAAACAGATAAGGAGGAAGATGTATGCCAAATGATACCATAAAATCCATCCTGACACGTTATTCCTGCCGGGACTTTCAGGAAAAAATGCCCTCCGAGGAAGATCTGCGCGCCATCGCCGAAGCCGCGCTTGCTTCTCCCAGCGGGATGAACCGTCAGCTCTGGCGGGTGATCGTGGTGAAAAACAGGGAACTGATTGCGCAGATTGAAGCCGAAGGAATGCGGAACATCGCGGCGCTCCCGGACTCAAGCATCTATGCGAGGATCCTGTCCAGGAGCGGCAAGCTGTTTTATGGCGCGCCCTGTATGGTGGTGGTACCCATTGCCAAGGCCGAGCCTGGCGGGGCGGAGCTTTTCGACTGCGGTATCGTATCGGAGAATATCGCCCTTGCGGCCGCCTCTCTCGGTATCGACAGCCTGATCTGCGGGCTGGCCGCCTTTGCCTTTGCCGGGGAAAAAGGCAAGGAGTTCAAGCGCCGCTTAGGCTTTCCGGAGGGCTATGAGATCGGAATCGCCGTACTGCTGGGCTTTGCCCGGCAGCCGGGCGGCAAGCCGCACCAGCTGGACATGTCGAAGATCAGCTTCGTGGAGTGACTAGCGTGTGCGCTTGCAGACGCGTCGTATATCGCGTGCCGCCCGGCGCACGCGCTCATCATATCCGCAGGAAAGGATGGTCATCATGATGAAATTCATCGGTTACCCCAAATGCACGACCTGCCGGAAAGCGAAAGCGTATCTGGACAGCAGGGGCGTATCCTATGAACTGCGCGACATCAGGCAGGAACATCCGACCTATGACGAGCTGCAATCATGGCTTACGGTCAGCGGCCTGCCTGTAAAAAGATTTTTCAATACCGGCGGGCTTCTGTACAAAGCTCTTGCCCTCAAAGAGAAGCTTCCGAATATGACGCGGGAGGAATGCCTGGAACTGCTCGCCACGGATGGAATGCTCGTCAAGCGTCCTCTGCTGATCGGCGACGGAGTGGTACGGATCGGCTTCCGGGAAACGGACTGGGAATCCGCCGTACAAATGGCGCAAATGCGGGTTGTATAAACCGCGTAGGTTTCGCAAGGCGGAAAGCTGAAAAGCAGCCTTCCGCCTTGCGAAACCTGTCATGTAAAATCGCCCCCTTGCCGAGTTTCTCCTGGATCTCACGGTTGAGTTTCTCGTGCCGGTTTTCGGCGTAGGTCTGCGCGTTTTTCAGCAGCTCGTCCCAGAACGCCGCCACGTCCTCGCCGGTGGTTTCCGGAACGCGTTTGCCGCGCCTTCCTGGAAAAGGCCGATGAGATCGTAGTGGATTTTCAGCCTATCATAGCCCGCGCCCGCCGCGCACATCCACCTATAGCTTTGGATTTTTTGAATTACGTTTCTTGTTTGCCGCGGCGACGGTACCGGACAGAAAAAAACCGCGAGTCCTCGCGGTTTCATGGAGTGGAGTAGACGGGAGTCGAACCCGTGTCCAAAAGCCCATTCCCTGTCCTTCTACTATCATAGTCCGTTATCTCGGCAAAGCCCATTCCCTCCTATGCCAGGAAGCGGACAGCCTGGCATATTCAGTAGCTTCATTGTACGCCCATGTGCGCAAAGCTTGACACATGTCGTTTCTCACATAGTCGCTGCCCGGATTCTAAAGTGTGAGTGCCTTAGAGCGGACAGCTGCCTTTAGGCAGCGATTGCTAAATTGTCTTCAGCGTTTAGTTTTATGGTGTGATTAACGTGTCACAACGGATAGCTTCTCCAGCTGCAGAACCCCTGTCGAAACCTTGACTACCCCATGTTTTGGAAAGAAGACCCGGCGCGGAGACGCCGGATCCGGTACTTCCGATTTCAGTATAACGCCATTTCAGGGAGCCGTCAAGCTTTTTTCATAGCCTGACCACATTTGCAGAATCCCCGTCCACGCAGCCTACCCATACATGGCGATGGGCATTCGCTGCTCGCGGGATATTCCTGTGGAATCGTAACCTTTCGGAGCTGCTTTCGGACAGAACCGGATTCGGAGCCTATAAGTTCCGGATCTTGAAGTCCTTTTCCGCTTCTCTTCTCTGATCCTTTTTCGCCAGATCCTGGCGCTTGTCATAGAGCTTCTTCCCCCGCGCCAGGCCGACTTCCACCTTTGCCCTCCCGTCTTTGAAGTATACTTTCAGCGGAACCAAGGTGTAGCCCTTTTCCGCCGTTTTTCCGGCAAGCTTGCGGATCTCGTATTTGTGCAGGAGCAGTTTTTTCACCCGCAGCGGATCTTTATTGAAAATATTCCCTTTCTCATAAGGGCTGACGTGCATTCCATGCACATACATTTCCCCGCCCTCTATACGGATGAACGATTCCTTGATGCTGCATTTGCCCATGCGCATGGATTTTACTTCCGTGCCGTGAAGGGCAAGCCCCGCTTCGTAAGTCTCTTCAATAAAATAGTCATGATATGCCTTTTTGTTGTTGGCAATCAGTCTCTGCGTTTCTTTCGCTCCCACTGAATCCTCCTGCCCCGCGCTCTCCCCGTTTCTGACCGGAAGCCTGTCCGTGGCTTCCCGTGCGGTAACGGAGAGCCGTTCGCCCTTATTCCTCCCCGGCGATGGAAAAATCAATGGTTCCGGCAAGGCGGTCGGTTCCGTCCACCCGGATCACGACGGGCATCCCCAGCTGATAACTTTTTCCGGAATTCCTCCCGGTCATTTCATAGGTATCCTCCCGGTAGATGAAGTAATCCCCGGGCAGCTTGGAAACATGCACCAGCCCTTCCACCGTATTTTCCAGTTCCACGTAAATGCCCCAGGAGGTAATGCCGGACACCGCGCCGCGAAATTCCTCGCCCAGATGGGCTTCCATATACTGCGCTTTTTTGAGTTTGTCGGTTTCCCGTTCCGCCTCGTCTGCCCTCCGCTCCGTTTCCGAAGAGTGCTTCGCCACCTCCGGGAGGATCTGGCGGTAATGCTCGATCCTCCGCTCTTTCAGCCGTCCGCGCAGCTGCTCCTTGATGATCCGGTGTATCTGCAGATCCGGATAACGCCGGATGGGGGAAGTGAAATGGCAGTAAAACCCGCACGCCAGACCGAAATGCCCGGTGCTTTCCGTACTGTATTTCGCCTGTTTCATGCTGCGCAGCGCCATGCGGCTGATCATGGCTTCCTCCGGCGTCCCCTCGATCCTGCCTAAAAGCTTCTGGATCTCTTTTGGATGGACTTCCTCGCCGCTGATCTTGCTTTTCGCCGATCCCACAGACTTCATATAATATCCGAAATTATGGAGGAACGCGGAGAGTTTGCGGATTTTCTCCCCGTCCGGCGTATCATGCACCCGGTACAGGAACGGCAGTTCCATCCAGTAAAAATGCCGCGCCACCGTCTCATTTGCCGCCAGCATGAATTCCTCGATGATTCCGGTGGCCGTGTTACGCTCGTAGGGACGGATCGATACGGGCTGTCCGGCCTGGTTCAGGACGATCTTGCATTCCGGGAAATCAAAGTCGATCGCCCCGCGCTGACGGCGTTTTTCCCGGAGTATCGCCGCCAGTTCCTCCATCCGCTGGAAGCGCTGTTTCCAGTCCGTCTGTAAATCTTCCCCCCGGCCGGCAAGAAGGGCGGCATCTCTTTCCTGCTCTTCTTCTGTACCCGGATCTTCCAGGATGTTTTTTACGGCGGTATAAGTCATCCGGCGGTTGACGTTTATGACCGATTCGCACAGTTCGTAGCCCGACACTTCCCCCTGTCCGTCGATCGTCATCAGACAGCTGAGCGCCAGCCTGTCCACGCCCTCGTTCAAAGAACAGATTCCGTTTGACAGGGCATGGGGCAGCATGGGGATCACCCGGTCCGTCAGGTACACGCTGGTTCCCCGCCGGAGGGCTTCCCTGTCTAAGGCGGAGTTTTCCTGTACATAGTTGGCCACATCCGCGATATGCACTCCAAGATGGTAAACCTTTCCGTCAAAATCTAGGCTTATCGCATCATCCAGATCCTTTGCGTCCTCCCCGTCGATCGTCGCCATGGGAACTGCCCGCAGGTCGCGCCTGCCCGCCCTGTCCGCTTCCGTGACCTCCCGGGAAGCGCGCTGCGCCTGGTTTTGTACGGATTCCGGAAATTCCGTCGGCAGTTCCAGATTACGGGCCACGGAAAGAATATCCACTCCCGGGTCATCGATGTGTCCAAGGATTTCGGTGATTTTTCCCTCCGGGCTTCTGGTATCGTCGCCGTAGTCCGTGATCTCCGCTACGACTTTATGCCCGGTCACCGCTCCTTTGGAACGTTCTTTCGGCACAAACACATCCGACGGCAGTTTCCGGTTGTCCGGAACGACAAAGCCGTAACTGTTCCCGGAACGCTGATAGGTGCCGACCACCTGGGTCAGCCCTCGCTCCAGGATCTTGACCACCTGGGCTTCCTGTCGCTTCTTGCTCCGCTCTTCGGGGGAAGCCGACTGTGCGGTATGCGAAGCCGCCTGTACGGTGTCCAAAGCCGCCTGTACGGTGTCCAAAGCCACCTGTACGGTATCTTTATGGAAAGCGCCGTTCGTCCTGCCCTCCGGGATATACAGATCCTGTTCCAGCCCGTCGACTTCCACGAAGCCGAAGCCCTTGGCGTTGCTGATAAAAGTTCCGGTGAAGACCGTCCCCTGTCCCTTTTGATATTTCCCGTCGGAGGTCAGGAGAAGTTCGCCCTCCGCCAGAAGCTCACTCAGGATACCGCGAAGTTCTTTCCGGTTCTGCCGCCCTACGCCGAGGAAGACCGCCAGTTCCTTTTCTTTCATGGGAACGTAGGCCTTGTCCTTGACGAGGTCGCAGATCATCCGTCTGCGTCTTTCCCGCGGTTCCTGCCGCCCTGTTTCGCGGGAAACCTCTTTTTTCAGAATCTTTTTTATGCCCGGAGGCTCCCCTTTTTCCGGGAGCGTACCGTTTTCCGGCAGCCTTTTTCCTTGCGGAGACTTCTTTTTGCCCGGAAGCTTCCTTTTTTCCGGGAGCGTACCGTTTTCCGGCAGCCTTTTTCCTTCCGGAGGCTTCTTCCTGCCCGGAGGCTCCCCTTTTTCCGGGAGTATTTCTCTTTCCGAAGCCTTTTTTTTATTCGGGAATCTCTTTCTTTCCGTAGACTTTTCCTGTCCGTTTTTATCCATCCTGGTTTCCTTGTTTGTTCTGTGATCTGCGGATCCTGTTCTGTGGTTTCGGGATCTTGTTTGGGAGGGGTTTGCGCTTACGCAAACAAAGAGTTTGCTATGCAAACTCTTTCGCCCTCGGCGGTCGCATAGGCAGCCGCTTTGTCTCCGCCGCAGATTTTGATTCAGAATACATTCAGATTCAGTATTGCCGCCAGAACCATAAAAAATACCGCCAGGATCTTCGTAACCCTTATCAGCAGCCCTTCCATGGAGCGTCCCTTGTGCTTGCCCCAGTAGGTTTCCGCCATGCCGCCGATGGAGCCTAGCCCTGCGGATTTCCCTTCCTGCATTAGCACCAGCACAGTCAGGGCGATACACGTCACAATGAAGATAATCGTCAAAATCACTCGAAACACTGCCATCCGTACCCTTCCTCCTGCATCTTCTTTCTTACTGAGTCCCGTAGCCGCGCACCGGCGCCGCTCTGCCGCCTGCGTCCGCGTACCGTGCCTCGCCGACTCTGGGATTACCGCGCCCGTTACCGATTCTGCCGCCGCCTGCGTCCGCGTACCGTGTCCGCCGTTTTCCGCGGCAATGCGGCAACTGCAAATAGCGTACATGACCCATGGTACCTGCATGGCCATTCGGCCTATGTCACATCCTGCGGATAGGAACCCATGCATCCGCTTCGCGGCGCTTGGCTCGCTGCCTACGCGTAGGATAGCATAGTTTCGGAAGAATAGCAAGATGTTTTCTCGCCGAATTTCCGCCCGGAACCTTGCGGCTTTCCTTGGCTCGACGGCGCGAACGCGTCATGGCAAGATGATTTCTTCGGCATAGCAGTATAGCTGATTCTCTATGGCAATGACTTTCGTGTCTGGATTCATAGCACCTTCTATGGTTCTGCCCTTCTTGTCCCGAAAAAAAAGCAGGATCGGAAATAGTTCGCTGTCCCGTACCACCTTATTTTCCTCACGCGTCACAGCCAGGAACTGTTCCAGAAGCGCCGGAGGAATGCCCTGCCGCTCCTGCCCGTCTTTTCGTCGCTGCCATTCCCCGCTGACTATTCCTTTCAAGGCTTCGTCGTCCGGAACTGTCCAATGTACGGCTTCCTTGACTGCCGTCAGAAGCTCTTTGGAATATCCAAAAAAATGGAGAACGTTTATCTCTTTTGTTGACAGGTCGGAGAGGAAGAGGTTGATACGCCCGTCCGACACGGGGTGAAGTGTCAGAACGTAAGCGTGGCTTTGATTCCTTACTTCCAGATCAAAGGATACGCCGATCAATGCGCCCTTCTTCCCATCGTCTTTTCCGCTTCATGATGATTTTGAAACTCTGTGTTTTCCTCATCAGACCCGCCAAACCATTCCAGCGATTCCAGTATGCCTACCAGTGCGGTGAAAGCTTCCCTTTCCATAGGAACCGCTTCCTCCTCCCGAACATAATCGTCATACCGCATGGAAATATCTCCCAGGGGCAACGTCAGATTCCGCCCGTTCCACTCTATGGACTCACCGCGTCCGTTCGTTCCAGCCAGAGACAGGTTTTCTCCCGTGGGCAGCGCGGGGCGTGAAGTTATGGCGTTGTCGTCCGCCGGGTTTCCGGTTTCGTCCGGGTTGCCCATCAGTACCTGGGATCGTTCCGGGCTTTGGCAGCCTGTAACAAGCAGCAGGAGTATCAGCAGACAGCCTGTCTGAATTGAAAATTTCCTTTTTTCTTTTCCTCGCATCACTTTTTACGTCTGTTTGCAAGCCGCCATGTTCCCACGACAACAAGCCCCGCGCTCACTGTCTCCCAAACGGCAAAAAAGGTAGTTAACCCCTCAAACTCGCCGTCAAAAAACAGAATCAGTCCTATTGCTATCCCGCTTATCCCAAAAAGGTAAGCCAAAATCGGTGGAATCAAGCTGGTTTGTAAAGTTGCCCTTCCGGCTTTGAATATGCCGAGAGCTATCAACAAAGAAGCAACGGCTAAACCAATTAAGTAAATTCCTGGCGCATCCATTCCATCGGATGTGGACTTCTCATATAACCCTAATGAGAGCGTTGAGACAACGAGAATAACGCCAATCAGCAAGGGAAAGAACGCACGTGGTTTTAAGAATCGTTTCATGTTTTCTCCTTTTTGTTTCCTTTTTTTGTTTCCTTGTTTTTTGGTCATAGTTATTGTGCATTGCATTCAGTGCGCTGCTTTTTTCAATCTTACTACGGTTCCGCACAGATGGCAAATAATTTTTCAAAAAAAGATGAAAATGGAAAATCCTGATTGCTGCTGAACAGTAATGAAAATTCGTGAAAATCAAGAGCAGATCAGAAACTTTCAAAAAAGATCTTTTTTGACAGCGTGATATTTCTGCGCTCTATCTTGCAGATTTTCCATATTTGTGCAAAGGATGAAGAATCTTTTACTTTTTTTTGAAAAAAATCGCTTGCAATCTGTGCGGAACCGTAGTAAGATTGTAAAAATTAACGTGTATCTTGGCGACTCTCGAAAGGGGTTCCTTGGGAGAGTAAATGGAAAAAATCTAGACAGGCAGTGGCATACGCTGACGTATGGTGAGGAGAGCAAATTGCTGGATCCTCATTTTTGTATAGAAAACAAATTTGTATCAATTTGCATGAAAAACAAAGGACGGCGAATTCCATTCGCCGGGCGAGGGAAGTCCACCGGGCGAAACGGGTTCGCCGTGTGAAACAGACTGGCCGGGAGAGGAGACCATGTTCCGCAGCAGGAATCTGGCGGATTACCGCCTGGAGGTATCCATAGATGAAACGGGGAAAGAGCGCAGGGAGGCGGTCTACATCGGGCCGCTGTACCGCTGGGCAGCGCCGGAGGAAGTCCTGAGGCGCACTGCGGCGCGGTTCGGGGCGGGCGCCGTCCTGGCGTGGCTTCTCTTTTTTGCCAGTCTGTGGGAGCCTAGCGGACTGACCCGTCTATGGTATGTCGCCGTGCCGTACTGCTGTCTGGTGTTCCCGCTGTTTCTGGTAAGCGCTTCCGTGTACCGGCTGGCCAGGGTTTCCTGCCCTTTTGAAAGGGCGCAGAAAGAAAAGATGGCTGACCGGCTCAAAAGCGGCGCCCTTGCGGGCCTGCTCTTATCGGGGGCCGTATTCCTGGGGGAACTGGCGGGGTGGCTGTCCGGTCGGCTGCCGCGCAGAGGCTCCTATTCCGAGGGGGAGCTTCTCCCGGGGGGCGGGCTTCTTTCCCGGGGAAGTCCCCACCCCGGGGCGGACGTCTTCCTGACGGCGGTGACAGCGGGGCTGTTCCTGTTCTTCTGGTTCTGTCTGCGGGGAGGCGGCGTGAAACCTGTGGAAGCCGAATCAGGGAACCCTGCGGATCAGGAGATCACTGCGGATCAGGGGAACCCTGCGGATCCCCAGCCTTAGAATTACCGGGAGCGATGTGCGCACCGCTTCCTGTAAGATAAACACAATCGAAAAAACAAGGAGGTTCTTTATGAAAAACAGTTTTTGGCGGAAACTGGCGGTGGGGTTGGCGGCCGTCATGGCAGTCGGCTCTTTCGCCGCCTGCGGGAACACGCAGGAAAATGAGACAGGGACGGAAAGCACCACCGTGGCGGAGTCCACGGATACGGGCGAGGCGTCCGCGCCGGAGGAAGACAAGACGCTGGTCTATGGGATCGATACGCTCTCCGGAAAGTTCAGCGTGTTTCTCGGGAAAACAGCCTATGATCAGACGGTAGCGGAACTGACGTCGGTCTCTCTTCTGGAGATGGACCGGGAGGGGAATCCGGTTCTGAAAGGCATAGAGGGGGAAACGATCAGCTACGGCGGAACGGACTACACCTATCGCGGGATCGCGGACTGTGAGATCACGCAGGAGGAAGACGGGACCGTATTTTATGATTTCACGCTGCGGGACGACATCGTATTCAGTGACGGAACGCCGCTGACCATTGACGACGTGATCTTTTCGCTGTATGTCTACAGCGATCCTACTTATGAGGGAGCCAGCACCCTGTATTCCATGCCGATCCGCGGCATGACGGACTACCGGGGCGGCATGGAGTCCGTGCAGAGCCTCATTGTCGCGGCGGGAAAGGACAATACGGATTTCACCCATTTTACGAAGGAACAGCAGGACGCCTACTGGGCGGCGGTAGAGACGGCGGGGGCGCAGTTCGCGCAGGACATCGTGGACTACTGCGTGGCAAGCTACTCGGATGAGCTGGAGAGCGCGGGCGGGAGCGAGGTCGCCCTGGGAATGCTCTACTGGGGCTTCGGCGAGGTCAGCGAGGACGGCAAGACGATCACCGCGGCCAGCGGCGCGACCTATGACACGGCGACTGTGACGACGGCGGATTACTGGTCGGAGATTTATGCCAAATACGAAGGGGATCTTCAGACGGCAAGCGACACGGAGACCGCGAACACGGATCTGTTCACCTATATTGCCGGGGTACTCGGCGATTCGGTGGCGGATTATGAAAAGGGCGTCCTGACCGGGGAGAGCGCGGATTACATTGCGGGGATCGAGAAAACAGGGGCTTCTTCCCTGCGGATCACGGCGGACTACTATGACGCGAGCATGATCTATCATCTGGCTGTCGCAGTCTCCCCCTTACATTATTATGGCTCCGTGGATCTGTATGATTACGACAGCCACCAGTTCGGTTTCCCCAAAGGAGACCTCAGCGGCGTCAGGGCCAAGACCGGCCAGCCGCTCGGCGCGGGTCCTTATGTGTTCCAGAGCTATGAGAACGGTATGGTTACTTATACCGCCAATGCCGCTTTTTATAAGGGAGGGCCTAAGATCCCCACCCTTCTGCTGAAAGAGACGCAGGAGGCGGATAAGCTGTCGGGCGTGGTAAGCGGCGCGTTCGATCTGGTGGAGCCGTCCATGTCTGTGGCGACGCTGGAAGCCATCAAGGAGTATAACGGAAACGGCGAGATCATAGGCGACGTGCTTTCCACCGTGCTGGTGGACAATCTGGGCTATGGCTATATCGGCATCAATGCCCAGAATGTCAAAGTAGGCGACGATCCGGCCAGCGAGGCGTCGAAAAGCCTGCGGAAAGCGTTTGCGACCCTGTACTCCGTATACCGGGAAACCGTGGTCTACTCTTATTACGCGGAAATGGCAAACGTGATCAATTACCCCATCTCCAATACCTCTTGGGCGGCTCCTAAGCCTGGCGACGAAGGCTATGCCGTGGCTTACTCCACGGACGCAGACGGGAATCCCCTCTATACCGAGGGCATGACGCAGGAAGAGAAGAACCAGAAAGCCCTGGAAGCGGCGGTCGGCTTCCTGAAGGCGGCGGGCTATTCTTACGACGAAGCGGCGGGGATCTTCACGGCGGCGCCTGCGGGGGCTTCCCTGACGTATGAAGTCATTATCCCGGGGGGGGGCAGCGGAGACCATCCCGCTTACGGCATCCTGACCAGCGTGAAGGAAGCCTTGGCGGGCATAGGGCTTACCTTAGAGATCAATGACCCGGTGGATACCAACGTCCTGTGGACGAAAGTAGAGGGCGGGACGAACCAGATGTGGGCGGCCGCCTGGGGGGCCACCCCGGATCCGGATCTGTATCAGGTGTACTATTCCACGAATATCGTCGGCGGGGGAGGCACGGAGAGCAACCATTACGGGCTGCAGGATCCGCGCATGGACGAGCTGATCATGGAAGGCCGGACCAGCGCGGACCGTTCTTTCCGGAAAGCCGTTTATATGGAAGCGTTATCCCTCATCCTGGACTGGGCGGTGGAAGTGCCGACGTACCAGAGACAGAACGCGACCCTGGTCAGCTCGCAGAGGGTGAACCTGGATACCCTGACGAAAGACATGACTCCTTACTGGGGCGCTTTTGCTGAAATTGAAATACTGGAAATGAATTAGGAAGGAAGCGAAGGAAGGGAAGGCTCCGGTTTCCGGCAAGGCCCGCGCAGGCGGGTTCCGCCGGAAACCGGCTCTGCCGTACCGGTCGGCTGCGGAAACCGGAAGACAACGAAAGCAAGGGGGTTTGCCATGCTGAAATTTATCGCGAAGAGACTGGCCGTGAGCGTTCTGATCCTTTTTTTTGTGACGTTCCTTATTTACGCGCTGGAGTTCTCCCTGCCGACCAGTTATGTGGAAATGACCGCCAGGGAACTGGCGACCAAGCCGGGCGCGGCAAAAAGCGCGAAAGAATGGATCGCGGAGCTGAACGTCCAGTACGGCATGGACAAAGGGCTGGTGCGGGGCTATTTCACTTGGATGGGCAATGCCGTGCGGGGCAATTTCGGCGACAGCTGGAACTGGACCATGTCGGTCACGGAGACCTTCCGGCGCTGCATCTGGTACAGCTTTGCGTTAAGCTCGGTCGCGTTTCTCCTGGAAATCTTCCTCGCGGTGCCGCTTGGCGTCCTGGCGGCAAGGAAACAGTACAGCCTTACGGATTACTCGGTCACGGTCGTCTCGCTGATCGGCATTTCCATGCCGACTTTTTTTGTGGCGACGGTTCTGAAAATGATTTTTTCCGTCAAGCTTGGGTGGTTTGAACTGAGCGGTATGCAGGGACGGGATTTTCCGAATTTAAGCGAGCTGGGGCAGTTTCTGGATCTTGTGGCGCACATGGTGCTTCCGGCGGCCACTCTGGTCATTGTCAACGTCGGAGGCCTGATGCGCTATACCCGGACGAATATGCTGGAGGTCTTAAACTCGGATTACATCCGGACCGCAAGGGCGAAGGGGCTTCCGGAAAGCAAGGTCATCGGACGCCATGCTTTCCGCAATACCTTGATTCCTCTGATCACCCTGCTGGGTTCTTCCCTGCCCGGCCTGTTCGCGGGCGCGCTGATCACGGAGACCTTGTTCAGTATCCGTGGAATCGGCTTTACCAGTTATTATTCCATGATCAACGGCGACATTCCGTTTACGATGTTCTATCTCGCGTTCTCAGCGATCCTTACTTTACTGGGGAATCTGGCGGCGGACATTCTTTATGCGGTGGTGGATCCACGTGTTCGGGTGAATTAGGAGGAGCCGGAAGATGAAGAAGAATACCATACAAGAGCGAAATACGCAAAAGGCGCAGGAGCGGGCGGTATCCTTGGACAGCCTGGAACGGGTCAGGATCCTGAGTCCGGGCAGGCTGGTCTTCCACCGCTTTCTCCGCAACAGGCTGGCCATCGTGGGCAGCGTGGTTCTGGCGGCGATGTTCCTGTTCTCTTTTCTTTGCCCCTTGTTTTACCCATACAGTCAGACACGGATTTTTTATAAATACGACAGGCTGCTGGCGGATTATGCCGTGGCAAGTATCCGCACTGACTATGCCGTCACGCTGTCAGATCCTTCCAAAGGACTTTCTGTCCGCAACCAGCTGAATTCCTATATTTCCCAGATGGAATCTTCCGGAGAAACCCGGCTTTCGGTGGAAGATCAAAACGGACGGCGGTATGAACTCCGGAAAGAAGCGGCGGCGATCTATAGCCTGTATGAACAGGTAAGGAGTCCGATCGGCACGGTGGGCGGGTTCTCCCCCTTTGCCGCCTATAACTCCTTTGCCGAGGATCTCCGGTATACGACCGGGGAAACAGCGGGAGAGGGCTTCCGGGAGAGGCTGAAAGAAGCCGTCGCCGCCGCGGAAGAGGATTTCGTTTACGGCGGCGCCGCTTACCGTCTGGTTCCGGGCAGGAAAGGCGCCTATACGGTGGAACGCGGGGCGGAGGGGTTCACTTACGCAAAAGACGCCGCCCCTGACAGCGCGCTCGAAGCCGTGATCCTGCGGAATCTGGATCAAGAGGAGTTTGTTTACGGCGGGAAGCGGTATACGGTCACGGAGGAGGACGGAAGCTTTGCCGTGTATGAAAACGCCGACAGTGTCCTGGCGGCGGTCATGAGTACCTATGTCCTGGACGCGTATGAGGACGCCGGGCTGTTTACGGATTCTTTCCGGATCAACGCCTTGCTGGCCGTGGGCGGGGCCGGGAGCTTCACGGACGGCGGTGTCTCTTATTCCGTCGTGTACGGCGAGGACGGGATCTTCCTCTGCCGGGAGCAAGACCGGGAACATCCCGTCGCGCTGCTGTCCGAGGTGGCGGTACGCGCCTACAGCGGCGAAGACAGCCTGGATCTCGCGTTTAAGGAAAAGGCCAGGGAAGTCATCGCGGATATGGAAGCAGCCGGAACTTATAAATCCTCTTTTGAATGGGAGATCCCGCAGCTGAACTCCGAGGGGAAATATACCTATGACGAAAACGGCGACTTAGCCAAGGAACCGACTACGGTCTATGTGGAAAACAAGAACTTCACCTATAACATGACCTGCACCCGCGTCAGCTATCTGATCGATATTTTCGCGGAGCCAAGCAAGGCCCACTGGTTCGGAACGGACGGGGACGGGATGGACATTCTGGCGCGTATGATGTACGGCGGGCGCGTGTCCCTGCTGGTCTGCTTCGTGGTCATTATCCTCGAGACGATCCTGGGCGTGATCCTGGGAGGGATCGCGGGCTTCTTCGGCGGCTGGATCGACAACCTGATCATGCGTCTGGTGGATGTTTTTTACTGTATCCCCTCCCTGCCCATCCTGATCATCATCGCGGCCCTGTTCGACGCCTTGAAGATGGAGCCTTACCGCCGCCTGGTGTGGCTGATGGTGATTCTCGGGATCCTGGGCTGGGCCGGCGTGGCAAGGCTGGTGAGGGGGCAGATCCTGTCCCTGCGGGAACAGGAGTTTATGCTGGCGGCGGAAAGCATCGGGCTGAATACCAGACGGCGTATTTTCAAGCACCTGATTCCCAACGTCATGCCGCAGCTGATCGTGACGGCCTCGAACGGCCTGGGCGGGATCATCATCATCGAAGCGACCCTGTCTTTCCTGGGCCTTGGCGTCAAGCACCCCTTGGCTACCTGGGGAACGATGATCAATTCCGTGACGTCTTCTTCCGAATCCATGATCCGGTACACCTATATATGGATTCCGGTCGGCATCCTGATCTGCCTGACGGTCGTCGCGTTTAACTTCGTGGGCGACGGGCTGAGGGACGCGTTCGACCCCAAGATGAAGCGTTGAGGGCGGGAGGCGGACCGTTGCGCCGCTTGCGGGACGGGCAACGTCTGCGGGACTGATGCCGTTTGTGGAACGGATACCGCTTGCGGGACTTGTGCCGCTGATCGCGGGCGGATAGAAGCAGGAGGCTGAGCTTTGTGCTACGCGCAAAGTCGCCAGACTTTGGAAGGAGCATGGTGATCAGGATGAAACAGACTTCAAAATCGAAAAAGAGGGCTTATATCTCCGGAGAGGAATCCAAACAAATCACCCGGTTCAACCGGAAGCTGACCCGGAAGCTGGAGCTGGAGCGGCGCAGGAACAAAGGGAACGCGGACAGCTGGCGGACGAATATGAAGAGCGGGGATAACATTGTGGAGTTTGACAATGTCTGTTCTTATTTTTTCACGGACATCGGCACGGTGAAGGCGGTGGACGGCGTAAGCTTCGAGATCCCGAAATGCTCCACCGTGGGGATCGTAGGGGAGTCCGGCTGCGGAAAGTCCGTCACCTCCCTGTCCCTCATGCAGCTGCTCCAGAAGCCGCACGGGCAGACCGTAGGCGGGCAGCTGCGCTTCCGGGTCAAAGAGGCGGGCGGGGGATATGACGCTTATGACATTGTAAAGACGCCCTCGGAGATCATGCACAAGATCCGGGGGAACCGCATATCCATGATCTTCCAGGAACCAATGACCAGCCTGAACCCGGTCTTCCGTATCGGAGACCAGGTGGACGAGGTGATCCGGCTCCACAACCCGCGGAAGTCCAAAGAGGAAGTGAAAGCGCGGACCCTGGAAATGCTGGAATTGGTAGGAATCGCCAATCAAGAGGGCGTTTACCGGATGTATCCCCATGAACTTTCCGGCGGTATGCGCCAGCGCGTCATGATCGCCATCGCCCTTGCCTGCGACCCGGAGCTGATCATAGCGGACGAGCCGACCACGGCGCTGGACGTCACGATTCAGGCGCAGATCCTCGATCTGCTCAAAGAACTCAAGACCAAGATCAACAGCTCCATCATGCTGATCACCCATGATCTGGGCGTGGTGGCCAGCATGGCGGACTATGTCGTGGTCATGTACGCGGGGCGCGTGGTGGAAAAAGGAACGGCCAGGGATGTCTTCGGAAACCCTTCCCACCCCTACACCGTTGGTCTGATGAAATCCAGGCCTGTGGTAGGGAAAAAGGTGGAGGAACTATACAATATCCCCGGCAGCGTCCCCAATCCCGTGGACATGCCCGACTACTGCTATTTCAAAGACCGGTGCGAGTCCTGCGTAGGAGAGTGCGGAGGCGGATATCCCCCGGAAATCCGTTTAAGCGATACCCATGTGGTGTCCTGCTACCGCTTTCTCACGCAGGGGGAGATCCTGGGGTATTCCAGGTCGGTGGACGTCGGGGAGCTGATAGAAGGCCGAAAGAAGCTTTCAGCCTCCTTGATGGTACCCGCCGATGACGCTTTCTAGATCAAAGCGCGCAGATGGGAGCAACGGTAAAAGCAGTGTGTGGGAAAAGGAGAAGAAGCGGGAATGAACACGGAAAACAGCGGCAGTCCTTTAATAGAAGTAAGAAACCTGAAAAAATATTTTCCGATCAAAAAGAACCTCCTTGGAAAGGGAGTCAGCTTCGTCAAGGCTGTGGACGGGGTGTCCTTTGTCATTGAGAAGGGGAGGACGATGGGACTGGTGGGCGAGTCCGGCTGCGGGAAATCCACTATGGGGAGGACGCTGCTGCGGCTTCAGGATAAGACGGAGGGGGAGATCTTTTTTGACGGACACGAAATTTTTTCCTTCAGCAAGGCGCAGCTGCGAAAGATCCGCCCCCGTATCCAGATCGTGTTCCAGGATCCCTTTTCCAGCCTTTCGCCAAGGCTGCCTGTAGGGGAGATCATCGGCGAGGGCGTGAGGGAGCATGGCATTGTGCCGCCGGAGGAGTTTGACGGCTACATTACCCGTATCATGGAAGCCTGCGGCCTACAGGACTATCATAAGGACAGGTATCCCCATGAATTTTCGGGCGGACAGCGCCAGCGGATCTGTATCGCCAGGGCGCTTGCCCTGAATCCTGATTTTATCGTATGCGACGAGCCTGTTTCCGCGCTGGACGTATCCATTCAGGCGCAGATCATCAATCTGCTGAAAAAGCTGCAAAAGGAATTTCATCTGACCTACTTATTTATTTCCCATGACCTGTCTGTGGTGGAACATATTTCTGACACGGTGGGCGTGATGTACCTCGGCAGCCTGGTGGAATATTCCCGGACGGAGAAGATTTACTCCAGGCCCCTGCACCCCTATACCAGGGCGCTGTTTTCCGCTATTCCGGTGCCGGATCCGGATTACAGGATGAAGAGGATCCTTCTGGAAGGCAGCATACCCTCGCCGGCGAACCCGCCCCGGGGCTGCAAGTTCCATACGCGCTGCAAGGAATGCATGGAACGCTGTAAGACGGAGCCGCCGGTGTACCGGGAAGTGGAAGAGGGGCATTTTACCGCCTGCCATCTGTATGACGGGCAAGGGATGCCGGGAGCGGCCCTGCCGTCTGCGGCGGCAGGGTGATACGGCAGGTTGTGTTTCGGAAAGGATCCTATGGGCGGAAGAAGCGGAAGAGGAAAACGTGAAGGGTTCGCGGACGGCGGGACGGTCGGGGATCGGAACGCGGACGGTGTGCCTTGGTATCAGGCGGCTTTTGACAAGAGCGCGGACGGTGTGCCTGGACGGCGGGCGGCTCCGGGCAGGAGCGCGGACGGTGTGCCTGGGCGTCCGGCGGTTCCGGCAAGCGTGGGCGAGCCGCCGGGCCGCGGACAGGAGCCGCTGGAACTTACCCCGAAGGAAAAACGCGCCCTCCTGTGGGGCGTCCTGAAAGCTTCCCTGCTGGCGGCGGTGCTTTTTCTAGGAGTTTTCGGGCTTTTTCTTTTGTTCTGCGTTTTTGTCTGGCTGAGGTGAAATGTTTTCCACATCCAGACGCTGTTTGGCATCATCCATAGCGGCAGCCTCAAGCTGCCTCCAGACCTGCCCATAGAGGTATCCCTGCTGTCAGAAGCAGGGATTTTTTAGCGTCCCTGAAAAGGGCGGGGCTAAAGTTCTGCTGTTGCTGTCAGAAAGTGTGCCTTTTGGCAGCGCGGAATTCGCCTTGAAAGACAAGGCGTTTTCTGTTCAGGAGTTTCCAGGTCTGCGGAAAGTTCCCAGAATATTTTCAAAGCTTGACAGGACAGGCAAAAACGATTACAATATTTGAACGATCTTTCAGATTGCGTAGGGTGTCTGGAAAGCGGAACGCTGGGAAAAAGCAGACAGAATGGGAGCGACAGATGATTTGGTCAAAAGAAGAAACCATGTCCAGACAGGAAATCGAGGACATTCAGCGAAACAGGCTGCGGGAGACGGTGGCTCGTGTCTGGGAAACCGTGCCGTATTATCGCCGGAAAATGGAGGAAGCCGGAGTAAAGCCCCAGGACGTCCGCGCCTTGAAGGATCTGGCGAAGCTTCCTTTTGTCACGAAGCAGGATATGCGCGATACATATCCCTTTGGCCTGTTTGCCGTACCCAAGGAGAAACTGCTGCGTATCCACGCTTCCAGCGGCACGACCGGGAAGCCGACGGTGGTAGGATATACCAGAAAAGACCTGGAAACATGGACGGAGAGCGTGGCGAGGATCGCCGCCATGGGCGGGGCCGAAAGCAAGGATGTGGCGCAGATCTGCTTTGGTTACGGCATGTTTACCGGAGCGCTCGGGCTTCACTACGGACTGGAAAAGATAGGCGCTGTGCTTGTTCCGTCTTCCACCGGGAATTCGGAGAAACAGATCCTCTATATGCGGGATTTCGGCACCTCCCTGCTGGTGGCGACGCCCTCTTATGCCTTGCGGCTGGCCGAAGTCGCGATGGAGCTGGGCCTGGATCCCAGGAAGGACCTACAGGTAAAAATCGGCCTGTTCGGAAGCGAGCTGCTGACGGACGCTATGCGGGCGGAAGCCCATAAGCTGTGGGGCGGGGATATGCTCGTCACCTCCAATTACGGCATGAGCGAGCTGAACGGCCCCGGAGTATCCGGCGAATGCCAATATATGTGCGGAATGCACGTAAACGAGGATTTTTTCATCCCGGAGATCATCGACCCTAAGACGGGCGAAGTCCTTCCGCCCGGAGAAAAAGGGGAACTGGTCGTCACCTGTATCTATAAGGAAAGCCTGCCGCTGATCCGCTACCGCACCAAGGACGTCAGCAGGCTGCTCTATGAACCCTGTAAGTGCGGACGTTCGTTCGTGCGCATGGAGAATCTGGCGGGGCGGACGGACGATATGCTGAAGATCCGGGGCGTCAACGTATTCCCGAGCCAGGTCGAGGAAGTGATCCTGGGCGTGGAAGAAATCGGGCCTCATTATGAGATCGTGCTTACCAGGAAAAACCATGCGGACAGGATGGAAATCCGCGTGGAACTCCTCAAAGCGACGGATTCTTACCGGGAACTGGAAGAAACAGAGCGGAAAATCAGGTCGAAACTGCGCGTGGTACTGGGACTGGACGCGAAGATCAGCCTGGAATCCCCCAACACCCTGCAGCGCTTCGAGGGAAAGGCAAAGCGGATCAAGGATTTACGTGAAACCTGAGCGGCGCGAAAGAGCCGCGCCTTTCTGTTTGACAGAAGGAGAAACCTATGGCAGAGACAGTCATCATGCTAGGGAATGAAGCGTTTGCCCGCGGCGCTTATGAAGCGGGAGTAAAGGTATCCGCCGCTTACCCGGGAACGCCCAGCACGGAGATCAGCGAGAACATCGTGCGGTATGACGAAATTTACGCGGAGTGGTCGCCGAATGAAAAAGTGGCGATGGAAGTGGCGATCGGCGCGTCCATCAGCGGCGTCCGGGCCATGGCGTCCATGAAGCACGTGGGCGTGAACGTGGCGAGCGACCCTCTTTTTACCGTTTCCTATGCCGGGGTGAACGGCGGTCTGGTGCTGGTGGCGGCGGATGATCCGGGGCTGTACAGTTCCCAGAACGAGCAGGACACCCGCTGTGTGGCGAGGGCGGCGGGGGTTCCGGTCCTGGAGCCGTCCGACAGCCAGGAAGCCAAGGATTTCATGAAATTCGCTTTTGAAATCAGCGAAATGTATGATACCCCCGTGATCGTCCGTTCTACGACCAGGCTTTCCCATTCCGGCGGACCGGTCACTTTGGAAGAGCGTCGGCAGGTGCCGGACAGACCCTATGTCCGGAACATCCGGAAGTTCGTCATGATGCCGGGAAACGCTGTCGGGCGTCATGTCTATGTGGAAGAACGAATGAAGAAAATGGCGGAGGACGGCTGCGGCTTCCCGATCAACCGGATGGAGCTGAACGACCTCTCCATCGGCTTCCTGACAAGCGGCATTGCTTACCAGTATGTCAAAGAAGCCTGTCCGGAAGCTTCCGTCCTGAAACTGGGGCAGGTTCATCCGCTCCCGAAGAAGCTGATCCAGGACTTTGCTTCCAGGGTGGAGACCTTGTATATTTTTGAGGAACTGGAGCCGGTCATGGAGGAACAGGTCAGATCCTGGGGGATCCCCGCCATCGGGAAGGAGATTTTCACGATTCAGGGCGAATACAGCGCGAACCTCCTGCGCAGAGCCGTGCTGGGAGAACAAACGGCGCGGGAAGCTCCGGCGCGGGTTCCGGCAAGGCCTCCCATTTTATGCCCCGGCTGCCCGCACCGAAGCGTCTTTTCTGTCCTGCAGAAACACAGGATCCACGCGGCGGGAGACATCGGCTGTTATACCTTGGGGGCGGCGGCGCCGCTTGGCGTCATCGATACCACCATCTGCATGGGAGCCGGCATTTCCGTCCTCCACGGCATGGAGAAAGCCAAAGGCAGGGAGTACCTCCGCGACTGGGTGGCGGTCATCGGGGATTCCACGTTCCTCCATACCGGGGTCAACTCCCTGATGAACATGGTCTATAACCGTTCGGCGGGAACGGTCGTCATACTGGACAATTCTACCACTGGCATGACCGGACATCAGGATCACGCCGCGACCGGCAAAACCCTGAAAGGGGAAACCGTTCCGGCCATTTCCCTGTACCGGCTATGCAAGGCGCTGGGGGTGGAACACGTGACGGAAATCAGCGCTTTCGATCTGCCGCGGCTGGAACGCGTCATCCGGGAAGAAACAGCCAGAGACGAGGTTTCCGTCATTATTACCAAAGCGCCCTGCGTCCTGCTGAAAGGAACCGTTTTCCCGAACCGCTGCGTTCCCGTGGAAGAGTCCTGCAAGAAATGCGGCGTCTGCCTGCGTCCCGGCTGCCCGGCGCTGACGAAGCGGGAAGACGGAACCGTTGCCATTGACGAAGCCCTGTGCAACGGCTGCGGCCTGTGCGCGCAGCTGTGCCGGTTCGGCGCCATTCAGACTGTGGCAAAGGCGTGAAATCTGGCGCCGGCTGGAAATTGGTGAGGGAAAGGTGGCAAGAATGGCGTTCTGAATGACCATCCTTTCCAAATAAAGCGAGATGTTTTGTCCGAAAGGACAAAACTCTCAGTTGGAAACGTAGTTTCAAACTTTCCACAGACTTTGAAAGGAGCATGGCTATCGGAATGCGGACAAAAAATATCATGATAGTGGGCGTGGGCGGGCAGGGGACGCTTCTGACCAGCCGTATCCTGGGCGGCCTTGCCCTGCGCGCCGGATATGAGGTGAAGATGTCGGAGATCCACGGCATGGCGCAGCGCGGCGGGAGCGTGGTGACGTTCGTCCGTTTCGGACACAAGGTTGCCGAACCCATCGTGGAAGAAGGGCAGGCGGACATCCTGATCGCCTTTGAACGTCTGGAGGCCCTCCGGTATGCGCATTTCCTTAAAAAGGACGGGGTGATGGTCGTGAACGATCTGCGCATAGACCCGATCACCGTCGTGACGGGGGCGGAGGAGTATCCGCAGGATATTCTCGCGGAACTGGAGAAGAAATACCGGGTGGAGACCATCCATGCGGCGGAGGAAGCCCGGAAACTGGGGAACCCACGGACATTCAACATCATCGTCCTGGGCGTGGCGGCGCGGCACATGGAATTTTCCATGCCGGAATGGCTGCGGGCCATTGAAGCCACGGTTCCGCCCAAAACCGTAACGGTCAACCAGGCCGCCTTCCGGTTGGGGATGCAGGAAGATGCCGCAGCCGAAAAGAAGTGATACGCGAAGCAGGAGAACAGGGCATGATCTGGAATGAGACAAAAGAGTGTATGGGCAGGGAAGAAATCCGAAATCTCCAGAGCGTCCGCCTGGTAAAGACCGTAGAGCAGGTGTACCGTAACGTGGAGTTCTACCGCCGGAAAATGCAGGAGCTGGGGCTGGAGCCGGGAGACGTCAGAGGGCTGGAAGATCTGGGCAAGCTTCCCTATACGACCAAAAACGATCTGAAAGATACCTATCCTTTCGGCCTGCTTGCTGTTCCGCAGTCGGAAATCGTCAGGGTACACGCTTCCAGCGGCACGACCGGGAAAGCCACCGTGGTCGGCTATACCAGGAAAGACCTGGATATCTGGAGCGAATGCGTGGCAAGGGCGTTGACGATGGCGGGAATCGGCAGGAATGACATTATCCAGGTGGCGTATGGCTACGGCCTGTTCACCGGAGGCCTGGGGGCGCACGGGGGAGCGGAAAAACTGGGCGCCATGGTGGTGCCGATGTCAACCGGAAACACGAAGAAGCTGACGACCATGATGAAGGATCTGGGCGTGACCGCCATCGCCTGTACCCCGTCCTATCTGCTCCACATCGCGGAAAGCCTGGAGGAAGAAGGGGCGGTCGGGCAGCTTAGGCTCCGCGCCGCCGTCTGCGGGGCGGAGCCGTGGACGGAAAACATGCGTAAGCGGATCGAAGAAAAACTCCGTATCCAAGCTTATGATATTTACGGGCTTTCGGAAGTCATGGGCCCGGGAGTCGCCTGTGACTGCGCCTGCCATACGGGCCTGCATGTCTACGAGGATCATTTCCTGCCGGAAATCATCGACCCGGACACGCTGGCGCCCCTGCCGGAGGGTGCAACCGGGGAGCTGGTCTTCACCACGCTCACCAAGAGAGGGCTGCCCCTGCTCCGCTACCGCACGCGGGATCTGACCAGCCTTTCTTACGGGAAGTGCGAATGCGGCAGGACGCTTGCGAGGATCAGCCGTTTCAAAGGAAGAAGCGACGATATGCTGATCATCCGCGGCGTGAATGTTTTCCCCTCTCAGATCGAAGCCGCCCTGCTGGAGAGGAACGGGACGGCTCCTCACTATAGGATGATCGTGGACCGGGTGGACAATCTGGACGTTCTGGAAGTACAGGTGGAAGTGGAGGAGAAGTTCTTCTCGGATGAGATCCGGGATCTGGAAAAACTGGCGCGCCAGATCGGAACCGTCCTCCAGCACGCGATCGGGCTGGCCGTAAAAGTGAAACTGGTGGAGCCTAAGACCTTGGAACGGAGCATGGGGAAAGCCGTGCGTGTCGTGGATAAGCGCAGGCTCCTATAAGCGGCCGCAGATAGGGCGAGAGGAAGGAAAGGAGAGAGATCCGGATGTTTATGAAACAGTTATCGGTTTTTATTGAAAACAGAGAGGGCCGCCTGCAGGAGGTTCTGAAGGTACTCAAGGAAAAAGGAATCAACATCGTGTCTCTGAGCCTGGCGGATACCAGCGAATACGGGCTGCTTAGGCTGCTTACCACCAGTCCGGAACAAGGCAGGCAGGCGCTGCGCGAAAACGGCTTCTCCGCCATGCTCACGGACGTGCTGGCGGTCAGGATCTCCCATCAGGTAGGCAAGCTGCAGGAACTGCTGGGAGCCATCTGTGAAGCGGAGCTGAACGTGGAATATATGTATGCCCTTTCCACCGGGAAAGAGGACGCTTCCATCGTCCTGAAAACCTCCGATTTACACAAATCGGCCGAGACCCTCCGGAAACTGGGCGTGGAGATCGTCTCCCCGCAGGAGTTCGCCGTTTCGGACGGGCCGGCATAGGCCGCCCGTGCGTCATAAAAAGCATTTCAGCCGCTTCCGCAGCGGCTTTCTTGTTACCCCGGCCAGAGAGGGAAGTCGTCGGCTTTTGATTGGACAAATCACCTTTTGCGCGATAGACAAACCGAAAGGCCTGTGTTAGAATATCAGAAAAACGATAGGAGGGTCTGATCCATGAATTATCCTAAAATCGGAATTCGTCCGGTGATTGACGGACGCTGGGGCGGCGTGCGTGAAAGCCTTGAGGGGAAAACGCTGGAAATGGCAAAGGCGGCCGCCGAGCTGATCACAGGCTCGCTGCGCTATCCGGACGGAACGCCCGTTCTGTGCGTCCTGTCCGATTCGACGATAGGCGGCCCCGCCGAAGCGGGGAAAAGCGCGGAAAAGTTCGGCGGGCAGAACGTCTGCGCCACCCTGACCGTGACGCCGTGCTGGTGTTACGGAAGCGAGACCATGGACACGGATCCCATGACGGTGAAAGCGGTCTGGGGTTTTAACGGAACGGAGCGGCCCGGAGCGGTTTACCTTGCGGCTGCGATGGCGGCTCACGCGCAGCTTGGGCTGCCCGCGTTCGCGATTTACGGGCGCGACGTCCAGGACGCCTGCGACCACGCGATTCCCGGAGATGTTTCGGAAAAAATCCTTAGGTTCGCGAAAGGCGCGGTCGCGGTGGGATGGATGCGCGGAAGAGGATACTGCAACATCGGCGGCGTCTCCATGGGAATCATGGGTTCTTACTGTGACGTTTCTTTTTTCCGGCATACGCTCGGCATGAGAGTCGAATGGGTGGACATGACGGAAGCCCTGCGGCGTATCTACCTTGAAATTTACGACAAAGACGAATACGAAAAGGCGGTCTCGTGGGTGAGGGCAAACTGTAGGGAAGGGTTCGATAAGAACGCGGGGAAACAGTTTCCCGAGATCATCACGAAGTCCAAAACCGTTCCGGCAGACAAAGATTGGGAATTTTCCGTAAAAATGGCGCTGGTTTTCAGGGATATTCTGACAGGGAATCCTAAGCTCGCGCAAATCGGCTGGCATGAGGAAAGCCTCGGCAAAAACAGCATCGCGGGCGGCTTCCAAGGGCAGAGGAACTGGACGGACTGGCTTCCGAACGGGGATTTTGCCGAAGCGATCCTGAATTCCTCCTTCGACTGGAACGGCAAAAGGCAGCCGCTTCCTTTCGCGACGGAAAATGACGGCTTAAACGGCGCGACGATGCTCTTACTGCACCTTCTGACAGGCTTTGCCCCGCTTTTCAGCGATGTGAGGACTTACTGGAGTCCCGAAGCCGTCCGCCGCGTGACGGGGAAAAACCTTTCGGGAACGGCCCGGAACGGCTTTATCCATCTGATCAACTCCGGGGCGACGGCTCTGGACGCCAGCGGCGCGGCAAGCAACGAAAACGGCGAACACGTCATGAAGCGGTGGTGGGAGATGACCGGTTCCGACATCGCCGCCTGCCTGGAAGCGACGGACTGGTGCCGCGCCGACTATGAGTATTTCAGGGGCGGCGGCTTCTCAAGCCACTTTGGCACAGCTGCGGAAATGCCCGTGACGATGGCGCGGCTCAACTTAATCGGCACAACAGGCCCTGTCCTTCAGATCGCCGAGGGCTTCACCGCTGTTCTGGATCCGGAAATCCACGCCAAGCTGGAAGCCCGCACAGACCCGACCTGGCCGACGACCTGGTTCGTTCCGCGCCTGACGGGCAGCGGCGCGTTCACGGACGTATACTCTGTCATGGCCAACTGGGGCGCGAACCACGGCGCGTGGGTCTTTGGCCATCGGGGCGCGGATCTGATCACCCTGGCGTCCATGCTGCGCATTCCGGTTGCGATGCACAACGTTCCCGCGTCCGAAATATGGAGACCGCACGTGTGGGAGGCTTTCGGCGGCGGTTCCGGCGCGGATTTTGCGGCCTGCGAAAAATATGGAAAACTTTACCGCTGATTGTTTCCCCGATGGAGCGCCCCTTGCGTTTCAGACACGTCAGCGACCGGACAGCCGTGGGAAAAGGAGCGTATCAGATGGAGCTGGACGACTTACGTCGGCAGATAGACGAGATTGATGAAAAAATGGTAAGCCTGTACGAGCAGCGGATGGACGTCTGCCGCCGTGTGGCGGAAGATAAGCTCCGGTCGGGGAAAAAAGTGTTCGATCAAAAGCGCGAAGCCGAGAAGCTGAACCGGGTGAAATCCATGGCGCACAACGACTTCAACCGCCACGGGATCGAAGAGCTGTTCCAGCAGCTCATGTCCATGAGCCGGAAGCTCCAGTATCAGCTCCTGGCGCAGCACAGCAGCAGCGGGCGGCTGCCGTTTATCGCCGTGGAGAAGCTGGAGACGAAGAAAGCCAGAGTGGTCTTCCAGGGCGCGGAGGGAGCTTATTCCCAGGCGGCTATGCTGCGGTATTTCGGGGAAGAGGTAGACGGCTTCCACGTGGACAGCTTCCGGGATGCCATGGCGGCCATCGAGGAAGGGAACGCGGATTTTGCCGTGCTTCCTATCGAGAATTCCACGGCCGGCAGCGTGGATGAGATCTACGACCTGCTGGTGGAGTTTGAAAACTATATCGTCGGGGAGCAGATCCTCCGGATCGAGCATTGCCTGCTGGGAGTGCCGGGGGCAAGGCTCGAGGACATCCGCAGCGTCTGTTCCCATCCCCAGTCGCTGCTGCAGAGCGCCAGGTTTTTAGAGGAGTTTTCCTGGCAGCAGATCAGCATGAAAAACAATGCCTTTGCGGCGCGGAAAGTGGCGCTGGATCGCGAGAAATCCCAGGCGGCCATCGCGGGGGAGCAGGCGGGGAAGATTTACGGGCTGGAAGTGCTGCGGCGCGGCGTGAGCCATTCCGGAAGCAACGCCACCCGGTTCATTGTCGTGACCAACCAGAAGATTTTCCGCAGAGACGCCGCAAAAATCAGCCTCTGTTTTGAGGTCAGCCATGAAAGCGGTTCGCTGTACCGCCTGCTTTCCCATTTTATCTACAACAACCTGAACATGACCAGGATCGAGAGCCGGCCGATTGTGGAGAGGAACTGGGAATACCGGTTTTTCGTCGATTTTGAGGGGAACCTTTCGGACGGGGCAGTGAAGAACGCGCTGAGGGGGCTGCGGGATGAAGCGCGGAACATGAAGATCCTGGGGAATTACTGAACATGGAGGAAGCATGAGAGACCAAGAGTTCCTTCTTTACCGGGTGCGGGAGGGTGCGGGCCTGCTGCGCGACATGGCCCGGATCATCAGGCATTATGAGCAGGGCCGCGGAAAGCGCAAGGACGGCCCCCTTTTTTACAGCGCGATCCACCGCCTGCTGGAGCTGGCCGGGCAGAAAGGATTTTATGGAAACTTGTGGCACTGCTACCTGGCGGATCTGCTGGTTCGCCATGAGAACAGCTACAGCATAGGCTGCGAGATCGGGGGGGAAGTCAAAGGGAGCGTGGAGCTGGCGGCTCTGCATGACCTGGAAATCTTCCGGGAGTTCTTCCGCTATGACTTTACCGGGCTGACGAGAGCTTTGGAAGTCCGGGAATTTGATCTGGCGACGGCTTATGACGGCGGCGAAGCGGACGGGCGTCCGGCTTCCCGGGTCTACAGCGACGGGATCCGCCGACAGATCTGCGCCCTGGCGCGTTCCCTCGGAGAAGCCGGGTCGGCGGCGGACATGAAGGAGAGCCTGACGGCTTTCTACCAGGCATACGGCGTGGGGAAATTCGGGCTGCACAAAGCCTTCCGGGTGGCGTGTCCGGGCGGCTCTCCCGACGCCGGGGCCGTCCGTATTGTCCCCATTTCCAAAATCGCCCGCGTCAGGCTGGACGACCTGGTGGGCTACGAGGCCGCCAAGAAAAAGCTGACGGACAACACCGAAGCTTTCGTGGAGGGGCGCAAAGCGAACAACTGCCTGCTGTACGGGGATGCCGGGACCGGGAAATCCTCCTGTATGAAAGCCGTCGCCAACGCATATTATGGAAAAGGGCTTCGCGTGATAGAGATCTATAAACACCAGTTCCGGGATCTCCAGGCGCTCGTCGGCCAGATCAAGAACCGCCGCTATAAATTCATCCTTTTTATGGACGACCTCAGCTTCGAGGAGTTTGAGACGGACTATAAATATCTGAAAGCCGTCATAGAGGGAGGGCTGGAGCGCCGCCCGGACAATGTGCTGATCTACGCCACCTCCAACAGGCGCCATCTGATCCGGGAAAACTACGGGGACAAGATAGAAGGCGCTTCTTCCGTGGGAAGCGGCGCGGCGCGGTTCTCGGAAGTCCGCCAGGACATGCACGCCGGGGATACCGTGCAGGAGAAGCTCTCCCTTGCGGCCCGCTTCGGCGTGACGATTTATTTCGGCGCTCCGGACAAGAAAGAGTTTCAGCATATCGTCTGGGAACTGGCGCTCCGGAACGGCCTGGATCTGCCCAGGGAACAGCTTCTCCTTGCCGCCGACCGCTGGGAGCTTTTCTGCGGCGCTCGTTCCGGCAGATGCGCGCAGCAGTTCATCGACGACCTGCTGGGGAAACAGAGAGGTACCTTATGCCCGTAAAGACCTTTGCCGCCATCGACGTGGGAAGCTTCGAGCTTTCCATGAAGATCTTTGAGTTTTCCGGCAGGAATGCCATGCGTGAGATCGACCAGATCCGCCGGAAACTGGACTTCGGCTCCGAAACCTACGCCAAAGGGAAGATCGGCAACGAGAAGCTGGATGAACTGTGCCGCGTCCTGAAAGAGTTCTCCGGCATCATGAAAGCCTACAAAGTCGAAGCGTACCAGGCTTACGGCACCAGTGCCATCCGGGAAGCGCAGAACAAAGTCATCCTCATGGACCAGATCCGGATCCGTACCGGGATCCGCATGGAGGTACTCAGCAACTCCGAACAGCGTTTTTTGGGTTATAAGTCCGTGGCTTCCAAAGGCGAGGTATTCCGGAAAATCATTGAGGAAAAGACGGCCATCGTGGACATCGGGGGCGGAAGCATCCAGCTCTCCCTGTTCGACAACGATACGTTGGTTTCCACCCAGAATCTGCGGCTGGGCGTACTGCGGATCCAGGAGCGGCTGAACCGGCTGAACGCCAAAAGCGCCCAGATGGAGAGCCTGATCGATGAAATGGTCAGCCTGTCCCTGGTGGCTTATCAGAAGCTGTACCTGAAAGAACGGGAAATCCGCAACCTCATCATCGTGGACGATTATATTTCCCTGGCGGCTGTCCGCAGAGCGGGGAAAGACGCCGCAAAGACCATGGCGAGCGCGCAGGAGTGGGAGCAGTTCATGGAGCTTATGCGGACGAAGAGCTTCGGGGAGATCGCCAAGGAGATGGATCTTGCGCAGGAGAAAGTGATCCTGCTTTTCATCAGCGGCGTCCTCATGCGGCGGCTGATCCTGCTGACGGGGGCGCAGTACGTCTGGGTGCCGGGCGTGACGCTGTGCGACGGGATCGCCTACGATTACGGGGAGAAAAAGAAGCTCCTGCGCGGGGAGCATAATTTTGAAAAAGACATCATCGCCTGTGCCATGAACATCAGCAAACGCTACCTAGGAAGCAGGAAGCAGGCGGAAGTGCTGGAAAATATCACCATGACCATCTTTGACGGCACGAAGAAAATGCACGGCTTAGGGAAACGCGAACGCCTGTATTTACAGATCGCCGCCCTGCTGCAGGACTGCGGGAAATACATCAGTCTGGTGAACGAGGGCGAGGACGCCTACAATATCATCATGGCGACGGAAATCATCGGGCTTTCCCACCGGGAGAGGGAACTGGTAGCCAATACGGTGCGCTATCATTTCGAGGCTTTTGCCTATGATACCCGGATCGGGAACAGCGGCTATTCCCTGGATCAGGAGTCCTATCTGCTGGTTGCCAAGCTGACCGCCCTGCTGCGGCTGGCCAACTGTTTTTACCGCAGCCGCAGACAGAAGTTCAAGCAAATCAGCGCGGTACTCCGGGACGGGCAGCTGTTCCTGACCGTGGAAACCATGGAAGACATTACCTTGGAAAAAGGGCTGTTTGAAGAACGGGCGGAATTTTTCCGGGAAGTATTCAGCGTGCAGCCGGTGCTGAAACAGAAAAAGAAGCTTTGAAATGCCGCGGAAGAAGCGGCGGCGGAGCACGGCGGAGCACGGCGGAGCCGGAAAAAAGCCGCGGGCGCGGCGCGGAAGGAGGGCGCGGTGAGTGAAAAGACAACGGATTTCTACAGTCTGGATCTTTATACCAACCGGGAATTAAGCTGGATCCTGTTCAACAGGCGGGTGTTGAGCGAAGCGCGGGATAAAACCCTCCCTCTGTTCGAGCGGCTGAAATTCCTGAGCATCACCGCGTCCAATCTGGATGAGTTTTTCATGATACGGGTCGCGTCTTTGAAAGACATGGTTCATGCCGGATATGAGAAGCCGGACATCGCCGGACTGTCCCCCAAGGAACAGCTGTCGGCGCTCGGCCCCGCCATCCGCGGCCTGGTGGAACTGCAATACTCCACCTATAACCGTTCCCTGCTCCCGATGCTGGAAAAAAACGGGCTTCATCTCATCCGGACGCATGAGGATCTGACCGAGGAAGAAGCGGCCTATGTGGACCGGTATTTCGAGGAGAACGTCTATCCGGTCCTGACGCCTATGGCAGTGGACTCTTCCAGGCCCTTTCCGCTCATCCGGAACAAGACCCTCAACATCGCCGCCCTGGTGTGTAAAAAGGGCGCGAAGGCCGCGGAGGAAGAGGGGGTGGAGTTTGCGACCGTGCAGGTTCCCGGCGTCCTGTCACGGATCGTCGCCCTGCCTACGGACGGCACGGAGAAGAAAGTGATTCTTCTGGAGGAAGTCATCGAGCGCAACATCCAGAAGCTTTTCCTGAATTATGCCATTGTCTGCGCCCATCCTTTCCGGCTCATGCGTAACGCGGATCTGTCCATAGACGAGGACGAGGCTTCGGATCTGCTCAAGGAAATCGAGAAACAGCTCAAAAGGCGCCAGTGGGGAGAAGCCATCCGCCTGGAAGCGGAAACCGGGATGGACAAAAGACTTCTGTCCATCATCAGGAAAGAGCTTCCCATGGGAACCGAGGACGTCTACCAGATAGACGGCCCTCTGGATCTGACCTTTCTGATGAAGATGTACGCTCTGGAGGGGTTTGACTGCCTGAAGACCCCGGCCTATCTCCCCCAGCCGGTTCCCGGACTCCTTCCCGGCTGCGATATGTTTGAGGAAATCCGCAAGGGGGATCTCCTGCTGCACCATCCCTACCAGACTTTCGCGCCGGTGGTGGACTTTATCCGTCAGGCGGCGGAGGATCCGGAGGTGCTTGCCATCAAGCAGACCCTGTACCGCGTCAGCGGGAACTCTCCCATCATCGCCGCCTTGGCCAGAGCCGCCGAAAACGGCAAACAGGTGACGGTGCTGGTGGAACTGAAAGCGCGGTTTGACGAGGAACATAATATCCTTTGGGCGAAAATGCTGGAAAAAGCGGGCTGCCATGTCATCTACGGCCTGGTCGGGCTGAAAACCCACTGCAAGATCATCCTGGTGGTGCGCCGGGAGGAAGACGGCATACGCAGATACGTGCATTTGGGAACGGGAAACTACAATGATACCACGGCCAAGCTTTATACCGACATCGGTCTGCTTACCTGTTCCGAAGCGATGGGAGAGGACGCCACCGCCGTGTTCAACATGCTTTCCGGCTACTCCGAGCCGCTTCTGTGGAACAAGCTGACCCTCGCGCCCCTCTGGCTGAAAGACCGCTTCCTGTATCTGATCGACCGGGAGCGTAAATACGCGCGGGACGGGCGTCCCGCCCGTATCATTGCCAAAGTCAATTCCCTCTGCGACCGGGAGATCATCCACGGGCTGTACCGGGCGGCTTCCTGCGGCGTGCGGATCGACCTCATCGTCCGGGGGATCTGCAGCCTGAAAGTGGGGATCCCCGGAATCAGCGAGAATATCACGGTACGCTCCATTGTGGGGAACTTTCTGGAACATGGCCGTATCTTTTATTTTGAAAACAACGAAAACAGCGAGCTTTACTGCGGCAGTGCCGACTGGATGCCCCGTAACCTGGAACGCCGGGTGGAGATCCTGTTCCCGGTGGAGAAAAAGGAACGGAAAGAGGAACTCCTGCATATCTTACAGAACCAGTTACGCGATACGGTCAAAGCCCATGAGCTGCAGCCGGACGGCACCTACGAAAAGCCGGACCGGAGGGGAAAGGAAAGTTTCAGCTGCCAGGAAGCTTTCTGCGAGGAGGCGCGGCGGCTCGCTGCGGACGAGGGAGAAGCCGCCGTGAGCCAGAGCCGTCTCTTCCTGCCCCGGATGCATCAGGGGGAGAGCCTGTAAAATGTGAAGATATGAAAAATCAGCAAAAAAACGGAACGGCAACAAAATTTCTTGACCCCAAAAGGAGGTTCGCAATGCACGAATTTGATGATATGGTTCTGGAGTGCTTTCTAAAAAACCAGCTGAAGCTGTTTCCCGAAAAGGTCGCGGAAACTCCGGAAGCGGCGGAAAGCTTCCTGGAAGAATGCATGGCTGTCGTAGTCAGTTCCGCGGAGGAAGTGCTGGAGTTCTTTGAAGATGAGGGAATGGATCTGGACGGCGCGCAAAGAGATGAGATCCTGGAAGCGGAAGAAGTGTTTGACGTGGGCGACGGCAGGTATCTCATCGTGGAGGGCTGAAAAGCGGCAAAGAAAAATAGACAGTACCAAATTTTCCAGTCGGAAAAGCCTGCCTATTTTCTGCCGTTTTAGTACCTGCCAGCCCTCCGCCGATTCAGCCCATCTTGTTTACGGCCCTGCTGATCAGGGATACCTTCCTGGCGGAGTTGTTCCTGTGGTACACGCCCTTGCTGGCCGCCATGTGGATGGCTTTGGTCGCTGCGGAGAGCGCCGCCTGCGCGGCTTCCTTGTCGCCCGATTCGATTGCGGCAAATACTTTTTTCATTGCGGTCTTTACACCGGAGCGGATAGACTTGTTGCGTTCTGCCCTCGCCCGGCTTACTAAAATTCTTTTCTTAGCGGATTTTATGTTAGCCAAATCCTGCACCTCCATTTGTTTCTGGATCTGTTGCCTGGGAGCCTGGTGTTCGGGAACCTGCGTTTTTCTTTAGCCAGACACGGAGAACTAAAGTAGACGCACACGGATATTATATCCAAGATTTGAGAGGTTGTCAAGATCTAATTTTCTTGTTTCTGTGGAATTCCCTTTTTGGATCCCCTTCTTGACGTGCCGCGGCTTGGCGGAAGTATCCCGCGAGGAAATGAGCGTCCGTTTTATGGACATACCCATGGATGGGGATACGCGTTCTTTCGCGTAAAGCTGTGAGGGCGACCTGCGCCGGGCAGTGATTTTTTACAAAAAAACAGGTAGACAGATAGAATAACGAGTGTTATAATTTCTAGGAGGAGGCTGGCGGCGCATTGTTCGCAAAGTTGCGAAGGGCGGGTACACGATGGCACGGAAAGAAATGATTACGGTTCAAAAGCTTTTAGACACAGCGTTTGCGATGGCAAAAGAAGAAGGATTTTCCAATGTGACAGCCAGAAAAGTGGCGGACAAGGCAGGCTGCTCCACACAGCCGATCTTCCGTATCTACAGGAACATGGAGGAACTGAGCGGAGCCGTTTACGAGCGGGCGGCGGCGTTTTTCCAGACGTATTACAGCCGCTATCCCAGGAGGGGGAAGACGCCGTTCTGTAATCTGGGGATGGCGTACATCTCTTTTGCGCGGGAGGAACGGCATCTGTTCGAGCTGCTCTTCGTGGCGGGAGGGAAACACAGGAGAAACAGGTATGAGCTGCTGAACGGGAGAGAGGGGAACATCGTATACGAGATCCATCTGGCAAGGATCGCGGGCTGCCTGGACGCGAGTTCGCTTTTTATGAAAATGTGGATGTTCATCCACGGGGCGGCCTGCATGACCTTGACCGGGGATTACGATCTGTCGGATGAGGAAACCTACGGGCTGCTGGAAAGTTCTTATGAAGCCTTTGGAAAAGCGGCGGAACAAAAAGCGGCAAAACGGCGGCCGGGATAAAAGGGAAGCATTCCATGGAAAAACATTATGATGTCTTCGTCAGGATGAAGGAGCATTTTGACGGGATGAGCAAAAGCCATAAGGCGATCGCCGGTTATATTTCCGGCAATTACGAGCAGGCCGTCTTCATGACGGCCGCCAGGCTGGGGGAGACTCTGGGGGTGAGCGAGTCCACGGTGGTACGGTTCGCGGCGGTGGTCGGCTATGCCGGGTATCCGGAATTCCAGAGGGCGCTGGAAGAATGCGTCAAAAGCAAGCTGGGCAGCATTCAGCGGATGGACGCCAAATACGGAAGCAGTTCCCAGTCGGAGATCCTGACTTCCATCTTGAACGCCGATGCGGAAAAGATTCAGGATACGCTGCGGAATCTGGATCCGGCGGCTTTTGAAACGGCGGTCACGAGCATCCTGGAAGCGGAGACTGTCTACATCATGGGAACCAGAAGCAACCAGCCTCTGGCGGCGTTCCTGCATTTCTACCTGAACATGATCCGGGGCGGCGTCCTGCTGGTGAGTACCACGAGCGTCAGCGAGACTTTTGAACAGATGATACGGATCCATGAAAAAGACTGTTTTATCGGGATCAGTTTCCCAAGATATTCCATGCGCACCTTGAAAGCCATGGAGTTTGCCAACGACCGGAATGCCAAGGTGATCGCCGTCACGGACAGCGTCCATTCTCCCATGAACCTGTATTCCTCCTGCAATCTGCTGGCAAGGAGCGACATGGTGTCGATCGTGGATTCCCTGGTCGCGCCTTTGAGCGTCATCAATGCCTTGGTGGTGGCCCTGTGCCTGAAACGTCCGCAGGAAGTGAAGCACAATCTGGAGGTGCTGGAAAAAACCTGGGATAACTATCAGGTGTACCTGAGCGACGAGATCAATTTCATCGGGGATGAGCCGATCCTGAACTATTCCCTGCACCATCCGGGCTGCCGTCCCTGATCGGAAGGATGGTTCGGGCCGCTGTCCGGCCCGGCCGCCATGGCCTGTGGGAAGAAGTTGGGCAGAGGGAGCGTGGAGATGTCGGAAAAGCGGTTTACGGTGGCGGTGGTGGGCGGCGGAGCCGCCGGGATGATGGCGGCCGCCGTGGCGGCGCGGGCCGGGGCGAAGGTCTGTCTGGTGGAAAAGAATGAAAAACTGGGGAAAAAACTGTATCTTACCGGGAAAGGCAGATGCAACGTCACAAACGTGGGGACGACGGACGCGGAGTCCGACGGCGGCAAAGAGGCCTTCTTTGCCAATATCGTAAGCAACCCCAAATTCCTGTACAGCGCGTTTGCCGCTTTTGACCATCGCTCCGTCCTCCGCTTTCTGGAGGAAGCGGGGTGCAGGCTGAAAGTGGAGAGGGGCGGCAGGGTGTTCCCGGTGTCAGACCATTCTTCGGATGTGATCGCCGCTCTGCACGGGGAGTTAAAGAAGCGGCGGGTGGAAATCCTGCTGAACCGGAAAGCGGAAGAGGTACTGGCCTGCGGAAGCGCCCCTGCCCTGCGCGTCCGGGGGATCAGGCTTGCCGACGGAAAAGTCCTGCCTGCCGACCGGGTGATCCTCGCCACCGGAGGGCTGACCTATCCCTCCACCGGCTCGGACGGCGACGGATACCGTTTCGCGCGGCGTCTGGGCCATCAGCTGGTTCCCTGCCGTCCGGCACTGGCGCCGCTCCGGATCGCCGAGGGCTGGTGCCGGGAACTGGCGGGGCTTTCCTTAAAGAACGTCTCGCTTAGGCTGATCGTGGAAACGAAAACCGTATTCAGCGGTTTCGGGGAAATGCTTTTCACCCATTTCGGCGTCAGCGGGCCATTGGTTCTGACGGCCAGCAGTTTTTACGCGAAGCAGGGCGGCGCGCAGGGGAGGCTTCTGATCGACCTGAAACCGGCGCTGACGCTGGAAGAGCTGGAACGGCGCCTGGCGCGGGATTTTGAGGAACATGGCCGAAAGCAGTTCCAAAACGCTCTTCGCGGCCTGTTCCCGGCGCGGCTGATCCCCGTCATGGTACGCCTGTCCGGCATTGTTCCGGAAAAAAGCTGCCGGGAAATCAGCCGGAAAGAGCGGCTGGTTTTTGCGCGGGCCATTCAGAACGTTCCCCTGACGGTCGCCGCCGGGGGAGAATACCGGGAAGCCGTGATTACCCAAGGGGGCGTGTCGGTGAAGGACGTAAATCCCTCCACCATGGAATCCAGGCTGGTATCCGGGCTGTATTTCGCGGGAGAAGTCCTTGACCTGGACGCTCTGACCGGAGGGTTTAATTTACAGATTGCCTGGTCTACGGGCGCTCTTGCCGGGCGCAGAGCGTCGTGCTGATGCGGCGGCAAGCGGGGAACTGCCGGAAGGACCCAGAAGGGAGGAAAAGGAGAAAATGGCCTACAGCATAGCAATCGACGGGCCGGTAGGAGCGGGGAAAAGCACGATCGCCAAGGCTGTCGCCGGGAAGCTGAATTTTGTCTATATCGATACCGGGGCGATGTACCGTGCCATGGCGCTGTTTTTGCTGCGTGAGAAGATCTCCCCGGAGGAAGAAGCGGCGGTAGGGGAGAAATGCCGGGAAGCGGAGATTACCATCCGATATGAGGACGGGGAACAGATGGTCTACTTAGGCGCGGAGAAAGTCAACGCTTATCTGCGTAGGGAAGAAATCGGGAACATGGCTTCCGCCTTTGCCAAGATCGCGGCGGTACGCAGGAAGCTTGTGGAACTGCAGCAGACCCTCGCCCGGGGAACGAACTGCGTGATGGACGGGCGGGACATCGGCACCTGCGTGCTGCCGGGCGCCGACGTGAAGATCTACCTCACCGCGGACAGCCTTGTCCGGGCGAAGCGCCGATATGACGAACTGAAGGCCAAGGGGGGAGCCTGCCGTCTGGAACGGATCCGTAAGGATATTGAAGAACGGGATGATCAGGATATGCGCCGGGAGAACTCCCCGCTGCGACAGGCACAGGACGCGATACTGGTGGATTCTTCCGACATGACGCCCGAGGAAGTGGCTTCCGCGATCCTGCGTGTCTGTCAGCAGAAAGGGATTTTCTGATGGAAATCAGGCTTGCCAAAGGATCCGGGTTCTGCTTTGGCGTGAAACGCGCGATGGGCCAAGTGTATGAACAGATAGAAACGGGGAAAACTATCTATACTTATGGCTCGCTCATCCACAACGAAGAAGTCATAAAAGAACTGGAAGGAAAAGGGGTACGTATTCTCCGGAGCCGGGAAGAGCTGCTGCGGCTTTCCTCCGGGGTCGTGGTCATCCGCTCCCATGGCGTCGCGCAGGAGGTTTATGACATCCTGCGTCGCCGGAATCTGGAATATGTGGACGCAACCTGTCCTTTTGTAAAAAAAATCCATCGGATTGTGAAACAGGCAAGAAAAGAGGGGAAGCATATGATAATAATAGGAAATCCCTGCCACCCCGAAGTAGAAGGCATTGTAGGCTGGTGCGGAGACTGCGTGGACGTGCTGGAGACGCCGGAGGAAGCGCGCCGTTATCAGCCGCCGGAGGGCAAGGCAGTCTGTATCGTGGCCCAGACGACATTTAATTACAAGAAATTTCAACATATAGTTGAAATATTTGAAAAAAAAGGTTACAATGAAAGTGCTGTGGACACGATCTGCAACGCGACCCAGGAAAGACAAGCCGAGGCCCGTAAGATTGCCGCGCAAGCCGACCTCATGATCGTCATAGGAGGAAAGAACAGCTCCAATACAAAGAAGCTGTATGAGATCTGCAGCCGGGAGTGTACACGCACCTATTTTATACAGACACTGGATGACTTGCGTTTAGAACTACCTAAAGCTGTTCGCCTGGTGGGTATTACTGCTGGGGCTTCCACCCCAAACAAATTAATCGAGGAGGTTCAAAATTATGTCAGAATTAACTTTTGAACAAATGCTGGAAGAATCAATCACGACAATACATCAGGGAAAGGTAGTCGAAGGCACGGTAATCGATGTCAAGCCGGATGAAATCATCCTGAACATCGGATACAAGTCAGACGGTATTCTTACCAGGAATGAATACACCAATCAGTCCAATGCCGACTTGACCACCATGGTGAAGCCGGGAGACAAGATGGACACGAAAGTTCTGAAAGTCAACGACGGAGAGGGACAGGTGATCCTGACCTATAAGCGTCTTGCCATGGACCGCGGGAACAAGCGGATCGAAGAAGCGTTCCACAAGAGGGAAGTGCTGAAAGCGACCGTGACCCAGGTGCTGGACGGCGGCCTGAGCGTACTGGTAAACGACGTCAGGGTCTTCATTCCCGCCAGCCTGGTATCCGACAGCTATGAGAGAGACCTGACCAAATATGCGGGGCAGGAGATTGAATTCGTGATCACCGAATACAATCCCAGAAAGAGGAGGTATATCGGGGATCGTAAGGCGCTGCTTCTGGAAAGAAAAGCGGAACTGCAGAAGGAGCTGTTTGCGCGGATCCAAGTCGGGGACGTGGTGGAAGGAGTCGTCAAGAACATCACGGACTTCGGCGCGTTTGTTGACTTAGGCGGCGCGGACGGCCTGCTCCATATTTCAGAAATGTCCTGGGGCAGGGTAGACCATCTCAAGAAGCTGCTGAAAGTGGGAGACCGCCTGAAAGTCCTGATCAAGGACATCAACGCGCACAAGGTAGCCCTTTCCTTGAAGTTCGAGGATGAGAACCCGTGGAGGAACGCGGGGGAGAAATACGCGGCCGGAACCATCGTGACCGGCAAAGTCGCAAGGATGACCGATTTCGGCGCGTTTATCGAGCTGGAGCCGGGCGTGGACGCGCTGCTCCATGTTTCCCAGATCGCCAAGGAGCATGTGGAGAAGCCCTCCGATATTCTGAAGACCGGCGAGATCGTCACCGCGAAGGTCGTGGACTGCAATGAAGCGGACAGGAAGATCTCCCTCAGCATAAAAGCGCTCCAGCTGGCGGAGGCGGAACCGGAAGCCGCCGAAGCGCAGCCTGCGGACGATACAGAGTAAGTCCTCATAAGCGAAAAGGAAGTGGTGCGACGACATGGCACATGATTATGAATATTTCAAGCGTGAGATACTGGCCCTTACGACCATTGACCTGAATGCGTATAAGGAAAACCAGATGAAGCGCCGGATCGACACGCTGATCTCCAAACGTAAGATTGTCGGGTACGAAAAGTACGTGGCGGCTATCAGGGCCGACAAAGCCCTGTTTGAAGAGTTTATTACACATATTACCATCAATGTATCGGAGTTTTACCGGAATCCGGAACAATGGAAAATGTTAGAAGACACTGTGATCCCCGATCTGGTGAAGAAATTCGGCAGGAACATCAAGGTATGGAGCGCCGCCTGTTCCACAGGAGATGAGCCGTATTCTCTGGTCATGGCGTTTTCGCGCCATCTGCCGCTGAACCAGATCCGGATTCTGGCCACCGACCTGGATAAACAGGTCATCGCCAAAGCCAAGACCGGCCTGTACACGGAAAAGAGCATTGCCGCCGTTCCGGCGGATCTCAAGAAAAAGTTCTTTGTCAAGGTGGGGCCTTCTTACAAGATTTCAGATGAAATCAAAGCCCGGGTGGACTTCAAGGAACATAACCTGTTAAAGGATACTTACCCTACGGACTACCATCTGATCGTATGCCGGAACGTGCTGATTTACTTTACGGAGGAAGCCAAGGCGGAAGTGTTCCGCAAGTTCCAAAAAGTGCTGGTGAAAAAAGGGATTCTCTTCATCGGCAACACCGAGCAGATCATCACCTATAAAGAAATGGGTTACGACCGTCTCAGCTCGTTCTACTACGTCAAACTGTAAGGAAGGATACGCGGCCAAGCGGAAGGCTTCCGCAGAAGGACTCTCGCCGGCGGCGAGAGTCCTTCTGTCAAAACATCGAGGCGATCATCCTGAGTACGTGGTTCGCATATGCGGAAAAAGCCGCCCGGTCTTTCTTCCTTTCCTCCGTCAGCTCAAAAAACAGCTCCTTTCCTTTGTAATCCTTTTTGAAAAACGGCGCGAACAGATGCTCCCACTGCGGAAGATAGGCGGAATATTTCCGGGTATAGCAGGTAGCGGCGGCGGCCTGGACGCGGTGCGCCGGATCCACATAGGCGGCCACTGACTTGTGCAGGGCGGTATCCTCTTCCGGCAGATAGTAATAGTCCTGATAGTTCGCGTAGAAATATTTCAGTTCCTCTTCGTAAATCGGCACTTTCAGCACTCCCTCTCTTTCTTCGCCACGGAAATAGCAGTGGTTGGAAACCGCGGAAACCGGCTTCGGCAACGCAGCCGGCAAGGACAGATACATGAAAAGTTCCCTCCGGTCTTTGCCGGCATAATCCCGGTACGTGTTTGCCTGTACCTTTTTGGCCCTGACCTCCGTGTGGAACAGATCATAATACGAGAGGGCGGGGAGGATTTCCAGCATTCCCCGGATGTCGTCCGCATTATGTAGAAACAGCGATTTTTCAGAAAATTCAGAGGGGTTCTTGACATATTCCTGATAGATCCCGATCAGCTCGCTGCCGGAAAAGACGTCCTGGCGGCTGAACCCGAGGAACTGCTCCATGGTTTTCTGTTTCCCGTTGGGGAGGTTCAGGAAAAATTTGTAAGGCGAGATTCTCTGATACAGATCGATCCCCTCAAAATAATCAAAATGATAAGGCAGAGCCAGAAGCTCGCATTTTTTCATCAGAAAAGGCAGATCGAAGTTGTTGCCGTTAAAATGGATCAGAAACCGGTAGGGGAGGGCAAACTGGAAAAAAGCCGCCAGAATGGAAGCCTCCTGGGAACTGTCTTCCGCCAGCCATTGTATGGTACGCCAGCGGCCGTCCTCATAATAGGCACAGCCCATTAAATAAAGGCAGGAAGTCTTGGCGGTGAAGCCGGTCGTTTCAATATCCAGAAACAGCGCCTGTTCCAGAGGAACGATCCGCTCCAGGGGATAGGCAAGCGTAAAATTTTCCAAAGTTTCCCGAGAAATTTTCATGAAGCACCTCGTTTCTGTGTGGTGGACGGGTATTCGCCGCAGGCTGCATACGGCATACCAGGCCTCCGCTTCGCGGACTCCCGGTTCGTGCGCATTCGCCGGATGGTTGTTTCACAACCCGCTTGACTCCGCCCAGCCAGATTCTGCTTGCGAGCGGTCAGAATCTTCCCGCGCTTATCAAGGCCGCGTTCGCGGCATTCGGCTTATACGTAGTATATCATGATTTTTTATTTTACAGTAGCATTTTTCTTCAAAAAATAGTATATTAGAAATGGCGGGTCACTGTTCGGTAGGAATCAGGCGAGGCTCACGTTTGCGGGAGGAAGGGCAGGAGTATGGCGAAGCTGACGTTTGTGGGAGGACTGCACCCATATGATGGAAAGGAGCTGTCTAAGGACAAGCCTATCCGGGAACTGCTTCCGGGAAACGAGCTGGTATATCCGCTTTCGCAGCACATCGGCGCGCCGGCGCGCGCGGCGGTCAAAAAGGGCGACCGGGTACTGGCGGGGCAGAAGATTGCCGATCCGGGCGGGATAGTCTCGGCGCCCGTCCACGCGACGGTGTCGGGAACGGTAAAGGCGCTGGAGCCAAGAAGACTGGTGACGGGCGATTCCTGTATGAGTATCGTAGTGGAAAATGACGGTCTCTATGAGGACGCCGGGTTTTACCCGGTGGCGCCGCTGGAAAAGCTGACGAAGGAGGAAATCATCGGCATCATCCAGGAAGCCGGGATCGTAGGCATGGGAGGGGCCGGGTTCCCCACCCATGTGAAACTGTCGCCGAAAACGCCGGAGAAGATTCGGCATGTGATCGCCAACTGCGCGGAGTGCGAGCCGTACCTTACCTCGGATTACCGGCGGATGCTGGAGGAACCGGAAAAGCTGGTGGGAGGGCTGCGGATCCTTCTGAGGCTCTTTGAACACGCGACGGGTATCCTGGCGGTAGAGGACAACAAGCCGGACTGTATCCGGGTGCTGCGGGAACTCACGAAAGGCAGCGGGCGGATCAGCGTAAAGGCGTTGAAAACCAAGTATCCCCAAGGGGCGGAACGGCAGCTGATCTACGCGGTCACGGGGAGGAAGATCAATTTTTCCATGCTCCCGGCGGCGGTCGGCTGTATCGTGAATAACGTGGATACCATGGTGGCGGTCTACCGCGCGGTCATAGAGGGACGTCCTCTGATGGAGAGGATCGTGACGGTGACGGGAGACGCCGTGGCGGCTCCCCGGAATTTCCGGGTGCGGATCGGCATGAGTTATGAAGAGCTGCTAAACGGAGCGGGCGGCTTCCGGGTACCGCCGGAAAAACTGGTCTGCGGCGGACCCATGATGGGGTTCGCGATGTTCGGCTTAGATGTTCCCGTTACGAAGACCTCCACAGCCCTGCTGGCATTTTCCCATGATGAAGCGGCTGCGGAGCCAGGCCCGTGTATCGGCTGCGGAAGGTGCGTGGAGGTATGTCCGGGAAGGGTGGTTCCCAGCCGCCTGGCGGCTGCGGCGCAGAACGGAGAGGAAGAAGTCTTCCTGAAGCTTCAAGGAATGGAATGCTGCGAATGCGGCTGCTGTAGTTATATCTGTCCGGCAAAGCGCCCCCTGACCCAATGGATCAAATCCATGCGTAAGCTGGAGCTTGCGAAGAGGAATGCCGCGCATTCTTCCAAGGCGAACTAAACGAAAGAGGAGGAAAGAAGGTTGAGTGAGTTTTATAAAGTATCCTCCAATCCCCATATCCGCTCTCCGGTGACGACGAACAGCCTTATGGCGGCGGTGGTGCTTGCCCTGCTTCCGGCGACGGGCTTCGGTATCTATCACTTCGGGCAGAAGGCCCTGCTGCTGATCCTGGCGTCCGTCGCGGCGACGGTGCTGACGGAATTTTTCTGCGGGCAGATCCGGAAAAAGCAGACGGTCACGGATTTGTCCGCGGTCGTCACCGGGCTGCTGCTGGCGCTGAACCTTCCGGTGAGCCTTCCCTGGTGGGCGGCGGTTCTCGGCGGGGCGTTTGCCATCCTGGCGGTGAAAATGCCGTTCGGCGGGCTGGGGCAGAATTTCATGAACCCGGCGCTGGCGGCGAGGTGTTTCCTGCTGATTTCTTTTCCGGCCCTCATGACGGATTTTACATATGGAAGCGGAGCGGACGCTTTCACCGGGGCGACGCCCCTTGCGGCCTTGAAAGCGGGGGAGAAAACGGATGTCCTGTCGATGATCACGGGCTTCGAGGCGGGAACGATAGGGGAAACCTCGCTGATCGCTCTGGTGATAGGAGCCGGTTTCCTGATCCTGCTTGGGGTCATAGACCTTAGGATACCGGGGAGCTACCTCGTGTCCTTTTCCCTGTTTGTGACGCTGTTTAGCGGAGCCGGGCGGAGCCTTTCCGATCTGTCCGCGCAGCTGGCTGGCGGAGGGCTGATGATGGGGGCTTTTTTCATGGCGACGGATTATGTGACGCGCCCGATTACCATAAAAGGGCAGTATGTCTACGGTATCGTCCTGGGGATCCTGACCGGGGTCTTCCGGATCTTCGGGCCGGGGGCGGAGGGGGTGTCCTATGCCATTGTCATCGGCAACCTTCTGGTGCCGCTGATTGAGAAAGCCACGCTGCCCAAAGCTTTCGGAACAGGGGGTGGCGTCCGTGAAACTTGACAAGGATGTGAAGACCATGCTGAAAGAGGGGGGGATCCTGTTCGCCATCACGCTGGCTGCCGGGCTGCTTCTCGGTTTCGTATACGAGCTGACCAAGGAGCCTATCCGGCTGCAGGAGGGCAAAAAGATACGGGAAGCCTGCCTGGAAGTGTTTCCCGGCGCGGCGGCTTTTTCGGAGATAGACTATGTGCCGGGCGAGGAAGCGCGGGCGCAGCTGGAAGCGGACGGCGTGGAGCTTGGTACGGTGTATGAGGCGTTCGGGGCGGACGGGGCGTCTGTTTTAGGCTATGTACTGGAAACAATCTCCAAAGAAGGTTATGGCGGAGAGCTTACGCTTTATATGGGAGTGACGAAGGACGGCTTCCTGAACGGGATTTCCATCTTGGAAATCTCCGAAACCCCCGCTCTGGGGATGAGGGCGGAGGAAGTCCTCGTTCCGCAGTTTCGGGAGAAGAAAGCGGCGTTTTTTACCTATACCAAGACCGGCAGCAAGTCCGACAGTGAGATCGATGCCATCAGCGGAGCCACCGTCACGACCAAGGCAGTTACCGACGCCGTGAACGGCGGCTTGAAAGCGGCGGCGGAACTGACGGGGGGAGAAGGTTCATGATAGAAACCACGCAAAACAGAAGAAGCACAGGAAGCATCAAAAGGGGGGAAGGCTCTGAGGCCGTAACATCCGCGCGGGGCGGAATCGGAGAGCGGCTGCTGAACGGGATGGTAAAGGAAAATCCCACCTTTGTGCTGATGCTGGGCATGTGTCCTACTTTGGCGGTGACCGCTTCCGCCGTCAACGGACTGGGGATGGGGCTTACCACGGCGGCGGTACTGGCCTTGAGCAACCTGATGATCTCCTGCCTGCGCAGGGTCATACCGGGGAAAGTGCGGATCCCGGCTTTCATCGTCGTCATCGCTTCCTTCGTGACGGTGGTCGAGCTGCTGCTGGAGGCGTATCTGCCCTTCCTGAATGACGCGCTGGGGGTGTATATCCCTCTGATCGTCGTAAACTGCATTATCCTGGGCCGGGCGGAAAGCTATGCCTACGGGAATCCGCCGGTTCTTTCTTTCTTTGACGGGCTTGGCATGGGGCTTGGATTTACCGCTGCCCTGACCGGTATCGGCGCGGTGCGGGAGGTGCTGGGGGCCGGAACGCTTTTCGGCGTGCGGATCATGCCTGCTTCCTATACCCCCGTCAGCATTTTCGTGCTGGCGCCCGGAGCCTTTTTTGTCCTGGCCGCGCTGGCGGCCTTGCAGAACTTTGTGAAAGCCAGAAACGCTGCCCGTAGGAGACGCCGGGGTACGGAGGTCTCCTGGAAAAGCGCGGGCTGCGACAACGACTGTATCAACTGCGGGGAAGAAGGCTGCGGCAGGAGATTCTATGACGACGGCTGGGAACAGCCCAAAACAGGAGAAGCGTGATATGGATGGACAGGGTTTCCCCTTTGTGGCAAAGGAGCTGCTGGTTCTGTTTGTCGGTTCTTCTTTGGTAAGCAACGTAGTGTTGAGCCAGTTCCTGGGGTTATGTCCTTTTTTGGGAGTATCCCGGAAAATCAGTACGGCGGCGGGGATGGGCGCGGCGGTCATCTTTGTGGTTACTCTGGCAAGCGCGGTCGCGGGCGCTCTTTATCAGTTCTTTTTAGCGCCGCTCCATATCGAATATCTGCGGACGATCTGTTTTATTTTGGTGATCGCGGCGCTGGTGCAGTTCGTGGAAATGTTCCTGCGGAAAGCCGTTCCGTCCCTGTACAAGGCGCTGGGGGTCTATCTGCCTTTGATTACCACCAACTGCGCGGTGCTTGGGGTGGCGCTTACCAACGTACAGAAAGAATACGGGATCCTGTACGGCGTGGTGAACGGGTTCGCCACGGCGGTGGGATTTACCATAGCGATCCTCATTCTGGCGGGGCTGCGGGAAAAGATGGAGCGGCACGACATCCCCAGGCCTTTCCGGGGACTGCCCTGTGTGCTTCTGACGGCGGGGCTGATGGCGGTTGCCTTCAGCGGGTTTTCCGCTTTGCTGTGAGGTTTTTACCTGGTCTTTGCCGTCCTGGGCGGCGGATAGGAGTAGCGGCATGAGTATGGTTGGCATCCTGACGGCGGCCGGCGTGGTAGGGCTGACAGGCATTTTGATCGGCCTGTTTTTGGGCGCGGCCGGAATCAGGTTCAAAGTGGAAGCGGATGAACGGGAAGAAGCGGTACAGAGCGCTCTGCCCGGGAACAACTGCGGCGGCTGCGGCTACGCGGGCTGTTCCGGACTGGCGGGAGCCATTGTCAAAGGAGAAGCGCCCGTCAACGCCTGTCCGGTAGGCGGCGAAAGCGCCGGAGAGCGGATCGCGCGGATCATGGGGGTCGCGGCGCAGGCCACGGTACGCCGGAACGCCTATGTACGCTGCGGGGGAGACTGCGAGAAGGCAGGCAGCCATTACCGGTATTTTGGGGCCGAAGACTGCCGGGTCATGGCCTTTGTGCCGGGCGGCGGCCCGAAATCCTGCCGGAGCGGCTGCCTGGGATACGGAACGTGCGTGGAAAGCTGTCCTTTCGGGGCCATCCGGATCCGGAACGGAGTGGCCGTCGTAGACAAGGGAAGCTGTAAGGCCTGCGGGAAATGCGTGGAAGCCTGTCCTAGGAAGCTGATTGCCCTGATTCCTTATGAGGCGAAACAGGTCGTCGGCTGTATGTCCACGGACAGAGGCCCCGTCACGATGAAAGCCTGTAAGGCAGGCTGTATCGGCTGCGCCCTGTGCGTGAAAGCCTGTCCGGCGGGGGCGGTCAAAGTGGAGGAGTTCCATGCGGTCATCGATTATGACAAGTGCATTTCCTGCGGCGCCTGTCAGGAGAAATGCCCGAAAAAGGCAATCGTGGTAAACTGGTGAACAGACTCAGCGCGGCCAGCTGAGGAAAAGGAGATGGGAATGCGGCTGCCGGACGACTCAAAAGAATCCTCAAAAATGACGCCGGCCATGGTATCGGCGACGATGGCGGTCACTTTGTTTGTCGGGGCGATTCTGCTCGCGGTTCTTTTGCTCAACGGAGGGATCGGCGGCGGAAACAGCCGGGAAGGAGCCGACAGGGCAGGATCTGCGCAGTCGGGGGAGGAAACCCAGAGCGAAACTTTTGACTGGGAAAAATTAGGAAAAGATGCCGCTTTGACGCCGGATTCTTTGGATTTCTGGGATCTGTACCCGGAAGAGACACAAAGCCAGGCGGAGGAACCGAAGCCGGATCCTGTGAAAGAGACGGCGGCGACCGACCCGGCGACTGACGGTAAGCATACGCTGATCCGGTATGCGGACGGAAAGGAGGAATGGGTGCTGATCAGCCCGTATCTGCCCAAGCAGGGATATGATTTTACGAACCTCGTTTCGCAGTCCGGCCTGATGAAATATTACGTAAACGGCAAAAAGGCGTCCTACTTAGGCGCGGACATCTCTAAATATCAGGACTATGTGGATTTTGTCAAGCTGAAAAAAGCGGGAGTGGATTATGTCATGCTCCGGGTGGGGGCGAGGGGCTACGGCAGCGGGCAGCTGACTGTGGACGATTATTTTGCGGACAATATCAAGCGGGCAGCCGATGCCGGGCTGGAAATCGGCGTTTACTTCTTTTCCCAGGCGCTTACCCAGGAAGAGGCGCTGGAAGAAGCCGACCTGGTACTGGAACAGATCCGGGATCATGAGGTGCGTTTCCCCGTGGTTTTCGACATGGAGTATGTGGAGAACGACACCGCCAGAGTGGAGGCGCTCAGCAAAGAGGAAAAGACGACGCTCACCAAGCTTTTTCTGGACACCGTGAAGGCTGCGGGCTACATCCCCATGATTTATGGGAACAAGGAGTGGCTGATCAAACGGATTGATCTGTCCAGGCTGACCGCCTATGACGTGTGGCTCTCGCAAGCAGCGGACATTCCGGACTATCCCTATCGATTCACGATGTGGCAGTATACGACTTCCGCTTCCATATCCGGCATTGCCGGGCTGGCGAACCTGAATATCAGTTTTGTGGATTATTCGGAAAAATAACGTTGCGGCCGGCAGGCGGTACGGACTGTCGTCATGGCGGGCAGTAGGACAGGATACGGGGGGAAATCTTTACTTTGGAATAAAGCTCCGCATACTGCCGTGCGGACAGCTCTTCCACATAGTTGGGCGGGAACCGTTTCGTGACGTTCTTTTTCCGTAGGATGTCAATGGCTTTATTATAGGCGATCGCGGCTTCCACATCTGTTTCATAGGTTCCGATGAGAAAATTTCCACGGATGTGTATGCGGGCGGCGTAAAGGCACCGTCCGTTTTTCATGATTTTTCTGACGCCGTGGAAGCGGTTCAGGATCTCGATATTCTCACGGCGGAAATCCGTAGGATCTCCGTTCCGGAAACGGTAATCCACCTCCGTTACGGCATAGCTCCGGATGCCGTAACGGGAAGCGATGCTCACCTGCATTCCATAATCGGCGACAAAATAACGACTGCCCCGGCACATGATCTTTCGGGAAGCATAATAAAACAGATCGTCCTTGTCGAATTTCAGGATCTGATCCGGAGACAGATAATAATAGAAGAACCGGGGGCGGATATAAATAGGAACACCCAGATAAAGCCCGTTATCCCGGAAGTTCAGCAGGACGACCCATTTCTCGAAAGGCAGGGGAGAGGACGGTTCGTAGTCTCGCAGGGAGATCCGGCTTCCTGGGGCGACCAGTTCCGACGCAGCCCGGTATGCCAGGTGGGCGGCGTCTTCCGTGCGGTAGCTGCCCAGGCTGATGTGCTTGCGCCGGTAGGTCAGGGAGGAACGGTAGGAAACTTCCCCGTTTTTTTTGGTGGTACAAAAAACACCTTCCAGATGTTTCCTGCTTGCAGGGTTCGCTTCTTTCATGAGAGGCACCTTTCTGAACGTTGCCGCGGAATTTGGTATTTAGGATACCATGACGACTGCTCCGCAGTCATGGCAAGGGCATGGCCATTCGGCCTATATCCTATCCTACGGATAGGATAGCATGAATCCGCTTCACAAACCATAAAATTTTCATAAAGTTGCAAGTCCTAGAAATATTTTCAGGACTTGCTGTATAAAATATAATATATGAAAAATTTGGGTTGCTCCTTTGGCTTTTGCCAAGGGCTGCGGGCGGTTCCATGATGGAGCAAAGCCCCTCGAAAACAGCAAGAAAGGGTATGAGAAGAAATCTTATGTATAAACGAGCCTTAGGTGTCCTGACGGCCGTTCTGCTGCTGCTTTTAGGCTGCTGCGGCATGTTCGGCTTCCCTGAGGGGGAGCTGGAGTATGCCCAGGTCTCCCTGATGAAGCTGGACGCGGCCTGCCTGGCGGACGGGAAAAGCTCCGCCGTGGGGATGGCGGCCGTGGCGGCCTCCGGCCAGAGGGTAGTGGGCTTCCAGGTCATGGAGAAAGAGCCGCAGCCCGGGTACGCGCTGCCTGAGAAAGACTATGAGGTCCTGCTGCGGATCGTGGAGGCGGAAGCCGGAGGGGAGGACGCGGAAGGCAGGCTCCTGGTGG